>CALXDH010000006.1 GCA_944387015.1 uncultured Oscillospiraceae bacterium
CCTCCGGCGGCGCTCAGGAAGCTGCCGCCGATGGCTGTGAGCGGGTGGTACTGGCCCGGGAGTGCTCCGCCGAGGACACCCGGACCATCTGTGAAAACTGCCCGGCAGAGGTGGAGGCCTTTGCCCACGGGGCGCTTTGCATGTGCTATTCCGGCCAGTGCGCCATGAGCGCCCTCATCGGCGGCCGCTCCGGCAACCGGGGCCGCTGCGCCCAGCCCTGCCGCCTGCCCTACGGCGTGGACAGCCCCGCCCGGGGCAAATACCCCCTGAGCCTGAAGGACAGCTGCCTGGCCGGGAACCTGGGCGAGATGGCGGAGATGGGCGTCTCCTGCCTGAAGCTGGAGGGCCGGATGAAGCGGCCGGAATACGTGGCCGTTATCACCCGGATCTACGCCCGGCTGCTGGAGGAGGGCCGCAAGCCCACCGCCGCCGAGTCCGCGGAGCTGGAGCAGGCCTTCTCCCGCTCCGGCTTTACCGATGCCTATTGGCGGGGCCGCCACGGCGAGGCCATGTTCGGCACCCGGCCGGAGAGCACGCCGGAGCCCAAAGAGCTCTTTGACGAGGCCCGCCGGGCCTATGAAAAGGACAGTCTGCGGACGGTGCCGGTGGACCTCACCTGCCGTGTGGCCGCCGGGGTGCCCTGCACCCTCACCGCTTCCGACGGCGTCCATACCGTCACCGTCACCGGCTCCGTGCCGGAGACCGCCCGCAGCCGCTCCCTCACCCGGGAGGACCTGATCGCCCGGCTGCAGAAGACCGGCGGCACCGCCTACCGCTGCCGCCGGACGGAGGCGGAGGTGGAAGATGGTCTGGCCCTTTCCGCCAGCGCTGTCAATGCGCTGCGGCGGGACGCCCTGGCCGCCCTGACCGAGGCCCGGACCGCCGTGCCGGAGCGTCGGGAACTGCCGGTCCCTCCCCTGCCCGAAATCGATTGCGCGCAGGAGACGCCCCAGCTCACCGTGTCCGTGGCGGATCTTGCCCAGCTGACGCCGGAGCTGCTCGCCTGCGGCCCCGCCCGGGTCTACGCCCCGCTGGAGCAGCTCTCCGCGTGCGGCGCTCTGCCGGCGGGAGACACCGTCTGGTACGCCGTGCTGCCCCGCATCTGGCGGGACCGGGACGAGGCGGATCTGCGCTCCATGCTGGAGAAGGTCCGGGAAAAAGGGGTCCGGGGCGCGCTGTTGGGCAACATCGGCCACCTCTCCCTCACCCGGGACCTGGGGCTGGAGCTGTGCGGCGACTACGGCCTGAACGTGTTCAACTCCCGCTCTCTGGACTATCTGCGCCAGAAGGGCCTCTCCTCCGCCTGCGCCTCCTTTGAGCTGCGCTTTGCCCAGCTGCGGGACCTCCATAAGGTCCTGCCCACCGAGGCCATCGTCTATGGCCGGCTGCCGCTGATGATCACGGAGAACTGCCTCATCCAGAACCAGATGGGCTGCAAGCTGGACCGCACCGGTCCCCTGGTGCCCTGCGACGGCCCCTGCCGCCGCACCCACGTCCTGCAGGACCGCACCGGCGCCGCCTTCCCCCTGCTGCCCGCCTACGGGCACCGGACGGAGATCCAGAACAGCCGCCCGCTGTGGCTGGCGGACCGGCCGGAGTGGAAACGCCTGGGCCTGGCGTTCGCCCGCCTGCGCTTTACCAACGAGTCCCCCGAGACCTGCGCCGCGGTGTTCCGGGCGTACCTCGCCGGGGCCGCGCCCCAGGGAGAATTTACCCGGGGACTGTACGAGCGCGGCGTGGAATGACCCCCCATTTTTTGATACGGATCGTATTTGATAGCTTATATATTACGAATTGTTTTTGATTTTAGGAGCATTTCATGGAGACCATCAAGGTAAAATATTTTTCGGAGGACGTGGCGCCGCTGGAGTATGTGGACGGCAAGTCCGACTGGATCGACCTGCGGGCCGCCCAGGAGGTGATCCTCCGGGCCGGGGAGTTCCGGCTGATCCCCCTGGGCGTCGCCATGGAGCTGCCGGCGGGCTATGAGGCCCACATTGCGCCCCGCAGCTCCACGTTTAAAAACTACGGCATTTTGCAGACCAACGGCGTGGGGGTGGTGGACCAGTCCTACTGCGGGGACGGCGACCAGTGGCACATGCCCGTCTACGCCACCCGGGACGTGACCATCCCCCAGGGTGCCCGGATCTGCCAGTTCCGCATTCTGGAGAACCAGCCCCGCCTGACCTTCTGCCGGGTGGAGCGGCTGGAGGGACCGGACCGGGGCGGATTCGGCTCCACCGGCAAATAAGTACGACAAAAGGAACGAGAACAATATGGCAAAGATCGTTTTGGCCTCCGGGTCCCCCCGGCGGCAGGAGCTGCTGCGGCGCATCGGCGTCACGGAGTTCGACATCCGCGTGCCGGACACGGAGGAGACCTATCCGGCGGGCCTCTCCCCTCAGGAGACGGTGGCCTATATTTCCCGGGAAAAATCCGATGCGGCAGCCGCGCTGTGCACGCCGGAGGAACTCATCATCACCGCCGACACCATGGTGTTTCTGGATGATGCCCGGCTGGGCAAGCCCGCCGACGAGGCGGACGCCCTGCGGATGCTCACTGCCCTGCAGGGCCGGTCCCACACGGTGTGCACCGGCGTGACGGTGCGCCGGGGCAATGAGATCCTGACGGAGAGCGAGACCACCCGGGTCTACTTCCGCCCCGCCGATCAGGCGGAGCTTTTGAGCTACATCGCCACCGGCGAGCCCATGGACAAGGCCGGGGCCTACGGCGTCCAGGGCAAGGGCGCGCTGCTGGTGGAGCGGCTGGACGGCGACTTTTTCAACGTGATGGGCCTGCCGGTGCTGCGGCTGAGCCAAATGCTGCTGCACTTCGGCGTCCGCCTGCTGGGCTGAGAGCCGGAAGGAGGCTACCCGTGAAGAATTTTTTGAAAGGCCATGGTCTTTGGGTGCTGTTCGCCGCGGCGGTGATCGCCGTGGCGCTGGCCGTCATGTCCTTCCTCAGCACCACCTCCTCCCCGCTGGCCAATGTGGCAGGCGTGCTGTCCTCCCCCTTCCGCTCCGCTTACACGGCGGTAGCGACCTGGTTCAACGACAAGCAGAACTATTATAAGGACACCACCGCCCTGGAAGAGGAAAACGCCGAGCTGCGCCAGCAGATCGCCAAAATGGAAGCCCAGATCCGCCAGGCCCAGGATGACAGCGAGGAAAACGCCTTTTTGCGGGATCTTCTGGGCCTGCAGACCCAGCGGCGGGACTTTGTGTTTGAAAACGCCCGGGTGACGGAGCGCAGCGTCTCCAACTGGGCCTCCTCCCTGACGCTGGACAAGGGCACCAACTACGACATCGCGGTCAATGACTGCGTGGTGGACGCCACCGGCAATCTGGTGGGCATCGTCAGCGAGGTGGGCTACAACTGGTGCACGGTCTTGACCGTGGTGGACACCAGCACCTCCATGGGCGCCCAGGTGTTCCGCACCAAGGACCTGGGCGTGGCCGTGGGCGATTTCTCCCTGATGGGAGACGGCCGGCTGCGGATGGACTACCTGCCGGCGGACTGCCAGCTGCTGGGCGGTGACCTGGTGGTCACCTCGGGCCTGGGCGGCTACTACCCCTCCGGTCTTGTGATCGGCTCCGTGGAGGAGGTCCAAAAGGATGACTCCGGCGCCTCTTCCTACGCGGTGCTGGTGCCTGAGGCGGACCTGGACTCCCTGACGGAAGTGGCGGTCATCAAGTCCTTTGACATCGTTTCCTGATCCCCGGAAAGGAGGAGCCAAGCGTGCTGGCACGCAATGAAACCATTTTCAAGTGGTGCCTGTATGGCGCCGCCACGTTTTTATGCTTCCTGGCCCAGGGAGCCGTCTTTCAGCGCATCACCCTCTGGGGCGTCATTCCCTTCCTCTATCCCGTGCTGGCCGCCGTGGTGGGCACGCTGGAGGGGCCGCTGGCCGGGTCCATTTACGCCCTGGCGCTGGGCGTGGTGTGCGACAGTCTGCTGCCGGACATCATCCCCTGCTTTTACACCCTGATCTTCCCCCTGGTGGGACTGTGCGGCGGTCTGATCGCCAAAGGCCTTCTCTCCGCCGGTTTCATCTGTTCCCTCGTCTCCTCCGCCGCCGCCTTTCTCCTGACGGACAGCTTCCACTGCCTGCTGCTGTGGGCCAATCAGTCCGCCGCCTGGGAGGCAGGCGCCTGGACGATGGTCCGGGAATTCTGCGTCACCGCCGTTCTGGTGATCCCGGTGACGCTGCTGTTTCAGGCTGTATTCCGCAAGACCCATGTGTACGACTAAAAGGAGTATCCCATGAACCCCAAAGACACACGCTCCCTTCGCCTGTATGTGCTGGCAGGTCTTCTGACTCTGGTGCTGCTGGTGTTCGCAGGCATTTTGTACAACACGCAGATCGTCAACCACGATTACTATGTGGCCCAGTCCATCCGCACCATCGCCCGGGAGGAGAAGGTGGAAGCCTCCCGGGGCGTCATCACCGACCGCAGCGGCCAGGTGATGGTCTCCAGCCGCTCCACATACAGCCTCACCTTTGACTCCAGCCTCCTCAAGGACGGCGAGGACCCCAACGAGGCCATTTTGCGGCTGGTCCAGCTGTGCCAGGCCAACGGTGTCGCCTGGAACGACAATCTGCCCATCTCCCGGCAGGCCCCCTACACCTATACCCTGGACTCCATGACGGACATCCTCAACTCCCGCTTTTTGAAGTACGTCAAGTCCCTCAAGCCCGCCAGCGAGGCCCTGGGCAATTACCTGCTGGAGCACCCGGAGATCGTGGGCGAGAGCGCCGACTCCATCCCCACCCTTCCCTCGGAGGTGGACCAGGATGACGCCGAGGCTGTGGAGGCCGCCAGGAAAGAGGCCAAGGATCGCGCTGAGGAGCTTTTGGATCTGCTGACCACGGAGCAGCTCTCCGCCCAGCTGCTCACGGACGCCGGCATCTCCCCGGAGACGCTGATGGACTGGATGCGGGAAGACCTGGAGGTCCCCGAATCCTTTACCCAGGCGGAGGCCCGCATGGTGCTGGGCATCCAGTATGAGCTCTCCGTCCGGAAAGTGGTCAGCACCACCGCCTATGTGATGGCGGAGGACATCTCCACCGGTTTCATTTCGCTGCTGGCGGACGGCCAGTACAGCGGTGCCAAGGTCACCGCCTCCTCTGTGCGGGAATACTCCACCACTTACGCCGCCCAGATCCTGGGCCGGGTCACCCAGATCTATGCCACCGACGAAGCCTATCAGGACGGCAGCCTGATGGAGCAGGGCTACGACATGGATGACAAGATCGGCCGCTCCGGCGTGGAGAAGGCCTTTGAGGAGTACCTCCGGGGCACCGACGGCACCCGCGTGGTCTCCACCAACTCCGACGGCAAGGTCACCGGCGAGTTCTATTCCAAGCAGCCCCAGCCCGGCAACACCGTGGAGCTGACGCTGGACCTGGACCTGCAGCAGGCGGTGGAAGAAAATCTGGCGGCCACCGTGGCGCAGATGAACGCCGAGGACGGGGACGATACCCGGGGCGCTGGCTGCGCCATCGTGAAGGTAGGCACCGGTGAGATCCTGGCCCTGGCCTCCTATCCCACGTTTGATCCCTCCACGTACAGCACCAATTATGCGGAGATCTCCAACAATCCGGCCCGGCCGGAATACAACCGGGCCACCCAGGGCACCTACGCCCCCGGCTCCACCCTCAAGCCCCTTACCGCCGTAGCGGCGCTGGAGACCGGCAACGTGACGCTGACAGAGAAGATCAACGACACCGGCAAGTGGACCTATCCCGGCTCCCCCCAGAGCTACACCTACTGCTGGGACCGCAGCGGCCACGGCCTTCTGAACGTGACGGAGGCCATTACCAACTCCTGCAACTACTTCTTCGCCACCATGGGCTACCGCATGGGCATGGATACCCTGGTGGAATACCTGAAGGCCTTCGGCCTGGGGTCTCATACCGGCATCGAGATCGGCGACAGCACCGGCACGCTGCCGGAGAACCCTCCCGGCGAGGACCAGGCTCCCTGGGCCGCCTTCGGCCAGTCCAGCCAGGCCTATACCCCGCTCCAGCTGGCCAACTACATCGCCACGCTGGTCTCCGGCGGTGAGCACTGCGACGCCCATCTGCTCAAGGCCGTCAAGTCCTATGACAATTCCGAAGTTCTGAAGGTGGGCGACAGCTCCGCCAAAAACACGGTCTCCATCAAGGATTCCACCCTGGAGGCCGTCAAGGAAGGCATGCTGGGCTACACCCAGCCCGGCGGCCAGCTGTACAGCTACTTCCGCAACTGTGTGGTGAAGGCCGGCGCCAAGACCGGTACCGCCCAGCTGGGCGGCGGCCAGACCAACAACGGCGTTTTTGTCTGCTTCGCCCCCTACGACGATCCGGAGATCGCCCTGGCCATGGTCATTGAGCACGGCAACGCCGGTGCCGCCCTGGCCTCCACCGCCGTCAACATTCTCAACGCCTATTTCTCCGCCGATGACATCGGCACCGCCGTGATCGGCGAAAATCAGCTGCTGCAGTAAGGAGTTTGCGTTCTTCATGAGCGAACCGTTTGTCTTTGATTCCCGCTGTACCGTCTGCAAGGACCCCTTCGGGGCCATTCTCTGCGGCCAGACCGTCACCTTCCACTGCCGTCCCCTGGCATCCGAGCAGTTTACCTCCTGCACGCTGGTGCTGCGCCATGAATTCGCCCAGCGGGAAGAGGAATGGGAGATGGTCCTGGAAGGCCCCCAGGCCGAACGGGTCCGCTACGGACTGACCGTTTCCGTTCCGGCGGAGCCGGAGCTGGTGTGGTACTATTTCCGCTTCCGGCGGCCTGACGGCTCCGCCTGCTTCCTGGACCGGACCGGCTACCGCAGCGATGGAGACCCCTTTTGCTGGCAGATGACCGTCTACCGGGAGAGCCACTTCCCCGACTGGTTCGGCCCCGGCGTGACATACCAAATTTTTCCAGATCGTTTCTGCCGTCTTCCCAGCGATTCCACAAACACGGACGGAATGGTGGGAAACCGTTGGGTCCACCGCCGCTGGGACGAGATGCCGGAGTGGCGGCCGGATGCGGACGGTGAGATCCGCAACCGGGACTTTTTCGGCGGCACCCTCCGGGGCATCACCTCCAAGCTGGCACGGCTTGCGTCCATGGGTGTTACCACGCTGTATCTGAATCCCATTTTTGAATCTGCCTCCAACCATCGCTATAATACCGCCAACTACGGGAAGATCGACCCCCTGCTGGGCACGGAGGAGGATTTCCGCACCCTGTGCCGCACCGCCCATGAGTTGGGGATGCACGTCATTCTGGACGGCGTATTCAACCACACCGGCTCCCAGAGCATTTACTTCAATGACGACGGCTTCTATCCTACGGTGGGTGCCTCCCAGAGCCAGGATTCCCCCTATTTTGACTGGTACAGCTTTCATCCCTGGCCCTCGGATTACGATTCCTGGTGGGGCATCCGCACCCTGCCGGCAGTCCGGGAGGACAGTCCCAGCTATCAGCGCTATATCATTGACGACGAGGACGCCATCATCCGCCGCTGGCTCCGCTGCGGCGCTGACGGCTGGCGGCTGGATGTGGCGGATGAGCTGCCGGACTGGTTCATCGAAAAGCTGCGGACCGCCGTGGAGGAGACCAAGCCGGAAGCGCTGCTGATCGGCGAGGTGTGGGAGGATGCCAGCAACAAGATCGCCTACTCCCTGCGGCGGCGCTATCTCTTGGGCAGCGAGCTTCACGGCGTGATGAATTACCCCTTCCGCACGGCACTGCTGGCCTATCTGCAGGGCGGCGACGCCGACGACTTCCGGGAGTCCATGGAATCCGTCCGGGAGAACTACCCCCCTGCCGCCTTTTACAACTCCATGAACTTCCTGGGCACCCACGATACGCCCCGCATCATGACGGTGCTGGGTGCCAGCCGTGTTCCCGAAAGCAAAGACGCCCGGGCCGCCTATCGGCTTTCCCCGGCGGAGCGGACCCGGGGAACGGCACTGGTGAAGCTGGCGGCGCTGATCCTCTTCTCCTTCCCCGGTTCCCCCACCGTCTACTACGGCGATGAACTGGGGCTGGAGGGCTTTGAGGATCCTCTGAACCGGGGCACTTACCCCTGGGGTCTGGGCCGCTATCCCCTGCTGTCCTGGTTCCAGATGCTGGGCCGTCTCCGCCGGGAGCGGGCGGCCCTTCAGCGGGGCGAGATCGACTACCTCTATACCTCCGGTCCCATTCTGGCCTTTGCCCGCCGGCTGCCGGAGGAGCGGATCGTGACGGTGGTCAATGCCTCCGGCAAATCGGTACCCCTGATGCTGCCCTGGACCGCGCCGGTGGTACGGGATCTGCTGACCGGCCGGAAGCTCCGCCCCCGGGACGGCACGCTGTTTTTGACCCTTCCCCCTTACGGCGGATTGCTGCTGATCTGATTCCCGCCGGGGATGTTTCACGTGAAACATCCCCGGCGGTGTTCCTTTTTTTCGGCATGTTTCACGTGAAACATGCCACTTTTTTTTGCATTCTTGCGGAAAGCACCTTGCAACTGCCTATGCACCTTGTTATAATGGATTCGTTCTGTGGAACCCATCCCATTGGGACATCTTGAATTTGGAAAGTAGGTGCCTTTGTGGCAAAAACCATTGCAATCGTGAACCAAAAGGGCGGTGTTGGGAAAACTACCACCTGCGTGAATCTGGCCGCCGCCCTGACGGAACGGGGCAAACGGGTGCTGCTGTGCGACTTCGACCCCCAGGCCAATTCCACCTCCGGCATGGGCGTGGACAAGACCGTATCCAAGGGCATTTATGAGGTGCTGATCGCGGACGTCCCCACCCGGGACGCCTTGGTGCACACCAAGTACGGCGATGTGCTTCCCTCCAACAAGGCGCTGGCCGGTGCCGGCATTGAGCTGATCGGCATGGAGCGCCGGGAATTTTTGCTGAAGGACGCGCTGGAACAGGTGAAGCCGGATTACGACTTCATCTTTATCGACTGTCCCCCCTCTCTGGAGCTGCTGACTTTGAACGCCCTGTGTGCCGCCGACGCCATTCTGGTGCCGGTGCAGGGAGAGTATTTTGCCCTGGAGGGCCTCAGCGACCTGATGAACACGGTGCGTATTGTCCGCCGCTCCCTGAATCCCCATCTGGAATTGGAGGGCGTGCTGCTGACCATGTTCGACGGCCGCACCAATCTGGCACTGCAGGTGGCGGAGGAAGTGAAGCACTACTTCCCCGGCAAGGTCTACGCCACCGTCATTCCCCGGAACGTCCGCCTCAGCGAGGCTCCCAGCCACGGCAAGCCCATCACGTCCTATGACCGGACCTCCCGGGGCGCCGAGGCCTACACCGCGTTTGCGGCGGAATTTCTGGACAAGCAGTCCGCTTGAATTTCCCGGAAAGGAGAATCTCCATGGCATCCAAAAAGCCCTCCGGCTTGGGCCGGGGACTCGGCGCCCTGCTGGGCGACGATGTGTTGCAGACAGAATCAACGGGCAGTTTGTCCCTGCCCATCTCACAGGTGGAGAGCTGTTCCTCCCAGCCCCGGAAGTCCTTTGACGAGGTCTCTCTGGCGGAACTGGCGGACTCCATCCGTGAACACGGCATCATTCAGCCTCTGACGGTGCGCAAGCTTGCCTCCGGCTATTACCAGATCATCGCCGGTGAGCGCCGCTGGCGGGCCGCCCGGATCGCAGGACTCCAGGAGGTGCCGGTGATCGTCATTGAAGCAGACGACCGGAAGGCCGCCGAGCTGGCCATGATCGAAAACCTCCAGCGGGAGGACCTGAATCCCATGGAGGAAGCCGCCGGTTTCCAGTCCCTGATCGAGACCTATCACATGACCCAGGAGGAAGCCGCCAAACAGGTGGGCAAATCCCGCAGCGCCGTCACCAATTCCCTGCGCCTGCTGAGCCTGACCCCCGCCGTGCGGCAGTTGGTGGAAGAGGGCAAACTCTCCGCCGGCCATGCCCGGGCGCTGCTGCCCCTCTCCCCTGCCATGCAGGAAAACGCCGCCAATGCCGTGGTGGCCGGCGGGCTGTCCGTCCGGCAGACGGAGGCGCTGGTAAAAAAGCTTTCGGCAGAAAAAAAGCCGGAAAAAGAACCGGACCCCCAGCGTGTGGACTACACCGCCGCAGCCCAGAGGGATCTGACCTCCCGGCTTGGCCGGGGCGTACGAATTGTGAGCGGCCGGAAAAAAGGCCGCATTGAACTGGAATACTACGGGATGGACGACCTCAACGACCTGCTGGAGGCTCTGGCCCTTCTCCGGGTACACAAATCCAAGGAAGCAACTTCCGAAAGGACCTGAACGCAACTATGAAATTGGAAAAGCGCAGCAGCGGTGCGGAACAAGCTCCCGCTGCGGACTCCCAGGAAACCACCCCCAAGGGAAAAAAGCCCGTGGTGGTCTATATCATGATCCTCTTTATCGTGGCGTTTTTGCTGATGGCGCTCTCCTTTATGATGCACCAGCGCAGCAACAGCGAGGTTTTGGGAGAGCTGCAGGACTCCGTCTCCGCCATGCAGGAGATTCAGGACACGCAGGACCAGATCCTGGACCTGCAAAAGCAGCTCAGCGACGCCGAGGAGGACCAGGCCGAGCTGGAATCCCAGCTGGAGGAGGCTCAGAAGTCCGCTGAGGACGCCCAGCTGAAGGCAGACGCCCTTCTGGCGCTCTACACCCTGCAGCAGCAGTACTCCGCCGGTGACTATGATGCCTGCCGCAGGACGCTGCAGAATATGACGGAGCAGGGATTGCAGGACCACCTCCCTACCGACAGCGGCAACGACGTCACATCTCCGGCCCAACGCTTCGAGCAGCTGAACGAAGCGGTTTTAAATCATTGATCCCATGTTTCACGTGAAACATGCCATTCAAAATACTTTATGAGGTGAACAAAATGCTGGATATAAAGTTTATCCGGGAAAACCCCGAAGCAGTAAAGGAAAATATCAAGAAGAAGTTCCAGGATGAAAAGCTCCCCCTGGTGGACGAGGTCATCGAGCTGGACAGCAAGCGCCGGGCTACCATCGCCGAGGCGGACCAGCTCCGCTCCGACCGCAACCGCCTGTCCAAGCAGGTGGGCATGCTGATGGGCCAGGCCAAGAAGGATCCCTCCAAGCTGGCGGAGGCCGAGGCCGTGAAAAAGCAGGTCACCGATGAGGCGGAGCGCCTGGCTGCTCTGGAAAAGCTGGAGGCCGAGCTGGACGCCGAGCTCCACAAGCGGATGCTGGTGATCCCCCAGATGATCGACGACTCTGTGCCTCTGGGCCCCGACGACTCCTGCAACGTGGAAGTCCAGCGCTTTGGTGAGTGCAAGGTCCCCGATTTTGAGATCCCCTACCACGTGGACATCATGGAGTCCTTCAACGGCATCGATCTGGACGCCGCCGGCCGCGTGTCCGGCTCCGGCTTCTACTATCTGCTGGGCGACATTGCCCGTCTCCACGAGGCGGTGCTGGCTTACGGCCGTGACTTTATGATCGGCAAGGGCTTCACCTACTGCATCCCCCCCTTCATGATCCACGGCAACGTGGTGGAGGGCGTCATGTCCCAGACCGATATGGACGGCATGATGTACAAGATCGAGGGTGAGGACCTGTACCTCATTGGCACCAGCGAGCACTCCATGATCGGCCGCTTCATCGACCAGATCCTCCCCGCCGAGAGCCTGCCCCAGACTCTCACCTCCTACTCCCCCTGCTTCCGCAAGGAGAAGGGCGCCCACGGCATCGAGGAGCGGGGCGTCTACCGCATCCACCAGTTTGAGAAGCAGGAGATGATCGTGGTCTGCAAGCCCGAGGACTCCATGAAGTGGTATGAGCAGATGTGGAAGTACTCCGTGGAGCTGTTCCGCTCCCTGGACATCCCCGTGCGCCAGCTGGAGTGCTGCTCCGGCGACCTGGCCGACCTGAAGGTGAAGTCCTGCGACATCGAGGCCTGGTCCCCCCGTCAGCAGAAGTTCTTCGAGGTCTGCTCCTGCTCCAACCTGGGCGACGCCCAGGCCCGCCGTCTGCGCATCCGCTACAAGGACGAAAACGGCAGGATGCAGCTGTGCCACACCCTCAACAACACCTGCGTGGCGCCTCCCCGGATGCTGATCGCCTTCCTGGAGAACAACCTCCAGGCCGACGGCACCGTGGTGATCCCCGAGGTGCTGCGTCCCTACATGGGCGGCACGGAGAAGCTGGTCCCCAACAAGAAGTAAATTCTGTTCCATCCGTCTCCCGGCACCGCGGCTCCGTCCCGACCGCGGTGCCGGGCGGAAGGCTTCTTCCGGCTCCTGACCGGACCCGTTCGGAATCCGGAAGAAACCCTCTTTTCGTTCCGTCTCATTGTTCCCGCTTCGCTGTTCCCTGCCCTGCAGCATTTTCAACAGGAATTGTGGAACGCCGTTCCCCTCCCCTGCTGCGGACGCATCATTCTTTCGGCTGTTTTTTGTTTTATACGTTTTGTATTTTATTTTACAGATATAACAATTCGTTAAACCCATTTCCAGCCAATAGAAAGGAGCGGACCCTATGAAGCGTACCCTTTGCGCCGTTTTATCGGCTCTATTCCTGTCTGTTTCCGCAATCCCTTGCGCCGCAACGGATTCAGCCACTCCCCTTTTGCCTGCTGAGCGGAGCTATACCGCCTTTGCCGATATTCCGGCAGGCGCGTGGTATGCTGACGCGGTGAAGCTGTGCTACGAGGCCGGCGTGCTCAACGGCACGTCGGAGACCACCTTCTCCCCCCAGGAGACGCTGACCGCTGCCCAGCTGGAAGTTCTGATGGCCCGGGTAAAGTGGCGCCTGGAGGGAAATACAGGAGATCTTCCCGCCGCCCCCGCCGGAAGCGGTGCGGTGTCCATCACGCTGTCGGACGGCAGCACCTATGACGCGGCCTCCTTCGTCCAGGTGGCCCCCACCGGCCTGGGAGGCTCGGAACTGCCCCGGGGCGACTATATCGTCACATTGGTGGGAGAAGCTCTTCCGGAGAAGATCCCCACCACACTGACGCTGACCGTGGACGGAACATTTTCTGTCCAGGCCAACCTGGACCGGTCCAACAGCTTTGATCCCCTCTTTTATATGTACCGCTACCACATCGATGAGGCGGACTACGCCGCCCACGATCCCATGGTGCGGATCAACACCTATTCCGACAGCGACGGCGCCAGTGCCGATGCCTGGTACTGGGGCGCGGACCGTTACCTCCGGGGACTCCCCGGCGCCATGGACGCCGCCCTTCCCGAAACGCTGGCGGAAGAGGCCACCCGGTTTGACGCAGCCGCCGCCATGTCGCTGATCGCGGAGGACGAGCTGCTCCCCGCCCTCAGTGACGCCGTTCCGGCGGATACGGACCGAACGGACGTCAAGCGGCTCTACCAGGCCGGTATTTTCACCGGTGTGGACGAAGCGGGCAATTTTGACGGCAAAGCGCCCCTGACCCGGGCCCAGTTTGCCGTGATCCTGGCCCGGCTCCTCTCCCCGGAGCTGCGGGTGACGGCGTAATCTTAAAGCACATGAAAGGTACTCGATCTATGTCCAAAACCAAAGGCTTCATCGCCGAATTCAAAAAGTTTATTGCCCGGGGCAATGTCCTGGACCTGGCGGTGGGCGTCATTATCGGCGGCGCTTTCAGCGCCATCACCAACTCTCTGGTAAATGACATCATCAACCCCATCCTGGGGATCTTCGCCGGCGGGAATGAGGCCCTTTCCGGCCTCAGCTTCCAGCTGCCCGGAGGCGGCGCCCTCATGCTGGGCAATTTCATCAACGCCGTTTTGAACTTTCTCATCATGGCCTTTGCGGTGTTCTGCCTGGTAAAGACCGTCAACCGCCTGCACCGGAAGAAGGAGGAGACGCCTCCTCCCCCGCCCCAGCCCTCCCGTGAGGAAGTGCTGCTGACGGAGATCCGGGATCTTCTGAAGGAGCGCACGTAATGGAGCAGATGGAACCCATCCTACGGCAGGGCCTGGAGACCCTGGGGCTTCCCACGGACGCCATCCCCCAGCTGCAGCAGTACGCAAAGCTGCTGCTGGAGACCAATCAAGTCATGAACCTCACCGCCATCACGGACCCCAAAGACGTGGCCACGCTCCACTTCCTGGACTGCGCCGCGCTGCTGACCCTGGCGGACTTCCACGGAAAAACCGTGGTGGATGTGGGCACCGGGGCCGGTTTTCCCGGTATGCCGCTGCGGCTGGTGGAGCCCACGATCCGCCTGACACTGCTGGACTCCCTGGGCAAGCGGGTGAATTTCCTGCAGACGGTGTGTGATGACCTGGGCCTTGCGGACGTGGCCTGCATCCACGGCCGGGCGGAGGAATTTGCCGCGGAGCACCGGGGAAGCTATGATCTGGCCGTGTCCCGGGCGGTAGCGTCTTTGCCGGTACTGGCGGAACTGAGCCTGCCGCTGGTAAAGGTGGGCGGGTCCTTCCTGGCCATGAAATCCGTGGACTCGGACCAGGAACTGGCGGCCGCAGAGACCGCCCTGCGGACCCTGGGCGGCGAGACGGCCCAGGTCCGGGACTATGCCATTCCCGGCACCGATGTGCGCCACCGGCTGGTGCTGGTGAAAAAAATTCGGGAAACGCCGAAAAAATATCCCAGATTATTTGCAAAAATCAAAAAGAATCCGTTATAATGGAACGATAGAGTGTATGAAAAAGGAGGAGGTTTTCCCATGACATCCCAGGGTATGTGCATTGCCGTCGTCTCCGGTAAGGGCGGCACGGGAAAGACCTCCTTCGTCTCCGGCGTAGGTACCGCCCTGGCCCAGAGCGGCCGGCGGGTACTGTGTCTGGACTGCGACATCGGACTGCGGAACCTGGATCTGGCGCTGGGTCTTTCCGACCGGGCGCTGATGGATTTTTCCGATGTGGCCCAGGGACGCTGTCCCCTCTCCGCCGCCGTAGTGGAGCATCCCAAGGTATCGGGTCTGTATCTGCTCACCGCGCCGGTTTCCAACCGGGGCCGTCCGGTGACTGAGACCCAGATGATCTCGCTGCTCCAGGAGGTCCGGCGCCGATTTGATTTTTGTCTTCTGGACGCACCGGCGGGCCTTGGCACCGGTTTCCGCCTGGCTACCTGCGGCGCGGACCGCTGCGTGGTGGTCACCTGTACGGACGCCTCCTCCCTGCGGGACGCCCAGCACACCGTGATGGAACTAAACCGCTTTCCCGCAGGCCGGCTCCATCTGGTGGTGAACCGGGTGCGCAAGAAGCTGCTGCGCCAGCTCCACGCCACCATCGACGACGCCATCGACAAAGCGGGACTTCCCCTGCTGGGCGTGGTACCGGAGGATGACGCCCTGCCGCTGTGCCTCAACCGGGGCATCCCCGTCCCGCTGGCGGGAAGTCAGCTCTCCGCCGCGGCTTATCGAAATATTGCAAAACGCATTCAGGGGGAGCGTGTCCCTCTGCTGCGAATCAGATAGAAAGGAGCCTGTTCCATGAACATCGCGCTCATGTCCCACGACAACAAGAAGGACCTTATGGTGCAGTTCTGCACCGCTTATGCCGGCATTTTATCCCGTCATCATATCTACGCCACCAACACCACCGGCCACATGGTCTCTGAGGCCACGGGCCTGCAGGTCCACTGCTTCCTGTCCTACGCCCACGGCGGCAGCCAGCAGATCGGCGCCCGCATCGCCTATAACGAGTTTGACCTGGTGCTGTTCTTCAACGATCCCAGCAACGAGTCCATGGCGGGAGACGTGGCCTATATCTCCCGGCTGTGCGACCAGAACAACATTCCCTTTGCCAGCAACATCGCCACGGCAGAGGTGCTGGTGCTGGGTCTGGCCCGGGGCGATCTGGACTGGCGCCTCATCGTCAACCCCGCTTCCAACCGGCCCATCGCTTGACTTTTCCCGGGGAATTCGATACAATTTCTCTGGATTTCCGCGCAGATGCCGCAGCAGTACTCCACAGTTTCCGGCCCCACAGAGAGGGACGCGCCCGCTGAGAGCGCCCCGGCCGGCGTGAAGGAAGGACAGCGGCGGAGCGGGGGCGGAAACGCCCACGGCCCCCTCCCCGTACCACCGGAGGCCAAAGGAGACCCCACCGGGGTCTTGAATTTGGGTGGCACCACGAAGCAGGATCCTGCTCTCGTCCCAATCGCCTGGGACGGGAGCATTCTTTTTTCCCCATCCACCGCTTTTTATATCATCAAAAGGAGTTGTCAGTATGGCAAAAATGACCCCCCGGACGCTGTCCGGCTTTATGGAGCTGCTGCCGGCACCCCAGCAGCAGATGGAGCGCATCATGGAGATCCTCCGGCGCACCTATTCCCTCTACGGCTTCACCCCCCTGGATACCCCCGTCATCGAGTCCAGCGACGTGCTGCTGGCCAAGGCCGGCGGCGAGACGGAAAAGCAGATCTACCGCTTCCAGAAGGGCGACAGCGACCTGAGCCTGCGCTTTGACCTGACGGTGCCTCTGGCCAAGTACGTGGCCCTGCACTACAACGACCTCTCCTTCCCCTTCCGCCGCTACCAGATCGGCAAGGTCTACCGGGGCGAGCGGGCCCAGCGTGGCCGCTTCCGGGAGTTCTATCAGGCGGATATCGACATCATCGGCGATGGCAAGCTCTCCATCATCAACGAGGCGGAGATCCCCGCCATCATCTACAAGACCTTCTCCACCCTGGGCCTCAAGCGGTTCCAGATCCGGGTGAACAACCGCAAGATCCTCAACGGCTTTTACGCCAGCCTGGGCCTTACGGAGCAGTCCGCCGACGTGATGCGCACCGTGGACAAGCTGGACAAGATCGGCCCCGAGAAGGTCAAGACCATCCTGGTGGAGGACTTTGCCATCCCCGCGGAGAAGGCGGACGAGATCTTGCGCTTCATCGCCATCTCCGGCAGCAACGAGGAGGTCCTCTCCGCCCTGGAGGGCTATCAGGGCCGCAGCGAGACCTTTGACGCGGGCCTGGAGGAACTCAAGACCGTGGTGCGCTATCTCGCTGATTTCGGCGTCCCGGCGGAGAACTTCGCCGTGGATCTCTCCATCGCCCGGGGTCTGGATTACTACACCGGCACCGTCTACGAGACCACGCTGCTGGACCACCCGGAGATCGGCTCCGTCTGCTCCGGCGGACGGTACGACAACCTGGCGGAGTTCTACACCGACCGCCAGCTGCCCGGCGCCGGCATCTCCATCGGTCTGACCCGCCTGTTCTACGTGCTGGGCGAGCAGGGCATGCTGAACCCGGACCTGCCCACCGCTCCGGCGGACGTGCTGATCCTGCCTATGACGGAGGACCTCTCCCCCGCCATTTCCTTGGCCACGGCCCTGCGGGAAAACGGCATCCGCACCCAGCTCCACTGTGAGGACAAGAAGTTCAAGCAGAAGATCTCCTACGCCGACAAGCTCCACATCCCCTACGTCATCTTCCTGGGCGAGGACGAGATCAACGCCGGCGTGGTGGCCTGCAAGGACCTGACCACCGGCGAGCAGACCAAGCTGGAGCCCGCCGCCACCATCTACCGCATCAAAGCCGGCCTGGCGGAGCGGGAAAAGGGCTCCGTCATCCTGGGCTGAGGGAGGAGGTACCACTCCCATGGACCGGAAAAAAGTCCTCTATATCGCCCTGATGGTGGTGCTGGTGGCACTGCTCCTCTTCGGCCAGTGGTACAAGCGGCCCCTGGGACTGGATGAGCTGGTACCGGATGTGGACGCCCGGAGCGTCAGTCTTACCGTGACCTTCTACCCGGAGGAGGGTGAGACCGACGGCGCCCAGCAGCGCACCCGGACCCTGACGGCGGAAGAGGACGACTGGCAGACCCTCTGGCAGCAGCTAAGCTCCCTGGAATTCCGCCGCCCGCCCACCAACCTGATACAGCAATTCCTGCCCGCCTCCGAAAGCAAGAAGGAAAAGGCCCCGAAAACCCAGTCCTACGCCTGTCTGCTCACCGTCTCGGACGGGACGGACACCGAGGTCCTGACCCTTGTGTGCCGGGATTCCTGGAGCTATGACACCCCCGGCCAGCGTTCCCCCATCACCTGTTACGTCACCGATCAGACCCAGTGCGGGGCCGTGCTGGAATCCCTGTGGGATCTGGCCGCCCCGGCTGCATAAGCCCCGCCCCCCGGCCATCCGGCCCGGGACCATTTTGAAAAGGAGCTGCCTATGGGCCCATCGATGAAAGAGAAGTTCTCCCATTACTTTTTCTACTTCATGCTCTACTCCATCATCGGATGGATCTACGAAGTCTTTCTGGAAGTGGTGATCTACCGCTGGGGATATTCCAACCGGGGGGTGCTCTTCGGACCCTACTGCGTCATCTACGGCGTGGGGGCACTGATCCTGCTGTTCTCCCTTCAGAGCCTGAAACGCCGGTCCATCCGTTTGGGCCCCGTGCCCATCACGCCGGTGCTGGTGTTCGTGGCCATCGTGGTCATCACCACCGTGGTGGAGCTCATCGGCAGCTATATCATGGAGTGGACCACCGGCGGCTGGCTGTGGGACTACCACCGCTTCGCCTTCAACTTCCAGGGCCGGATCGCCCTGAACCCCAGCCTCCGCTTCGGCGTGGGCGGAATGATCCTTCTCTACGGCCTTCAGCCTCTGCTGGAGCGCCTGGCCAACCGCCTGCCTCCCGCTGTTTTTTCCGTCGTCATCCGGCTGCTTCTGGTGCTGCTGGCGGCAGACGCAGCGTTTTTGCTGTTCCGATAAGCCTTCCAGTTCATTCCAATTCGTAGTATCTTCTTTATATAATACGTATCGTATTGGATTTGGAGGTGCAAGATGAAGTGTAAGCGTCTGTTGACCCTGTGTCTGACCCTGACCATGCTGCTCTCCATCCTTCCCTTTGCCGCTGCGGCGGAGGGCGACGACTGGCTGATTCCCCGGATGCGGGACTACGCCGCATTCACCGACACCGCCGGCACCATCTGCGAAGAGGCGGCGGATATTTGCTGCAAGGCCGGGCTGATGGACGGCGTGGACAGCCGCCATTTCCTGCCCCAGTCGGGACTGACCCACGCCCAGATCATCGTGATCTCCGCCCGGTTCCACCGGCTGCTCTCCGGCGGGACGCTGGACTACTTTGAGCCCATCTCCCTCACCGGCGCCGACTGGTGGACCCCCTATGACGGATACCTGCGCCAGGAGATCCCCTCCCTGGCGTCCAGCGAGGACTATGCCGCCATGACCCAGACGCCCACCGGCAGCTGTCACCGGGGCGAGTTTTTAACGCTGCTTGCCGCCGTCCTGAAGGACACCGGCACCACCCTGCCGGAGATCAATCAGGTCTCCGCCGTGCCGGACTGCCAGGAAGCGGACATCATGGCCTTTTACCGCTGGGGCGTCCTCAGCGGCAAGGACGAATACGGCACCCTGGAGGAGGACGCGGCCCTGACCCGGGCGGCAGCCGCCGCCATGCTGGCCCGGCTGGTGGCTCCCAGTGAGCGGCTGACCCTGGACCTCAAGCCCCTGGACGTGTGCCGGGACCTGCTGGGCACGGAGCCGGAGACAGTGCTCATGACCATCGGCGGCCAGGACATCACCGCCGAGCAGTTCGCCCCCACGCTGGTGAGCACCTGCAGTTCCTATAACCACTCCCATTTTGCCTCCTGGTCCCTGGAGATGAGCGGCCGCACCACCACCGACGAGGCGGTGGACACCCTGCGCGGCTACGTCCTCTGCGAGACGCTGGCCCGGGAGCTGGATATGGAGATCCCCGCCTGCACCACCGTCTATCAAACCGGCTACCGGGGCCTCACCGCCCAGGGCCAGACCTGGACCGAGGAACATAAGCTCCTGGAGAACCAGATCGTAAAGGCCCAGGGCTCCCTGCCCGCGGACCGGCTGCCTGACGTCACTTACGCTCCCGCCTGGGAGACGGTGAACCTCACCAACATCGACGCCCGGGTGGCCGCCCTCCCCTACTGGGGCGGGTGGTTCTGAGCCATTTCGAACTGTTTGCGGAATCAGTGGAATGAAAGGAAGGATGCCCTGTGAAACCCATCCGGCATGCTGCACTGGCCCTGCTGACGGCTGCGGCCCTGTCCCTTTCCCTGGCGGCTCCTGCTGCCGCCTATCACTCCGGAAGCCTCGTTCCCCAATCCCGCACCTACTCCGTCCCTTTTACAGATACCCAGGGGACCTGGTGTGACGATGCTGTTCAAATCTGTTATGAAACCGGCCTCATGGACGGCAAATCCGCCACCTCGTTCGATCCTCACTCGTCGCTGACCTATGCCCAGATCATCGTCATCGTGGCCCGGCTCCATGAGCTGCTCAACGGCGGCGACGGCAAATTCGATGCTCCCGACCCGGGGGAGGCCTGGTATCAGCCGGCAGTGGACTACCTTCTGAACCTGCCGATCCTGGCGCAGGCTGGAGATCTGTCCGGTCTGGAAGTCATCAATCCGGAAGGCCAGCTGGCCATCACGCTGTGGTCGATGGGCGAGTTCGATGAATTTCCCAGTCAGCCCTGCACCCGGTATGATCTGGTTTTCTTTTTGACCGCCATTCTGCCGGAGGACGCCCTGACCCCCATCAATTCCATTACGGCGCTGCCGGATGTGACCCGCAATTCCGTCGTTCTGGACTTTTACAATGCCGGTATCCTTACCGGCAGCAACGAGTACGGAACATTCAGCGGAACGGAGTATTTGAACCGGGGACAGGCCGCCGCCATGCTGGCCCGGATCGTGGACCCGTCCCTGCGGGTACGCTTCACACCCAAGCCCCTGGTACTGTCCCAGGCGCTGCTGGATAAGGATCCGGATGAGGTCATGATGACGGTGGATGGCTTCGACGTCACTGCCGGTCTTTACGCCCTGCAGCTGAGTTATGAGATCTCTGAACAAACGATCTCCCACTATTTCTCCCGCTATGACAACTATCCCGAAGAATATTCCGCATACCTGATGGACGAGGAATTCCAGGGAGATTTTGCGGAATATATGATGGAAAAGTACGGCATTGATGTCTCCGTCCCCATCGACTGGGATGCCCCGGATAAGGGCGGTATGAGCCCGGCTCAGAAAGTCCTTGCCGACACCCGGGAGGAGTGCATCCGCACTGCGGTCCTGATGAACCACCAGACGGAGTATCCCCCCACTCAGGCCCAACAGGCAGATATGGAATCGTTTTCCTATCTCTCCGACTATATGGGCATCACCCGGGACGTCTATGAGACCATGTATATCTCCGAGTGTGTCTGGATAAACCTGCAGGAGAGCCTGCGGGACTTCACTTCCGGCGAGCTCAACCGCTACCTCACCCAGCAGAATTTCATCTACGGGATGTATGCCGTCTTCTACCGGGATGACGAATACGGACTTTATACCGAGAAGGAGTCCCGGGAGATGGCCTCCACCCTGCGCACTCAGATCAATGATCATCTTGACGATCAGGAGTATATCAGTTACCTGATCTGGAAATACAGCCAAACGTACAGCGGACAATCGCCGGACCTGATCTCTCTGGATCAGTTCTCCGATGAAAATATTGCCGCACTCAAATCCCTGGGGATTGGAAAGGTCTCCGCCGTGCTGACGGAGGAGGACCGCTATATCGTGGTCTTTCGGATGGATCCCAGTGAAAATGATGATATAGTGGACCAGGCCGCCGCCATTCCCGCCCAGGAGCAGCTGGATGCCTGGTGCGCCGCAGCCACCGTCACCGCAGAATCCACCGATCCTGTGGATATGGCCGCGGCTGCCGGGATGCTGGATACCCTGGGATACCTTGCAACCTTGTAAGCGCCATCGGCCTCGGTTGATGTTTTGTTTACCCATACTGAGAAGAAATAGAAAGGAACAACCAATTATGATGCAGAATCGTACCCATACCTGCGGGGAGCTGCGCCTCTCCGACGCCGGCAAGTCCGTGCAGATCTGCGGCTGGCTGGAAAACGTCCGGGAAGTGGGCGCCGAGCTGGCGTTTGCCGTGGTCCGGGACTTCTACGGCACCACCCAGGTGGTGGCGGAGACCCCCGAAATGGTAAACACCTTCAAGTCCATCACCAAGGAGTCCACCATCTCCGTGGCGGGCACCGTCCGGGAGCGGGCCAGCAAGTCCGCCAAGATGGCCACCGGCGAGATCGAGATCGTCCCCGAGAAGATCGAGGTCCTGGGCCGCTGCCGCCACAACGAGCTGCCCTTCCAGATCAACCGCAGCCGGGATGCCGACGAGGCCCAGCGGCTCAAGTACCGCTATCTGGACCTGCGCAACCCCGAGGTGAAGAACAACATCGTTCTGCGCTGCAACGTGGTGGCCGCCCTGCGCCAGGCCATGACCGCCCACGGCTTCCTGGAGATCACCACCCCCATCCTGACGGCCTCCTCCCCCGAGGGCGCCCGGGACTATCTGGTGCCCGCCCGGAACCACCCCGGCAAGTTCTACGCTCTGCCCCAGGCTCCCCAGCAGTTCAAGCAGCTGCTGATGACCTCCGGCTTCGACCGCTATTTCCAGATCGCTCCCTGCTTCCGGGATGAGGACGCCCGTGCCGACCGCTCCCCCGGTGAGTTCTATCAGCTGGATATGGAGATGGCCTTTGCCTCCCAGGAGGACGTGTTCGCCGTTTTGGAGGACGTGCTGCCTCCCATCTTCGCCAAGTACGGCAAGTACGACCGTGCCTCCGGCGCGCCCTTTATGCGCATCCCCTACACCGAGGCCATGGAGAAGTACGGCTCCGACAAGCCGGACCTGCGCATCGACCTCACGGTCCAGGATGTGACCGAGGTCCTCTCCGGCTGCGGCTTCGGACCCTTTGAGGGCAACACCGTCAAGGCCGTGGTGGTCAGCGACTTCCACGAGACCCGCAAGTTTATTGACAAGACCCTGGCCGATGTGGAAGTGGTCTCCGGCGGCAAGCCCTACTGGTTCCGCCTGGACGAGAACGGCGAGATTGTGGGCGGCATCGCCAAGTTCGTCAGCCCCATCAAGGAGCAGGTGGTCTCCGCCCTGAACCTCAAGCCCAACGACTTCGTGGCCCTCTCCGCCGGCAAGCTGGGCGAGGCCCAGAAGACCGCCGGTGTCCTGGTGAAGACCCTGGGCGCCGCCGTCCCCGGCCACATGGACAAGGAACAGTACGCCTTCTGCTGGATCGTGGACTTCCCCATGTACGAGATCGGCGAGGAGTCCGGCGAGCTGGAGTTCTGCCACAACCCGTTCTCCATGCCCTCCGGCGGCCTGGAAGTGCTGCTCAAGGCCGAGCGGGGCGAGATCGATCCCCTCTCCATCACCGCCGACCAGTACGACCTGGTGTGCAACGGCGTGGAGCTCTCCTCCGGCGCCGTGCGGAACCATGACCCCGAGATCATGATCAAGGCTTTTGAGCTGGTCCGCCTGGGCGAGGAGGACGTGAAGGCCAAGTTCCCCGCCATGTACAACGCCTTCACCTACGGCGCACCCCCCCATGCCGGCATTGCCCCGGGCGTGGACCGCATGGTGATGCTGCTGGCAGGCGAGGACTCCATCCGGGAGATCATCCCCTTCCCCATGAACAAGAACGCCATGGACGTGATGATGGGCGCCCCCAGCGAGGTCACCCAGAAGCAGCTGGACGAGCTGCACATCGCGCTCGTGAAGCCCGAGGAATAAATCCGATACACCCAAAGAGAGCCGGACATCATGTCCGGCTCTCTTGTTCTTCCTCCTGCAAAATCTGCTCCTCACAGTTTTGCTGCGCTTCCACCAATATGCGAATCGACTTTTCCGTTGCCCGCATCAGCTGTAAATACAATTCCTTGTAGTCTGGCATCTCATCACCTCCCCTACTCCATAATAGGTCTATTTCACCCTATTATCAATAGGTCACCGGGGCATAATTTTCATGAGGTGATGGTATGACCCCCATGCGGAAGCTCCGGAAGGAACGAAAATACTCTCAGGTGAAGATGCAGATGCTCACAGGCATCGACCAGAGCGATTACTCCAAAATCGAGACTGGGAAGCGGAACATGACCTTTGAGCAGTGCCGGCGGATCGCTCTGGCACTGGAGACCAGCATGGACTATTTGGCGGGACTTACCGATGACCCTGCGCCGTATCCCAGAAAGAAATAAACGTACAGGCGGAGCCGTAAGGCTCCGTCTCTTTTCTTTTTCCACAGCTTATGGTAAACTGATCCTGACCAATCGTCCTTTTCAAAGGAGGTAGTCCCATGAAACGTTTTCTCTCAGCGGCTCTGGCCGCTTTGCTGCTGCTTGCCCTCCCCGCCTGCGGCGCCCAGAACGTCACGGAGCAGCCCCCGGTGACGGAGGAGGAGCAACCCGCCCCGCCCCCGGAGCCCACGGAGGAGGAACTGGCGGCCCAGGAAATTGACGACCTCCTCTCCTCTCTCACCACGGAGGAAAAGGTAGGGCAGCTGTTCTTCGTCCGCTGTCCTGCGGACAGCGCCGCGGAGGACGTGGCTGCCTACCATCTGGGAGGCTATCTCCTCTTTGGCCGGGACTTTACGGACAAGACCGCCGATGATGTCATCCAGACCATCCGCGCCTATCAAACGGCAGCCGCTGCCGACACCGGCATCCCTCTGCTCATCGGCGTGGATGAAGAGGGCGGCACTGTGGTGCGGGTGAGCTCCAATCCCCATCTGCGCAGTGCAAAATATCCCTCGCCCCAGAAG
The DNA here is from genome assembly GCA_944387015.1 of uncultured Oscillospiraceae bacterium. Taxonomy (GTDB): domain Bacteria; phylum Bacillota; class Clostridia; order Oscillospirales; family Oscillospiraceae; genus Oscillibacter. The sequence goes on from CALXDH010000006.1 coordinate 24,525, forward strand.
CTGCTCGCCCAGGGCGGCACCGAGGCCCTGGTGGAAAACACGGCGGAAAAGGACGCCCTGCTCCACGGCCTTGGCATCAACGTGAACCTTGCCCCGGTGGCGGACGTGTCCACCAACTCCGGCGACTTTATCTATGACCGTACCTTCGGCCTGGATGCGGAGGGGACCTCCGACTGCGTCACCGCCGTGGTGGAACAGATGGCCGCGGACGGTATGGGCAGCGTCCTCAAGCACTTCCCCGGCTACGGCAGCAACGTGGACACCCACACCGGCATCGCCGTGGACCAGCGGCCGCTGGAGCAGTTTGAATCCGCGGACTTTCTCCCCTTCTCCGCCGGAATGGCCGCGGGGAACGGCACCACCGCCGTGCTGGTGTCCCACAACATCATGACGGCGGTGGACGAGTCCCTCCCCGCCTCCCTCTCCCCGGCGGTCCACGACCTTCTCCGGGACGAGCTGGGCTTTGACGGCGTGGTGATGACCGATGACCTGGCCATGGACGCCGTGGCCGCCTATTCCACGGACGGCGCCGTGGCGGTGATGGCCCTCCAAGCGGGCAATGACCTCATCATCACCACCGACTACCGCACCCAGATCCCCAAGGTCCTCGAAGCGGTGGAAAACGGCACCCTCTCCCCGGACACCATTGATACCGCCTGTCGCCGGGTGCTGACCTGGAAGCAGGCCCTGGGGCTTTTGTGAAACGAATGTCCCCCTTTTCCCGTTCTTTTTGGTGAGATGTCTCTTTGGAAGACCGGATGAAAAAGGAGGTTCCCTATGAAACACATGCTGCGCAGATTGACCCTGGCATCCCTTGCCGCCGTCCTTTTGACCGTCTCCGCCCTGGCGGATTCCGGCCCCAAACCATTGCTGACGGTGCGGGTAGAAAATGCCCCGGAGGAGGGGTACTACCTGGACTTGGTGGCGGAAGGGGAATATGAGGGCCACACTTACGGAAGCGGAGAGAGCGAATACAGCGGCATCGACTGGAGCTACTCGGATGAGGAAGCGGCGGCGCTGGACACGGAATTGCTGGACGCCCTGCGCGCCGCCGTGCCGGAGGGGTACCACGCCTGCACGGCGGAGGGCACCGGCGGCGCCCCCATGTGGGGAGAACTGGAGGGGACGCCCACCGGCCGCCAGGGGGAATCTCTCCACACCTTCCGTTATTTCGGCGTGCCGGATACCTATCAGATCCTCATTGCCACCAAAAACGGCGATACCTACCTCTTTCCCCCCTGCACCCGGACGGCGCTCCAATCCTCGGTGACCGTGGACTGGGAGACGAAGTCCGTGGAGGTCCCTCCGGCGTGGATCGGCTATGTACTGCAATTTCTCTGCACCCTGCTCCCCACGCTGGTGATCGAGGGCGTGGTGCTGGTGTTGTTCGGCTTTTCCTGGAAACAGAACCGAAAGCCGTTTTTGCTGGTGAATCTCGTCACCCAGGGGGCGCTGGCGGTGTATTTTTCCGTGACCGCCGTGCAAAGCGGCGTAGGCTGGTGGTACTTTTTCCTCCTGGTTCCGGCGGAGGTCGTCATCGCCTTTGTGGAGGGCGGACTGTATACCCGCCTGCTGACCGGCAGCCGCCGCCGTGCCTTTGCCTATGGCATCACCGCCAACCTCTGCTCGGCCCTGCTGGGCCTTTTGACCGTAGAACCCCTCTGGCGCTGGATCGTATCCATCTCATAAACGAAAGGAATGTTCCCCATGGAAACGGAAAAGCTCTATTACGCCGACCCCTTTTTGCAGGACTTCACCGCCACGGTCCTCTCCTGTGAGGCGGGCAAGGGCGGATACCTGGTGACGCTGGACCGCACCGCCTTCTACCCCGAAGGGGGCGGACAGCCCGCCGACCACGGCACGATGAACGGCCTTGCCGTCACCGACGTCCATGAGAAAAACGGCGTGATCTTCCACACTGTCGAAAACTCGGTGGAAATTGGCGAAAACGTGGATTGCGCCATCGACTGGGCCCGCCGCTTCGACCATATGCAGCAGCACTCCGGAGAGCACATCCTCTCCGGCATCCTCTGCCGGGACTACCACTGCGACAATGTGGGCTTCCACATGGGGGCCGACACCGTCACCATCGACTATAACGCGGAGCTCACCTGGCAGCAGGTCCTGGCCGCGGAGGAAGAGGCCAACCGGGCAATCTGGGCGGACACCCCGGTGGAGATCACCTACCCCTCCCCGGAGGAGCTGGAACAGCTGGACTACCGCAGCAAAAAGGCCCTGACGGGACAGGTGCGCATCGTCACTTTCCCGGGGGCGGACTGCTGCGCCTGCTGCGGCACCCACGTCCTCCGGGCGGGCCAGGTGGGGATCATCAAGGTCCTCTCCTGCCAGAAGTTCCGCTCCGGCGTCCGGATGGAGATCCTCTGCGGGGAGCGGGCCTACCGCTACCTCTCCGGCACCTACGACCAGGCCCGGGCGGTGGGCCAGCAGCTGAGCGTCAAGCCCCTGGATGCCGCGGCCGCCGTGGAGCGGCTGGAAGCAGAGCTCACCGCCGCCAAGCAGCGGATGACGGAGCTGGAGGAGACGGTATTTTTCCACAAAGCCCAGGAACTTCGGGGAAAAGGGGACGTGCTTTTGGTGGAGTCCCCCATGCGCTCCGACGGCGTGCGGAAGCTGGCGGACGCGGTGGCAAAGGAATGCGGCGGCCTGGCGGCGGTGTTTTCCGGCCAGGACGGACAATACAGCTATGCTTTGGTCCGCGCGGACGGGACAGAGGTGGCCCCGCTGGTGAAATCGCTCAATGCCGCCCTCCATGGACGGGGCGGCGGACGGGGCGGCTTTGCCCAGGGCAGCGTTCAGGCCGATGAAGCGGAGATCCGGGCATTTTTCAACAATCCCTCTTGAAAGGTGGAAATCATGCGCTATATTTTACTGGAATACGATCATCCCCAGGAGGATGAAGCAAAGCAGGTCTATTCGGAGCTGGACCGGGAAAACCGGGAGACCCGGCGGGTGGAGCTCTACCCCAACGGGCTGTGGTTTGCCTACGGCGACGAGCATGGCCGGGAGGAAGCCCTCTCCGCCGATCCCTTCCCGGAGGACGTGCGGACGCTGAACGTCCCCGGAGAGGTGTCCGCCCGCACCATCGCCCCCGGCGTGTTCCGGGAGGTGTGGGACCAGGCCGCGGAGCGGCCCGACGGCTTTATGGGCATGTTTTTCTGACAGCAGCCAAAAAACACGCCGGAAACGGCACAGCACGGCGCCTGAGGCGCCGGGAGGACGTATGAAGGATCAGACTATCTGCCTGGCAGGCGGCTGTTTCTGGGGCATGGAGGCCCTGTACCGCCGCCTGCCGGGCGTTACGGACGTGGTGTGCGGCTACGCCAACGGCGACAGCGCCGCCCATGCCAACTACGAGGATGTATGCACCGGCATCACCGGCTTCCGGGAGGCGGTGCAGGTGACCTGGGACCCGGCGGAGACCTCCCTGGAGGCGCTGCTCTTCGCCTTTTTCGCGGTGGTGGACGTGGAGCTGCCAAACCGCCAGGGGGCGGATATCGGCACCCAGTACCAAACAGGGATCTACTGGACGTCCCCAGACCAGGAGGAGCGGGTCCGGGCGGTGGCAGCCATGGAGGCCGCGGCCGTCCCCTTTTTTGCCGTGGAACTCAAACCGCTGGAAACCTTCTTTCCGGCGGAGGAATCCCACCAGCGCTACCTGGAAAAGCACCCCCGGGGCTACTGCCACATCTCCCCTGCCCGACGCTCGGCACTGGAGCGCTTTCCCTTCCGGCGCCAGGACTACACCCGTCCGGCACGGCAGCTGCTCTCAACATGGATGGAGCGATAAAAAAGACGCGGCCCGTTGGGCCGCGTCTTTTGATTTGTGTTTTGCCGTGTGTCAGACGATCAGGAAGAACTTCACCAGGAACAGCACGGAGATCACATAGGTCAGTGCGGAGACCTCCTTGGCCTTGCCGGTGAAGACCTTGATGACGGTGTAGGAGATGAGGCCGATGCCGATGGCGTGGCCGATGGAGCCGGAGATGGGCATGGCGATCAGCATCAAAGAGACGGGCACCATCTGGTCCAAATCGTCGAAGTCCACATTCTTCAGACCCATGACCATCAGCACGCCCACATAGATGAGGGCGGAGGAGGTGGCCGCCGCGGGAATAATGGCGGCGATGGGGGCGATGAAGATGCAGGCCAGGAACAGGATGCCGGTGGTGAGGGCGGTGAGGCCCGTGCGGCCGCCGGCCTCCACGCCGGAGGCGGACTCCACGAAGGTGGTGACGGTGGAGGTGCCGGTGCAGGCGCCGGCCACGGTGCCGATGGCGTCGGAGATGAGGGCTTCCTTCATGTTGGGCATGTTGCCTTCCTTATCCACCATGCCGGCCCGGGAGGCGGTGCCCACCAGGGTGCCGATGGTATCGAACATGTCGATCATGCAGAAGGTGATCACCAGGGTGATGGCGGTGAACCAGCCGATCTGCAAAAAGCCGTTGAAGTCAAACTTGAAGAGGGTGGTCTCCACCATGTCGGCGAAGGGAGGCACAAAGGAAGCAGTGGAGAGGGACGCGAAGGGATTCACGCCCAGCACCGCGAAGTCGCCGATCCAGTAGACGATGGACGCCACCAGCATGCCCAGCAGCACAGAGGCCTTGACGCCTTTCTTGGCCAGGATCACGGTGACGAAGAGGCCCACGAACATGGTCACCACAGTGAGGACCATGGTGGAGTAGCCGCTGCCCATAGTGGTCTGGGTCACGCTGGGGGTCAGCGCGCCGAAGAAGTCCCGCATCACGTAGAAGGGGCCGCCATTTTCAGAGTACACGCCCACGTTGGAACCCAGGCCGATGTTCATCAGCATGAGGCCGATGGCGGGGGCGATGCCAAGGCGCACACCCAGAGGGATGGCGTTGACGATCTTCTCCCGGATGTTGAGAACGGAGAGGACCAAAAAGACGATACCCTCCAGCAAAATGATGACCAGAGCGGACTGGAAGGACTGGACATAGCTCATGCCGGTGAGGGTCACGATGTTGGAAACCACCACGGCAAAGAAGCTGTTGAGGCCCATGCCGGGGGCCAGTGCGAAGGGCTTGTTGGCCAGAAACGCCATGCAGAACATGGCCAGTGCGGAGGCGATGCAGGTGGCCAGGAACACACCGTTCCAAAGGGCCGAACCCGTATCAAAGTTGGTGAGCAGGTTGGGGTTCAGGGCGATGATGTAGGCCATGGTCATGAAGGTGGTAAGACCGGCCAGGACCTCCGTGCGGACAGTGGTGCCGTTTTCTTGTAGTCGGAAGAGTTTTTCCATACTGTTCTCCTTTCTCTGTTCCGTTGGTTTCGCGCGCACCTTCCTACTGGTATCATAAAAAATCCGGACGGGAAATACAAGTGTCCGCCCGTGAGAAAAGGTTTACCTTTTTTTGGCGGGACACACAAATTTCTTGTCAAAACCGCAAAAAAACGGACCGGCGGAGGAACCTCCGCCGGTCCTGGGCTGTTGATTGAAAAAACCGGGTCGATCAATAAGCCAGCTTTTCAGCCAGATACGCCTTGAGCTCGCTGATGGGCAGACGCACCTGCTCCATGGTGTCCCGATCCCGGACGGTGACGCAGTTGTCGCCTTCCTTCTCGGCGTCGCCCACGGTGTCGAAGTCCACGGTGACGCAGTAGGGCGTGCCGATCTCGTCCTGGCGGCGATACCGCTTGCCGATGGAGCCGGTCTCGTCGAAGTCCACCATCCAGTCCTTGGCAAGCTCGGCCTGGAGTTCCCGGGCCTTGTCGGAGAGCTTCTTGGACAGGGGCAGCACCGCCACCTTGAAGGGCGCCAGGGCGGGATGGAAATGCATGACCACCCGGACGTCGTTCTTCTCGGCGTCCACGACCTCCTCGTCGTAGGCCTCAATGAGGAAGGCCAGGGTCACGCGGTCGGCGCCCAGAGAGGGCTCCACCACGTAGGGGATATACCGCTCGTTGGTCTCGGGATCGAAGTAGGTCATATCCTTGCCGGAGGTGGTCTGGTGCTGGGTCAGGTCGTAGTCGGTGCGGTCCGCCACGCCCCACAGCTCGCCCCAGCCGAAGGGGAAGAGGAACTCGAAGTCCGTGGTGCCCTTGGAGTAGAAGCACAGCTCCTCGGGGCTGTGGTCACGCAGCCGCAGGTGCTCCTCGCTGATGTTCAGGTTCAGCAGCCACTCCTTGCAGAAGGAGCGCCAGTACTGGAACCACTCCAGGTCGGTGCCGGGCTTGCAGAAGAACTCCAGCTCCATCTGCTCAAACTCCCGGGTACGGAAGGTGAAGTTGCCGGGGGTGATCTCGTTGCGGAAGGACTTGCCGATCTGGCAGACGCCGAAAGGCAGCTTCCGGCGGGTGGTGCGCTGGACGTTCTGGAAGTTGACGAAGATGCCCTGGGCAGTCTCAGGCCGCAGGTACACGGTGTTCTTGGCATCCTCGGTGACGCCCTGGAAGGTCTTGAACATCAGGTTGAACTGCCGGATGTCGGTGAAGTTGTGCTTGCCGCAGGAGGGGCAGGGGATGTTGTGGGACTCGATGAAGTCCTTCATCTCCGCCTGGGAGAAGGCGTCGATGGGCTTTTCCAGCTCCACGCCGTTCTCGCCGGCCCAGTCCTCGATGAGCTTATCGGCCCGGAAGCGCTCCTTGCACTCCTTGCAGTCCATCAGGGGATCGGAGAAGCCGCCCAGATGGCCGGAGGCCACCCAGGTCTGGGGGTTCATGAGGATGGCGGCGTCCAGACCCACGTTATAGGGGTTCTCCTGGACGAACTTCTTCCACCAGGCCTTCTTCACGTTGTTCTTGAGCTCCACGCCCAGAGGGCCGTAGTCCCAGGTATTGGCCAGGCCGCCGTAGATCTCGCTGCCGGAGAAGATGAATCCCCGGCCCTTGCACAGGGCTACGATCTTTTCCATGGTCTTTTCGCTGTTTTTCATGGTAATGCTCCTTTTCTGTCGTATTTTTGCGACTCAGGGCAAAAAAACGCCCTGAGCCCAAGGGCTCAGGGCGAATCAAAACGATCCGTGGTTCCACCTGAATTCGTGCCTGGCTGGCACGCGCTTCATTCCCGGTAACGGCGGGGACCGGCGAAGCATTTCCGCTCCGCGGCTCCAGGGTGCCTTCTCCCCTCCCCCGCAAGGACTCGCACCGACCGTCCTCTCTCTTGTCCGGGGATCAAGGGATACTCTTCCCTGTCACAGCCTTTCTAACAGGATGCACTCTATCACGTTTTTAAAATCTTGTCAAGTCTGCGGGCGGTTTGGGTCCTTCTTTCTCCCGAAACCCCGCAGGTTTTGCACAAACTCTCAAAAATTGTGGAGAACGGGCCCCATGTTTGCCCCGTTTCAGCGGAAAACCGCCGCAAACCAAAAAACCGGCCCGGAGGATTTCCACCTCGGGCCGGTTTTTGTGGATGGATTTACTTTTTCTCCCGGTCGTAGGCCACGATCACACGGCGGTTGGGCTCCGTTCCGGTGGAGTAGGTGGTCACACCCGGCACGTCCTGCAGCGCGGTGTGGATCACATGGCGCTCATAGGCGTTCATGGGCTCCAGGGTCACGCTGCGGCGATAGCGGGTGACCTTGGCGGCCACCTTCCGGGCCAGGTGCTGGAGGCTCTGCTCCCGCTTTTCCCGGTAGTTCTCCGCGTCCAGCTGGACCCGGACCCGTCCGCCGCCGGAGCGGTTGACGGAGTAGCTGGTCAGCTGCTGGATAGCGTCCAGGGTCTCGCCCCGGCGGCCGATCAGAGCCCCCAGGTTCTTGCCCTCCAGGATCACCTTATAGCGGCCCTTTTCCGGCAGATACACCCGGACCACCGCTTCGCTCTCCATCTGGGCCAGCAGGCCGGTAAGGAAGGTGCGGATGGCCTCGGACTTCTCGTCGTGGACCTCCTCCCCCAGCTCCGCGGCAGCGGGAGCGGGGCTCTGAGCCTTCTCCTCCCGGGTCTCCTCCACAGCAGGAGCGGGAGCGGCCGCCTTCTTCTCAGGGCGGGGCTTCTTCTCCGGTGCGGGGGCGGGAGCTTCCTGCTGGGCGGGAGCGGGCTGCGCAGCAGGCTCCGTCTCCTCGCCGTAATACACCCGCACCTTGGCGGGACAGCTGCCAAGGCCCAGGAAGCCGGACTTGGCGCGCTCCAAAATCTCAACGGACACATCGTCCCGTTCAAGGCCCAGCTGCTCCAGCGCCTTCGACAGGGCCTCGTCCTCGGTCTTGCCCGTTACATCAATAAATTCTCTCATGGCGTAACAAGCTCCTTATTTGGTTTCGCTCTCATCGTAGCGGTCCGCCTTGTAGGAACGGCCCCGGGCATAGGGACGGTCTCCCACCCGGCCGGCCTCCGTGGTGCTGGTGGCGGCCTTCTGGGCCTTTTTGGCCTTGGCTTCCTGAGCGGCCTTCCGCTTTTCCTTCAGGCTCTGCTTCTGGACGCCCTGCTGGCGGATCTCCTCCTGGCGCTTGCGGCCCTCTTCCATCCGCTTCTGCCGGTCGGCCTGACGGGCCTGATAGCGGGCCTCTTCCTCTTCTTCCAGCTTCTTGTTATAGAACTTGCCCATGAAGAACTCCTGGATGGCAGAGAACATGCTCTGGGCAATCCAGTACACGCCCAGGGCGGCAGGCAGGGAGAAGCCGATCCACAGGGAGAACAGAGGCATCATCAGCAGCATGCTCTTGTTGGCGGCAGCCGCAGAGCTGTTGGCCTGGCCCTTCATGCTGATCTTCATCACCAGAAGCTGCATGGCAGCGGAGATGATGGGGATCAGCAAAAGACCCACGGCGCCCCAGGTGATGCCCTCTTTGAGCATCCCGAAGCTGCTGGTGGGGATGGAGTTGAGGTCCACACCCAGGAAGGTGTAGTTGACGTTCACCCAGCCGCTGTGCTGGGCAATGAAGTCGGGGAACTGGCTGTTGATGATCTGGGAGATCTCGATCTGCTCATAGGCGGCGTTGCTGGTCAGGGTGATGCCGGCGTTTTCGATCACCTGACGGGCGGCCGCCACCACTTCCAGACCGGCGGCCCGGCCGCCGAAGTTCATGAAGTAGACGATGGGTTCCCGGATGATATAGTACAGGGCCATCAAAATGGGCAGCGGCAGAAAGCTCCACAGGCACCCGCTCATGGGGTTGACGCCCTCTTCCTCGTAGAACTTCTGCATCTCCTCGTTCATCTTGACGCGGTTATTGGCGTACTTTTTCTGGATCTCCTGCATTCTCCCGGACATCCGGTTCATGCGGACCATGCTCTTCTTGGACTTCATCTGGAAGGGCAGCAGGATCAGCTTGATGACCAGGGTGAACAGGATCAGCGACACGCCGTAGGAGCCGGTCAGATTGTAGAACAGACGGACCAACCATGCGAACGGTGTACAGATCCAGTAAACGATGGTTGACATAATGCGTTTCCTCCAATAAGTTTACGGAAATCGAATCGGTTTGGGCGCGGTGCCGGACATCGGGCCGGCGCCGGACCGGTTTCCTCAGGGGACGGGATCATACCCGCCCTTGTGGAAGGGATTGCAGCGCAGGATACGGCGGAAAGCCAGCCAGCCGCCTTTGAGGGCCCCGTATTTTTCCAGGGCCTCCAGGGCGTATTGGGAGCAGGTGGGGATATAGCGGCAGCAGGGCGGCCGATAAGGGGAAATGGCCGCCCTGTAAAATTTCACGAGTGCGATCAGAATGTCCCGTAACAGGTGCTTCATTCCGCAGCCTCCAGCAGATCCAGTTTCCGGCACAGCCGCAAAAAGGTCTCGTTGAGATCCTTCCAGGGGCATGCTGCCGTGCGGCCCCGTGCCACCAGCACCACGTCGTAGCCTTTTTTCAGCTGCGGCGCGTGGAGGCGGTAGACCTCCCGCAGGCGGCGCCGGGCCCGGTTGCGGACCACGGCATGTCCCAGTTTCACGGACACCGTGATGCCCAGGCGGTTGTGGTCCAGCTTGTTTTTCCGGCAATAGACCACCATGCCTCCGCCCACGGCAGAGGCGCCCTTCTGGTACATCCGCCGGAACTCGTAATTTTCCTTCAGCGTTACCGCTCGTTTCATCGTACTCCCTGCCTTGCCATTTGAACGAAAACTCGTCAAGGGACGGAGGAATCCAAAAATTCCCGCCGTCCCTGAAAACGTCTGTTCAAGTGTCTCCCGCGCTTGCCGTCTCGCTTAGTAGGACAGCCGGGCGCGGCCCTTGGCGCGACGACGGGCCAGGACCTTGCGGCCGTTGGCGGTAGCCATTCTCTTGCGGAAGCCGTGGACCTTCTGGCCGTGCAGCTTCTTGGGCTGATAGGTACGTTTCGTAGCCATGTTTGAGACACCTCCTGTCAGAATTACGGCCGTTCCATCAGGAACGGCGGCATTTACTCGACACCTTCCCGTTTTCCGGGAACGGCGCAGTAAACAACGCTCAGGCGTCCTCGCGACGCATCGAATAGTATACAGACTTTTTTAAAATGTGTCAAGAAAAACTTGAAATTTCCGGGAAATCCCGGCCTTTTTTGGTCCCGTCGGTGCCATTTCTCAAAATCTTGTGGCACGGAGAAAAAAATGTCCCATATTTTGACCCCTTCCCGCCCTGGATTTTTTCCGGTTTAAAACAGAATTTATATTAGAATAAGTGTTGTGTTTACTTTGTCTTTTTGGTATAATAGCGTCGTATGATTTTGTCCATTTTCAACTAGAGAGAGGTGTTTCTGTGAATTCCGTTGCTGACGTGTGGGACAACGTCCTGCAACAGCTGAAAAAAGAATTGTCCGAGACCACCATCGCCACCTGGTTTGATGAACTGGAGGCCGTGGACATCCAGGGCAACGTCTTTATTCTGCATTGCTCCAACGACTTTAAAAAGGGCTACATCGAATCCCTTTTCATGAAAAACATCAAGGCCTCCCTCCACGACATCTTCTCCACGGAGTTTGAGGTGCGGATCCTGGACGACCAGGACTACGCCGAATTCCAGGGCAACGCGCCCAAGAAGCAAAGCGAGCGGTTCACCTCCGCCGAATTCACCTTTGAGACCTTCGTGGTGGGTCCTTCCAACAAGCTGGCTTACGCCGCCTCCGTCTCCGTGGCGGAGCATCCCGCTCAAAACTACAACCCCCTTCTGATCTACGGCGACTCCGGCCTGGGCAAGACCCATCTGCTCTACGCCATCGCCAACGTCATCCGCCGCAACGACCGGCACGCCAAGATCGTCTACATCAAGGGCGACGACTTCATCAACGAGTTCATCGAACTGATCCGTGCTGGCCGGGGCAACGAATTCCGGGCCAAGTACCGGGAGGCGGACCTGCTGCTGGTGGACGATATCCAGTTCGTGGCCGGCAAGGAGCAGGTCCAGAACGAGTTCTTCCATACCTTCAATACGCTCTATGAGTCCGGCCGCCAGATCGTTTTGACCTCCGACCGTCCCCCCTCTGAGATGACGCTGCTGGACGACCGGCTGCGGACCCGGTTCGAGTGGGGCCTTCTGGTGGACGTGGCGCCGCCGGACTTTGAGACCCGCCTTGCCATCGTGAAGAACAAGGCCGCCATTTTGGGCATGGAGCTGCCGGACAAGATCGCCGCCTACATCGCGGAAAACGTCACCGCCAACGTCCGTCAGCTGGAGGGCACCATCAACAAGATCATGGCCTATAAGGATCTTCTGGGCAACGACACCGATGAGGAGACCGTTACCCGGGCCATCCAGGACATGCTGCGCCGCAACAACGAGTACATCCCCTCCCCCGAAGCGATTTTGGAGTACATCAGCAAGTTCTACAGTCTGGACGAGGCTGTCATCCGGGGCCAGCAGCGCATCCGGGACGCGGTGCAGGCCCGGCAGATCGCCATGTACCTGATCCGCTCCATGACGAACCTGTCTCTGGACGATATCGGCAAGCAGTTCGACAACCGGGACCACTCCACCGTCCTCTACTCCATCCAGCAGGTGGAGAAGAAGATGAAGAAGGACGCCGCCTTCGCGGAGACCGTCAAGGAGATCAAAACCAACATCAATTCCAAGCGCTGAAAAGCGCTGATTTCTCCACGTTTCGTGTGGAAAACCAAAAACTTTCCTGTGGAAAAGCAGCCTTCGTTTTTCTTCGTGGAAAACCGTCCTGTTTTTTCCACGATTCTTTCCATCGACGAAAACCTTGCGCCGTCAGGGTTTTCGCTTCTTTTCCACAGTTTTTCGCCCTGCGACTGCTTTTTCTAAAAATATATTCTTTTCTTTTCTTTCAAAGGGGTTTCCCCCCGTCTATCCCAATCAGAGAGGAAGCGTTCCTATGATGAAATTTTCCTGCGAGAAAGCCCTTCTCCAAAGCGCCATTGCCATCACCAGCCGGGCAGTGGCTCAGAAAAGCTCCATTCCCGCACTGGAAGGCCTGCTTCTGCATGCCGACCACTATCTGACCATTTCCGGCTACAATATGCAGACCGGTATCCGCACCCGGGTGTCCGCCGATGTCACCGACGGCGGTGATATCGTGCTCAACGCCCGGCTGTTCGGTGATATCATTCGCCGGATGCCCGACGACATGGTCACCTTCACCGCCGATGACAAACAGATGGTCCATCTCAGCTGCGGCGACGCCGATTTTGATATCCTGGGCCTCTCCGCTGCCGACTACCCCGATCTCCCCGAGGTGGAGGACGAGTTTTCCGTCTCCATCCAGCAAAAGCGGCTCCGGGCCATGATCGAGGAGACCGCCTTTGCCGTCTCCACCAATGAGAGCCGCCCGGTCCACACCGGCGCCCTCTTTGAGATCACCGACAAGGGCCTTACCATGGTGGCCGTAGACGGATTCCGTCTGGCGGTCCGCCGGGAACCCCTGGAAAAAGTGGACGGCGGCGCCTTCTCCTTCGTGGCCCCCGGTTCCGCCCTCAACGAAGTCAAGGGCATCTGCGCCGACAGCGAGGACCCCGCCTCCGTCACGCTGGGCAAGCGCCACATTTTATTTGAGGTAGGCGACACGGAACTCATCTGCCGCCGGCTGGAAGGCGAGTTCCTGGATTACAAGAACGCCATCCCCCGGAAAAATCCCATCTCCGTCACGGCCGATACCAAGGCCCTCATCGAGAGCATCGACCGGGTCAGCGTGGTGATCTCCGACAAGCTCAAAAGCCCGGTCCGCTGCATCTTCGACCATGACAAGGTGTTCCTCTCCGCCAAGACCGGAAACGGCGAGGCCAAGGATGTCTGCCACATCAGCGGCGACGGCCGGGGTCTGGAGATCGGCTTCAACAACCGATATCTCATGGAGGCCCTGCGCTACGCCCCGGCCGATACGGTGAAGATCGAGCTCAACACCGGCGTCTCCCCCGCCATCATCGTCCCCACCGACGGCGAGGAGAACTTCCTCTACATGGTGCTGCCTGTCCGGCTCAAGAGCGCGGAGTGACCCGGCAGAAAATGACCCGGATCCCGGGACTGGAAGCGAGGATGCGGACCTTCTTTCAAAGGCAGTCCATTCTGTTGGCTGGAACGGGGCGTTTTTGGCCCCAAAACAGGGGGTCTGGAGATGCTGGCATCCGTCCTATGGGAAACGGATTCGGCTCCGGCGAAAAATAACGGCTGGAAACCGGCCGTTTTTCCGCTTTGTCGACGTACTTTTCCGCCGGAAACTGCTATGATAAACCAAAATCAACCGTAAATCCGTCAAAAATGCCCACGGCATGCAAGGAGAATTATGAAAACCATTACCATCACCACGGAGTTCATCAAGCTCCAGGACCTTTTGAAATTCGCAAATCTCGTGGAGACCGGCGGCGAGGCCAAGGAGCGCATCCAGTCCGGCGAAGCCACGGTCAACGGCGAGGTCTGCACCATGCGGGGCAAGAAGATCCGTCCCGGCGATGACGTGGTGTTCCAGGGAGAGCACTACACCGTGGCTTATGCGGATTGAGTCTCTGGAACTGGAACAGTTCCGGAATTACCGTCTCCAGACGGTGGACTTTGATCCCCGCTGCAACGTGATCTTCGGGGCCAACGCCCAGGGCAAGACCAATCTGCTGGAGGCCATCGTCTATCTCTCCTGGGGCAAATCTCCCCGGGCCCGGTCCGACCGGGAGATGATCGGCTTTGACGCCGGAGCCGCCCGGCTGACCGCCACGGTGCTGGCCCGGGAGCGGGAGTTCCGGGTCCAGGCGGAGCTGTTCCGGGACCGGCGGCGCAAGCTCTCCGTCAACAAGGTCCCCGCCAAAAACAGCGCCGCCCTCAGCGAGGTCTACCACACCGTCTATTTCCGTCCCGAGGACCTCTTCCTCATCCGGGAAGGGGCCGCCGCCAGACGGAAGTTCCTGGATACTGCGTTATGTCAACTTCGCCCCCGGTATGCCGCGGCCCTCACGGAGTACAACCGGCTCTACGAGCACAAGACCCGCATCCTCCGGGACAGCGAGGAGCGGCCGGACCTGCTGGCCGCGCTGCCGGATTTCAACGAGCAGATGGTGCGCTTCGGCGCCGTTCTGATCCATTACCGGGCCCAGTTTGCCCAGGCTCTGGGAAAGTATGCGGCGGTCCACCACCGGGAGTGCTCCGGCGGCAAGGAGACGCTGGAGATCTGTTACCAGACGGTATCGTCCGTTACGGACCCCTTGGGGGACCTGGCGGTGGTGACCGGGCAGCTGCGGGAGCATATGGAGCGGCACCAGATGGCGGAGCGGGCATCCCGGCTGTGCCTCTCCGGGCCCCATAAGGACGATTTGTCCGTCACGATCAATGGAAAAGACGCTAAGATGTATGCCTCTCAGGGACAGACCCGGACCGCGGCGCTGGCCATGAAGCTGGCGGAGCGGGAGATCTACCAGAACGCCACCGGGGAGTACCCGGTGCTGCTGCTGGACGATGTGCTCAGCGAGCTGGACCCCCGGCGCCAGGAATTCGTTCTCAACCGCATCGCGGGAGGGCAGGTGTTCATCACCTGCTGTGAGGACGACCGGCTGCCGGAACTGCTGGGGGGCAAGGTACTGCACGTACACGGCGGGGAGCTGGTGTGAGCAGGTGATGAACACGGGACCGAGCGGAGCGACGGGAGCCCCGCGTCAGCGGGTTTTCAATCGCCGCGCCGCAACGCGGCGCATCACCTGCTGTGAGGGAAAGCGGCGAAGCGCCGCCTGTGGCGGAAAAAGCAAAGCCGCTTTCGAGGCAGCGGCACGATTGGCGGCCCATATAGGGCCGGGAATCGTTTGCCGCAACGGTGGCTGACCGGCTGCCGGAACTGCTGGGGGGCAAGGTGCTGCACGTACACGGCGGGGAGCTGGTGTGAGCAGGCCCCGGAGGCAGGACATGTTCCACGTGGAACATTGCGAGGAGGATTGAGGGATGTATCTGCATATCGGACAAAACGAGATCATCCCCGACCGGCGGATCATCGGCATCTTCGACCTGGATAAATGCTCTTACAGCAAGCGGACCCGGGACTACCTGACCGCCGCGGAGCAGGAGGGCGTGGTGCTGGACGTGTCCGGCGATATCCCCAAGTCCTTCGTGGTGTGCGACCACCCCTATCACCGGCAGATCGTCTATCTCTCCCAGCTCAACGCCTCCACGCTGAAAAACCGGGCGGAGAGCGGGAAGCTGGAGCTGTAAGGCGGCTTTGGCGAGGCGGTTTGCGGGTTCTGGAAGCGGGTCCGCCGTTTTCGATATTTGATTGTATAGTTGTTTTCAGGGCAAGGAGAAACGGGCCGGAACAGGCTCCGGCCCGGCTCTTCTTGCCTTGTGTCGGGGAAATTTCCCCTGAAAGGAGAAACCTACATGGCAGATCAAGAACGCTTGAATTCCACTGCGGTCGACGCGGAAAACGAGTACGACGCCTCGGAGATCCAGGTCCTGGAAGGCCTGGAAGCGGTGCGCAAGCGCCCGGGCATGTATATCGGCTCCACCTCCACCTCCGGCCTCCATCACCTGGTCTATGAGATCGTGGACAACGCCATCGACGAGGCCCTGGCAGGCTACTGCACCGACATCCTGGTGCAGATCAACGAGGGCAACACCATCACCGTAGTGGATAACGGCCGCGGCATCCCCGTGGACATTCAGGCCCAGACCGGCCGTCCCGCCCTGGAGGTGGTGTACACCGTCCTCCACGCCGGCGGCAAGTTCGGCGGTGGCGGATATAAAGTCTCCGGCGGCCTCCACGGCGTGGGCGCCAGCGTGGTCAACGCCCTCTCCGAGTGGCTCACCGTTCAGGTCCACCGGGACGGCAAGATCTACGAGATGAAGTTCTCCCGGGGCCATATCACCCAGGAGATGACCGTGGTGGGCGAGACGGATCACACCGGCACCACCGTCACCTTCAAGCCCGACCCCGAAATGTTTGAGGACACCGTCTACAACTACGACACCCTCCACACCCGCATGCGGGAGGAGGCCTTCCTCAACGCCGGCCTTCGCATCCGCACCGTGGACAAGCGCCCGGGCCAGGAGCAGGAGGACAGCATGTGCTTCGAGGGCGGCATCCGGGAGTTCGTCACCTGGCTCAACAAGTCCAAGGACGCCCTCCACCCCGACGTGATCTACATGTCCGGCATGAAGGGCGACTCCATGGCGGAAGTGGCCATGCAGTATAACGACGGCTATAACGAGACCATTTTGTCCTTCGCCAACAACGTCCATACCCCTGAGGGCGGCATGCACGAGGAGGGCTTCAAGCGGGCGCTGACCAACGTGCTCAACGCTTACGGCCGCAAGATCAAGATGCTCAAGGATGACGAGAAGATCTCCGGCGAGGACTGCCGGGAGGGTCTTACCTGCGTCATCTCCGTCAAGCTCACCGACGCCCAGTTCGAAGGCCAGACCAAGGCCAAGCTGGGCAACAGCGAGATCCGCACCCTGGTGAATACCATCGTCTCCGAGAAGCTGGAGATCTTCCTGGAGGAGAATCCCCAGGCGGGCCGGATGATCCTGGACAAGGCCCTGACGGCCAACCGCGCCCGGGAGGCCGCCAAGCGGGCCCGGGAGTCCATCCGCCGCAAGACCGCCCTGGGCGGCGCCGCCATGCCGGACAAGCTCCGGGACTGCAACGAAAATAACCCCGAACTCACCGAGATCTACATCGTCGAGGGCGACTCCGCAGGCGGCTCCGCCACCCAGGGCCGGGACTCCCGGTTCCAGGCCATCCTCCCCCTGTGGGGCAAGATGCTCAACGTGGAGAAGGCCCGGGCGGACAAGGTCTACGGAAACGACAAGCTCCAGCCCGTCATCACCGCTCTCGGCGCCGGCATCGGCGAGGAGTTCGACCTCAATAAGCTCCGCTATCACAAGGTCATCATCATGGCCGATGCCGATGTGGACGGCTCCCACATCCGCACGTTGCTTTTGACCTTCTTCTTCCGCTTCATGCGGCCCCTCATCGAGCACGGCTATGTCTACTCCGCCGTGCCGCCCCTGTTCAAGCTCAGCCGGGGCAAGACCACCCGCCTTGCCTTCTCTGAGGAGGAGCGGGACCGGATCTCCGCGGAGCTGCGGGCAGGCAATCCCTCCGCCAAGGTGGATATCTCCCGGTTCAAGGGCCTGGGCGAGATGAACCCCCACGAGCTGTGGGAGACCACCATGGACCCGGAGAAGCGGACGCTGCGCCGCATCACCCTGGACGACGCCGTGGCCGCCGACGAGACCTTCACCATCCTCATGGGTGAGAAGGTGGAGCCCCGGAAGGAGTTCATCGAAAAGAACGCCAAGTACGCCGTGAACCTGGACTACTGAGAAAGGATACCGATCTATGTCTAAAAAACCCCAATACGATCCCGAGGAGATCCGGTATCCCGATCAGAAGATCGTGGAGTCTCCGCTGGTCCCCGAGATGGAGAAGTCCTACATCGAATACGCCATGAGCGTCATCGTGGGCCGGGCCCTGCCGGATGTGCGGGACGGCCTCAAGCCGGTGCACCGCCGGATCCTGTACGCCATGTACGAGGATAACCTGACCTATGACCACCCCTTCCGCAAGTGCGCCACCGCCGTGGGCGACGTGCTGGGCCGGTACCATCCCCACGGAGACGCCTCTGTCTATGACGCCCTGGTGCGCCTTGCCCAGGACTTCTCCATGCGCTATCCGTTGGTGGACGGCCACGGCAACTTCGGCTCCATCGACGGCGATCCCCCGGCGGCCTACCGGTACACGGAGGCCCGCATGTCCCGCATCGCCGACGAGATGCTGCGGGATATCGACAAGGAGACCGTGGACTGGGACCCCAACTTCGACGAGACCCGGAAAGAGCCCCGGGTCCTCCCCTCCCGGTTCCCCAACCTGCTGGTCAACGGCTCCGCCGGCATCGCCGTGGGCATGGCCACCAACATCCCGCCCCACAACCTGCGGGAGGTCATCGGCGCCTGCATCTGCGTGCTGGATAATCCGGAGGCCCAGCTCAGCGACCTGATGCAGTACATCAAGGGACCGGACTTCCCCACCCGCGGCATCATCATGGGCCGCAGCGGCATCCGCTCCGCCTATGCCACCGGCCGTGGCCGTCTGGTGATCCGGGCCCGGCATGAGTTCGAGGAATTCGGCAACGGCCGTACCCGCATCATCATCACCGAGATCCCCTACCAGGTCAACAAGCGCATGCTCATCAAGAACATGGCCGAGCAGGTGGAGGACAAACGGCTGGAGGGCATCAGCGATATCCGGGACGAGTCCGACCGCAACGGTATGCGTATCGTCATCGAGCTCAAGCGGGACGCCAACCCCCAGGTGGTCTTGAACCGCCTCTTCGCCCAGACCCAGCTCCAGACTACCTTCGCCATCAACATGCTGGCCCTGGTGCAGAACCAGTCCCAGCCCAAGATCCTCTCCCTGCGGCACATCATCGATGAGTACCTGGCCTTCCAGGAGGAGATCATCGTCCGCCGGACCAGATACGACCTGAAAAAGGCCCAGGAACGGGCCCACCTGCTGGAAGGTCTGCTGATCGCCGAGGACAACATCGACGCGGTCATCAAGACCATCCGGGAGTCCTATGACGACGCCAAGCAGAACCTGATGAGCCGCTTCGGTCTGGACGACGTCCAGGCCCAGGCCATTCTGGACATGCAGCTCAAGCGCCTCCAGGGCCTGGAGCGGGAGAAGCTGGAAGCGGAGTACAAGGAGCTGGAGGAGAAGATCGCCTACTACAACCGCATCCTCTCCGACGAGAGCCTGGTGCGCCAGATCCTCAAGGAGGAGCTCTCCGCCATCGCCGACAAGTACGGCAACGACCGCTGCACGGAGATCCAGGATGTGGAGGACGAGATCGACATCGAGGACCTCATCGAGGAGGAGGACTGCGTCTTCACCCTGACCCAGGCGGGCTATATCAAGCGCACCCCCGTCAGCGAGTACGCCGCCCAGTCCAAGGGCGGTATGGGCAAGAAGGGCATCACCACCCGGGAGGAGGACGTGGTGGTGGATGTGTTCACCGCCTCCACCCACGACTATATCCTCTTCTTCACCGATACCGGCAAGGTCTACCGGAAGAAGGGCTACCAGATCCCCCAGGCGGGCAAGACCGCCAAGGGCACCAACATCGTCAACATCCTCCAGGTGGAGCAGGGCGAGCGGGTCCAGACCATGGTCCACACCCGGAACATCGAGGATGAGGAGAACCGCTTCCTGGTGATGGTCACCCGCAACGGCACCGTGAAGCGGCTGCCGGTGGGAACGCTGAAGAACCTGCGCAACAACGGCATCCGGGCGCTGCGGATGGAGGAGGGCGACCAGCTGATCTCCGTCCGGGAGACCGACGGCACCCGGAAGATCCTGATCGCCACCCACGACGGACAGGCCATCTGCTTTGACGAAAACGACGTGCGGCCCATGGGTCGGGACGCCGTGGGCGTCCGGGGCATCCGCCTGCGGGAGGGCGACTATGTGGTGGGCGCCGCCCGGGCCCGGGCGGGCAAGACGGTGCTCTCCATCACGGAAAAGGGCTACGGCAAGCGTACGCCGGTGGAGGAATACCGCATCACCGGCCGGGGCGGCCTGGGCATCCGGAACTACGCCGTCACGGAAAAGACCGGCGGCGTGGTCGGCATCAAGGTCGTGGACGGGTCCGAGGATCTGCTGTTGGTGACCAAGAACGGCATCCTGATCCGCACCCCGGTGGACAACATCCGGGTGGCGGGCCGGTCCACCCAGGGCGTCATCGTCATGCGCTTCAAGGAAGAGGGCGACCAGGTGATCTCCATGGCCCTGACGGACCACGAGGAGAGCGAGGATCCCGCCGAAATGGTACCCGAGGAATGAGCTTGACCCATTCCCATGCAGGAGGGCGTGGCTCCCCCACGCTCTCCTGCTTTCTGATACGGCTTATGGAGGCGGACCCAGAATGAAAACTGTTACGATTTACACCGACGGCGCCTGCTCCGGCAATCCCGGTCCCGGCGGCTGGGGCGCCATTTTGATGTACGGCCCCCACACCCGGGAACTCTCCGGCGGAGAGGCGGCCACCACCAACAACCGCATGGAGCTGACCGCCGTCATTGAGGCGCTGTCCCTTTTGAAGGAACCCTGCATCGTGGAGCTGTGGTCCGACTCCAAATATGTGATCGACGGCCTTTCCAAAGGCTGGGCCAAGGGCTGGAAGGCCCGGGGCTGGATCAAGAGCGATAAAAAACCTGCGCTGAATCCGGACCTGTGGGACCGGTTGCTGGCGCTGACGGAGGTCCATACCCTCCACTACCATTGGGTCAAAGGCCACGCCGAGAATGCGTACAACAATCGCTGCGACGAACTGGCGGTGGCAGAGAGCCAGAAGTACCGGTAAGGAGAAAGTTTCCACAAAAGCATGGGAAGCTGTGGAAAGAGGAACGGCCTTCATTGGCAGGAGAGGCCGGAAATGCCGTTTTTCCGGGATCGATTCCAGGCGGATGTGGAAAAAGATATCCGCGAAGCTGAATTTTGCTGAAAAGGGTGTTTTTTTCCAAACATTCACAAACTGTTCACACCAAACACATAATTCTGCAAAAATTCTTGGGTATCTTATCATCAAGCAAAGGGTCCTCCCAAACCCGATGCGTTTTCTCCCTCCTAACACACACAGCAAGAAGGGCCGCCGAGAGGCGGCCCTTCTTGTGCCGTTTGAGCCGGGTCCTTGTCAAAGGGATGCCGGCGGTGTAAAATACAACCATCGAATGATTCAACGGGAGGTTTTGCCGAATGAGAGACGGTTTCATCACCGTGGCCTGCGGTGCGCCTAAGCTGCGCCTGGCGGACTGCGATTATAACGCGGAACAGACGTTTACCATCATGCGCAAGGCGGAGCAGGCCGGCGTGAAGGTGCTGGTGCTGCCGGAACTGGGATTGACCGGGTACAGCTGCGGCGACCTGTTTTACCAGGACACCCTTCTCCGGGGTGCGGAGCAGGCCCTTTCCACCGTGCTGGAGGCCACCCGGAACCTGGAAGTGGTGACGGCAGTGGGTCTGCCGGTGCGGGTCAACAACAAACTGTATAATTGCGCCGCGATTATCCAGAAAGGAGCGATCCTGGGCCTGGTACCCAAGACCCATCTGCCCAATTACGGCGAATTTTACGAAAAGCGCCAGTTTGCCCCGGCGCCGGAGGGCGAGCCGTTCTATGTGGACGGGTTCTGCGGGCAGACGGTGCTCTTCGGCGCAAAGCAGCTCTTCTGGTGCAATGAAATGCCGGAACTGGTGCTGGGATTTGAGATCTGCGAAGACCTGTGGGCGCCGGAGGCTCCCTCCGTCCACATGGCCCAGGCAGGCGCCACCGTCATCGGAAACCTCTCCGCCAGCAACGAGGTGCTGGGCAAGGCGGATTACCGCCGTCAGCTGGTGTCCATGCAGTCGGCAAAGCTCCTGTGCGGCTATGTGTACGCCAGCGCCGGCGAGGGAGAGTCCACCTCCGATGTGGTATTCGGCGGCCATCAGATGATCGCGGAAAACGGGGCGCTTCTGGGCGAAAAGCGGTTTGAAAACGGCCTTCTGATCTCCGAGATCGACGTGCAGAAGCTCTGCTACGAGCGCCGCCGCACCCAGGTGATGGACCAGGTGCCGGAGCTCACCGGCAGCCCCTTCTCCCTGACGGTCTCCAAGACGAAGCTCACCCGCTATGTGGCCCCCATGCCCTTCGTCCCTGAGGGCAAGGAGGACCGGGACGAGCGCTGCCGGGAGATTTTGCTCATCGCCTCTCTGGGATTGAAGCAGCGGCTGGAGCACACCGGCGCCAAGACGGCGGTGGTGGGCCTCTCCGGCGGACTGGACTCCACCCTGGCGGTGCTGATCGCGGGACTTGCCATGAAGATGCTGGACCGGCCCATGACCGATATCGTGGCGGTGACCATGCCGTGCTTCGGCACCACCGACCGCACCCGGAACAACGCCGTAGTCCTGGCGGAAAAGCTGGGCACCACGCTGCGTACCGTGGATATTTCCGCCAGCGTCCGCAGCCACTTCAAGGACATCGGCCACGATATGGAGGACCACTCCGTTACCTTTGAAAACGCCCAGGCCCGGGAGCGGACCCAGGTGCTGATGGACATTGCCAACCAGAACGGTGGCATCGTCATCGGCACCGGCGACCTCAGCGAGCTGGCGCTGGGCTGGTGCACGTACAACGGCGACCACATGAGCATGTACGCCGTCAACTGCTCCATCCCCAAGACGCTGGTGCGGCATCTGGTGGCCTACCTGGCCCGGGACAACGCGGAAAAGGACGAGGCCCTTCGGGACGTGCTGGAGGACATTCTGGATACCCCCGTCTCCCCCGAGCTGCTGCCGGCGGTGCAGGGCGAGATCAGCCAGCGGACCGAGGATCTGGTGGGGCCCTATGAGCTCCACGACTTCTTCCTGTACTACATGCTCCGCTGGGGCTTCTCTCCCCGGAAGGTATACCGTCTTGCGGTGTATGCTCTGGGCAAACAGTACAGCCAGGCGGTGATTTTGAAGTGGCTCAAGACCTTCTACCGCCGCTTCTTCAGCCAGCAGTTCAAGCGCAACTGCCTGCCGGACGGCCCCAAGGTGGGCACGGTGGCCATGTCTCCCCGCGGCGACTGGCGGATGCCCAGCGACGCGAAGAGAAGGCTCTGGCAGGCAGAGCTGGATACGCTGGAGTAAGAAAAACACGTCTCCCCCGCCAGTCGCCATTTCCGGGGCCCCCGGCGGGGCAAAAGCCCCGGTGGGGAGAGGAGGAGCAAGGGAGCAGCCGGCGCTTTCCGCAAGGCGGGAAGCAGAGGCATGCGGACTTTGTGACGACGAGGCGGATGCCCAGCGACGCGAAGAGAAGGCTCTGGCAGGCGGAGCTGGACACGCTGGAGTAACCCCCACCCACAAAATGGATAGAAAAAGGCGCGCGGAGAGCTTCTCCGTGCGCTTTTTTTCTGGGTCCGCAGGCGAAACGGTCCCCTCCCCCATGTCATGAAAAGACGGTTGACAATGGTACGGTTTCGTACTAATATAGTACGAAACCGTACTGAATGACAGGAGGATGGATATGACGGTACGCCAGCAGATGAAGGAGCTTTGTTCCTGCCTTTGCCGGCAGGATGAGCTGTATGCCACCCTTGCCCGGCGGCACGGGATGAGTTTTCATACCGCTTTGACGCTCTATGCCCTGGACCAGGATGGGGGCTGCACCCAAAAACAGATCGCGGAAAACTGGCTGATCCCCAAGCAGACGGTGAACACCGTGGTGAAGGATCTGGAGCGGCGGGGGTATGTGTCGCTGCGCGCCGGCCGGGATCAGAAGGAAAAACTGGTGGATCTCACCCCGGCGGGACGGGCCTTTGCCGCCCCGTGTCTGCAGGAGATCTATGAGCTGG
Source organism: uncultured Oscillospiraceae bacterium (assembly GCA_944387015.1). Lineage (GTDB taxonomy): Bacteria > Bacillota > Clostridia > Oscillospirales > Oscillospiraceae > Oscillibacter. The sequence continues at coordinate 48,220 of CALXDH010000006.1, forward strand.
AGGACCGGGCCGTGGACGCCATGGGGCAGGAGCGGTTCCGGGAGATGGTGGAGGCCAACACTGCATTTACCAGGGCGTTTGCCCGGGAGGTGCACGGTGCGTGAGACGGCTCTCTCCCGGCAGTTCGGGACTGCCGCGCTGCTGCGGTTCGCTCTGCCAAATATCGCCATGATGGTGTTTTTGTCCCTGTATACCATTGTGGACGGGATCTTTATCTCCCGCTATGTGGGGACGCTGGCGCTGTCCGCGGTGAACATGTCCTATCCCCTCAACTCCCTGCAGATGGCGCTGGGGATCATGCTGGGCACCGGCGGCAGCGCCATCATCGCCCGGGAGCTGGGCGAGGGAAAGGAACGGCGGGCCCGGGGGGATTTTACCGCCGTGGTGGCGGTATCTCTGGTGCTGGGCATTTTGTGCATGGCGGCGGGACTGATATTTCTTGATCCGCTGCTGCGGCTGCTAGGGACCAGTGACGCCCAGTTCCAGCTGTGCCGGACCTACACGCAGGTGCTTTTGTGCTTTTCCCCGGCGCTGTTTTTGCAGACGGTGTTCCAGGTCCTCTTCGTCACGGCGGGCCGTCCCGGCCTTGGACTGGGGGTCACTGTGGCCGGCGGCGTGGCCAATGTGGTGCTGGATATGCTCTTCATGGGTCCGCTGGGGCTTGGCGTGGCCGGCGCGGCCGTGGCCACCGGTATCGGTTACTGCATCCCGGCGGTGGCCGGAACGGTGTATTTTTTCAAAAACCGTACCGGCGCGCTGTGGTTCACCCCCTTTCGCCTCCGCTGGCGGATGCTGCTGCAGACCTGCTGGAACGGTTCGTCGGAGATGGTGAGCAATGTGGCAAATGCCGTGACCACGTTTTTGTTCAATGTACTGTTTCTCGCCTATTGGGGGGAGGACGGTGTGGCGTCCATCACCATCGTCATGTACTTCCAGTTTGTGTTCAGCGCCATGTATCTGGGCTTTTCCATGGGAGTCGCCCCGGTGGTGAGCTTCAAGTACGGCGCCCAGGACCGGGAGCAGCTCCAGAAGATCTTCCGCAGCTGTGGGATCTTCATTTTGCTCTGCTCCGGGGCCATGTACCTGCTCAGCCGGATCGTCATCGGCCCGTGTCTTTCCGTGTTCACAGACCCCGGGAGCCGGGTCTATGCCATTACCATGGAGGGCTTTCCCATCTATGCGGCGGCGTTCTGGTTCATGGGGGCAAATATCTTCGCCTCCTCCCTGTTTACGGCGCTCTCCGACGGGGCGGTCTCCGCTGCCATCTCCTTTGCCAGGACGTTTCTCTTCCTGGTGAGCATGCTGCTGATCCTGCCGCAGCAACTGGGAGCCTGGGGGATCTGGCTGGCGGTCCCGGCGGCAGAGGCGCTGGGACTGGTGGTATCTGCTGCGTTTATCCTGTGGGGAAGGCGGAAATACGGCTACGCCCCCTGCAGAGGCGTCTGAGCCGGCAGAGAAAACCAAAAAACACGCCCCCGGGGAAAGCACTGCTTTCCCCGGGGGCGTTGGTTCAGTTGGAGCTTGGGATCTGCAAGGCCCGGGTGGCGTTGAGGATGGCCAGGAAGGCCACGCCCACGTCGGCAAACACTGCCGCCCACATGGACGCCATGCCGAAAGCACCCAGGATCAGCACGGCGAACTTGACCAGCAGGGCAAACCAGATGTTCTGGCGGACGATCCGCAGCGTTTTGCGGGAGATCCGGATGGCCATGGCGATCTTGGAGGGCTTGTCGTCCATCAGCACGATGTCCGCCGCTTCGATGGCGGCGTCGGAGCCCAGGGCGCCCATGGCGATGCCGATATCTGCCCGGGTCAGCACCGGGGCGTCGTTGATGCCGTCGCCCACGAAGGCCAGCTTCCCCTTTTCACTTTTGGAGCTGAGCAGTTTTTCCATCCAGGCCACCTTGTCGGCGGGCAGGAGCTCGGCGTGGTATTCGTCGATCCCCAGCTCCCCGGCCACAGTCCGGGCCACGGCCTCGGCGTCGCCGGTGAGCATCACCGTCTTTTTCACGCCGCACTGCTTGAGCGCCTCCACCGCCTGCCGGGCGTCCGCCTTGGGCAGATCGGAGATGACGATGTGTCCGGCGTAGAAGCCGTCGATGGTGACGTGAACGATGGTGCCCGGCAGATCACAGGGCAGGAAGTTGACGCTCTGCCGCTCCATCAGGCGGCTGTTGCCCACGCACACCTTCCGGCCGTCCACCGTGGCGCAGACGCCGTGTCCGGCGATCTCCTCCACGTCCGTCACCCGTGCGGCGTCCAGCGGCGCCCGGTAGGCGGCCTTCAGGGACAACGAGATGGGGTGATCGGACCAGTGCTCTGCCAGAGCGGCGGACTGGAGGAGCTGCTCCTGGGTATAGGGCTCCTGGGGGTGGATGGCGGTGACGGTGAAGGTGCCCTGGGTCAGGGTGCCGGTCTTGTCAAAGACCACAGTCTCCGTATGGGCCAGGGCCTCCAGGTAGTTGCCGCCTTTGACCAGGATGCCGCACCGGCTGGCGCCGCCGATGCCGCCGAAAAAGCTCAGCGGCACGGAGATCACCAGGGCGCAGGGGCAGGAGATCACCAGGAAAATGAGCGCCCGGTGGAGCCAGTCCTGCCAGACGGTACCCGTGAGGAAGCCCGGCAGGGCGCTGGTGTCCAGAAGGGCCAGGGCCAGGGACGGCAGCGCGAACAGCAGCGCCGCGGCGATCACCACGCAGGGGGTGTAGTACCGGGCGAAGCGGGTGATGAAGTGCTCGCTGGTGGATTTTTTCTCGCTGGCGTTTTCCACCAGGTCCAAAATCTTGGAGACGGTGGACTCTTCGCAGCAGCGGGTGACCTTCACCCGCAGAAGGCCCGTCTGGTTGACGCAGCCGCTGATGACGCTGTCGCCGGGCACCACGTCCCGGGGCACGGACTCGCCGGTAAGGGCGGCGGTGTCCAGGGCGGAAGTGCCCTCCAGCACCTGTCCGTCCAGGGGGACCCGCTCGCCGGGCTTGACGACGATCACGTCCCCCACCGCCACGTCCTCCGGGTCCACCTCCTGAATGGAACCGTCCTCCGCTTCCAGGTTGGCGGTGTCGGGGCGGATGTCCATCAGGGCGGCGATGGACTGGCGGGACTTGCCCACGGCGTAGTCCTGGAACAGCTCGCCCACCTGGTAGAAGAGCATCACGGACACCGCCTCGCTGTACTCCCCGGTGCCGAAGGCGCCCACGGTGGCCAGGGCCATCAGGAAGTTCTCGTCAAAGACCTGGCCGTTTGCGATGTTGCGGACAGCCCGCCACAAGACGTCCCAGCCGATGATGAGGTAGGGGATGAGATACAGTGGCCACGGCGACAGCGTCCAGGTCCCCTCCCCTGCCCCGCTGACGGAGAGCAGGGGGATGGCGGCGGGCAGAGAGATGGGGGGCAGCAGTTTTACCACAAGCAGCCCCGCCGCCGCAAGGAGAATGCGGCCGAGCATTTTTTTCTGTTTTTTCGTCATATCGGTTCCTCCGAAATCCGGGGCCGCTCACCGAGCGGCCCCAAAACACCCTGGGATTTACAGATGGATCACGCAGTCGGGTTCCACCTTTTTGCACACGGCCACCACCTGGCGCATGATGTCGTCAAACCGGGCCTCGTCGGCGTCGATGGTCATTTTCTGGGTGAGGAAGCTGACGGAGGCGTCGCTGACGCCGTCGATCTTTTTGATGGCCGTCTCCATTTTGGCGGCGCAGTTGGCACAGTCCAGGTCGGTGAGTTTGAAACGCTTTTTCATGATCGGTTCCTCCTGTTTTCCATAGAATTCGTACTGAAACGGGTCACTCGGAGACATGCTCCAGACCCTGGTCAATGATGGTTTTCACATGGTCGTCCGCCAGGGCGTAAAACACGGTTTTCCCCTCCCGGCGGGAGGAGACCAGACGGGCGTTTTTCAAAGCCCGCAGCTGGTGGGAGATGGCGGACTGGGTCATCCCCAGCAGCGCGGCGATATCGCACACGCACATCTCCGACTCAAAGAGCACATACAAGATCCGGATGCGGGTGGAGTCGCCGAAGATGCGGAACAGCTCCGTCAGGTCGTACAGGGTGTCCTCCCCCGGCAGCTCCCGGCGCACCTTTTCCACCAGCTCCTCATGGGCGTGGATAAAGTCGCAGCACTCCACGTTGTAACGATCCTCCATGGGCATTCCCCTTTCATTTGAATGATTGCTCATATGTTCAGTATATACAAAAAGAGCGCCCTGTCAAGTCCCGTCCGCAAAAAGAGTGGAAAGTTTTTGGGAGGCGTGGTATACTAAGCCGGAAACCAGACGACAAGGAGAATCGATATGAACGAACTGGAACAGCAGACCCGTGCGCGGCTCAACCGGAACACGTTTATGGTTCATAACTTTATCGAGATGGAGCATGTGGAGCCGGACCGGGCGGTGTTCCGTCTGGATGTCCGGCCGGAGAGCCTGAATGCCTACGGCATGGTCCACGGCGGCGCCATCTATACCCTGGCGGACAACGCCACCGGCGCGGTGGCCCACACCGACGGGAGAAACTACGTCACCCAGACCAGCGCGCTGCACCTGCTGCGCAACCAGACTTCCGGCACCATCCGGGCCAACGCCTATCTGCGCCACCGGGGCCGGTCCACCTGCCTGGTGTCCGTGGACATCGTGGGCGAAGGCGGAAAGCTTCTGGCCACGGGAGAGTTTACCTTCTTCTGCGTGGATAAGAACATTCTGGACGAGAAGGCCGGCAAGAAGGGCTGACCCCATATGCAAAACGAGGACTGCAGGATGCAGTCCTCGTTTTTTTATTCATAAAAGATGCGGGCGGCGCGGCGGTTCCGCTCCCCTTCCCCGATGCGGCAGGCCGGGTCCCGTTACTTTTTCAGCGGGACCGTGAAGAAAAAGCGGGTGGAGGCGGCGTCGCTCTCCGCTTTCAGCGTGCCCTTGTGCTCGGCGGCGATGGTATTGGCAATGGGCAGCCCCAGGCCGAAGCCGGACTTCTCCCCCCGGGAGGCGTCCGCCCGGTAGAACCGCTCGAAGAGCCGCTTGAGCTGCTCCGGCGGAATGGGTTCGCCGGGGTTGGTCACGATCAGCCGGGCGTGGCGGTCCGTCTTTTGCAGCGTCATGGTGATGGTGCCGCCGTCCTGGCCGTATTTGATGGCGTTGTCCAGCAGCACGGAGACCAGCTGGCGCAGCTTGTCCCGGTCTCCCAGGACGGTCACGTCCTCCGTCAGATGGTAGTCCAGGGGCTTTCCCGCCTCAAAGGCCACCGGCTCAAAGGCCAGGGCACAGTCCGCCGCGATGTCCGAGAGGGAGACCTCCTCCAGTACGGCGGTGTGGGGCATGTTGTCCGCCCGGGCCAGAGTCAGCATCTCCTCCACCAGATTTTTCATCTGCTGGGCCTCCATGCGGATGTTCTCGCTCCAGCGGGCGGGCTTGTCGGAAAGGGGCGCGGCCTGCAGCAGCTCCGCATTGGAGAGGATCACCGTCAGAGGCGTCTTGAGCTCGTGGGAGGCGTCGGAGAGGAACTGGCGCTGCTGCCGCCAGGCTTTTTCCACAGGAGCGGTGGCCCAGCGGGCCAGCGCGATGGAGATGGCCAGCAGCAGGAAAAAGGCGGCCACGGCGATCTGGATGTGGGAGCTCATCATCTCCTGGAGGGTGGCCTGCTGCATGGAGGTATCCACGAAGGCGATCTTCTGGAACAGGCCGTTGTCCTGCCGGAGGTAGCGCAGGTTATAGGTGCGCAGGGTCCCCTCCTCCTGCTTCTGGGTCAGGCACTCCTGCAGCACGGTGCTCAGCTCCTCGGTACCCTGAAGGTTGCTGTACGTGCCGCCTGTGACATAGGCGGTATAATTGCCGCTGCGGTCCTCCCAGAGCACCACGGTGAAGTATGGCAGCACCACTTCCTTGCCGCCGATGTCCAGCCCCAGGTCCGGCTGCTGGGAGGGCACGGTCCCGTGGCTGGTGTCCTCCCGGATCACCCGCTGGAGCACCTGGTGGCTGATGACCTCCAGATTCTGCCTGGCGGAGAGGAAGATGGACACCAGCACCACGCCCAGCACCACCATGACCAACGTCATGCAGACCACCACGAATTTCAGCTGCAGTTTGCGGATCATCCCCACACCTCCTTCCGCTGAAAAACCATTGTCGAAAACTCTGTGGAAAACGTGGAAAAATAGGTGGAAAACGTGGAAATCGTCAGGACTCCGGGACCCCCAGACAGTAGCCCACCATGCGGATGGTCTTGATCTTTACCTGGGAGTGGAGGTGCTCCAGCTTTTTGCGCAGAAAGGAGACATAGACCTCCACGTTGTTGTCCTCCGCGTCGGACTCATAGCCCCAGATCTTCAGCAGCAGGTTCTCCTTGGTGATCACCAGCTTCTGGTTGAGCATGAACAGCTCCATCATGTCGTACTCCTTCCGGCTCAGGCGGACGGACCGGCCGCCGCAGCTGAGGGAGAAGGAGTTTTTTGCCAGTGTCAGGTCTCCGCAGCTGAGGGTGTCGGTGGGGCGCAGCTCCGGCTGGCGCCGGGTCAGCGCCCGGATGCACGCCAGCAGCTCCTTGGGCTCAAAGGGCTTGGTGAGGTAGTAGTCTGCCCCGCAGTCCAGCCCCGTCACCTTGTCGGTGACCTCGGAGCGGGCGGTGAGCATCAGGACCGGTGTGGACACGCCTCCGGCCCGCAGCCGGCGCAGCACGGTAAAGCCGTCCATCTTGGGCAGCATCACGTCCAGGATCATCACGTCATAGATCCCGGTGAGGGCGTTGTCCAGCCCGGTTTCTCCGTCGTGGCAGGTGTCCGCGGTGTACCCGTCCATCTCCATCAGATCCTGCAGCGTGGCCGCCAGGCGTACTTCATCTTCTACGATCAATACCCGCATGGTTGTTCCTCCTGATTCCGGTATGGACGTCGCCGCAGGCGGAAATTTTCCGCCTGCGGCGCAGGAATGGTTTCTTGGTTATGCGCCCAGGCCGGAGGACGCCGCCGTCACCAGCGCGGAAACGGCGCTGGCGGAGAGGAGATAAATGGTGGTGTCGTCATCCATCCGGGCATAGTAGCTGTCTCCGTCCACGTTTTTGGTGCCGAGGGTCAGCGTCAGCGTCCCCTCCGTGCCGGAGTCGGTGACGTAAGAGGCGGTGAGCACGGCGGTGGGCGAGCCGAAGCCGCACAGCTCCACGGCCTCGTCGGAGGGCTTGTAGTCCGCGCACTTGGTAAAGGACAAGGTGCTCAGCTCGTCCAGCAAAGACTGGAGCTTCTCGTTGTCGGTGACGTCCGTCTCTCCGGACGTCCAGGTGACGGAGCTGGTTTCCTCGCCGTCTTCCCCGTCGGTTTCGTCGGTGGAGGTGCTCTCATTGTGGGCGGCGGTGAGGGTCGTCTCCACGGCGCCCTGGATGGTGAGACTGTTGAGGGTCTCCTCCGTCAGCACCGGCAGCTCCGGCAGGACGCACATGTCGTAGATGGGCGTGGAGAGATAGTTATAGAGGGTATCGGAAACGATATACACCGGGCTTTCGGCATCGTTCATCAGCATGTAGTAGCTGGTGCCGTCAGTGGTGGCCTTGCCGAAGGTGAGCTTGAGGGTCTCGCCGGTCTCGGCGTCGGTGGCGGTGAGGGTGGCGGAGGGCTGGTCCAGGCCGTAGGCCTCCAGAGTATCTCCGTCGGTGATGGTCTGCTGGGGCTTGAGGGACTGGAGGATCTGGATGATATAGGTGATGGTGGAGTCATCCAGGGGGAACTCCGGGTCATCCGCCCAGATCCAGCTGCCGTCCTCGTCCTGGGTGAAGGAGAGGGTGGCAGTGGAGTTGGTGTAGGTGAGGGAGGTGTAGCCGTGGTCCTCCGTGATGGCGCTGGCGGCTTCCTGGGCGGCTTCTTCCTCCGCCTGCTTTTCAGCGCTGTGGCGCTTGAAAAGCAGCACGGCCGCCAGCACGGCCAGCAGCACCACCGCGGCGATCACCAGTCCCCGCAGCAGCTTTTGTTGTTGTCGATTCATGAAAGGGAGCCTCCCGTCTTAGAGTTTTTGTCGGCGCAGCCAGCGGATGAAGCCATAGATCAAAAGCGCGCCGGGGATCAGGAAGATCAGCGGCAGTGCCCAGATCCCGCCGGTGGAGATGGTATTGGTGGGCGTCTCCAGACTCACCGGCTCAATAGAGAGCGAGGAGATGTCGTCGAAGGCCACGGTGACTGCGCTGGTGAACAGGGTCAGGTTATCCAGATTGGTGAAGGTGGAGTTGATGGCGTCGTTGATGAGGGAGTCGGAGCCGAATACCGTCAGCCGTCCGGTGATGTTGTCGTCGATCTCCTCCGTGGCCGTGGCGGCCACCACGTAGGTGCCGGGGGTCTGGTCTTCCGCCGAGTCGCCGGTAACGGCCACGCCCTCCTCAGAGGTGGTGAGGAAGGACTTGACGGTAATGCTCTCCCGGGCGGGATCCGTCAGGGTGAAGCCCCGGGACGCGCAGAAGAGAAGCGTGGCATCGTTGGAAATGCCGCTGGCAGAATCCACGCTGTTGTCCACCAGGGGGAAGAACCAGTAGGGATTATTCTGATAATACCGCTGGGTATCGGCGATGAGGCCCGGCGCCACATCCATGCCGTAGGTGGAACAGAGCGTCTCCAGGTTGGGCAGGGACAGATCCTCCCCCGCCATGTTATAGATCACCTGGCCGCCGGCGGCGAGGTATTCCAGGATGTCCTCCAGTTCGTCCGCCGCCAGGTCCCGGGTGGGATCGTTGATGAGCAGCAGGTCACAGTCCTCGGGGATGCCGTGGTCCGTCAGCAGGTTCACGCTGGAAACAGAGATGTGGGATTTGGCCAGCAGCGTCTCTACCGTGCTGGAGAGGGCCGCCTCGTCATGGCCGGTGGTCTGGTAAATGGTGCGGGAGGCGTCGGTCAGGACGCCGTCCACGGCGGAGGTCAGAAGTCCCTCGCCGTCAAAATCCGTCTCATTATAAGAACCGTAGTAATAATAAGACATTATATCATATCCGATGATGTCGTCAATCGAAAAGCTCTCCTGACGGCCGGTGGCCTCGCAGGTGACCACGATGGTATTGCTGTCCACGCCGTAGTCCGTGAGAACGGAGGGATACACCATGGGGTTGGTATACTCCACGCTCAGGTGGCTGCTGAGCTCTTCATAGGTGGCCAGGAAGCGGACGATGCGGGTGTCCAGGCTGTCCTTGTCCGCCAGAACGTGGATCACCACATCTTCCTCCAGGTCCGCCATGTAGTCCCGGGTGGTGTCGGAGATGTCGTAAATACCGCTGTCGGTGAGATCGAATTGGGTCCAGCGCTCCGGCAGCTGGGCTGCCAGCAAATTGATAAGGATCACCACTGCCACGGCCAGCGCGGTGACCGCGGCGGAAAACGCGCCCCGGCGGGAGGTGTGCTTTTCGGCGGCCTCCCGGATCTTATGCAGGTTCATTGTCTGTTGCCTCCCTTCAGTTCCAGCGGCGCTTTTGGACCACTTGCACGGTCAAAAACACCAGCAGCGCGATGAGGGAGAGATACAGCAAAATCCCCCGCACGTCAAAGACGTGGTCCACGGAGAAGCTGTCAAACGCTCCCAGCAGGGAAAAGCGGCCCAGCATGTCCGGCAGCAGACCGGCAAAGCGGTCGCTGGCCGCGATATAGCCGCCGATGATGGCGGCAGCTCCCGCCACAAACACGGCGGCGGTGACCTTCCAGTTGCTGGAGAGGGCGTTGACCAGGAAGCACACCAGCGCCAGGATCACCAACAGTCCCGCCAGGGACCCGCCGGCGGTGGAGGGCAGGTATGCCACCAGTCCGTCCCAGAGATAGAGCACCAGCAGCAGTCCGAAGGTACCCACCGCGGAGAGCACCTGGCTCTCCGTCAGAGCGGAGATCAGAAGGCCCACGGCGATCTCCGCCGCTCCCAGCAGGAAGAAGGCCAGGATGGAGGCGTAGTCCGAGAGCAAAAAGGCGGTGCCGTTGAAGTGGATGATCAGCGGGCAGAGGCAGGCGATCGCAAGAGGACAGGCCAGCACCGTCAGCATGGCCAGATACTTGCCCATCACCACGGCGGTGACGGAGGCCGGTGCCGTCAGCAGAAGCTGGTCGGTGCGGCTGCGGCGCTCCTCCGCCATGGAGCGCATGGTGAGGATGGGCACCAGCACCATCAGAACAAAGAGCGTGGCCCCCAGGGCGGTGGAAAAGTAGGCGTCGCCCTGGAAGAGGTTGTAGGCCATGAAGTAAATGCCGATGAACGCCGTCAGGGCGGCGGTGAACATCCAGCCGATCATGGAGTTGAAGTAGGACTGTACTTCCCGCTTATAAATCGCTTTCATCGCCGGTTCCCTCCTGTTCTGCGTCGGTGGTCTGGACTGCCGCCTCATCCGGTGTGTCTGCCAGCAGGGCTGCGGCCTGGGCGGCCACGGCGTCGTCCTCGTCCGTCAGGTCCAAAAAGACCTCTTCCAGCGTGGCGGTCTTGGGCCGCATCTCCAAAATGGGCTGGCGGGCCTGGGCAAAGGCGTAGAACAGCGCCTCCCGGGCGTCGCCGTCGGCGGAGATCATCATTTTCACAGTGTCTCCCTCCTGCTGGGCCTCGCAGGAGGTGATGCCGTCCACCGTGAGCACCGTGGAACGGACCGCCTCCGCCGAGCCCCGCACAGAAAGTTCCAGCGCGCCGCCGGCAGAGAGCTTTTCCTCCAGGGCCTCCGGCGTGTCGCAGGCCATCACCTTGCCCTTGCGCAGGATCAGTACGTGGTCGCACATCGCCCGGATCTCCGAGAGGATATGGCTGCTCAAAAGCACGGTGTGCTCCTTGGCCAGGTGCCGGATCAGCGAGCGGATCTCCACCACCTGCTTGGGGTCCAGGCCAACGGTGGGCTCGTCGAGGATGATGATGGGAGGAAAGCCCAAAATGGCCTGGGCCAGGCCCACCCGCTGCCGATAGCCCTTGGAGAGGTTGCGGATCAGCCGCTCCGCCTGTCCGTTCAGGTGGGTCAGGGACAGCACCTCATCCAGATCCTCTTTCCGCCGCTCCGCCGGCAGCTTTTTCAGCTCCGCGCAGAACCGCAGATACTCCAGCACCGTCATATCGGGATACAGCGGCGGGATCTCCGGCAGGTAGCCCACGCACTTGCGGGCGGCTTCCGGCTCTTCCAGAATGTTGTGGCCCTGGATGAGCACGTCTCCCTCCGTGGCGGCCAGATAGCCGGTCATGATGTTCATGGTGGTGGACTTTCCGGCGCCGTTGGGCCCCAGCAGGCCGAATACCTGCCCGTCCTCCACGGTAAAGCTCAGGTGATCCACCGCGCAGTGGTTCCCGTACCGCTTTACGAGATTTTTGACCTCGATCATACAAACCTCCATGCGCCCGCAGGCGCCTTGATCTGAAACTGCCCTTTCCTCAGGGCGGGGAGAAGACGGTCCTCTCCTCCTTTTACAGATGTGAGTATAGACAGGGAATCTGAAATCCACCTGAAAGGAACATCTTCACAAACTGTTCAAAATTTTTCAAGATTGTTTTTAACTTTCGGGGATACACTAAAGCCATCCTCCAAGGAGGAACAAGCAAAAGCCCCTCTCTTTTCATTTTCTTCTTTCTCTCTCCAAAAGCAGCAGGCCTCCGGATTTCCGGAGGCCTGCTGCACCCTGTCAAAAACCTTTTGACAGGGTGCACAAGTTTTCAGAACTTACTCCAGTTCTGAAAACTTCTGATTCAAAGCGAAAGACACCCTTCCTGGGTTTCTTTCGCAACTATCTTCCTTCCCGTCATTCCAGCGTCACATTTATATAATTTGGCTCGCAGGCCTCCGGATTTCCGGAGGCCTGCTGCTTTCCGTTTCTCAGTCAGTTTGCCCGGATTTTGCGGGAAAATCGTCCACATCTGTAAAAAAGTTATAAAGATCTCCTGCTTTTTTGTTTTTCCGGGGGTTTTTCTTGCAAAACTCCATAACCTCCTATATAATAATTCCGCGAATTTTTCAGTAACCGATCAGAATGCGACTGCCGGTGAAACAGGAGGAAAAGGACTATGAGAGGTGTACACAGCGCGGTGGATGACATCCGCCGGAATGTCTTTACGGAGGTAGCCCGTCTTGCCTATGAGGGCGGAGATCTGAACCGGGTGGATATGATCCCCTATAAGATCGTCCCCGGCGAGGTGGCAAGACATCGCCACGACGTGTTTTTGGAGCGGGCCATCGTGCAGGAGCGGGTCCGGCTGGCCCTGGGCATGAGCCTGCAGCCTGCCGGTGAGCAGTCTCCCGTCAGCGCCCAGATCCAGGAAGCCGCCACGGACCAGAAGTATTTTGAAGAGCCTCTGGTCAATATCATCCCCTTTGCCTGCAATGCCTGCCCTCCCAAGCAGATCCGTATCACGGACAGCTGCCAGGGCTGCATCTCCCACCCCTGCATGAACGTCTGCCCCAAGGACGCCATTTATCTCGACGAGAACAAGCACTGCCACATTGACCAGAGCAAGTGCATCAAGTGCGGCAAGTGCTTCAACCAGTGCCCCTACCGGGCCATCAGCAAGATCGAGCGCCCCTGCGCCGCCGCCTGCGGCATGGACGCCATCGAGTCCGATGAGCTGGGCCGGGCCAAGATCAACTACGACAAGTGCGTCTCCTGCGGCATGTGCCTGGTGAACTGCCCCTTCGCCGCCATTGCCGACAAGAGCCAGATCTTCCAGGTCATCAACGCCATGCAGCGCAACGATGAGGTCATCGCCTGCGTGGCCCCCGCCTTCGTGGGCCAGTTCGGCAAGGAGGCCACCCCCGCAAAGCTCAAGGCCGCCATGCGCATCCTGGGCTTCACCGACGTGGTGGAAGTGGCCATCGGCGCGGACCTTTGCACCGTGGAGGAGGCCCATGACTTCCTGGAGAACGTTCCGGCCAAGCAGCCCTTCATGGGCACGTCCTGCTGCCCCGCCTGGTCTGTGATGGCCAAGAAGCTCTTCCCCCAGTTCAAGGACTATATCTCCATGGCCCTGACCCCCATGGTCATCACCGCCCGCATGGTGAAGAAGGACCACCCCAACGCCCGGATCTGCTTCATCGGCCCCTGCGCCGCCAAGAAGCTGGAGGCAAACCGCAAGTCCGTCCGCTCCGACGTGGACTATGTTCTCACCTTTGAGGAGCTCCAGGGCATGTTCGACGCCAAGGAGATCGACTTTGCCGCCATCGAGGCTGATCCCACAGACGACATGAGCGAGGGCACCGGCATGGGCCGTGGCTTTGCCGTGGGCGGCGGCGTGGCCGCTGCCGTGGTGGAGGCCATCAGCCACATCGATCCCGACCGCGAGGTGAAGATCGAGTACGGCGACGGCCTGCGGGAGTGCAAGAAGATGCTGATGATGGCCAAGGCCGGAAAGCGGGACGGCTATTTGCTGGAGGGCATGGCCTGCCCCGGCGGCTGCGTGGCCGGCGCCGGCACCATCACCCCGGTGAAGGAGAGCGCCGTCAACGTGGACCGGTTCAAGAAGGCCGCTCCCGAGCTCAGCTGCACCAACAGCCCGTTCATCAACCGTTTGAAAGAAGTGGAAGAATAACCCCCCCGCGGCCGGACAGGCAATGTCCGGCCGCGATTCTTTTTTGCATAAATAATTTACGAAAAAATTGTGCAAGTCGACATTAACCACGAAAAATTTACGTACGAAAAAATAAAAAGCAAAGTTTTTTCCTAGAGCTTCGAATATTTTTCTATCGTTTTTTCATGTTTGGAGGATTAGAATAGGGACAACATCGGGCAAAGAGCGTCCCTTCCGGGACAGTGATCGGCCCTGAAATTAACAGGAGGAACAAAGATGAAGAAGTTTCTTGCACTCATCCTGGCTCTCGTCATGAGCCTGTCCCTGGTGGCCTGCGGCAGCGAGGAGACCACGGACGAGGGAGCGACTGACGGCGATACCGCAGCCAGTGAGCTGAACGTCGGCGTGTTCTATTACAACTATTCCGATGCGTACATCACCACCGTCCGCAACGCCATGGACGGTCTGCTGGAAGAAGCCGGCATCACCTACAACAACTATGACGGCGCTGGCAACCAGGCCACTCAGCTGGACCAGATCAACACCGCCATCTCCAACGGCGCCAATCTGCTGGTTGTGAACATCGTGGAGACCTCTTCTCCCGACGCTGCCCAGCAGGCCTGCGATGCCGCCAAGAACGCCGGCATCCCCATCATCTTCTTCAACCGCGAGGTTGAAAACAGCGTGGTCGACAGCTATGAGAACTGCGCCTTCGTCGGCACCGACGCCGCCGAGGCCGGCCACATGCAGGGCGAGATGATCGGCAACTACCTGCTGGAGAACTACGACGCGGTTGACCTGAACGGCGACGGCACCATCTCCTACGTTCTGTTCAAGGGCCAGGAGGGCAACAAGGAAGCCGAGTACCGCACCCAGTATTCCGTCGAGGACGCCGACGCCATCCTGACCGAGGCTGGCAAGCCCGCTCTGTCCTTCTATGATGCCAACAACACCTCCAAGTACCTGGTGGATACCACCGGCAACTGGTCCTCTCAGGCTGCTACCGACTACATGAACACCATCCTGGCCGCTTACTCTGAGGCCAGCGGCAACATGGTGGAGCTGGTCATCGCCAACAACGACGGCATGGCCGAGGGTGCCATCGCTGCTCTGCAGGCCGCCGGCTACAACACCGGTGAGGAAGGCAGCACTACCATCCCCGTCTACGGCGTGGACGCCATGGACTCCGCCGTCCAGAAGATCGAGAACGGCCAGATGACCGGTACCGTCAAGCAGGACGCCGAGGGCATGGCCAACACCATCATGACTCTGGTCAACAACATCAACACCGGCGCTGCCCTGATGGACAACACCACTGACTTCGTGGTGGACAGCGACTGCGCCAAGATCCGCGTGCCTTACGCCATGGTCACTTCCGAGGAAGCTGCGGCCTGATCGGCAGGCAGCGCCCCAGTCTGAACTATGAGCAGAGAGCGGGGCTGTCGAGCATCGACAGCCCCGCCTTTTCACACATGGAGCAGGAGCCCCTGCCTGAGCGGCATTCTCCGTGCCGCTCAGGCGGAAGCTCCCCCATAAAAGTACGTGTAAAGGAGGAGAAAACGATATGGATCAGCCGGCATTGCTGGAAATGAGAAACATCTGCAAGTCGTTTCCCGGCGTCAAAGCCCTGGACAATGTCTCCCTGACCGTCCGGCCCGGCACCGTCCACGCCCTGATGGGAGAGAACGGCGCGGGCAAATCCACGCTGATGAAGTGCCTCTTCGGCATCTATTCCAAGGACAGCGGCACCATCACCCTGGAGGGGAAGGAAGTCAACTTCAAAAGCTCCAAGGAGGCCATGGAAAACGGCGTTGCCATGGTGCATCAGGAGCTCAACCAGGCCCTGACCCGCACCGTCACCGACAACCTCTGGCTGGGCCGTTACCCCAAGGTGGGCGGCATCATGGTCAGCGAAGGGACCATGCGCAAGCGCACCAAAGAGATCTTCGATCAGCTGGAGGTCCACGTGGACCCCAAAGCCATCATGTCCACCATGCCCGTTTCCCAGCGGCAGATGGTGGAGATCGCCAAGGCCGTCAGCTACGACGCCAAGGTCATCGTCTTCGACGAACCCACTTCCTCCCTGACGGAGACCGAGGTGGAGCACCTGTTCCGCATCATCAACATGCTGCGGGATAAGGGCTGCGGCATCATTTACATCTCTCACAAGATGGAGGAGATCCTCCGCATCAGCGATGAGGTCACCATCATGCGGGACGGCCAGTATGTGGCCACCAAGCCCGCCAAGGATCTGACCATGGAGGAGATCATCCGGCTGATGGTGGGCCGTGAGCTCACCAACCGCTTCCCCCCCAAGGAGAACGTCCCCGGCGAGACCATTCTGGAGGTGGAGCACCTCTCCGGCAAGTACACCCGCCTCCAGGAGGCCTCCTTCCAGCTGCGCGCCGGTGAGATCCTGGGCATCGCGGGTCTGGACGGCTCCGGCCGTACCGAGGTGCTGGAGAACCTCTTCGGCTCCATGACCAAGGCCAGCGGCACCATCCGCCTCCACGGCAAGGAGATCAAAAACCGCAATCCCCGGGAGTCCATCAAAAACGGCTTCGCCCTTCTGACGGAGGAGCGCCGTGCCACCGGTATCTTCGGCATCCGGGACATTTTGGACAACACCGTTATCTCCAATCTGAAGAGCTATCTGATGGGCGGCATCTGCCTCTCCGACAAGAAGATGCGTCAGGATACGGACTGGGCCATCCAGGCCATGCGCATCAAGACGCCCAGCCAGAAGACCCAGATCCGCTCCCTTTCCGGCGGCAACCAGCAGAAGGTCATCATCGGCCGGTGGCTTCTCACCAAGCCGGAGGTGCTGCTGCTGGACGAGCCCACCCGCGGCATCGACGTGGGCGCCAAGTACGAGATCTACGAGCTGATCATCAACCTGGCAAAGGAAGGCAAGGGCGTCATCATGGTGTCCTCCGAGATGCCGGAGCTGCTGGGGGTGTGTGACCGGATCCTGGTCATGTCCGGCGGTCAGCTGGCCGGCGAAGTGGATGCCAAGACCACCAGCCAGGAGGAGATCCTGACGCTGGCTGCCAAATACGTGTAAAAGAGGGGGAAACACCTATGAGTAAGGAATCCAAGACCATGGAACGGGAAGCTCAGGTGAAGGCCCGGGCGAAAGAGCCCTGGACCGCACGCCGGGTGGGCGACCTGATCCTCAATAACGCCCTGATCATCATCATGGTGATCGCGGTCATTTACATCGCCATCGTCAACAAGAACTTCATGAAGCCCGCGTCCATCATCAACATCCTGGCCCAGACCTGCGCCTATCTGCCGGTGGCCCTGGGTGTCGGCGGATGCATCGTGCTGACCGGTACCGACCTGAGTGCCGGCCGTATCGTGGGCCTGACGGCCTGTATCTCCGCCTCCCTGCTGCAGTCTGTGGACGCCGCCAGCAAGATGTGGGTGAACCTGACCCCGCCCAACGTGATCCTGGTGCTGATCCTGGCCATGGTCATCGGCGGTGCCATCGGCGCCTTCAACGGCTTCTTCGTGGCCAAATTCAAGCTCCATCCCTTCATCGTCACCCTGGCCAGCCAGCTGATCGTCTACACCTTCCTGCTGCTGTACGTGAAGGCCGGCAACAACAACGGCATGGCCATCTCGGGCCTTGACAAGTCCTATTCCGGCTTCATCACCGGTTCCCTGCTGAAGATCGGCGGCACCCCCATCCCCAACTATGTGTGGATCGCCGTGATCTGCACCATCGTGATGTGGTTCATCTGGAACAAGACCACCTTCGGCAAGAACATGTTCGCTCTGGGCGCCAATGAAGAGGCTGCCCGGGTCTCCGGCGTCAACGTGTTTGCCACCACGCTGATGGTCTTTGCCCTGGCCGGCGCCATGTACGCCGTCACCGGCTTCATCGAGGGCGCCCGCGTGGCCTCCAACACCGCCAACACCGGCCTCAACTACGAGTCCGACGCCATCGCGGCCTGCGTCATCGGCGGCGTCTCCTTCGTCGGCGGCATCGGCAAGATCCGCGGCATCGTCATCGGCGTTCTGATGCTGCGTCTGATCTTCGTTGGCCTGAACATGATCGGCATCAACCAGGACCTGTTCTACATCATCAAGGGCGGCATCATCCTCTTTGCCTGCGCCCTGGATATGCGCAAGTATCTGGTCAAGAAGTGAGAAACCGGGGGATCGCTTTCCCCTCTCCCCCGCCGTCCACCGGGGCGGCGGGGGTGGAATCTCCGCCCGTACGCGGGCGGACCCGGGGCATTGGCCCCCGGACCCCTGGGGGGCACGCACTGGCTGCGCGCCCTCTCTTTTTATTTCCAATCCAGGGGCAATGTGCTATACTGACGGAGAAAAGGATGTGAGAAAACATGGACCTCTATAAGGTGCTGCTGGTGGACGACGAGGAGGACATCCGGGTGGGCATCAGTCGGAAAATGGACTGGAGCGGCCTGGGATTTGAACTGGTGGGCGAGGCGGAAAACGGCCGGGACGCCCTGGAACTGGCGGAGTCCGTGCAGCCGGACGTGGTCCTGACGGATATCAAGATGCCCTTTATGGACGGGCTGGAGCTGTGCAGCATTTTGACCAAGCGGCTGCCGGGGTCCAAGTTCGTGGTGTTCTCCGGCTTTGACGATTTTGAGTACGCCAAGCAGGCGGTGCGGATGAACGTCTCGGAGTACATCCTTAAGCCCATCAACGCCGCGGAGCTCTCGGCGGTGCTGCAAAAGCTCAAGGAGCAGCTGGACACCGAACGGACGGAGCGGCAGAACCAGGAGACCCTGCGGGAGCGCTATGAAGAGAGTTTGCCGGTGCTGCGCAGCCTCTTTCTCTCCCGGCTGCTGGAGGGCCGGGTGGACCGGACGGAGGAGCTGGCGGCCCGGTACGACGTGGACCTCTCCGGTCCTTCTCTGGCGGCGGCCCTGGTCCATATCCACGCGCCCCAGGAGCGGCGGGAGCTGCTCTCCCTCTCCGTGCAGCAGCTCTTTGAGGAGAACCTCTCCCTGCCGGGGTGCGTCTGCCGTCCCTTTTTGTACAAGGAGACGGTGGCGCTGCTGGCCTCGCTGCACAGCGAGGTCTCCATCTACGATTTCATCGCCGCCATCGGCCGGGTCTGCTCCCTTTCGGAGCGGTACCTGGGGGTGAAGCTGACGGTGGGCGTGGGCACCCCCTGCGCCACGCCGGAGGAGCTGCCCAAATCCGCAGCCGGCGCCCGCAGCGCCCTGGATTACCGGGGGTTGGTGGGCAAGGGCGGCACCATCTACATCGGCGACCTGGAGCCGGACGCCGGGGTCCGCCCCGCCTTCGACGAAAACGACGAGCGGGCGGTGACTGCCGCCGTGAAGCTGGGCAGCGCCCAGGAGGTCCGGGACGTGGCCCGGCAGCTGACGGACAAGCTCCGGGCCTCGGGGCAGTCCATGGCCCAGTGCAACCTCTTTTTTCTGGAGCTTCTCACATGCCTTCTCAAGCTCACCCGCAGTGCCGGGCTGGAGCTTTCCGAGGTGTTCGGTTCCGGATTCACCGGCGCCGTCCAGGCCACGGACTTCGACACCCCCCAGGCCCTGGAGGACTGGTGCGTGGAGCGGTGCCTGCGGATCCAGGAGCTGATCCGCCAGCGAAGGACCGATTCCGCCGGGGAACTGGTGCAGCAGGCCAAGCGGTTCATCAACGACCACTATGCCGAAAGCGACCTCTCCGTGGAGCGGCTGTGCGCCCATCTCCATCTGAGCCCGGCGTACTTCTCCACCCTGTTCAAGCGGGAGGTGGGCATGAGCTTTACCGCCTACGTGACGGTGGTGCGGATGGAGGCGGCGGCCACGGCCCTGCGCACCACCGAGGAAAAGACCTACCTCATTGCCCGCAAGTGCGGCTATGACGACCCCAACTACTTCAGCTATGTCTTTAAGCGCCATTTCGGCGTGACCCCCACCAAATACCGCGCCGGCGCCTGAGCGCCGGGGCGGACGACGTCTCAGAGAGGAGGCCCCCGCGTGCTTGGACCGTTTCGCAGATGGTGGCAGGAATTCTACCGCCGCAGCAGCATCCAGGGCATTTTGTCGCTGTCCTTCACCGCCGTGGCGGTGGTGGGCATGATCTTCATGGGCCTGGCGCTGTTTTTCCGGTTCTCTGCCAATACCAACGCGCAGATGGCGGAAAACAGCCAGCGGGTGCTGGCCCAGGTGAATCTGAATCTGGATGCGTACCTGCGCCGGATGATGCGCTTGTCCGATACGGCCTATTACTCCGTCATCAAGGACGCGGACCTGGCGGAGGAGGATTTGTCGGAGGCGCTGGACCTTCTTTATGAGAACAACCGGGATGCCCTGGTGTCCATCGCGCTGTTTTCTGAAGGGGGGGATCTCATCGCCTCCACGCCGCTGGTGGGGCTCAAGAACAGCGTCAATCCGGAAAAGGAATCCTGGTTCACCACCGCCATGGACCGGATCGAAAACCTCCACTTTTCCACGCCCCATGTGCAAAACCTCTTTGAGGACCCGGACTACCAGTACCGCTGGGTGGTATCTCTCAGCCGGCAGGTGGAGATGACCCGGGCGGGGGCCATCGAAAGCGGCGTGCTGCTGGTGGACATGAGCTTCGGCGGCATCGAGCAGATCTGCAAGGATGTGGACCTGTCCTCCACCGGCTACCTCTATCTCATCGACGGAGACGGGGAGATCATCTATCACCCCCGCCAGCAGCTGATCTATGCGGGACTGCTGGAGGAGAACAACCTGGCTGCCGCCGGCTACACCGACGGCAGTCACCAGGAGACCTTCGGCGGCACCCGCCGGGAGGTGACGGTCAAGACCGTGGGCTACACCGGCTGGAAGCTGGTGGGCGTGGTGCCCTCGGAGAATCTGTGGGACAACTACGGACAGCTGGTGCTGTTTTTCCTCTTTGTGGTGCTCTTCTCCGTCTTTTTGCTGGTGTTTGTGAACCTGCGCCTCTCGGAGTGGATCACCGCCCCGGTGAAAAAGCTGGACCGGGCGGTCAAAGAGCTGGAGCACGGCAGCACGGAGGTGGACTTTGATGTGGGCGGTCCCGGCGAGGTGGAGCATCTGAGCCACTCCATCCGCTCCATGGTCTCCACCATGCGCCATTTGATGGACGACATTATTGAGCAAGAGGAGCAAAAGCGGCGCAGCGAATTGGAGGTGCTCCAGTCCCAGATCAACCCCCATTTCCTGTACAACACCCTGGACAGCGTCATCTGGATGACAGAGAACGGCCGCACCGACGATGCGGTGGTGATGCTCACCTCCCTGGCCCGCTTCTTCCGGATCTCGTTGAGCCGGGGCAGCAGCATCATCCCCATCCGGGATGAGCTGGAGCACGCCCGGCACTATCTCACCATCCAGAAGATGCGCTATAAGAACAAGTTCTCCGCCACCATTACGGCGGAGGACGGCGTGGAGAGCCTCTACACCATCAAGCTCATCGTCCAGCCCATTCTGGAAAACGCCATCTACCACGGCATGGCCTATGCCGACGGAGACGGGGAGATCACCGTCCGGGCCTTCCGGGACGGAGGAGACGTCCTCATCGAAGTCTCGGACAACGGCCCCGGCATGCCGGAGGAGGTGGTGGAGAGTCTCCTGGATCCCAATGGCCCTGCCGCGGCGGCAGGAGCCAAGGGCTCCGGCATCGGCTTCCGGAACGTCCACCGGCGCATCCGGCTGACCTTCGGAGCCGACTACGGCCTTACCATTTTCAGCGAACCGGACGACGGCACCACCGTGCGGATCCGCCTGCCGGCGCTGGATGAAGAGGCGGCCCGCCGCTACCGGAAGGAGGGAGAGGCATGAAGCACAAGGTGATCTGGCAGCTGGTGGTGCCTCTCCTGGGACTTTGCGTGCTGTTTATGCTGCTGGCCACGGAGCCTGCCAAGGTGCAGGCCCGGCAGGAGCCGGTGGAGATCTCGGTGATCCTCCGGGAGACGGAAAGCGGCACCTGGTCCGCCACCCGGCAGGGCATGGAGCAGGCGGCCATGGACCTGAACGTGGAGCTGCGGGTGCTGACGCTGAGCCGGGAAAACGACGCCGAGGAGCAGCGGGACCTGCTGGAGCGGGAGGTGGCCAGCGGCGCCGACGGTGTGCTGCTGATCCCCGCGGACCGGGAGGTGCTCTCCGAGGCTGTGGAGACGGCGGCGGACGCCGTGCCAGTGGTGACCATGGAGACCGATATGTCCCAGGACGGCGCTTCCGGCTATATCAGCGTAGACAATGACGCCCTGGGGCGGATGCTGGGAGACATCGCCCTCAACGGCGCCCCGGAGGGGTCCTCCGTGCTGCTGCTCAGCGGCGTGTCGGAGGCCACCGGCATCTCGGACCGGCTGACAGCGGCGCAGGAGGTGCTGGAGGCGGCGGGGCGGAAGGTATACCGCTGTGTCCTGTGTCCCGAGGAGAGTCTGGAATCCGTTCTGGAGGGCGAATTGGCTGCCTTGGCCCCGGCGGCGGTGGTGGCCTTCGATACATCCACCCTGGAGCGGACTGCCCGGGTGCTGCGGGAAAAGGAATCCGCGCCGCTGCTGTACGGTGCGGGGTCCAGCGCTGCCATCGCGGCGTATCTGGAACAGGGCGCCGTCACGGCGGTGGTGGCCCGCAACGAGTTTGCCGCCGGGTATCTGGCAGTGGAGGCGCTGGTGGAGGTCCTCTCCAACCACGCCGATGTTACGGCACCGCCGCTGTCGTTTTCCGTGGTGCGCAAGGAGAATATGTATGATCCGGAGAACCAGAAGCTGCTGTTCCCGGTGACCCGGTGAGGATGGAAGGAGGCGCATCATGAAAAAAGCCGTCTTGACGGCAGCGGCCGTGGTGCTGGCGGTACTGGCGCTGCTGGCCGGCTGCGGAAAAGAGCAGGAGACGCCCACGGTCCGCATCGGTGTGGCACTCTATCAGCAGGAAGACACCTTCCTCTCCACCGTGGTGCAGAATCTGGAGCAGCTGGCCCGGGCGGAGGAGCAGGCGCGGGGCATCAAGATCAACCTCAACGTCACGGACGCCCGGGGCAGCCAGTCCGCCCAGAATGAGCAGGTGGACACCTTTTTGCAGCAGGGGTGCGACGTGATCTGCGTGAATCTGGTGGACCGCACCGCTGCCGCTGTCATTGTGGACAAGGCCCAGGCCGCCGGCGTGCCGGTGATCTTTTTCAACCGGGAGCCGGTGGAGGAAGATCTGGAGCGCTGGGAGAAGGCCTGCTACGTGGGCACCCCGGCGGAGGAAGCGGGGCGGCTCCAGGGCGGTATCGTGCTGGACGCCTGGAAAAAAGACCCTGCCGCGCTGGATAAAAACGGAGACGGCATCCTCCAGTATGTGATGCTGGAGGGCGAGCCGGGCCATCAGGACGCCTTGCTGCGGACGGAATACAGCGTCAAGACGCTGATGACGGCGGGCGTGACCACGGAAAAGCTGGACAATTACAATGCCGACTGGCAGCGGGGGCTGGCCACCGTGCGGATGCAGCAGTGGCTGGAGGAGTTCGGGGAGAGGATCGAGCTGGTCTTTGCCAACAACGACGATATGGCCCTGGGCGCCATCGACGCCTGTCTGGAGGCGGGCATGACCCGGGAGGAGATGCCCTTCATCGTGGGGGTGGACGCCACGCCGCCGGCGCTGAAGGCCCTGGAAGAGGGCACGCTCCAGGGCACGGTCCGCAACGACGCCGCCGGTCAGGCCCAGGGGATTTTGAATTTGACCTGTGCCCTGCTGGACGGCCAGGACCCGGTCAAAACGGTGGGACTGGAGGACGGACACTATCTGTGGCTGACTTACACCACCGTTACCCGGGAAAACCTGCCGGATACGGGAACATAAAGAAGCAGGCGGGAGCGATTCTTTGGAATCGCTCCCGCCTGCCGTCGTTTCAGCCGTTGCGGGGGTCGTTTTGCTGCCGGTATTCCGTGGGGCTCTGCCCTACCGCCCGCCGGAAGGCCCGGGAAAAGTACAGCGGGTCCTCAAATCCCACGGAGGCCGCCACGGCGCTGATGGGCAGCGTGCTGTGGCGCAGCAGCTGGGTGGCCCGCTGGATGCGGTAGCGGATGAGGTAGGCGCTGGGAGAGCAGCCGAACTCCGCCTGAAACGCCCGGTACAGGCAGCTCCGGCTGACCCCCGCCTGCCGGGCCGCCTCCTCCACGCCGATGGAGCGGGAGTAGTTTTGCTGCAAAAAGGCCGCTCCCTGCCGGGCGTAAGCCGTCAGCGCCTCCCCACCCCGGGGCGGAGCCGTCTCCATCAAAAGCCCCAGGGCCGCCTGGAGATAGCCCGCCATCCGCACGGCGCTGGGGTAGTCGGCCCCCCGGGCCTTGTAGATGTCCAGCAGGGCTTGCCGCAGCCGCTCTCCTGCCGCCGGATGCAGCACGGGATGAGTGCGGGTGAAGGGGGTCTGCGCTAGCAGCAGTGCCGCGCTGGGCCCGGCGAACCCCACCCAGTAATACTCCCAGGGGTCCTCCCGATCCGCCTGGTAGAGGATGGGCGTCTCCGGCCGGGCCAGGAAGGCGTCCCCGGCGGAGAGAACGAAAGTCCTGCCCTCCGCCTCATAGGTCCCCCGGCCGGAGACCACGTAGTGGAGCAGGTAGTGGTCCCGGACACCGGGGCCCCAGCCGTGCCCCGGCGGACACTTCTGAAAGCCTGAATTGTAAACCACCAGCGGCAGCTCCGCATGGGCGACCACCTTGAACGAGTGCTTGAAATCCCGTGCCATGGCGCCATCCTCCCTCCTGTCGGTCCCTCTCTTTCAGCATACGCCTACGTAAACGGTTTTGCAACAAAAATCCATGGAAAGGGCCACGGCAGTGAATGGAAAAGAGGGCGGCGCCCTGCTATGCTCAAAGCAAGAACATCAAGGAGGTCTCACCATGGAGCAATCCACCCTGGAAACCCGCCTGCTCTCCGGAGAACTGGACGGAGAGCTGACTACGCTGTACGGCGCGGAGCGTCTGGAAGATGCACGCAGCCGCTGCGCCGCTGTTCTGAGCGGCTTTGCCAAGACCTTTGAGTGCCTGCCGGAGGCCCTCTTCAGCGCCCCCGGCCGCACAGAGCTGGGCGGCAACCACACCGACCACCAGCACGGCCGGGTGCTGGCCGCCGCGGTGAATCTGGACATTCTGGCCGCCGCCGCGCCCAATCAGAGCGGCATGATCCGGGTCCAGTCCGAGGGGTATCCTCTGATCGTGGTGGACCTGAAGGAGCTGACGCCCAAGCAGGGCGAGGAGAACACCTCCGCCGCCTTGATCCGGGGCGTGGCCGCCCGGATGGCGGCCCTGGGCTGCCCCCTCCAGGACGCCGGCCTGGACGCCTACATCGTCTCCAACGTTCCCGGCGGCAGCGGCCTCTCCTCTTCCGCAGCCTTCGAGGTGCTCATCGGCACCATGCTCAATGCGCTCTTCTGGAACGGCAAGAGCTCCGCTGTGGAGATCGCCCAGATCGGGCAGTACGCCGAGAACGTCTTCTTCGGAAAGCCCTGCGGCCTCATGGACCAGACCGCCTCCTCCGTGGGCGGCGTGGTGGCCATCGACTTTGCCGATACCGCCTGCCCGGCGGTGGAGAGCATCGCTCTGGACCTCCATGCCCAGGGGTACGCCCTGTGCATCCTGGACTCCGGCGCGGGCCACGCGGACCTCACCGGGGAGTACGCCGCCATCACCGACGAGCTGAAGGCCGTCTCCCGCCACTTCGGCAAGGAGGTCCTCCGGGAGGTGCTGGAGGCGGACTTCCTGCGGGAGCTGCCGGCGCTGCGGAAGGAGGCCGGGGACCGGGGCGTTCTGCGGGCCTTCCACTTCTATGCGGAAAACCAGCGGGCCGCCGACGAGGCCCAGGCCCTGCGGGACGGGGATTTCGACCGCTTTTTGGAGCTGGTCCGCGCTTCCGGCCGTTCCTCCGCCCAGTACCTGCAGAACGTGGTGCCCACCGGCCAGACGGAGCACCAGGAGCTGATGGTGACCATCGCCCTGAGTGAGCGCATCCTGGCGGGCCGGGGCGCCGTGCGGGTCCACGGCGGCGGCTTCGGCGGCACCGCCCAGGCCTTTGTGCCGTTGGATTTGCTGGAGGAATTCAAGACGCGGACCGAGGAAGTGCTGGGCGCGGGCAGCTGCCACGTGCTCTCCATCCGCCCCGTGGGCGGCACCCGGATCGCGTAAGGAGGAACGAGGAATGATCGATACCTGTCTTGCCGAGCTGGCGGACTACGGCGTCCGCACGGGCCTCATTGAGGAGGCCGACCGCACCTGGGCGGTGAACCGGCTGCTGGAGGCGCTGGGCCTGACCGCTTTCACCGCGCCGGAGGCGCTGCCCCAGCCGCCCCGTCCCCTGGAGGACATCCTCCGGGACATTCTGGACTGGGCGGAAGCAAACGGCCGCATCGAGGGCGGCGTGGTGAGCCGGGACCTGCTGGACACGGAGCTGATGGGCCGCCTGACGCCCCGCCCCTCCCAGGTGCTATCTGCCTTCCGGGAGCGCTATGCCCAGTCCCCGGAGACTGCCACCGACTGGTACTACCGCTTCAGCCAGGACACGGACTACATCCGCCGCTACCGCATCGCCCGGGATGTGAAGTGGGTCACCCCCACGGAGTTCGGGGACCTGGACATCACCATCAACCTCTCCAAGCCGGAGAAGGACCCCCGGGCCATCGCCGCCGCCAAGGCAGCGCCCCAGAGCGGCTATCCCAAGTGCCAGCTGTGCCGGGAGAATGAGGGCTACGCCGGCCGGGTGGACCATCCCGCCCGTCAGAACCACCGGATCATCCCCGTCACCATTGACGGCCAGGACTGGTTCTTCCAGTACAGCCCCTATGTCTACTACAACGAGCACTGCATCGTCTTCAACGGCAAGCACGTCCCCATGAAGATCGACCGCTCCACCTTCCGCAAGCAGCTGGACTTCATCCGCCAGTTCCCCCACTACTTCGTGGGTTCCAACGCGGATCTGCCCATCGTGGGCGGCTCCATTTTGAGCCACGACCACTTCCAGGGCGGCCGCTACACCTTTGCCATGGAGAAAGCCCCGGTGGAAAAGACCGTCTCCTTCCCGGGCTTTGAGGACGTGGAGGCGGGCATCGTCCACTGGCCCCTCTCCGTCATCCGGCTGCGCTGCGCCGATGATACCCGCCTGGTGGACCTGGCGGACAAGATCCTGGCCGCCTGGCGGGGATACTCGGACCCCGACGCCTTCATCTTCGCCGAGACCGACGGCGAGCCCCACAACACCATCACCCCCATCGCCCGCAAGCGGGAGGGCAAGTACGAGCTGGACCTGGTGCTGCGCAACAACATCACCACCGAGGAGTTCCCCCTGGGCGTGTTCCATCCCCATCAGGAGCTCCACCACATCAAAAAGGAGAACATCGGCCTCATCGAGGTCATGGGCCTTGCGGTGCTGCCCGCCCGGCTGAAGGGTGAGCTGAAGGAGCTGGCGGACGTCCTGGTCTCCGGCGGCGACCTGCGGGGGAGCGAGTCCATCGCCAAGCACGCCGACTGGGCGGAGGAGCTGAAGACACGCTACACCTTCACCGCCGACAATGTGGAGGGCATCCTCCAGGACGAGGTGGGCAAGGTGTTTGCCCGGGTGCTGGAGGACGCAGGCGTCTACAAATGCACCCCCGAGGGCCGGGCGGCCTTTGAAACATTCATCGCGTCCGTCAAATAAAGCACAGCGCCTGTCACGAGGGCAGACGGACCGACCGGCTCCCCGCTCCGGCGGGGACGCTTCATAACAAATAAGGAGGAAACGGGTATGAAAACGATTCTTGTTGCCGGCGGCGCCGGCTACATCGGCAGCCACATGGTGGCGCTGCTGGTGGAAAAGGGCTATGACGTGGTGGTGGTGGACAACCTGCGCACCGGCCACTGGCAGGCGGTAAAGGGCGCCCGGAAGCTCTATGTGGGCGATCTGCGGGACGCCGCCTTCCTGGACACCGTGTTCAGCGAAAACCACATCGACGGCGTCATCAATTTCGCCGCCTACTCCCTGGTGGGCGAGAGCGTCACCAACCCCCTGAAGTACTACGGCAACAACGTGGCGGGCTCCCAGTCCATGCTGACCGCCATGAAGGAGCACGGCGTGGACAAGATCGTATTCTCCTCCACTGCCGCCACCTACGGCGAGCCGGAAAAGCAGCCCATCGAGGAGTGCGACCGCACCGACCCCACCAACCCCTACGGCGCCACCAAGCTGGCCATCGAGGGAATGCTCAAGTGGTGCGACAAGGCCTACGGCATCCACTACGTGGCATTGCGGTACTTCAACGCCGCTGGTTCCAACCCCGACGTGGGCATCGGTGAGGACCACAACCCCGAGTCCCACCTGATCCCCCTGGTGATGAAGACCGCCCTGGGCCAGCGGGACCACATCGGCATCTTCGGCGACGACTATCCCACGCCCGACGGAACCTGCGTCCGGGACTACATCCACGTCCGGGATCTGGCGGAGGCCCACCTGCTGGCTCTGGAGCACCTGGAAAAGACCGGCGAGAGCGGCGTGTTCAACCTGGGCAGCGGCGACGGCTACTCCGTCAAGGAGATCATCGATACCGCCCGCCGCATCACCGGCAAGGAGATCCCCGCGAAAGTGGAGCCCCGCCGTGCCGGCGACCCCTCCGTGCTGATCGCCTCCAACCACAAGGCCGCCGAGGTCCTGGGCTGGACGCCCAAGCGGGGTCTGGAAGAGATCATCGCCGACGCCTGGACCTGGCACTCCGGCCACCCCAACGGCTACGAGAACTAACATGACATATGCGGCGGGACCTGCGGTTCCCCGGCATATGAAAAAGAAGGAGAATTGCCGCGTTCGGCAATTCTCCTTCTTTGATTTGGTGCATGTCAGTCGGCATTTGCATACGCCTGTTGGAAAATGGCGTCCAGCCGCTGGAGCAGTACTGGGGACTGGGCGTAGTCCTTGACGCTCTCCAGGGCCTCCCAGTCGGTGCCGTTGGCATCGTTGTAGGCATCCGTCAGTGACTCCAAACGGATATTTGCCTCTTCCAGGGTGACAACACAGGTTTGCCGCTGGCCGTTGCTTTCCGGGTAAGTCCAGGCCACTTCATCCAGGTTGTCCACAAGAGCCAGCATCAGCGGCGCGGCGGATTCCAGCCGGGCATTCAGCGTTTCGGCATCCCCCGCCGGATTCAACTCCCAATAATCATCCGGATAAACCAGAGTCCAGCGGTAAGGACGGGCGGAGGTTTCCAGTTCCATCGTGTAGGGGGCGGGCAGCCGGTTGTACAAAGCCTGTGCGATCCGGTTCAGAGCCGAGGGATCTCCCACATAGGGGGTCTTGGCTTCCATCAGGGCCAGGACCTCCCGGGTAATGATCTCTCCCTCCTGCCAGATGAGACGGCCGCACAGGTACACTTCCTCCACTCCCTCCAGGGGGACGCCGATCTTACCGTAGGCGGTGGGGTGGATGGGAGAGACAATCACCTCCCGGGCGGTGATGTGGGCGGTCCCGTTTTCAACCTCCGTCTTCCAGCCCCAGTAGGCGTTGGCAGAGACAGGAGAGGTGACCTCCACCCACAAGGTTTCTCCCTCGGTCCAGGCGCGGAGGACCGTCGTGGTCTCCGCCGAGGCGGGAGAGCCAATAATAAACACCTTGGCCGCCAGCGCTCCCATCAGCACCAGCACTGTCACCAATACCGCCAGCACCACCCGTTTCCAGCTCCGGCGCTTCACCTTTTTCAGATAGTCCACCTCTTTGGCGGTCTCCGCCTCCGGCGGAGGCTCCGGCGCCCGCATGGCAGCCAGACGGGCCGTACAGGCGGGACACGTTTTCAGATGGGCTTCCACGGCCGCGTTGGTCTCCGGCTCCGTCAGTCCCTCCACATAGATCGGCAGCAGGTCCCGCACCACCGCACAGGGCAGATTATCCTTCATCGTGTTCCCCTCCTTTTTTCAGCTGTTCCTTGCTCCGGTAAAAGGTCACCCGGGCCCAGGTCTCCGTCCGGCCCAGCACCTCCCCGATCTCCCGGAAGCTCAATCCCCCGAACGTGCGCAGGTACACCACCTCCCGCCCCGGCTCCGGCAGGGCGTGGATGCGCCGCAGCAGCGACAACTGGCCGTCCCGGTCTATGGCCTCCGCCTCGGCGGAGGGCAGGGGCGGCAGGCCGTCGCCCTCCTCCGGCAGCGGCTCTTCCCGGCTCCGCTTGCGGACGTGCTGGTAAAACAGGTGCTTTGCGATCTGGCACAGCCAGGTGGACACCTTGCAGCTGCCGTCAAAGCGGTCCGCCGACCGCACCGCCTGGTAGAAGGTCTCCTGGGTCAGCTCCTCCGCCGTCTCCGGGTCATGGCACAGGGAGAGGAGAAACTTATAGACCGTCCGGGCATGGGCGCGATAGATTTCCTCCATGGTTTCCACAGGCGTCCCCCCTCCTCTCTTCGTCCATACATCCCCGGCGGGGGCGGTTCGTTACACCTGGGAGAAATTTTTTTAAAGAAAAAAGGGGCCCTCATCAGGGTCCCTTTCTGCGCTCCTCCGGCGCGTCAGCCCAGGTCGGTGGCGTCGAACATCTCCTCGAAGGAGCGGAGGTAGTAGTCCGCCTCGGCCTGGATGGCCGCCTGATCCGCCTCGGCTGCCGGGTTGTAGACCCCCGCCACCCGGAAGCCCGCCGCCTTGGCGGTGCGGATGGCGGTCAGGGAGTCCTCAAAGATCACAGTGTCCCGCTTGTTGGACTGGAGCCGCCGCATGGCACTCTCGTAGACGGCAGGGCTGTCCTCTTTCGAGGCGCCCACGTCGGCGCAGGTGATGAGCCCCCGGAAATAGCCGTCGATCCCGGCGCAGCGCAGCGCCGCCTCCGCCAGACGCCGGTCCGTGGAGGTGGCCACATACATCCACACCCCCTCCATCTTCAGCAGGGACAGCGCCTTGTCAAGACCCGGCTTTGCCTGGACACGGTGGCAGTAAAAGTCCGCCGCGGCGGCGCTGACCGCCCCCAGGATCTCCTCCAGGGAGGCGGTGAGGTGATAGTGCTCCTTGCAGTAGGCCGCGCCCTCCTTGGGGGACATGGCGGACACCAGGGCCCCCACGCCGGGCTCGGGGTCGGCGCCGTATTGTTTCAGAAGGTCCAGGCACAGCTGCTCCCAGAAGGAAGCGGTGTCCAGCAGCGTGCCGTCCAGATCAAAAATCGCGCTTTGCAGTCTCATGGAATCATTCCTCGCTTTCCGAAGCCGGAAAAACTTCCGGTAGCTATCATTGTATCACTGTGATAGGATGGAAAACAAGGAACAAAGTGTGAAAGGTGGGATCCCTATGCGGCTCTTTACGGCGATCCGGCCCTCCCCGGCGGCGGAGGAAGTCCTGCTGGCGGCCCAGGCGGAGCTGCGCCTTCTGGGCCGGGGGAGCTTTCCCCGGCGGGAGATGCTGCACCTGACGCTGGCCTTTCTGGGCGAGACGGCAGATGCCGCCGCGGCAGAGGCGGCGGTGGAGGCCCTCCGGGGCGCCGGACCCATTTCGCTGACGGTGGAGGGCGTGGGGCGATTCGGAGATACCTGGTGGGCCGGGGTCCGGGAGAACCCTGCCCTGGAGCGTTTGGCCCTGGGACACCAGGCGGACTTGCGGCGCCGGGGCTTTGCCGTCGAGGCGCGGCCCTGGATGCCCCACATCACCCTGGCCCGGCACTACCGGCCTAAGGGAGAGATGGCGCAGCTCTCCCTCCCTCCCGTGGAGATGGCGGTCCGGGAGGTGCTGCTGCTGGAATCCCTTCAGCGGGAGGGCCGGAGCGTATACGAGGTGCGCCGGGCCGCGGCGCTGTGATTTCCACAAAAAAACACCGTCCCGTGGAAAACGGGACGGTGTTTTTATTGCAGGTTTAGCTTTTGGCCAGGGGTTCTCAGCAGAGCTTGGCGCCGGCGGGGATGGCGTCGTCCACCATCAGCAGATGGAGCTTCTCCTCGCCGTGCTCGGTGTGGACGGCGGAGATCAGCATGCCGTTGGACTCCAGGCCCATCATCTTCCGGGGCGGCAGGTTCACGATGGCCACCAGCGTCTTGCCGATGAGGTCCTCCGGCTCGTAGAACTTGTGGATGCCGGAGAGGATCTGCCGGTCGGTGCCGGTGCCGTCGTCCAGAATGAACTTGAGGAGCTTTTCGCTCTTCTTCACAGCCTCGCAGGACTTCACCTTCACCACCCGGAAGTCGGACTTGCAGAAGGTATCGAAGTCCACCTTCTCAGTGAGCTGGGGCTCCACCTCCACGGCGGGCAGAGCGGCCTTCCGGGCAGCGGCCTCCAGCTCCTCCAGCTCGGCGAGGGCCTTCTCCGTGTCGATGCGGGGGAAGAGGTTCTCGCCCTTGGCGACGGCGGCGTCCTCCGGCAGGCTGCCCCAGGCGGCAGCGCTGTCCCAGGTGCGGACGCCGGCGTCAGCGCCGATCTGGGCGAAGAGCTTGTCGCAGCTCTCGGGCATGAAGGGGCTCAGGAGAATGCCGCAGATACGGGTGGTCTCCAGCAGGTTATAGAGGACGTGGGCCAGGCGGGCTCCGTTTTTGTCCATATCCTTGGCCAGGGCCCAGGGAGCGGTCTCGTCGATATACTTGTTGGCCCGCTGGATCACGTGGAACACCTCGTCCAGGGCCTTGTGGGGGGCAAAGGTCTCCATGGCGGTCTCGTACTTTTCCCGCAGACCGGAGGCCATGGCGATGAGATCGGTGTCGAAGGACTCCGGGGCGGCGCAGGTGCGGCAGCCCGCCGGCAGCTTGCCGCCGAAGTACTTGCCCGCCATGGCGGTGGTACGGGAGACCAGGTTGCCCAGGTCGTTGGCAAGGTCGGTGTTGATGGTCTGGATCAGCAGCTCATTGGAGAAGTTGCCGTCGGAGCCGAAGGGGAACGTGCGCATCAGGAAGAAGCGCAGGGCGTCCACGCCGAACTTCTCCGCTAGGATATAGGGGTCCACCACGTTGCCCTTGGACTTGGACATCTTGCCGCCGTCCAGCAGCAGCCAGCCGTGGCCGAAGACGTGCTTGGGCAGGGGCATCTCCATGCTCATGAGCATGGCGGGCCAGATGATGGAGTGGAACCGGACGATCTCCTTGCCCACGAAGTGGACGTCGGCGGGCCAGTACTTGTCATAGTCGTGGTACTTGTCGTTCAGGAAGCCCAGGGCGGTGGTGTAGTTGAAGAGGGCATCCACCCACACGTACACTACATGGCCCGGGTCAAAGTCCACGGGAATGCCCCAGGTGAAGGAGGTGCGGGAGACGCACAGGTCCTCCAGACCGGGGTCGATGAAGTTTTTCACCATCTCGTTGACCCGGCTGCGGGGCTGGAGGAAGTCGGTGTTCTCCAGCAGGTCCCGGATCCGGTCGGCGTACTTGGACAGACGGAAGAAATAGGCCTCCTCCTCCGCGTCCTGGACCTCACGGCCGCAGTCGGGGCACTTGCCGTCCACCAGCTGGCTCTCGGTCCAGAAGGACTCGCAGGGCTTGCAGTACTTGCCCTTGTAGGTGCCCTTGTAGATGTCGCCCTTCTCGTACATCTTCTTGAAGATCTTCTGGACGCTCTCCATGTGGTAATCATCGGTGGTGCGGATGAAGCGGTCGTTGGAGATGTTCATCAGCTTCCACAGATCCTTGACGCCCTTGGGGCCCTCCACGATGCGGTCCACGAACTCTTTGGGGCTGACGCCGGCCTCCTTGGCCTTGTCCTCGATCTTCTGGCCGTGCTCGTCGGTTCCGGTGAGGAACATCACGTCGCACCCGGTCAGCCGCTTGTAGCGGGCCATGGCGTCGGTGGCCACGGTGCAGTAGGTGTGGCCGATGTGGAGCTTGTCAGAGGGGTAATAGATGGGGGTGGTGATATAGAACTTCTTTTGTTCCATAGGTCTTCTCCTTTGTTACGGCGCTCCGAATGGAAGAGCGCCGGAAATCACAGCGGGATGGCTCCCGTACCAATACATTCCTTTGTATTATATCGAACCGATCCCCAAATTACAACGTTCTGCGGAAGTTTTCCTGGAAAATGGCAGCAAAAAGCGCCGGTGCATTCGCGCCGGCGCCGATTGCTGGGAGGTGTGGGGGAATCCGGGCCGCCCCAGGAGAAGGGAGCGGTATTCCCCCGACCAAACGGGACAGAGGGGGTCCCGATGGCCGCAGATCAGACAAGACCACCAAACTTCAGGTAGTTCTTGACGAGGTCGTAGTATTTTCTGTTGACGGACAGGGGCCGATTCTGCTTGCTGGCCTCTGCGGACATCACGCGGGCTTCATAGCCGTAAACCCGGGAAAGATCATTTTTCATCATGATACAACTCCTTTGATTCAGAATTTGCATCCGCAGCCCCTTTACGGGGCCGCTCCCTTGCTGTAAACTTATCATAAGGCCAGCCCTGCGGAAAGTCAAAACGGTAAAACCGATTGTTAAAATTAACAAAACCAATGGCACTTTTTTGTTGAAAGGAGCAAAAGGATGGACATCAAGAACCCGGAGTATATTCTGGAGATCGCCCGGCAGCAAAGCGTGACCCACGCGGCGGAGAAGCTGTTTGTCACCCAGTCCACCCTGAGCCAGTATCTTTCAAAGCTGGAAAACGAGCTGGGGACCCCTCTGTTTTCCCGGGAAAAAAGCGGTCTGGTGCCTACGGAGGCGGGGCATGTGTATCTTCACGCGGCCCGGGCGGTGGTGCAGATCCAAAACGCGGCGGAGGCCAGCATCGCGGCGCTGAAAAAGGAAGGGTTCCTGTGCGTGGGCGTCTCCTTCTGGGGGCTGACGCTGCTGACCGGGCTGCTGCCGGCATTCAAATCCAGGTTCCCGGACATCACGCTGCGGATCTTCGTGGATGACTATGCCCACCTTAAGGTGATGATGCAGGCGGGCAGGATCGATCTGGCGGTGATCTCCATTACGGAGGAGGATGACCGGCCGGCCCAGGGCGCTGTCGATCTGAGGCGGGAAGAATTGGTGGTGGCGCTGCCCCGGGAGGCGGCCTACTGTCTGGAGCACCCGGATGCGGAGTTCATCGCTGAAAAGCAGCTGCCGCAGGCACTGGATACGCTGGACTTCATCGCACTGGATGAGGGGGCCAGCATCCGCCGCATCGAGGACGCCCTGTTCCGCCGGCTGATGTATCGCCCCCATGTGATCTGCGAGGTGGAACGGGAGGACAGCGCCACCCGAATGGTGGATGCCGGCGTGGGCGCGGCGATTTTGTCCCAGGAGGATGTCCGGGGCGTTCGCTCCATCCGTTCGTTCCGGCTGGATCCGCCGCTGTACCGGGAAAACATTATGGTGCTGCGCCGGGGGGTCAAGCGGACGGAGGCCCTTACCGGGCTGGAGGAGCTGCTGGTGGCCCAGGCCCGGAACAAGTGAAGCGGCGGAGGAAGCTGCTGAAAAACGGACGGGAACGCCAAAGGCGTTCCCGTCCGTTTCGATTTGTCAGAAAGTGCTCAGGCTCGGCGGTCCCGGTCCGCCAGGGACCCGTGGCGCTTCCACCGCCCGGAGAGGTAGTAGAGAGCAGACAAGGTGAACCCCAGCATCCAGCCGATGCCGATGCCGTAGTACATGTAGTCGGAGCCGAAGCGGTTGGCCAGGAAGTACACCGCCGGGACCCGCAGCAAAATCAGGGAAAAGATGGCGTCCAGCATGGGGAACATGCTCTCCCCCGCTCCCCGCATGGCGTTGTTCAGCGAGAACATCACGGCGAAAATGGCGTAAAAGGGCATGATGCACCGCAGGTACACCGCACCGGCGTCGATCACCGCCGGGGTGTCGGAGAAGAGCCCCACCAGGTTTGGACCGAAGGGGATCAGCACCGCCGCCATCAGCAGCGACCATGCCACGGAGGAGACCACCGTCACCCGGATGCCCTGCCGGGCCCGGTCCAGCCGCCGGGCGCCGATGTTTTGCCCCACGAAGGCGGTGACGGCGTTGGAGAGGCTCTGGACCGGCAGGAAGGCCAGCTGATCCAGCCGGTAGCCCACGTTGTATCCGGCGGTGAACTCCTTGCCGAAGGTGTTGATCTTGCTCATCACCACCATGGCCCCCAGGGCCACCAGGGACATCTGGATGCCCGCCGGCAGTCCGATGCCCATGATCTGGCCGAAGAGGGAGCGGTCAAAGCGGCGGCAGAAGGGCCGGATGGCGATCTGGGGATAGCGGCGGTTGATGTACCAGAGGCCGTAGAGCCAGGAAAAGGCCTGGGAGACCACCGTGCCGATGGCCACGCCGAAGACGCCCCAGCTGCACCCCAGCACCAAAATCAGATCCAACGCGATGTTCAAAAGGGCCGCCACCGCCAAAAAGCGCAGCGTGGTGCTGCTGTTGCCCAGTCCGCCCAGGATGCCGGCGTTCAAGTTGTAGCCGATGGTGCCGATGAGGCCCGCGCACACCACCGTGAGGTAGAGCCAGGCGTCGTCATAGGCAGCATCGTCCACTCGCAGCAAAAAGAGGATGGGCTTCACCAGTCCCACCGCCAGCAGCGTCACCGGGACGGCGCTGAACGTAAAGGCGGTGTAGATGGTGTCCACCGCGTCCCGGACCCGGTCCAGTTCCCCGGCGCCGTAAAACTGGGCGATGACCACCGTGCCGCCGTTGGCCAGGCCCATGAACAGCGACGTGAACATGAAGATCACCGGAAAGCCGATGCCCACGGCCGCCAGGGCCGCGTCTCCTACGTACTGGCCCACCACCCAGCTGTCCACCATGTTGTAGAGCTGCTGGAGAAAGCTCCCCGCCAGCAGCGGCAGGGCAAAAAGCACGATGTGCTGGGCGGGGCTGCCCTCCGTCATATTCCGCAGTCCGCCGTTGGATGTGGCCATGGCCGTTCCTCCTCCCTCTCGTGACGGCACCCGCCGATGCGGGGATGCCTTTTCTCTACTGTACCGCGTTTGGCCGCCGGGGGCAATCTTGTTTTTCGGGAAAAGATCGGATACAATAAGAAAAACGCTTTTGCCAAAGGAGAACGATCATGAAACTGGTGTCCTGGAACGTCAATGGCCTGCGGGCCTGCCTGGGAAAGGGCTTTCTGGACTTCTGCGCCTTCGCCGACGCGGACGTCATCTGCCTGCAGGAGACGAAGATGCGGCCGGAGCAGGCGTCCTTCGATCTGCCGGGCTACGAGCGGTACTGGAACAGCGCCGACAAGGCCGGCTACTCCGGCACTGCCATCTTTACCCGGAGGACGCCCCTTGCCGTCACCTATGACTTCGGCATCGACGAGCACCGCCACGAGGGCCGGGTCATCACGGCGGAGTACCCGGAATTCTACCTGGTGTGCTGCTATACCCCCAACTCCAAGGACCAGCTGGCCCGGCTGGATTACCGCATGGCCTGGGAGGACGACATCCGGGAGTACCTCCTGGAGCTGGACGCGGAAAAGCCGGTGGTGTATTGCGGGGATCTGAACGTGGCCCATGAGGAGATCGACATCAAAAACCCCGGCCCCAACCGCCGCAACCCCGGCTTCACCGACGAGGA
>CALXDH010000007.1 GCA_944387015.1 uncultured Oscillospiraceae bacterium
GTGGCGCTGCTGGATATCATGCTGCC
The DNA here is from genome assembly GCA_944387015.1 of uncultured Oscillospiraceae bacterium. Taxonomy (GTDB): domain Bacteria; phylum Bacillota; class Clostridia; order Oscillospirales; family Oscillospiraceae; genus Oscillibacter. The sequence goes on from CALXDH010000007.1 coordinate 27, forward strand.
GGGGATCGACGGCTTTGAGGTCTGCCGCCGCATCCGGGCCACCAACACCAAGATCGGCATCATCATGCTCACCGCCCGCTCCCAGGAGATGGACAAGGTGACAGGCCTGATGACCGGCGCCGACGATTACGTGACCAAACCCTTCTCCCCGGCGGAGCTCACCGCCCGGGTGGACGCGCTGTTCCGCCGGGCCGGCGGGGAGGATCCGGTGCAGACCGGTGAGATCCGGCAGGATCCCTTCCTGCTCAACACCCGGAACCGGACCCTGGAGAAAAACGGCCAGCGGATCAAGCTGACCCAGGTGGAGTATTCCATCATGAAGGTCTTTATGGAAAATCCCGGAAAGGCGCTCTCCCGGGAGGAGATCCTGGACATGGTCTGGGGCCGTGACTACTTCGGCGAGCTGAAGATCGTGGACGTCAACGTCCGCCGACTCCGGCTGAAGATCGAGGACAACGTGCAGAACCCGACCTATATCACCACCGTTTGGGGTTACGGGTATAAGTGGGGCTTTTGAGCCCGGCGAAAGGACGAACAAAATGAGCGTTTTGAAAACGCCATGGCAGCGGGCATACCGGTCGGTTTGGCGGCGGGAACAGCAGTATCTTGCCCGCTATGAGACCCGCCGGGTCTCCCCGCTGGATGCAAAGCTGGAAGAGTTGGCACCGGAATCGCTGTTGGAGACACTGCACGCCGCGTTTTCCAAGGCGTTTTCAACGGTGTTTGAAAAAGGCACCGGGCTGATCGACCGGGCAGGGCGGCAGACACAGCGGAGAGCTGCCTGCCGGGTACGTCAGTACGCGGCGGACCAGTGGGAGGACCGGGCGTCCCTGCGGGCGTTTACCAAGGCCGCTGGCGCTGCCGGCCGGGGCAATGTGCTGCTCTCCGGCGCGGCGGGCGTTGGAATGGGCCTTGTGGGTGCTGCACTGCCGGACGTGCCCCTTTTCACCGCCATGGTGCTCAAATGCGTTTATGAGACCGGGGAGAGTTTTGGCTTTTCCCACGACGACCCGTCTGAGCGGCGTTTCATTTTATGCCTGATCGAAACGGCGCTGTCCGACGGGGCGGAACTGAAAGAGCGCAATCGGGCGCTCAATGCTTTTATCCAGGGCGGATGCTGGAACGACCAGCCGCCCATGGCCGTGCAGCTCCGGGCCACTGCCCGGCAGGTGTCGCAGGCAGTGCTGTACGGGAAGATCCTTCAGGGGATCCCCCTGGTGGGCGTCCTGGGCGGCGCAGAGGACGCGGTACTGCTGGGCCGGATCCAGCGGTATGCCGCCATCAAATACGAGCGGCGCTTTTTGATCCAGCGCCGGTTGGCTCAGCTCAAATGAACGACGGATCGGGAGAGGAGGTCCCGTTATGACGGAGGGGAAATCCCCCAGATGGAATGCCCTGCGGCTGCGGGGTCTGCGGCAGCGGTGGATCGTCAACACGGTGATGCCGGTTCTGGTACTGCTGATTTTGCTGATGACCCTGTTTTCCGCGGGGGTGTCCAGCTATTATTACCGCAGTATGCAAAACGGCCTGGAAAAGCAGGCCCAGGCGCTGGCCAGCGCCTTTGACGATTATTTTATGGACAACGGCTTTGCCGAGTACTCCCGGAAAGCGGAGCAGACTGCCAATTCCTACGAGGACAAGGACCGTATCGAACTGCAGTTTATCAGCAGCAACGGGCGTATCCAGGTGTCCACTTCCGGCCTGACGGCCGGCACTGCTCCCGGCACCAGCGACATTGACCAGGCCATCGCGGAAAATGAGATGAAGGCGTTTCAGGGAAAGGACCCGGAGACCGGGGAGAAGATCCTCTCCGTTTCCCATCCGCTGACCTTCAATGGCCGGGTAGTGGGCGTGATGCGCTTTGTGACGTCGCTGCGGGTGGCGGACCGGCAGATCATGCTGGCAAATCTCGTGATCCTGGCAGTGGCGATCTTGTGTATGGCCCTGGTCATCATCTCGAACCTGCTCTTCATCAATAACGTGGCGGAGCCGGTGGCGGTGGTGACGGACGCGGCAAAGCGGATCTCCGCCGGCAGCTACGGCATCCAGATCGAAAACAAATACACCGACGAAATGGGCGAACTGGTGGATAACATCAACGACATGTCCCTGAAGATCGGCCAGAACGAGAAAATGAAGTCCGAGTTCATCTCCTCGGTGTCCCATGAACTGCGTACGCCCCTGACGGCCATCAACGGCTGGGGCGAGACCATTCTGGCGGATCCCACCGGCGACCCCGAACAGATGCGCCGGGGCATCCGCATCATCCTCAATGAATCCCGGCGATTGTCCACCATGGTGGAGGAATTGCTGGAATTCTCCAAGATGGAGGACGGCCGGTTCACCCTGCGCATCGAGGAGGTGGACCTCCAGGCGGAGTTTGAGGACGCCGTCTTTACCTACCGTCAGCTTTTCCGGCAGGAGGGCATCGACCTAGAGTACGAGAGCGGCGACGAGCTGCTGCCGCCCATCCCCGGAGATCCGGAGCGGCTCAAGCAGGTCTTCTGCAACGTGCTGGACAACGCCGCCAAGCACGGCGGCTCCGGCAAGCGCATCACTGCCTCGGTCTGCCAGGAGGGAGAGTACGAGGTGGTCCGGGTCCGGGATTATGGCCCCGGCATTCCGGAGGCGGAGCTGCCCTTCATCAAGCAGAAGTTCTATAAGGGCTCGTCCAAGGCTCGGGGCAGCGGCATCGGCCTTGCGGTGTGTGATGAGATCATCAACCTCCACAACGGGACCTTTACCATCGGCAATGCCGACGGAGGCGGTGCCATCGTTACGATCCGGCTTCCGATGAGAGAATGAAAAATCGAACAATCGTTTGATTTTTGCAAAAACATATGGTACACTGAGAAACTAGAAAGGAACATCCATGGCAGAGCAGAAACAATCCTGCGCCTTCCGCACCAGCATCGGCGGGCAGGCGCTGATCGAGGGCATCCTGATGCGGGGCCCGGAAAAACAGGCCATCGTGGTCCGGGATCAGAATGGCCAGCTTGTGGAAAAGGTGGAGGAGCTGCGGTTCATCAAGGACCGCTATCCGATCCTGGGCCTGCCGCTGGTGCGGGGCACCGTGAACTTTTTGGGGGCCATGGTCAGCGGTGTCAAGGCATTGATGTATTCGGCGGACTTCTATCCGGAGGAAGAGGCATCCAAGCCCTCCAAATTTGAGCTGTGGCTGGAGAAGCACCTTTCCAGCAAAAAGCTGGAAAGCGCTGTGGTAGCGCTGGCGGTGCTGCTGGGCGTGGGCATGAGCATCTTTTTGTTTTTGGTACTGCCCACCTTTTTGACGGGCGGCATCCTGCACTTTTTCCCGGACTTCCCCATGTGGGGGAGAAACCTGGTGGAGGGTGTGCTGAAGGTTTTGATCTTCCTGGCCTACCTGATCGTCTGCTCCAAGCAGAAGGACATCTACCGGGTCTTTCAGTACCACGGGGCGGAGCACAAGAGCATTTTCTGCTACGAGGCGGGCCTGCCGCTGACGGTGGAAAACGTCCGTATCCAGCCCCGGCACCATCCCCGCTGCGGCACCAGCTTTCTCTTTGTGGTGATCTTCGTGTCGATCCTGGCGTCCAGTGTGGTATTTGGCATCTGGCCCATCACCAATGTCTGGCTGCGGACGCTGGCGCACCTGCTGCTGCTGCCGCTGGTGGTTGGCATCACCTATGAGTTCAACCGCTGGGTAGGCCGTCACACCCAGGACAACGCCCTGGCGAAGATCCTGACTGCGCCCGGCATGTGGATGCAGAATTTCACCACCAATGAGCCGGATGACAGCATGATCGAGTGTGCCATCCGGTCTTTGGAGCTGGTGCTGCCCTCGGAGAAGGGTAAGGACGCCTGGTAAAAAATGTGTGGTCCGGGGCACGGAGCGGAAGGCTCTGTGCCCCGGCGGGAACTGTATGGCCCCGGCGCGGCGGGCATAGGAAAGAGAAGTCCGGCCGCGGCGGAACGGGACCGCAGCGGGGGAGATTGGAAGAACGGAGCATACATATGGCAATTACCTATAACAACTTATATCTGGATATTCGCCAGCAGCTGCGCCGATCCGGGATTGAGGCCGCCACACTGGAGGCCCGGGAACTGGTGTGCTTCGGCACCGGAAAAAGCAGGGAGGAACTGGCCCGGGATGGAGGGCTCTATGCTTCTCCGGAGCTGGAGCGGCGGGTCCGGGAACTGGTGGACCGGCATCTGGCCGGTGAACCGGTGGCATATCTCATCGGAGAGTGGGAGTTTTACGGATTGCCGCTGGACATTTCGACAGAGGTGCTGATCCCCCGGCCCGATACAGAGGTGCTGGCCGAGCAGGCCATTTCCTACGTGCGGGAGCAGGGGGAGTGCCGGGTACTGGACCTGTGCGCCGGCAGCGGCTGCATCGGACTGGCAGTGGCGTCCCAGGCCCCGGCGTGCCGGGTGGTGCTGGGAGAGTGGTCCGACGGCGCACTGAAGATCTGCCGGCAGAACATCCGGCGCAACAGCCTGACTGCCCGGGTGGTGCCCATGCAGGCGGACGCCCGGGAAAAGCCGGAAAAATCCCTGGGGGAATTTCAGTGCATCGTTTCCAATCCCCCGTATATTCCCAGAGCGGACATTGACACGCTGGATACCTCAGTCAAAGACTATGAACCCCACTTGGCGCTGGACGGCGGCGAGGACGGACTGGACTTCTACCGCACCATTTCCGAGAAGTGGAAGGAGGCCCTGGTCCCCGGCGGCCGGCTCTATTTTGAAGTGGGCATCGGCCAGGCGGACAGCGTGCTGCGCATCATGCGGACCCAGGGCTTTGGGGACATCCAGGTGGTCAAGGATCTCCACGGTATCCCCCGGGTGGTGTTCGGCACCCTTTGTACGGAACTTTAAGCGGGCGCGTCCGGACGGAAGCACCGGCCGGAGCGGGCTGCGCATCGAGAAACAGGAGGAAGAAAACTATGGCAAAAGACAAAGCGCCGCTGCCTGCAGCGGCACCGGCGGATGACAAGAAAAAGGCCATCGACACCGCCATGGCCCAGATCGAGAAGATGTACGGCAAAGGCTCCATCATGCGCTTCGGCGACAAGGCGGAGCTGAACGTGGACTTCATTCCCACCGGCTCTCTGGCGCTGGACGTGGCGCTGGGCATCGGCGGCCTGCCCAAGGGGCGGATCGTGGAGATCTACGGGCCTGAGTCCTCCGGTAAGACCACGCTGGCACTGCACGTGGTGGCGGAAGCCCAGAAGCGGGGCGGTGAGGTGGCCTTCGTGGACGCGGAGCACGCCCTGGATCCCACCTATGCCCGCGCTTTGGGCGTGAAGGTGGAGGATATGCTGATCTCCCAGCCGGACACCGGCGAGCAGGCCCTGGAGATCACGGAGGCCCTGGTCCGCTCCGGCGCCATCGACGTGATCGTGGTGGACTCCGTGGCCGCCCTGGTGCCCCGGGCGGAGATCGAGGGTGAGATGGGTGACAGCTATGTGGGCCTCCAGGCCCGGCTGATGAGCCAGGCATTGCGCAAGCTCACCGGCGCCATCGGCAAGACCAACACCATCGTCATCTTCATCAACCAGCTGCGGGAAAAGGTGGGCGTCATGTACGGCAACCCGGAGGTCACCACCGGCGGCCGGGCGCTGAAGTTCTACTCCTCCGTCCGCATCGACGTGCGGCGGATCGAGGCGCTGAAAAACGGCTCTGAGATCATCGGCAACCGCACCCGGGCCAAGGTGGTGAAAAATAAGATGGCGCCTCCGTTCCGGGAGGCGGAGTTCGACATCATGTACGGCGAGGGCATTGCCCACGAGGGCGAGCTGATCGACCTGGGCGTGAAGCTGGATCTGGTGCAGAAGGCAGGCTCCTGGTTCTCCATGGGTGAGACCCGTATCGGTCAGGGCCGGGACGCTGCCAAGAAATATCTCAAGGAAAATCCGGACATTGCCGAGCAGCTGGAGGCGGACATCCGCAAAAACTTCGATAAACTCCTGAGCAACCAGGCCCGGATCGCCGCCAAGGCCGCCGGACGGGCGGTGGATGTGAGCGCCGACGATTTCAACGATGACAATTGAGCGCATCGAGGCGTCCCGGCACAAAAAGGGCCGGGTGCTGGTGTTCCTGGAGGACGGCGCCTGCCTTCGGATCACGGAGCAGGAGCTGCTGGACTTTGGCCTGCGCTCCGGGGACGAGCTGGATGACAAAACGCTGCAAAAGCTCAAAGAGGCCGCCGGCGTCTCCAATGTGAAGGCCACGGCGGCGGACCTGGTGGGCAAGCGGGCCATGAGCCGCCGGGATCTGGAGCGCAAGCTCCAGGACCGGGGCGCCAGCGAGACGGAGGCACGCTATGCCGCCGAGTGGATGGAGGCCATCGGCGCCATCAACGATGCGGACTATGCCGCGGTGTTGGCCCGGCACTGCGCGGATCTGGGCTACGGTCCCCAGCGGGTGCGGGAAAAGCTCTATGAAAAGGGCGTCCCCCGGGAGCTGTGGGACGACGCCCTGGACACCCTGCCGGACAGCGCCGGGCAGATCGATGCCTTCCTGGAGCGTAAGCTCCGGGGGCGGGTACCCGACCAGCGGGAGAAAAAACGGCTTTGTGACGCGCTGCTGCGCCGGGGCTTTTCCTGGGGCGACATCCGGGCGGCTTGGAGCCGCCTGGGGGCGGAAATCACGGAAAACTGAGAAAAGAGCGGTCCATCAAGAGGAGGATCCCATGGGCAAAGAAAAACGGGTGCTGCGCGTTCTTGCCTTGTCCCTGGCCGGGATTTTTCTGCTTCTTTTGCTCTGGGGCCTGAGCCCTGGCCCGGAGCGGTTGGCCCGGGTTACGGCGGAGCGCTATGCACAGCGATACGCTTGCGATTATCGCTATCATGCCCTTGTGATGGAAGGCGAGGTCAGCCGCCGGGTGGCTGGGGCGTTTCAGGTACGGTATCCATCCTGGATTGTACTGTTGTCCCGGAAGGACGACCCGGACCGTCAGGGCGCCGTCCTTCGGCTGGAACTCAAGGACGGAATTTTTCCAACCGCAGTGACGGAAGCCGGCTGGTGGACACCGGAAGAATCCATGGGGCGGCCGGAGATCCCCCTGCCGGTTTCCCCATAAAAAACGAGAAAACGGAGCGATTCTATGTCATATAACGTTGCATTCATCTCCCTGGGCTGTGCGAAGAACCAGGTGAACTGTGAACAGATGATGGCCACCTGCCAGAAGGCCGGGTACACCATCCAGGCGGCGCCGGAGGGCGCCGATGTGGTGGTGGTCAACACCTGCGGTTTTTTGTCCTCCGCCTGTGAGGAGGCCATCGACAATATTCTGGAGATGGCGGAGCTGAAAAAGGCCGGGCAGGTGAAAAAGATCCTGGTCACCGGCTGCATGGCCCAGCGGTACAAGGAGGACGTCCTTTCCGAACTGCCGGAGGTGGACGGCGTACTGGGCACCGGCAGCTATGGTGACATCGCTGATGCCGTGGCGGAGGTCATGGACCAGGGCCTGCGGCCCTGCCATCTGGGCAACATCCACACCGCCGACCAGAGCGGTGAGCGGATTTTGTCCACGCCGCCCTGGTACGCCTACCTGCGGATCGCCGAGGGGTGCGACAACCACTGCGCCTACTGTGTGATTCCCTCTCTGCGGGGCAAGTACCGCAGCCGTCCCATGGAGGAGCTGCTGGAAGAGGCGGCGGAGCTGGCCTCCGCCGGGGTGAAGGAACTGCTGGTCATTGCCCAGGACATCACCCGCTACGGCACGGACCTGAACGGAGAGCATCAGCTGGCGAAGCTCCTGACAGAGCTGTGCAAGCTGGACTTCCACTGGATCCGTCTGCACTACCTCTATCCCGACGAGATCACCGACGAGCTCATCGACACCATCGCCCGGGAGCCCAAGATCGTCAAGTACCTGGACATCCCCATCCAGCACTGCAACGACGCCATCCTGAAGGCCATGAACCGGCGGGACACCAAGGCGGAGCTGCTGGAGCTCTTTGCAAAGCTCCGCGCCCGCATCCCCGGACTGGTACTGCGCACCAGCCTCATCACCGGATTGCCCGGCGAGGGAGAAGCGGAGCTGGAGGAGCTGTGCGACTTCCTGCGCCAGACCCGGATCGAGCGGGCCGGTGTGTTCCCCTTCTCCCCGGAGGAGGGTACCCGGGCCGCCCAGATGGAGCATGTAGACACCGAGGAGGCCCGCCGCCGGGCGGAGCTGGTGGTGGACGTGCAGTCCGACATCATCGACGATTACAACGACGCTGTCCTGGGCACCGAGCGGGAGGTTTTGTGCGAAGGTTTTGACGGCCAGGCACAGATGTACTTCGGCCGCAGCTACGCTGAGTCCCCGGACATCGATGGCCGCATCTATTTCAGCGCCGACCAGGAGGTGGAGCCGGGCACGTTTGTCAACGTCCGGCTGACGGGTACCATGGATGGCGAGCTCACCGGCGAGCAGGTGTAAAGCACCGGAGGGTGAGCACATGAAGCATCCGCTGGAGGAGATTCCCGGTGTGGGTCCCCGGATCGCCGGTGTTATGGAGAAACTGGGGATCCGCCAGGTCGCTGACCTGGTGGGAAAGGACCCGGAGGAACTGTACCGTCGGGAGTGCCGGCTCAAAGGATTTGAGGAAGATCGCTGCGCCCTGTATGTCTGGCGGACGGCGGTCTATTATGCCGAGAACCCGGTGCGGGAAGCGGAAAAATTAAAATGGTGGTATTGGAAAGACACCCCCTATCCGCCGCCGAAAGAAGGAGAAACCAATGAATCTGCCAAATAAACTGACCCTTTTGCGTATTATTTTGATCCCTGTTTTCATGGTGGTGCTGTACTGGGGCTTTCCGTACGCCAACTATGTGGCGCTGGCCATCTTCATCATCGCAAGTCTTACGGACATGCTGGATGGAAAGATCGCCCGGAAGTATAACCTGGTGACAGATTTCGGCAAGTTCGCCGATCCGCTGGCGGATAAGATGCTGGTGACGGCGGCCATGCTGTGGTTCGTGGAGAACCACCAGATGGCGGCCTGGATGCTGCTGATCGTCATCTGCCGGGAGTTCGCCGTCAGCGGCCTGCGGATGATCGCCAGCGACAAGGGCCGGGTGATCGCCGCCGGCTGGTCCGGCAAGGTGAAGACCGCTTCCACCATGGTGTGCATCGTGCTGATGTTTTTGCCCATCCCGGCGGTGCTCAACACCGTCTGCTGTTGGGTCATCACGCTGACCACGCTGTATTCCGGCGTGGAGTACTTTGTGAAGAACAAGGACGTCATCGCCACGGCCTGAGGGATTTCCCTTTGGGAAAACCGAGGCTGTCATAGGGAATCCAGAGGACCTGCCGTTTCAAACGTCAGGTCCTTTTTGTGTTATACATGCAAGGTACTTCCAAACCACGCAGTCGTAATCGGCACGTTCCAGGAAGAAGGGCCTGCCTGGAACGAGGGAGAGAGCAGGCAGGCGCAGGGAGGGACAAAATTGCAGATTTTCCATTTACCTATAAATCCTACTTGACAAATAGAAAAAAACATGATATGAGTATATCATACAAAACAGATAGGAAATAAGGAGAAACTGCCATGAAGATTTACGCGGATCATGCGGCCACCACCGCCGTCAGCGATACGGCCATGGCTGCGATGCTGCCCTGCTTCCAGGGTGTTTATGCCAATCCCTCCAGCCTCCACAGTCCCGGTCAGCGGGCGGCGGAGAAGCTGGCGCAGGCCCGGGAGATCTTTGCCCGGAATCTGAATGCCGCTCCCCGGGAGATCACCTTCACCTCCGGCGGCAGCGAGTCCGATGTCCAGGCTCTGCGCACTGGCGCGGCCCTGGGCGCCCGGAAGGGCAAGCGCCATATCCTCTCCACCAAGTTTGAGCACCACGCAGTGCTCCATACCCTTAAGGCGCTGGAGAAGGAGGGATTCACCGTCACACTGCTGGATATTCCTGCCGACGGTGTGGTGACGGCGGAGGCGGTCCGGGAGGCCATGCGGCCGGATACCTGCCTGGTGTCGGTGATGTTTGCCAACAATGAGATCGGTACCGTCCAGCCCATCGCGGACATTGGAGCGCTGTGCCGGGAGGCCGGCGTGCTGTTCCACACTGACGCGGTCCAGGCGGCGGGCCATCTGCCCATCGACGTGGAGGCCATGCACATTGACCTGCTGTCCCTGTCCGCCCATAAGTTCCGGGGCCCCAAAGGGGTAGGCGTGCTGTATGCCCGCCGGGGCGTTGCGCTGGAGAGGGTGATCCACGGCGGCGCCCAGGAGTGGGGCAAGCGGGCCGGAACGGAGAACCTGCCCGGCATCTGCGGCGCGGCGGCAGCCTTTGACGAGGCATGTGCCAATCTGAAGGAGCATGCGGCATACCTGACGCCGCTGCGGGACAAGCTGATCGCCGGATTGACCGCCATCCCCCACACGGTGCTCAACGGGGATCCCGTCCGGCGGCTGCCGGGAAACATCAACGTCTGCTTTGAGGGCATCGAGGGCGAGTCGCTGCTGCTGATGCTGGATGCAAAGGGCATTGCGGCGTCCTCCGGCTCCGCCTGCACCTCCGGGTCTCTGGATCCCAGCCACGTGCTGCTGGCGCTGGGACGGCCCCACGAGGTGGCCCACGGCTCTCTGAGGCTGAGCCTGGATGTGGACAATACCCCGGAGGAGATCGATTACATTCTGGACGTTCTGCCCGGTATCGTCTCGTATCTGCGGGAGATGTCCCCGGTGTGGGACGAACTGGAGACGGGCCGGCGACCCCATCTGATTTGAAAGGGAGGAACCAACAATGGCATTGTACAGTGATAAGGTCATGGACCACTTCCAGAATCCCCGGAACGTGGGTAAAATGGAAAACGCCGACGGTATCGGCGAGGTAGGCAACGCCAAGTGCGGCGACATCATGCGGATGTATATCAAGGTGGACCCCAAGACCCAGGTCATCACCGATGTGAAGTTCAACACCTTCGGCTGCGGCAGCGCCATTGCCACCAGCTCCATGGCCACGGAGATGATCAAGGGCAAGCCCATCTCGGAGGCGCTGAAGCTTTCCAACAAGGCGGTGGTGGAGGCGCTGGACGGCCTGCCCACCCATAAGATCCACTGCTCCGTTCTGGCGGAGGAAGCGGTCCGGGCGGCGGTGAAGGACTACTTTGACCGCAACGGCATCCCCTATGGCGATGAGCTCCAGGATTGCGCAGGCCACTGCGATACCTGCGGCCACGGCTGCGAAGCGTAAGAAACGGGAAAAGTCCCGGCACAGAGCGATCTGTGCCGGGACTTTCTTTGCGGAAAGAGCAGGGGGAAGGGATCAGGTCCCGCTGTGCTCTGCCTCATACTTTTTCAGGAAGTCCACCAGAGCCACCACGCCCTCCTTGGGCATGGCGTTGTAGATGGAGGCCCGCAGACCGCCCACGCTCTTGTGGCCTTTCAGGTTGTCGAAGCCTGCTGCCTTGCTGGCGGCTACCACGTCGGCGTCCTGCTCCTTGCTGGGGGTGACGAAGGGAACGTTCATGAGAGAGCGGTCCTCCTTGCGCACGGCGCCGGTGAAGAACTTGCTCTGGTCCAGGAAGTCATAGAGAATGGCCGCCTTTTCCTCGTTGCGCTTGGCCATGGCCTCCAGACCGCCGTGGGCGAGCAGGTACTTGAACACCTTGCCGCAGCAGTAGATGGCCCAGCAGTTGGGAGTATTATACAGGGAGTCGTTGTCTGCGTGGGTCTTGTAGCTCATGTAGGTGGGAACGAAGTTGGGCAGATCGTCCCGCAGCAGATCCTCCCGGATGATGACAACAGCCATGCCGGCAGGTCCCACGTTCTTCTGCACGCCGGCCCAGATCAGGCCGTAGTCAGAGACATTGCAGGGACGGGAGAGGAACATGGAGGACTGGTCCGCCACCAGCACCTTGCCCTTGGTGTTGGGGAGCTGGTGATAGGTGGTGCCGTTGATGGTCTCGTTCTCACAGATGTAGACATAGTCGGCGTTGTCCGGAATGTCCAGATCCGAGCAGTCGGGGATATAGGAGAAGTTCTTGTCGGCGGAGGAGGCAATGACCTTCACCTCGCCGTATTTCTGGGCCTCTTTCAAGGCCTTCTTGGACCAGTTGCCGGTCTCCACATAGCAGGCCACGCCGTTTTTCATCAGGTTCATGGGGACCATGGCAAACTGCACGGTGCCGCCGCCCTGGACAAAGAGCACTTTATAGTTGTCGGGAATCCCCATCAGCTTTCGCAGGTCGGCTTCCGCTTCATCCCGGATCTGCTGGAACACCTGGGAGCGATGACTCATCTCCATGACACACATCCCGCTGCCGTGGTAGTTCATCATCTCAGCGGCGATCTCTTCCAGCACTTCTTCCGGCATCATGGCCGGGCCGGCGGAAAAATTATAGGTCCGTCCGTATTTCATGCGCGTTTCCTCCATCTTTCTCATAGAATCTAACCGGACGGCTGACGGAAGCGGGCGGACAGCTGCCGCCCTGCCTCTCCGGCCTTCAGGATTCCTTCAGTATACGCCAGGCCGAAAAAACATGCAACTGACCGGCACAAGTTTCACAAAGCATCCAAAAAATGGTGAAAAAACGGGAGTTCAATCTGCAAAATAGACAATAAAGAAATGACCTAATTGTAAAAAATGTAAAAAATGTAAAAGAGAAGATCACAAAGCGAGAAACCTTGGACGGAGATTGCATTCCAGAGAAAAGTTTTATATAATTTTAACCATCTGAAGGGCACAGAAAAGTGCCCGGCATCTGGAAGAATCGAGGAACGACTATGAGACCGGACGGGACCCGTTTACGGAATCTGACGCCTATCGTACAGGCGCTGCCCTATATCATGCCCCGCCGCTTTGACGCCCAGAACTGGGCGACGGATTATGTGGACGAGGATCTTCTGCGCACTTACATCCGTCAAAAGCGAAGAGAGGGGCGGCATGTGACCCACATGAGCGTTCTGGTAGCGGCCTATTACAAGGCGGCGCTGGAGCATCCCAAGGTCAACTGCTTTGTAATGAACCGCAAGGTGTATCAGCGCAATCATTTCTGCTTCAGCTTCGTGCTGCTCAAGACCCGGGCAGACGGCACGCCGGACGAGACGGCTCTGAAGATCTTTCTGGAGCCGGAGGATGACGTGTTCACCATCGCCCGGAAGATCAAAGAGCACATCGACCGCAATCTGCAGGCGACCCACAATAACCGCACTGACCGGTTCGCAAACTTTGCGTTTTCCCTTCCGCTGCTGCCCCGGCTGGTGTTTGGACTTGCATACCATCTGGATCTCCACGGGCTGCTGCCCCGCAAGATCATCGACCTGAGCCCGTTCCACACCAGTCTGTTCATCACGAATCTGGCCTCTATCAACACAAGCTGCATTTTCCACCACTGTTACGAGTTCGGCACCACCGGCGTTTTTATCTGCATGGGACGGCCGGTTCCGGACCCCATGGCGCCCGCGGGGATCCGGAAAAAGCTGATGCCGCTGGGTGTGGTGATGGATGAACGGATTGCAACAGGCATCGAATACTCCCGCTTTTTCGCGGCCTTCAGCCGCTATCTGCGCAAGCCGGAGGTTTTGGAAGAGCGGCTGGACGGAAAGACGACGGGCCTTCTGGCAGCTCAGAGGTAAGCACCGGAACAAAGAGGAGAGAGAACACATGGGAAAAGGACTTGGGCACCGGGCTGCGGCGTGGTGCGTCCACACGGGATTGTACATCCGGGCATTTATCAAATGGCTGCTGGTGGCGGCGGTAATGGGAACCTGCTGCGGCGTGGTGGGATCCCTCTTCCACATCGGCGTGTACAAGGCGACGGCCCTGCGGGGGGAGCATCCGTGGCTTTTGTGGTGCCTGCCGCTGGCGGGTCTTGCGATCGTGGGCTTTTATAAGCTGACAAGGACGGAAGGACAGGGAACCAACGACATCATCGAGGCAGTCCACCATGGTAAGGTGCTCTCCAACTGGCTGCTGCCGGCCATTTTTGTCAGTACGGTGCTGACACACCTGTGCGGCGGCTCTGCCGGCCGGGAGGGCGCCGCGCTGCAGATGGGCGGCACCATCGGCAGCTTTGTGGGGCATCTGTTCGGCCTGGACGACCGGGACCAGCGGACAGCCACCATGGTGGGCATGGCGGCCTTTTTCTCTGCGCTGTTCGGTACACCGCTGGGCGCCACGATCTTTGCCATCATGGTCATCAGCGTGGGTGTGCTGTATCATGCGGCATTGGTGCCTTGCCTCGTTGCGGCTCTGATCTCCTATGGCGTTTCGCTGGCCATGGGAGTTGAGCCTACCCGGTTTACGGTCACCGCGCCGGCGCTGGAGCCGGGAATGCTGGTGCGCACGGCGGTCCTGGCGGCGCTTTGTGCGCTGGTGTCGCTGCTCTTTTGCAACACCCTCCACTTCGTGGAGAACCAGCTCAAACGGTGGCTGCCCAACGCCTGGGTGCGGGCAGTGGTGGGCGGCGCGGCGGTGGTGGCGCTGACCTATCTCTGCGGCACCACGGACTATAACGGCGCCGGCATGGAGATCATCACTGCGGCGGTAGAGGAGGGAAGTGTGCATCCGGCTGCTTTCCTGCTCAAGATCCTCTTCACTGCCGTGACGCTGGGGGCCGGATTCAAGGGCGGCGAGGTGGTCCCGTCATTTTTCGTGGGCGCTACCTTTGGCTGCCTGGCTGGGCCGCTGCTGGGGATCCCGGCAGGGTTTGCGGCGGCGCTGGGACTGGCGGCGGTGTTCTGCGGTGCTACCAACTGTCCGGTGGCCTCCATGTTTTTGGCGGTGGAGCTGTTTGGATCCGACGGGCTTTTGTACTTTGCCCTGGTCTGCGGGATCAGCAACATGCTCTCCGGCTACAATGGACTCTACTCCAGCCAGACGATCCTGTACTCCAAGCTGAAAGCCCAGTACATCAACGTCCGGACCAATCATCACCACGCCGGTGAAAATGGGGAGGATCTGCCTCAGATCGCTCAGGGGCGGCGGAAATGAACCGATGAGAAGAGAGGAGAACCCAGGGATGCTTGTAAAGGCGGAAAATGCCCCATTACGCGGAGCTGCGTCCGGCCGGGACCGGACGGTGGACCTCATCAAAACGGCGGCCATCTTCGGAGTGCTGCTGATCCATGTCAGCGCCGGGGGCCTGAGCGGTGCGGCGATAGGATCCGGTACGTGGATCGCCTGCCTCTTTTGGGGCAGCGTGTCCAGGGCAGCGGTCCCCTTGTTTTTGATGGCCAGCGGCGCGCTGCTGCTGCGGCCGGACCGGGAACTGACGCTGCGGAAGCTGTATACGAAAAACTTTCCCCGGCTGCTGGCGGCGCTGCTGTTCTGGGCGGTGTGCTACAAGGTGTTCAACCTGCTGCTCTGGGGTGCGCTGACCTCGGCAGGACTTGTCCAGGCGATCAAGGAAGTGATCCTCTTCCGTCATGAAGAACACCTTTACTATTTGCACATCATGCTGCTGGTGTACGCCTTTTTGCCCATCACCCGGCTGGTAGCGGCCCACGCCACGGTGGGGCAGATGCGGTATCTGCTGGGGCTGTGGTTCTTGCTGGGCATTCTCTACCCCACAGTGAAGATCTACTGGCCCTTTACGCTGCTGGTGGGGATCCCCACGCAGTGGCTCATGAACATGACCTATGCCGCCATCGGCTACACGCTGCTGGGATATTTTCTCTCCGCCCATCCCACGAGCCGCCGCTGGCCCTGGGGGGCGGCGGCCCTGGGGGGCTTTGCGGTGACCTTCGGCGGGACCTGGCTCGCCTCCTGCTCCGCCGGAGCGCTGAGCGGCCACTTCCTGGAGGGTATGAGCGTGGGGGTGTGCCTGCTGGCAGCGGGGCTGTACGGCCTTTGCATTGCTGCTCCTGTGGGGGACCGTGCGGAACGGGTCCTGTCCTTTGTTTCCCGCGCTTCCTTCTGTGTGTTCCTGGTCCATATCTTTTTCCTGAAAGTGTTTGCCCATTTTGGCCTGACTGCATTGGCTGGGCCCGCCGTGGTGACGGTTCCAGTGCTCTCGGCGCTGCTGCTGGGCTGCGGCTGCGGGGTGTACGCGGTGCTCTCCCGCATCCCCGGGGGGCGGCGCTGGCTGGTATAAAAATGAAGAAACACGCCCGGACGGATTTCCGTTCGGGCGTGTTTTGGTATGTTCCGGTCAATTCAGGAAATCTGGATGGGGACGCCGTTGACGGCAACGCCTTCTTCGGCGCGGATGAGAATGTACCGGGCGCCATCGATCAGCCGGGTCTCCACCAGGTCGCCCCGGTCCGGTGAGACCTTGATGGTGACGTCGGGGGTAGTGATCTCCAGCTGTTTGGTGTCCACCAGGTTCCGGGGGCTCAGATCTGCGTCGGCGCCGAAGGCGTCGTCATACCGCTCTTCAAAGGCCTCCACATGCTCCTCCGACACGCCGGAGTGTTCCAGCACCCGGCGGACGGTGCCCTTGTTTACCACCAGAGGTTCTTCCACCTTGTTGGCCTTGTGCTCTTCGATCATCTCCCGCAGCTGGCCGTGAACAGACTGGACCACCTGGTAGCGGCACTCGTCGCTGAGGGTATCCTCCAGCAGCGCCTGGAAGGTCTCCATCTGCTCAGCGGCGGGCATGGGAGCGGGGGCGTGGAACACGGCCTCCACGAAGTCGGGGTGGGTCTGGGACGTGTCCTTGCAGTAGTACAGGGCGTCGTACAGATTGGTGCTGCGCTCGTCAAAGGAGGGGAAGAGAAAGCCCATCTCCGGTGCGGACACCACCCAGTCGGCGCTGATGCTGTGGAAGGCGTTTTCGTAGACGTAGTAACTCAGGGCCTCCTTGGTCTGCTTGACCGGGCAGATACTGCAGAGAATGTAGCGGAAGACCTCGGAGGAGGCATCGTCCTGCCGCTGATCATCCTTGGAGCGGTAGGGTACATCGTAGTCGTCCTGGACCAGCAAAATGAGATAATTCCCCTCCAGGTCCAGGGACTGGATCACCCGCTGGTAGAAGACGGAGACCGCCTCCTCGTCCCGGAGGGCGGAGTTGCGCAGGGTCATGAGCAGCTTGTGCTGATCGCCCTCCACCACCTGGCGGGTGTCAAAGGGGATGTCCAGCAGATTTTTGCCCAGGGTGCCGGAGAGGGTCTTGCGCAGCGTGGAGAGCAGCTGTTCACTCTCCGTCTGGCCCAGGATCCCCAGGGACTGGTCGAACTGGGAGATGATCTCCCGCTTTTCATTGACATAGCAGCCCCGGACCCGGGAGATGCTGCTTTTATCCGCCCGGAACCGGCGGCGCAGTTCGGCGATTTCTTTTTCGTTCATCAAAAGCCCTCTTTTATATCAGGAGATATTGGCGCGGCGCGCCGTCCATTATCTTAACACAGCACGGGAGCCAATGCCAGGGAATTCTCCCGAACAGGAGACAAAAGACGGGTGTCTCTCCCGACAGGGAGAGACACCCATTTGAGACGGTTCTGGAAAAGCTGGGGGGAGAGAGAACTCAGAACACGCCCTGCTCCATCATGGCTTCGGCCACCCGTTTGAAGCCGGCGATGTTGGCGCCTGCCACCAGGTTATAGCCCAGGCCATACTCCTCGGCGGCATCCACGCTCATCTGATAAATGGTGTTCATGATCTGGTGGAGCTGCTTGTCGACCTCTTCCGCGGTCCACACCAGCCGCTCACTGTTCTGGGCCATCTCCAGGGCGGAGGTAGCCACGCCGCCGGCGTTGACGGCCTTGGAGGGCGCCACGATCATGCCGGGCTGCTCCATCAGGAACTTCAGCGCGTCGTTGGTGGTGGGCATGTTGGCCACCTCGATGTAATACTTCACGCCGTTGGCGGCGATCTGCTTGGCCTGCTCCATGTGGACGTCGTTCTGCATGGCAGACGGCATGATCACGTCTGCCTTCACGCCCCAGGGCTTCTCGCCGGGATAGAACGCCACGCCGAACTTGTCGGCATAGTCCTGGACCTTGTTGCGGCCGCTGGCCCGCATCTCCACGATGTAGTCGATCTTCTCCTTGGTGCAGACGCCGTCGGGATCGTAGATGTAGCCGTCGGGACCGGAGAGGGTCACCACCTTGGCGCCCAGCTCCGTGGCCTTCTTGCAGATGCCCCAGGTCACGTTGCCGAAGCCCGCGCAGGCGATGGTCTTGCCTTCAATGGACTCACCCTCGTGCTTGAGGACGTTTTCCAGATAGTACACTGCGCCGTAGCCGGTGGCCTCCGGGCGGATGCGGCTGCCGCCGTAGGAGAAGCCCTTGCCGGTGAGCACGCCGTTTTCAAAGGCGCCCTTCAGGCGGCGGTACTCGCCGAAGAGATAGCCGATCTCCCGGCCGCCCACGCCCATGTCGCCGGCGGGGACATCCACATCGGGTCCGATGTAGCGGTAGAGGGCCTGCATGTAGGCCTGGCAGAAGCGCATGACCTCGGCGTCGGACTTGCCGGCGGGATCGAAGTCGCTGCCGCCCTTGCCGCCGCCGATGGGCAGGCCGGTGAGGGAGTTTTTGAAGATCTGCTCAAAGCCCAGGAACTTGATGATGCCGGGATACACATTGGCCTGGAACCGCAGACCGCCCTTGTAGGGACCCAGGGCACCGTTGAACTGGCAGCGGTAACCGATATTGGTGTGCCACTGGCCCTGGTCGTCCTCCCAGCAGACACGGAAGGTGAACATCCGCTCCGGTTCCACCATCCGGTTCAAAAGGTCTGCCTTTTCATATTCGGGATGTTTTTCAATCACGGGCTCCAGAGAGGAGAAAACCTCCTCCACGGTTTGGACGAATTCGGGCTCATTCGCGTGCTTCTTCTTCACGTTTTCGATTACGCTGGCAAGATACGCATTCATCAGTGTGCCTCCTCATTCATCTATATTGAGCTTCCCGCCGGGTTGTCTGACCTCTATGGTCATTGTAGCATGTCCTGCTGAAGGAAGCAAGCATTCATTTTGTCAGTTTTGCCAATCCGGGAGTTTGCTGTATAGAAAAAAGAGAGTCTATGTTGTTGAAAATAACGGTATTTGAGAGGCAAATGAACTTTCAGAGGGAATTCTGGAGGCGTTCTGCTTGACTTTCTGCCGTCAGACCGTATAATAAAAGATTGTGTGGCGCGGATTGAGCGCCTTTTTACCTGGATGGCATTTTTTGAGGGAGGCAATGTTATGCATACCTATCCGATTGATGTGGCGGGCCTGCACCGGGAACTTCCCATCTGCAAGGTCACGGATGATCTGTACATCGGCGCGTTCATCGTCTTTGGCGACGCGGAGCTGACTGTGGCCTGTGCCCGGGAGCTTTTGAAGCTGGTTCCCGCCGACAGCTATGACTATATGCTCACCGCGGAGGCCAAGAGCATTCCCCTGATTCATGAGATGGCCCGCCAGTCCGGCGCGGCAAAGTATTTTATTGCCCGCAAGGGTCCCAAGGCCTACATGCCTGATCCGCTGCATGTGGTGGACAAGTCCATCACCACGGCGGAGGAGCAGGAGCTGTACCTGGGCCGGGACGACGCGGATCTGATCCGCGGCAAGCGCATTTTGCTGATGGATGACGTGATCTCCACCGGCGGTTCTCTCCATGCCATGGAGGCACTGGTGAAGATGGCCGGCGGCACGGTTGCCGGCCGTGTGGCCGTTCTGGCGGAGGGCGATGCCCAGAAGCGGGACGACATCCGGTTCCTGGCGCCGCTGCCGGTGTTCAACGCCGACGGCACCGTCAAAGGCTGAGAAGAAAACGCACCGTTCAAAAAGAACGGTGCGTTTTTTATCGAGGCGGCGGCAGATCGCGAGGCGGTATTACCGGCTCTTTTTATAGGTGAGGTATCCCTCCAGGATCAAGGTAGCGGCCACAGCGTCCACGGTCTTTTTCCGCTTTTTGGCGTTTTTGCCGGCCCCCATCAGGATCTGGTGGGCGTCAATGGTGGTGCGGCGCTCGTCCCACAGCGTTACCGGCAGACCGGTGACGGTCTTGAGCAGCTCCCCCATGGCCTGGGCCTTTTCCGCCCGGGGGCCCAGGGTGCCGTCCATGTTTTTGGGGTATCCCAGCACCAGCTCCTCCACGCCGTGTTCCTGGGCCAGGGATGCCACCTGGTCGGCCACGGCTTCCGGACGGTAGGCGTTGATGGTGGTGGTGAAACCGGCCAGAAAACCGGTAGGGTCAGAGATGGCGATACCGGTGTGGGCGTCGCCGTAGTCGATGGCCATGATCCGCATGGGAATCCTCCTTTGTGACGGCTGTTTTCTGCGGTCATGATAGCATACAGGGGAGAAATCTGCAAGGCAAGAAAAAATTTCAAAAAACAGTTGACCTTATATTTGACTTGTGGTACAATCTCTCTTACCTGTGAAAAAGGGCTTTGTTGTCATGCGCATTTTTCGCTTTTCAGCCATGGCGGCGCAGACCCTTTCTGAAATGGCAGGGAGGCAGTCGGTATCCCCGGCGTTGCCGGGAATGATACCAATAATAAGGAGGTGCCGTTAGATGCGCGTGAAAGTGACCCTGAGATGCAACGAGTGCAAGCAGAGAAACTACAATACCATGAAGAACAAGAAGAACACTCCGGACAAGCTGGAACTCAACAAGTATTGCCCCTTCTGCAGAAAGCACACGCTCCACAGCGAAACCAAGTAATGGTGAACGAAATGAGAAAGGGCGTGTAAACGTATGGCAGAAGAAGTCAAGAAGAAGAGAAGCCGCGGAGCATGGTTCCGCGAGATGAAAAGCGAACTGAAGAAGGTCGTTTGGCCTGACCGTAAGACTGTGATCGCCAACACCGGCACGGTTTTGCTGTGCTCCCTGGTCATCGGCGCCTGCATCTGGATTTTCGACGGCGTCGCCGTGACGGCCGTGCAGATCATCCTGGATGTGTTTGGTGCTTAAGGGGTAAGAAAGATGTCAGACAGCGCGAAGTGGTATGTGATCCATACCTATTCCGGCTATGAGAATGCCGTCAAGACCAGCATCGAAAAGTTCGTTACCGGCCGCGGCATGGAGGACAAAATCCTTCGCATGGAGATCCCCATGGAGACCGTGACCGAGGTCACCGAATCCGGCACCACGAAGGAAGTGGAGCGGAAGGTGTTCCCGGGCTACGTGCTAATCAAGATGGTCATGACCGATGATACCTGGCACCTGGTGCGCAACGTTCGGGGCGTCACCGGCTTCGTAGGTTCTGCCAACAAGCCCATCCCCCTCTCTGAGGAGGAAGTCCTGGCCATGGGTATGGAAAAACACGAGATCGTGGTCAACTACAATGTGGGCGACCATGTCAAGATCGTGGATGGCCCGCTGGCCAGCTTTACCGGCATCGTGGAAGAGATCGAGCCGGAGAAGAACCGCGTGAGCGTGATGGTGTCCATGTTCGGCCGGGAGACCCCGGTGGAACTGGAACTGGACCAGGTCGAGGTTCAAAAGTAAGACGCGCCCGCAGCGGCGCAAGTGGGAGGGGCACCCGCCCCGCCAAAGACGGCTTTTGCCGCCACCACATTTATGATTTAGGAGGTGCTACTCCGTGGCACAGAAGATTACTGGTTATGTGAAACTGCAGATCCCCGCAGGCAAGGCGACTCCCGCGCCCCCCGTTGGTCCCGCTCTGGGCCAGCACGGCGTCAACATCGCTGCCTTCACCAAGGAGTTCAACGAGCGTACCAAGAATGACATGGGTATGATCATCCCCGTGGTCATCACCGTGTATGCCGACCGTTCCTTCTCCTTCATCACCAAGACGCCCCCCGCGGCCGTCCTGATCAAGAAGGAGTGCAACATCGAGTCCGGCTCCGGTGTTCCCAACAAGACCAAGGTGGCTACCATTTCTAAGGCTTCCGTTCAGAAGATCGCTGAGATCAAGATGAAGGACCTGAATGCTGCCAGCCTGGAAGCTGCCATGAGCATGATCGCTGGTACCGCCCGTTCCATGGGCGTCGTCGTCGGCGACTGACCGTATATGTGAAGCCGGGCGGCACCGCCGCTCAGGCATACAGTGGGAGGATTTGTTCCGAAGAACCACTATGAGGAGGAAATAACATTGTTTAGAGGCAAGAAATATCAGGAAAGCGCCAAGCAGATCGATAAGAATACGCTGTATGACGCTGCTGAGGGCATGGCTCTCATCTGCAAGACCGCCAGCGCCAAGTTCGACGAGACCGTCGAGCTGCATGTGAAGCTGGGTGTTGACTCCCGGCACGCTGACCAGCAGGTCCGCGGTGCCATCGTGCTGCCCCACGGCACCGGCAAGACTGTCCGCGTGCTGGTGTTCGCCAAGGGCGACAAGGCCGACGCTGCCCGTGAGGCCGGCGCTGACTACGTGGGCGATATGGATCTGGTGGAGAAGATCCAGAAGGAAAACTGGTTCGACTTCGACGTGGTGGTCGCCAGCCCTGACATGATGGGCGTTGTCGGCCGTCTCGGTAAGGTCCTGGGCCCCAAGGGCTTGATGCCCTCTCCCAAGGCCGGTACCGTTACCCCTGACGTGGCCAAGGCCGTGCAGGAAGTCAAGGCCGGTAAGATCGAGTACCGCCTGGACAAGACCAACATCATCCACTGCCCCATCGGCAAGGTGTCCTTCGGCGCTGAGAAGCTGACCGAGAACTACAACGCCCTCATGGGCGCCATCGTGAAGGCGAAGCCCGCCTCCGCCAAGGGCCAGTATATCCGCAGCTGCGTGGCCGCTTCCACCATGGGCCCCGGCGTGAAGATGAACACCGCGAAGTTGGTCTGATTCCCGGAAATTCGCAGAAAATGTGTATTTGGGGGTTGACTTTTGTCATGCCCTTGAATATAATATCAGATGCGTTCCAAAGACAGCAGGTGAGAGGAACCTCTCGTAAGTCCTGCCGAGGGCGGCAAATGTGATTTGCTATCCGTCCTTGTGTCTTTGCGGCACAAGGACGGTTTCCTTTTTGAACGCACCTACAATTCCTATGGAGGTGAACACAAGAATGCCTAACGCAAAGGTCTTATCTGAAAAGCAGGCCATCGTGGCTGAGCTGACCGAGAAGATCCAGAAGGCGACTTCGGGCGTGATTGTCGACTACAAGGGTATCACCGTTGAAGAAGACACCGCGCTGCGTAAGGAGTGCCGTGAGAGCAACGTGGATTACGCGGTGGTGAAGAACACCCTGCTCCGCTTCGCGTTCAACAACACCGGCCTCAACGAGCTGGATGGTCTGCTCAACGGCACCACGTCTCTGGCTCTGTCCGAGGATGCAGTGGCTCCTGCCCGCGTCATGGCCGATTATGCCAAGAAGCTGGACGGCAAGTTCGAGATCAAGGGCGGCTTCATGGACGGCAAGCCCGTGGATCTGGCCACCATTCAGTCTCTGGCTTCCATCCCCGCTCTGCCCGTCCTGCAGGCTCAGTTCCTGGGCACCATGCTGGCGCCCATCACCGGCCTGGCTGTGGTCCTGAAGCAGATCGCGGAGAAGAACGGCGAAGCCGCTCCCGCTGCCGAAGAGGCTGCTCCCGCACCCGCCGCCGAGTAATTCCGGCCGGGTTCCAACATTTATTTTACAATTAGGAGGCTAATACAATGTCTGAGAAAGTTACCGCTATGATCGAGGAGATCAAGGGTCTGACCGTTCTGGAGCTGTCCGAGCTGGTGCACGCTCTGGAGGAAGAGTTCGGCGTTTCCGCCGCTGCTATGGCTGCTCCCGCTGCTGGCGCTGCTGCTCCCGCTGCTGAGGAGAAGACCTCTTTCGACGTGGTCCTGACCGGCTTCGACGCCGCTGCCAAGATCAAGGTCATCAAGGTTGTCCGCGAGATCACCGGCCAGGGCCTGGCCGAGGCCAAGGCTACCGTCGAGGGTGCTCCTTCCACTCTGAAGGAGGGCGCTTCCAAGGAGGATGCCGAGGCTCTGAAGAAGCAGGTCGAAGAGGCCGGCGGCAAGGTCGAGTTGAAGTAATTTCCCTTCATTGCCTTTTGAAAAATTCCCTGTCCAAACCGGACAGGGAATTTTTTTCTCTTTGTTGGGATATTTGCGCCCGTTGCCTCGTATTCCAGGTGAAACGCGTTTCAAGGAGAGAGAATCGATGCTGACAGAACGGGAATTTACCGACGCTGCGGAGCGGTATCTGGACATGGTCTACCGCATCGCTCTGAACTACTTCCGCCATCCCGCCGACGCGGAGGATGCGGCCCAGGATGTGATGCTCCGGCTGTGGCAGACGGACCGGACGTTTGAAGGGGATGACCACCTGCGCTACTTTCTGGTGCGGGTGACGCTGAACGTCTGCAAGGACATCTCCCGCAGTCCCTGGCGCCGCCGCACGGTGCCCCTGGAGAGCTGCCGGGAGCCGTCCTTTTCCACACCGGAGCGACAGGAGCTGTTCCGGGCGGTGCTGGCGCTGCCGGGTAAATACCGTCTGCCGCTGTATCTCTATTACTACGAAGGATATTCGGTCAAGGAAGTGGGGGAGCTGCTGGATCTGAAGCCCTCCACCGTCCAGACCCGGCTGGCCCGGGCCCGGACAAAGCTGAAAGAGGAATTGGAGGCGTGAACCATGGAAGAGCAGTATCGGGAGATGTTTGACGAGGTGCGTGCCTCCAGCCGACTGCGAGAGGAGGTCGCGCATATGACAACAAGAGAGCGGAAGCCGTCCCGGCGCAGGCTGCCCAAGGCCGCGGTGGCAGCGGCAGCAGTGCTGGTGCTGCTGGCTGGGACAGCCCTGGCCGCAGTGGGGGCTCCGGGGACGATCCGGGACTGGTTTGCCCGGGAGTGGGAAGAGATCACCGGAGATACCATGGATGCGGAGCAGCTGGACCTGATCGACCGCCTGACAAAGCCGGTGGGGGTCAGTGATACCCAAAACGGCACCACGGTGACGGTAGATTCCGTTACAGTGGGAAACAGCACGGTGTGGATGCTGGTGAAGGTCAGCGGCGACTACACCCAGGAGAAAGAGTTCCTGTATCATTTCCAAGGGATGGATCTGACTCTGGATCCGGATCCGGATCTGGTGGATACGCCCGGCGGGTACAGCCTGGATTATCCCTATGTGGGCGTGGCGGAGGACGGGACACTGACCATGCTGGTCCGGTTCACCATTGATCTTGCAGGCCAGAGTTCCCTGCTGGACGGTGTCCGTCAGGCCACGTTGTTGGTAGATAATCTGATGTACAGTGACCAGGCAATGACGGAAGGGCACTGGACGCTGACATTTCCCCTGGAGCCGGGGGAGGTGGGAACGGTGCTGACTCTGGAGGAGATCCAGGCACCTGCGATGGATCTGGAGACCCGGAAGACCAGGACCATCTCCCTGCGGGACGTGGAGATCTCCGCAACGGACATCACGTATGTCCAGTCTGTGGAGGACCAGAAGTGGAACCCTCTGCGCTGTGCCCTGGTGCTGCAGGACGGCACGGTGGTGGAACAGAGCAGCGGCGCCAGCCGCTTCCGGGATGAAGCCCATACGCAGTGGAGCAGCGTTTATTACTGGCAGGTACCGGTAGATCTGACTCAGGTCACGGCGGTCCGCTTCGGGGATACGGAGTTCCCGCTGAAGTGAAGAGAAAAAGAGGCCCCGGCGGATACGCCGGGGTCCTTTTTTGTGAAACCCTGTGACCAACAGAGGAAAAATCCTGTCTATCAGGGTGAGAGGGGAGGCGAGGCCATGGAGGACCGGGAGATTCTGGAGCTGTTCCGGCAGCGGGACCAGAGGGCCATCCCGGCGCTGGAAGAGCGGTACGGCGGACGGCTGCGGGCATTGTCGCTGCGGCTGCTGGGGAGCCCGGAGGATGCCGAGGAGTGCGTCAGCGACACGTATTTGGCTGCCTGGAACGCCATCCCGCCGGAGGAGCCGGTGTACCTCTTCGTGTATCTGTCGGCGATCTGCCGCAACCGGGCCCTCAGTGCGCTGGGCCGGGAGAAGGCCCAAAAGCGCAGGGGGGGAGGTGGTGGCCCTGACGGCAGAACTGGAGCAGTGCATCCCCGATACCCGGCGGGACCGGGAGGAGACTGCCCGGGACATCGGAGAGACCCTGAGCCACTTTCTCTCAGGCCTGGGGAGGAGAACCGGCGGTTTTTCCTGCGGCGCTACTGGTACGCTGAGAGCGTGCGGGAGGTGGCCGAAGCCTGTGGTGTCTCTGAGAGCAAGGTGAAGATGTCTCTGCACCGGACGCAGAAAAAACTGCGGGAATTTTTGCAGAAGGAGGGGCTTTGGCAATGAACGGACAGGATTTGTATGAGGGGCTGCGGTATGTGGACCCCGCCATGCTGGAGGAGGCCATGGAGCCGGTGAAACGGCCCAAGCCGCGGCGGTATCTGCCGCTGGCAGCGTGTTTGTGTCTGCTGCTGGCAGGGACAGCGGTGGCGGTGTTCAGCCATGTGGAGATCCGGCTGCTGGATGTGGAGCATCTGGAGGACTACCGGGAGGCGGATCCCTCCATGGAGTTTGTGAAGAACGGATCGGCGGACGAAGCATATCAGGCGGCAGGCGGCGTGGAAATCATATCCGTGGCATCGCTCTCCGAACAGGCACGGGAGGATGCGGCTGCGGGCACGTATTTTCGGGAGTTCGACACCTGGGATGCGGCGGCAGCGTATCTTGGCGTGGAGGTGCCGGGAACTGAGGGTCCCACATCCGTGGTGTTCAATATGGAAAATGGGGAAATCGCTGAGATCCGGCTGAATACCCATTATCAATACGAGGAGGGGAATGCATCCATCAGCATCAGCGCGCATCTCTATACAGAGGAGTACTCCGGAGAGCCGGGAGAGTTTGTGCTCTTCCACGGGGCGTTCGAAGAGCTCCGGACGGAGGAGATCACTCTTTCCGGCGGAGAGACCGCCCAGATCGCGGCCTCCTTTGCCGACAATGGATTTGGGATGATCGCCGGCTATCTGGCACGGGGACAGGCATTCTATGAGGTCAGCGCACTCTGCCCGGAGGGATCTGCCCGACAGGTCAGCGAACAGCTGGAAACGTATCTCAATGAACTCGCATGAACCGTGAAAAGAGCAAAAAAGAGACGGCGTACAGCCGTCTCTTTTTTGATGTACCCCTTACAGGAACTGGCAGAGTAAAATGGGCAGGAAAATGGCGGGGACCAGATTCATCACCTTGATCTTGGTCAGGCCCAGCATATTCAGCGACAGCGCAATGATCAGCAAAGAGCCTACGCAGGTCATCTCCGCAATGGTGCTGCCATTTTGGAGGTAGGGGGCCAGTACCGAGGCCAGCAGGGCGATGGCGCCCTGGTAGAGGAATACCGCGGCAGCGGAGAAGGCCACACCGATGCCCAGAGAGGAGGCAAACACCACAGCGATGATGCCGTCCAGCAGGGACTTTGCAAAGAGGGTGGTGTGGTCTCTGGTGAGACCGTCGTTGAGAGCGCCTACAATGGCCATGGCGCCCACGCAGAAGAGCAGGCTGGCAGTAACGAACCCCTCTGCCACGGTGGCCTTGCCGCCCTCGTGGACAAGCCGCTTGGTTTTCTCCTGGACCCAGTCGCCCAGAGAGCGCATCCGCCGGTCCAGGTCCAGCAGTTCTCCCACAATGGCGCCGATGACCATGGAGAGAATGGCAGTGATGGTGTTTTCTCCCTTCATGCAGCCGGTGACGCCGATAAGCAGTACGCACAGCGCCGTGGCGCTGTTGATGATGGCCTGGAGCCGGAAGCCCAGGTTGCCGCAGCGGGGCAGAAAATCGGAAAAACGAGAGGCCAGTGCGGAAATCAGCATGCCTACGGCGGAGCCCACAAGAATGGCCAGGGTATTGACAATGGTGCCGGTGAGCATGTTAAGCACGTCCTTTCTCGATGAGGTCCCGGACCACGGCGCTGCCCAGCAGCAGCCCGGCGGCAGCGGGGACCCATGGATTGCTGGCGGGGATGCTCCGCCGGCCCGGAGGCGGGGCCTCGGCACCGTCGGGGGCATCAGGGGCCCGGGTGGGTTCCTCAGGGCTGAACACCACCCGCAGATGCTCGATGCCGCGATTGCGCAGCTCCTTGCGCATCACACGGGCCAGGGGACAGCCGTAGGTCTTGGAAATGTCCGCCAGCTGCAGTAAGGTGGGATCCAGCTTGTTGCCGGTGCCCAGGGCCATCACCAGGGGAATGTTCAGCCGCAGAGCGGTTTCCGCCAGGTCCAGCTTGCAGGATACCAGGTCGATGGCGTCCACAATGTAGTCATAGCGGCATCCTTCCGGGAAAAAGTCATCCCGGTGAGCGGCATCATAGGTGGCGCAGAGAGGATGGATCCGGAGCTGGGGATTGATGTCCAGCAGGCGGGCGGCCACGGCGCTTGCCTTGGGCTGGCCCAGGGTGGAGTGCAGGGACTCCAGCTGCCGGTTAAGGTTGGAGAGCCCTACGGTGTCCTGGTCCACCAGCGTCAGCTCCCCGATCCCGGAGCGGGCCAGGCATTCGGCGGTGTAGCTGCCCACGCCGCCAAGACCGAACAAAATCACATGGGCCGCGGCCAGGCGCTGCTGTGCGCTGCGCCCCCACAGCATCTCATTGCGCAGAAATTGATTCTCCATGGGGAGGCCTCCTGAAAGGAAAGTACAGGGAAAACAAGTCCGGCTTTGAAAACTTCAAAGCCGGACTTGCTGCTTGCCGGAAAATCCGGACAACTTAATACGTGAAGGTGCTGCGTACGAACCGGATGCCGAAGCTGCTCTGCTCAGCGGTGTAGTCGGCAGTCTTTTCCGTGTACCAGGTGTTGAAATCGTCGTTCTTCAGCGTATCCCGGACCTGGACCTCCCAGTAGGGAAGATCCGTGCCCACGAAATACATGATGTGGTAGCCGTAATCCGTTTCCACAATGCCGGTATCGCCGGGCTTGCGGGCGGCATCAAAGCACCAATCATTGAAGGCTTCCACCATCTGATCCTGATAGACCTCGGTGTACAGTCCGCCGTTGGTGTTGGAGCCGGTATCGGTGGAGTTTTCGTTAGCCAGCTGGGCGAAGGAGTCCTCGGTGGCATCGCCGGCCTTCCACTGGGCAAGCAGATCCTCGGCCTTCTGTTTGGCGGCGTCCTTCTTGGCCTGGACGTCGGCGTCGTAGCCCTCGTCGTCCTCAGAGAGGGTGGTGGCCTCGGGCTGGATCAGGATGTGGCGCACATCCACGGTGTTGTAGTCCTCACGGAACCGGTCATGGAACAGCAGGACATAATAATAGGAGTTGTCGGCATCCTCCAGCACAGTGGAGTCGCCAGAGTGACGGGCGTCGTCAAAGAGCCAGTTCATCATGACGCTGTCGCTCCAAGCGCCGGCGTCGGAGGTGGTGTAGACAGACTTGTCGTTGTCCACCAGCTCGGCGGGATCGCTGCCGGCCATCCAGGCTGCATACATGCTGTCAGCGGAGGCCTTGGCATCAGCCATGGCCTGCTGAGTCATCTCGTCGGTGACCTCGATGGTGTTGCCGTCGGCATCGGTGGTATCGGCGGCGCCGCTGATGCGGATGACCTCGTAGGAAACCTTATCGTAAGACTTGGGATCGGCGTTGTAGGCCTCGGTCAGCTGATCCTCGGTGTAGGTCAGGCCGTCCTCATAGTTCTGGGCATAGGCCTGAGCCAGCAGGGTCCGCTTGGTCTGCTCCTCAAAGATCTTCTCGGTCATGGTGTTGCCGAAGATCCGCTTGAGGTATCCGCTGGTGCTCAGAGCGTTGTTGGAGGCGTTGGTCTCCAGGGCGTTTATGTTTTCATCCAGCTGAGCCTGCAGGTCATCGTTCCAGGTGAAACCGTCCGCTGCGGCGGCATCGTTCATGGCCTGGACCTCAGCCATCTGCTGCAGGGTCTGGTCCATGAAAAAGTCAAACCAGGTCTCGCCGTCGGAGTACTCCTGATCGCGCAGATCGCTGCTGACGTCCAGGCCCATGTAGGAGATGTAGTTGTAGTTCTGGCTGAGGAAGTTCTGGTAGTTGTTGACGAAATAGTAGTTCACTTCGGCAGCGGTGTAGGATTCGTCGCCGATGGTGGCGGCAGTGACCATTTTGGGGATGATATTGGAGCGATAGACGAGACATGCAATGGCGATGATCACAAACACCACGGCAATGACGCCATAGAGGCGGTTGTTCCGCTTCTCCTCCTTACGCTGCTGTGCCTCACGGGCAGTTTTGGGATCGGCCTGACCGAAAGCGGTCTTTGCCTGACGGGTATCCTTTTCTCTTGATGCGCTCATTCGTTGTTTCAGTCCTCTCAAGTATTCAGGTGCAAGATAAGCACCCGCTTATTATAATGGATATGACGCTGTTTCGCAAGTGGAAATTAAAGATTGCGGACAAAGGAAATTCTACCGGCAATAGCTGAAAATGGCCTGAAAAAGCGGAGCAAAGAAAAAGCAGAGCAGATTTGCTCTGCTCTGCAAAACTCCGATACCCCGCGGTGGCCGTGTAGACCCGTTATAACCTGCACCTTCACGGCCAGGTGGGTTGCCTCCAAGACGCTTTATCACTTCCAACTTCCAGCCGCAAACAGCAGCCGGGAGGCCTGCGAACCACGGCTTGATCCAGCATCCCTTATAACGAAATGTGGGTTAAAAAAGACCTATCACGTACCCCGCAGGGTAATTGACAAATAACTTACTGTTCCGACTCGTCCTCGTCAAAGAGAGATTCGACGAACAGATCATAGACGGCGTCCAGCTCTTCATCGCTGTCCAGCGTGGAGAGGAGGTCCTCACCGTTTTCATGGATAACCTTCAGGATCACAAGGCCGTTGTCCGGATCGTCCTCGTCCTCGCCCTCCGTTTCGGCGGGGAAGAAGGCCTGGTAAATCTGGCCGTTGTACTCCAGCATATCCACAAACTCCAGAACATGCTCGTTGCCCTCGTCATCGGTCAGGGTGATAAAGGTAGGGCCGAAATCTTCGCTCATTGGGCGATGCTCCTTTCCCGTTTGCTCTGGCGCTATTATACTGGACTTTGTGAGGAATTGCAAGAGGCGGAAGAATGGAAAAAGGGGGAAAGATGGCTTTCGGGGACGGAAATAGCCTGCCCAAATGCAAGAAAAACATGCAAACAGGGAACTTTTTTTCGAGAAAAAACGACATTTTCAATGTTGACAGGGGATGTTACAATAAAAAGTATTATGGCGATTCATAAGCATCTGCGGCTGTCGAAAACCGGCACAGCGGAGCGCTTTTTGCGTCAACCCACACCAGAAAAAGGAGGTGCCCTGCATTGGAGCACGGAAAACGGGAAACCCCGTCTGAACGGACGCCGCGGCGCCGGGAACCCCGGAAAAAGAAACGTACGGGAGGAAACGGCCGCTGGTCGGTGAAGTTCATCGTCGGAACGGTGGTGCTGATCTGCTTTTGCACGGCCCTGATGATGGCGGGCATTTTCATGATGTATGTAAAAACCACCCTGGCACCGGCACTGGATGTCCGGGCGGAGGATTACATCAACAACATGAGCCAAAGCTCCATCATTTATTATCAGGATCAGGACAGCGGCGAGTGGAAGGAATATCAGACCGTTCACGCTACGGAGAACCGCATCTGGGCGGATTTTGAGGACATGCCCGACGCGCTGTGGCAGGCCGCCGTGGCTATCGAGGACGAGCGGTTTTTCTCCCACCACGGCGTGGACTGGATGCGGACGGTCAAGGCCACGCTGAACATGTTCACCAACAATGATACCTTCGGCGGATCCACCATCACCCAGCAGGTGATCCGCAACATGACCCAGGACAACAAGTCCACTGTCAACCGGAAGGTCCGGGAGATCTTCCGGGCGCTGGAATTTGAAAAGCACTATACCAAAACCGACATCCTGGAGATGTACCTCAACCTCATCTACCTGGGGAAGAGCTGCTATGGCGTCCAGACGGCGGCGGAGTACTACTTTGGCAAGCACCTCAGCGATCTGAGCGTGGCGGAGTGCGCCAGTTTGATCGCCATCACCAACAACCCCTCTTTGTACGGTCCCATGTCCAACATCACCATCACCCGGAATGACGGTTCCACCGTCACGCCCCGGGAGCTGAACAAGCAGCGCCAGGAACTGATCCTGGATAAGATGACCGAGATCAAGGACCCGGAGACGGGAGAGCCCTTCCTGACGGAGGAAGAGGCCCAGGCCGCCAAGGACGAGGTGCTGCAGTTCACGGACGGCTCCACTTCTGCCGAGGATCTGGTGGAGCGGGCTACCGGCGGTACGCAGATCAACAACTGGTTTGTGGACGAGGTCATCCGGGACGTGTCCTCCGATCTGGCGGAGGAGCTGAAGATCACCGAGGACGAGGCGCTGCTGCGGGTCTACAACGGCGGCTATAACATCTATACCACCATGGACCCGGACATCCAGGCCATCGCGGAGGAGGTCTACGGCGACCGCAGCAATCTGGATGTTACTTCCCGCAATGGCCAGCAGCTCCAGTCGGGCATTACCATCATCGATCCCTCCACCGGCAACATTGTGGCCATGGTGGGTGCTGTCGGAGAGAAGGAGGGCAACCTCCTGACCAACTACGCCCGGCTGCCCCGGCAGGTGGGTTCCTCTATGAAGCCGCTGACGGCTTATGCTCCGGCGCTGGACGAGGGGACCATCACACCCGCCACCGTATTTGACAACTATCCGGTCCAGCTGCTCAACGGCAACCCCTGGCCCAAGAACTCGCCCAACACCTATACGGGACGGACAATCCTCTCCACCGGTATCGCCAAATCCATCAACACCATCGCTATCCAGGCGCTGCAGAGCGTAGGCGTGGCAGATGCGTTTGCCTTTGCCACGGAAAAGCTGAATCTGAACCTGGTGGCGGAGGATATGAACCTCTCGTCTCTGGGCCTGGGCGGTCTGACCTACGGCCTGACCACCGAGGAGATGGCAGCGGCCTACGCGGCGTTTGCCAACAGCGGCGTCTATAATTCTCCCCGGACCTATGTCCGTGTCACCAAGACCGACAGCACCACCGGAGAGGAGACTGTGATCCTGGAGAATGAGGCGGAGAGTCATGTGGCCATGAAGGAGACCACGGCCTATCTCATGACCAAGATGCTCAAGGGCGCGGTCACCAGCGGTACCGCCACCTCTGCCAACTTCGGCGGCATGACCATCGCCGGCAAGACCGGTACCACCAGCGACAACTACGACCGCTACTTCGTGGGCTATACCCCCTATTACTGCGCAGCGGTCTGGACCGGCTACAAGTCCAACGAAAAAATCAGCTACTCCGGAAACCCGGCCATCACCATGTGGAAAAAGGTGATGCAGAAGATCCACGAGGAGCTTCCCAACAAGGACTTTGATAAGCCCTCCACCGGCCTGGAGACCATTCAGGTCTGTCTGGACAGCGGCCTGCTGCCCTCGGATGCCTGCTCTCAGGATGTCCGGGGAAGCCGGATCGTTTCCGTGGAGGTAGCCGCCGGCACCGGCCCCAAGGAGACCTGCTCCATGCACGTGCTGCGGGATTACTGCACCGAGGGCAAGTGCCTGGCCGGCGAGTTCTGCCCGGCGGATTCCGTGGTGCAGAAGGCGTTTTTGGACTATGAGCGGACGGATTACGGCTCCGGGATCACTGCGGAGGACGATCCGTACCTGATCGTGAATCTGGAAAAGGCGGCAGAGAGCGGCTGTCCCGTCCACACCCAGGCGACGGAGGAGCCGGAGAACCCGGACGCCGCAACAGACCCCAACGACCCCAATTATATTCCGCCCACGGATGATTCCTCCGGAGAGGGAACCGAACCGGAAGAACCCTCGGATCCTGATGTAACAGAGCCCTCTGCCGGAGAGGACTGGTGGAGCGATTTCTGGGCCAGTGAACCCTGATGCGATCCCTGAAATGAGAAAGCACCCCGACGTGTTCGGGGTGCTTTTTTCTAAAGTGAAAGCCGGAGGATCTGTCCTCCGGCTTTTGTGTCATTACGGCCTGACGTTGAAAACGAGAGGAGGACGATCCCTTCTTCAGGAAGCGTCCGCATTGCATCTGGCAGTGGGAAAGTTTTCCGCGCATGTGAAGGGCGCCGGGGCTGCTCAGTCTGCCAGCTTGGAACAGTCTGCGGGTCCGCCGGAGAGCATCTCCAGGCCATGGGCAAGGGTGGGCAGGATTGCCTCCAGATTTTCCCGAACTGCTTTGGGAGAGCCTGGGAGGTTTACAATAAGGGTCCCCTTTCGAATGCCAGCCTGAGCCCGGGAGAGCATGCCCCGGGGCGTGATCTGCATGGAAGCATAGCGCATGGCCTCTGGAATACCGGGAGTCAGCCGGTCACAGACTGCCAGCGTGGCTTCCGGGGTCACGTCTCTGGGAGAGAAGCCGGTGCCGCCGGTGGTGACCAGCAGATCCACCGGCCGCTCATCGCACCAATGCCGCAGCGCGGCTTCGATCTCCGGCTGTTCGTCCGGTACCACGGCGGTCTCCAGAACCTGATAGCCTGCCTGACGCAGCAACTCTGCAGTCAGCGGGCCTCCTTCGTCCCGGCGCTCTCCCCGGGCACAGCGGTCACTGACCGTCAGCACAGCGGCTTTGTACATGATTGGTTCCTCCTTTTTCAGTGAAGCAATAAAATGTCCTGGGGGGCGATGGCCACGGTGATCCGGTCTTCCGGGAACCGTGTGTGTGCTGCCAGCTCCATCCGCAGCAGGGGCGCCTGAGGAGCAGAGCCTTCAGGACGCAGAAGGATCACGTCGGCAGTCTCATTCTGAATCTGCCGCACGATGGTGCAGAGAAAGGCGTTTTCCTCCCCCGGTGCGGCGGGATGAACATGCTGGGCGCGGATCCCCACACATCGGATCTCCGGCGGCACGCTGCGGCGGCAGGAGAGGGTCAGCCCCCAGTCCGGCAGTGAGACAACATCGCCGCCGGGAACGGCGCGGATACAGGTCTGACAGCCGGACAGGCGGGCGGCCGCCTCTGTGCCGGGATTGCGGAAGAGCTCTTCCAGGCTGGTGACCGGTTGGGAAGTGCCCCGGTCTATGACGCACACCTGGGGGCAGTTGCGGAAGACTTCGCCCCGGTCATGGGATACCCATACCACTGGGCCGGAAAACTGTTCCAGTGTCTGGGCCAGCTCTACCTCCAACTGGTCCTGCAAATAGCTGTCCAGAGCGGAAAAGGGCTCATCCAGCAAAATGACCCGGGGAGCGGAGGCCAGGATCCTAGCCAGGGCGCAGCGCTGCTGCTGCCCGCCGGAGAGCTGGTCCGGCCGCAGGTCTGCCACGGATTCCAATTGGAACTGTCGGAGCTTTTCCGCTGCCACGCCTGCCCGGGCCTTTCGGTCCCGAACCGCGGCGGCGATGTTCTGCCGTACGGTCATGTTGGGGAAGAGGGCATACTGCTGAAAAAGATACCCTACCCGCCGCTGCTGGGGCGGCAGGTCGATCCCGGCGGCACTGTCATAGAGGACGACGCCGTCCAGAGTGATCTGCCCCTCGTCCGGCTTCAAAATACCGGCAATGCAGCGCAGCGTCACGGATTTGCCGCAGCCGGAGGCCCCCAGCAGCGCCAGAGGGATGCCTTGTTCTGCATCAAACTGAACTTCCAGCTGGAAGGAGCCCAGCTTCTTGCGGATGTTTACGGAAAGCGCCATCACCGCACCCCCTTCCGGGTCTGCCGCTGCCGGGTCTCCAGCAGGTTTACTGCCAGCAAAAATACGGCGGAGATGGCCACGTTCACCAGTACCCACCGGGCGGCACCGGCGTCGTCATTGGTGCGCCAGAGCTGGTAGACGGTGGTGGAAATGGTAGCCGTCCGGCCGGGTGTGTAGCCGGCGATCATGGAGGTGGCACCGTATTCCCCCAGGGCACGGGCAAACGCAAGCACGGTGCCGGCAAGGATGCCCTGCTTGCATACCGGCATCTGTACCCGCCAAAATACCCAGGTGTTGGACCGCCCCAGCGTCCGTCCGGCGTCCGCCAGATTCTGATCGAAGCTCTCGAAGGCCCCCCGGGCGGTACGGTACATGAGAGGAAAGGCCACCACGATGGTGGCGAAAATGGCGGACCACCAGGTCATCACCAACTTGACGTCAAAGGCTTCCAGTACCCAGGCACCCAAGGGGCGTTTGGGCCCCAGAAGCATCAGAAGAAGCCAGCCCACCACTGTGGGAGGAAGCACCAGGGGCAGCGTCAAAACCACGTCCAGCGCGCCTTTTACCAGCCGTGGGAGTTTTGCGATGTAATAGGCCGCCCAGATGCCAAGAAAAAATACGGCTGCTGTGGAGATGGCGGCGATGCGAAGGGAGTTGTAAAGGGGAAACCAGTCCATACGAGGGACCTCCTGAGAGGGAATGAAGAATGTCCCGCCGGGCATCGCCCGGCGGGACCAGGCAGATCAGTTCAGCGGGGTGAAGCCCACGCTCTCGAAGACTGCACCGGCGTCAGCGGTGGTCAGGTAGTCCAGGAAGGCCTGGGCCTCGTCGGGGTGCTGGCTGGAAGCTACCACGGCTGCCGGATAGATCACCTGACCGCACATTTCGGCGGTGGCACCGTCCACGGTGGTAAGTCCCGCGGAAAAGGCATCGGTGGCGTAGATGATGCCGCAGTCCACTGCGCCTTCGCTGACCTGGGTGGTGACCTCCTTCACGTTGGAACCGTAGGTCAGGCAGCTGGAGATGTCTGCCTCATTGAGTCCATAGTAAGTGAAAATTTTCTGGGTGTATTGCCCGACAGGGACGTCGCTGTTGCCGATGGCCAGGGCCACGTCTCCGCTTTTCAGCAGTTCCGAGAGCTGATCAAAGCTTTCGATGCCCTTGGGATTGCCCTCAGGGACCGCCAGAGCCACTTTGTTTTCCAGCAGATCCAGACGGGAGCCTTCCAGCACACCGCCGTCTTCCTCCAGTGTGTCCATCTGGGAGGCACCGGCGGAAAGGAACAGGTCGCACTCCGCACCGGCCTGGATCTGATCCAGCAAAGTACCGGAGGAGTCGTAAGTGGGGATGACAGTGACATTAGGGGCCACAGATTTGTAGTCCTCAATAATCTCATCCAGGGTCTCCGTCAGAGAAGCTGCGGCAAAGACGATGAGTTCCACCGGTTCCGCAGAATCCTGAGCCTCAACGGTTTCGGGATCAGCAGTGCTCTGGGAGCCATCGGTGCCGGTGCTGCCGCAGGCGGTCAGTGCCAAAGCCATGGACAGGGCCAGCAGCAAGGACAGGGCCTTTTTCATGTAGAATCTTCCTTTCTGATGATAATATGTTCTCTCCGCCAATGCAAGGGCGGGATGGAACCAACGTAATATTCGCTTGAGAATAACGGAACCGGAAGGATATGCGCCGCGATCACGGCGCATATCAAAGATGCTTTATTTTCCGAAGGGACATGCGGGCCAGTGGCAGGGTTTGCAGCCAAGACACAGCCCGCCCTCGCCCAGAGCCACGATCTGGGCCCGGGTCACCGGAACGTCTGCCGCCACAAAGGGCAGCACCAGATCGAAGATGGTGGCGCCGGCGTACATGACGCAGCCGGGGAGGCCCATGACGGGGGTGCCGTCGTCATAGTAGCCCAGCAGGAACATAGCGCCGGGCAGCACCGGGGCACCGTAGGTGACGATCTGCGCCCCGCTTTCCTTGATCCCGCCGGGGGTGTTGTCGTCCGGGTCCACGCTCATGCCGCCGGTGCAGAGGATCACATCGGCGCCGGTTTTCCGGGCCTCCGTTACGGCGTTCGCCACATGCTCCACCCCGTCGCCGGAGTAGGCGACGGAAATGGTCTCGATGCCGTAAGCGGCCAGCTTATCCCGGACTACTGGGGTGAAGGTATCCTGGATGAGGCCCTTTTTTACCTCGCTGCCGGTGGCCACGATCGCAGCGGTCTTGCGGACCCAGGGCTTGAGCTCCAGCAGGGGAGCAGTGCCGGCGGCATCCTCGGCGGCCTGGAGCTTTTCCTCCGGGATGATGAGGGGGATCACCCGCATGCCCGCCAGCTTGTCTCCCTTGCGGACGGCTGTGCCGCCCTTCCGGGTGGCGATCATGAGATCCTCGATGGAGTTGACGGCGATGAGCTTTTCGGAATTCACCCGGAAGAGGCCGTCGCAGGCGGCTTTCAGCTCGATCTTGCCCTCCTTGACCTCGCTGCGGTCCATGTACTCGTTTGCGCACAGCGCGCAGAGCCGCTCAGCGCCGTCGTTTTCATGAAGCATCCCCGGCGTCATCTCCCAGACATACAGGTGCTCCTTACCCATGGAGAGCAGCACCGGGATGTCTTCCTCCGTCACCACATGGCCCTTGCGGAAGCGGGCGTCCTTGTACTGGTCCTTGATGATCTGGGTCAGGTCGTGGCAGAGCACATGGCCCACGGCCTCCTCGGTTTTGATAAGCTTCATGTTTCTGCCTCCAGAATCTCGATTTCATCGCCCGCCCGGACGGTGCCTTCTCTCACCACCACCGCGAAGATGCCCTCCGTGGGCATCACGCACTTGCCCACAGCCTTTTTGATGGCACAGTCACTGTGACACTCCTTGCCGATCTGGGTCACCTCCACCTCGGTTTCCCCGATGCGCAGGTGAGTGCCCACCGGCAGGTTCTTGAGATCAATGCCCCTCGTGTTGATGTTCTCGGCAAAGACCCCGGCATCCAGGGGAATGGGGCAGGCGGCACGCATGGTGTCCACGCTCTCCTCCGCCAGAAGCGAGATCTGGCGGTGCCAGTCCCCGGCGTGGGCGTCTCCCACGATGCCGTGGCGCAGCTTCAGCTGGATTTCCGGGACGGGATGCTTTTGGGTCCCTTTCTGCTCACTGATATTGACGGATACCACCGTAGCCAAATGGCTCACTCCTTTATTTTGTAGTCTCCGCTCTTGCCGCCGGACTTTTCCAGCAGGCGGATGTTTTCGATGCGCATGTCCTTCTGAACGGCCTTGCACATATCATAGATGGTGAGGGCTGCCACGGAGACAGCGGTGAGGGCCTCCATCTCCACACCGGTGACCCCGGTGCAGGTGACGGCGGCCCGGATCTCCACCATGCAGGGCTCGTCCGACAACGCAAACGTGATGTCGATGCCGGTGAGGGGCAGGGGATGGCACATGGGGATCAGCTCCCAGTTGTGCTTGGCGGCCTGGATGCCGGCCACCTGGGCCACTGCCAGCACATCACCCTTTTTCATCGTGCCGTCCTTGATTTTCTGCAGGGTCTCCGGGGCCATGTGAATTTCCCCGGCGGCCACGGCGGTGCGGTGGGTGACGGCCTTGTTCGTCACATCCACCATCTTCGCCCGGCCCTGTTCATTGAAATGGGTCAGTTCGCTCACGGTTCAGCCTCCGATCTGATTCATGTTCCGGGGCGTGTCGCTCCGGCGCTCTGTCAGGTGGTGACGCTCCGGCTTTTGGAGGATCCCCTGGCGGATGGCCTCCTCCAGGTCTTTGCCATGGAGCCCCCGCAGGTTGGATTCCTCTCGGCTGTGCAGGCAGCCTTTCAGCTTGCCGTCCGCCGTTACCCGGATGCGGCGGCACTGGGCGCAGAAGTCGTGATGTACTGGGGAAATGAGCCCCACAGTACCCATGGCACCGGGCAGCCGATACCGCCGGGCCACGCCGCAGGATTCGATTTGCTGCAAAGCGGGGACTTTTTGGAGAACGGTGTCCCCGGAAAGAAAACAGGCTTTGTCCCATTCGGCGCAGGGGCCCATGGGCATCAGCTCGATGAACCGTACCTCCCAGGGGTGCTCCCGGGTGAGGTTTATGAAATCGTCGATCTCGTCGTCATTGAAGCCGCCGATGAGGACTGTGTCCAGCTTCAAATTGTGAAAGCCCGCTGCCTCCGCCGCTTCAATCCCGGCCAGCGCATCCGAAAGATGTCCAAGCCGGGTCATCTCCGCGAACCGGTCCGGCCGCAGTGTATCCAGGCTGATGTTCAGCCGGTCCAGACCGGCCTCCCGCAGGGGAGCAGCCAGCTGAGGGAGCAGGGCGCCGTTGGTGGTAAGACACAGTTCCTGAAGGCCCGGAATGGTCCGCAGCTGGCGGCACAGCTCCACGATTCCCCGGCGGACCAGAGGCTCTCCGCCAGTGAGGCGAATTTTCTTGACACCCAACCGGACTGCTGCCCGGGCGATGTCCGCCAGCTCCTCCAGGGAGAGGATGTCCCCGTGGTCCCGCTTGGCCACGCCCTCCGGCGGCATACAGTAGCGGCAGCGGTAATTGCAGAGATCCGTGACGCTCAGCCGCAGGTAATCGATTGTCCGTCCGCACCCATCCAGCATGGCGCCCTCCGATCGTGATACTCAAGTCAGGTTAACGGTACTGCTTTTATTATAAAGGTTTCCCGGGAAAAGTCAAGGAGAAGGGGAACGGTCAGGGCCGTGGCCGGCGGCGGTCCTTGACGGTTTCCGGGAGGAAGTGCTATTCTATGGAAAGAAGAACGAGAGGAGGCGGGAGCCATGGAATTGGCAGCTCTGCTGGGCGTCCGTCCCGGCGTCACCGCTGTCATCGGCGGCGGCGGAAAGACCACGCTGCTGCGGACCCTGGGGGGTGAACTGGCGGCAGCGGGGGCCCGGGTGCTGCTTTGCACCACCACGAAGATCCTGCCCTTCCCGGACCTGCCCTGTGCCGTTACGGCGGCGGAGCTGGAGCGGTTGGAGCGGCGGCACCGTCTGCTGTGCGCCGGGACACCGGTGCCGGGGACGGGAAAGCTGACGGCGCCGGAGGTCCCAATGGGAGAGCTGGCCCGCCGCTTTGACTATGTACTGGCGGAGGCGGACGGCGCCGCCCACCGTCCCCTGAAGGCCCACGCTCCCCATGAACCGGTGATCCCGCCGGAGGCAAACCGGGTCCTCTGTGTGGTGGGTGCCTCCGGGTTCGGACGGTCCATCGCCCAGGCGGCCCACCGCCCGGAGCGGTACGCCCATCTTGCGGGGGTGCCGGAGACGGCGCTGGCAACGCCCCGGACAGAGGCGGCGGTGCTGGAAGCGGAGGGCTTCGGCGATCTTGTTTTTGTCAATCAGGCGGAGTCCTCCGGGGCCCTGGCGGATGCCCGGGCGCTGGCAGAGTTGCTGGAGCGGCCTGTTCTCGCAGGTAGTTTATGGAGAAGGGAGTATGTTCCATGTTGGTCGTGATTCGGGGCGCGGGAGACATCGCCACCGGGATTGCCCTGCGGCTCTGGCGGGCGGGGATGCAGGTGGTGATGACGGACATCCCGGCGCCCACCGCCATCCGACGGACGGTGTGTTTTTCCCGGGCCGTGGTCCATGGTGAGGCGGAAGTGGAGGGGGTGCGGGCCCGCCATGCGGAGGGGCCGGAGCAGGCGGCGGAGCTGCTGAAAGGGGGCGTCATCCCGGTGCTGGCGGACCCGGAGGGCAGCTGCATTCCCGTACTCAAGCCGGAGGCGGTGGTGGACGCCATTCTGGCCAAGAAGAACCTGGGCACCAAGATTACTGACGCGCCGGTGGTGGTGGGCGTGGGCCCGGGCTTTACCGCCGGCGTGGACTGCCACGCGGTGGTGGAGACCATGCGGGGCCACACCCTGGGCCGGGTATATCACCAGGGAAGCGCCCTGCCCAATACCGGCATCCCCGGCCTCATCGGCGGCTTT
The DNA here is from genome assembly GCA_944387015.1 of uncultured Oscillospiraceae bacterium. Lineage (GTDB taxonomy): Bacteria > Bacillota > Clostridia > Oscillospirales > Oscillospiraceae > Oscillibacter. Next base: position 41,319 of record CALXDH010000007.1, read on the forward strand.
GCGGGAGAGCGGGTGCTCCGGGCTCCGGCGGACGGCATCTTCCACCAGCTGCTGGACATCGGCGCCCAGGTGAAGATGGGGGACGTGGCCGCCACAGTGGACGGCGAACCCATGACCTGCACCCTGGATGGGGTCCTGCGGGGCATTCTGCCGGAGGGGACCCCGGTACACAAGGGCATGAAGGCAGGAGACATCGATCCCCGCTGTGCGGTGGAGCACTGCTACACTGCCAGCGACAAAGCGCTGGCGGTGGGCGGCGGCGTGCTGGAGGCCATTTTGCACCTGAGCGGGGCGCTGCGGCATCCATTGGTGCCGGCGGAGCCTGCGCTCTACGACCGGCTGGAGCAGGAACTGTTCCGACACAAGAGCCTGGCGGCGCTGGCGGCCCTCATCACCGGCGGCCGGGAGCTGGAGTTCACATACCGGGGAGAGCGGTATTTCCTCTCCCGCAGTGGGGCCGAACGGGGCGTCTCCCTGTGGAAGGGAGAGCAGGAGACCTCCCGGGCGGACATCTGGCAGCTTTTGTCCGACGCCCGGCTGGGGGAGCAGCCGTTTCTGGAGGCCTGGGACGCATGTACGCTGGAGACGTTATTTTGAGAGGTGCCTGGTATGGAAAATGAAGTGAAACTGACCAAGCTTGCCAAGTGCGCCGGCTGCGGTGCCAAGGTGGGGGCGGGAGTGCTGGCCCAGCTGCTGGATGGGATCCGGGTCCACCAGGACCCCAATCTGCTGGTGGGCTTTGACAAGAGCGACGACGCGTCGGTGTACAAGGTGTCCGACGATTTGGCCCTGGTGCAGACAGTGGACTTTTTCCCGCCCATTGCCGACGATCCCTACCTCTTCGGGCAGATCGCCGCCACCAACGCCCTCTCGGACGTGTACGCCATGGGGGGTGAGCCGAAGCTGTGTTTGAACATCATGGCCGTGCCGGAGGAAATGCCCAGGGACACCGTCCACCAGATCCTGCGGGGCGGCTACGATAAGGTCTACGAGGCCGGGGCCCTGATCACCGGTGGCCACAGCATTTTTGACGATGAACCCAAGTACGGCCTGGCGGTGACGGGCTTTGTCCGGCCGGACCGGGTGCTGACCAATTCGGGGGCCAAGCCGGGGGATGTGCTGATCCTGACCAAGCCTCTGGGGATCGGTGTCCTCACCAGTGCCGCCAAGGCGGACATGGCCTCCGAAGAAGGCGTGGCGCTGGCCCAGCGGCTGATGACCACGCTGAATAAGGCTGCCCGGGACGTGATGGTGCGCCATGCGGTCCACGCCTGCACCGATGTGACGGGCTTCGGTCTGCTGGGACACACCTGCGAGATGGCCCAGGGCAGCGACGTGGAAGTGGAGCTGCACGTGGCGGACATTGACCTGATCCCCGAGGCGGTGGAGCTGGCCCGGATGGGGCTGCTGCCCGCCGGGATGTACCGCAACCGCTCCTTCGCGGAGGCCCGGGTGGACCCGGGGACGACGGAGCTTTGCCGGCAGGACCTGCTCTATGATCCCCAGACCTCCGGCGGCCTTTTGATGGCGGCAGCGCCGGAGGACGCGGACGCCCTACTGGAGGAGCTGCGGCCGGTGGTCCCCAGCGCCCAGCGGATCGGCGTCGTCCGGCCCTATCAGGGCGGAAAGCGGATCTTCCTGGTTTGAGGCACACAAAAAGCGGCCGGCATTGCCGGCCGCTTTTCGCGGTTTAGTAGGCGGATTCCATCTCCTGGATGCGCTGATAGAGCCAGTCGTTCACCGGCACGGGAATCCCGTGCTTTTGGGCCAGCCGGCGGATGGTGCCGGAGAACAGCTCCACCTCGCTTTTGCGGTGGGCCTTGCCGTCCTGGCGCATGGAGGGCTCGCTGTGGGGCTGGGCATTGTCCACCACGTCGGTCCAGAGGGCCACGTCCGCCTCGGACAGGGGGACCCCCTCGGCGTTGCCCACCGCCAGAACCTCCCGCATGGCCGCCAGCATGGTCTCCCGGGCGGGACCGGGGGATTGAAGGCCGCTGTAATCGCACTGGTAGACCATGGCCGCCTGATTGCAGCCCACGTTGCACAAAAGCTTGCTCCACATGGTGGCGCGGATGTCCTCCGGCAGGAGATACCGGAACCCGATGACATCAAAGAAGGCGGTCAGGCGGCGCAGATGGGCGTCGCTGTGCCCGGCGGGGACCCCCAGATTCATCTCGCCGGCGGGGGGCACGATGGGGGTCATGGTGACGCGGTTGCCCTCCTTCAAGGCGGCCATCTTGCCCACCATGCACCATACCACGCCATCCGGGCCGAAGGCGTCCACCAACAGCTCTTCGCTGATGATGCCGTTGAGAATGGAGATCAGCGTGGTCTCCGGTCCAACCAGATGGCGGCAGGTCTCGATGGCGTCAGGCAGTCCCGTGTATTTCACGGCGAAGAGCAGCACGTCCACCGGCTCCTTGACGGAGGCGGCGTCGGTGTAGTTCAGATCGCACCGCTCGCCGTTGTACCACATGCCGTCCCGGCGGTAGCGCTCTGTCCGCTCCCGGTCTGCCAGAACCAGAACGCGCTCCTTGCCCAGAGACTGGGTCAGCAGCGTTGCGTACATGGTGCCCAGGGCGCCCAGGCCGATGATGCCGATGGTCTTGATGTCTTTCATAAAAGCCGCTCCTTTGAAAAGAGCGGCGGAACCAGTCCGCCGCTCATTTTGGTATGGGTTTTCAGGCGATCCGGGCCAGCCACTTGAGATCGTAGGGCTCGAACACCACATGCTCGTAGGCGTCCACGTCCAGCAGCGTGCCGTCCCAGTCGGAGTGGATGTCGCCGTTTTGCTTGATGAGGATGTCGTAGAGGATGTCGTAGGTGACGCCGTCTTCCGGATCCTGCTCCACGATGGTGGAGTAGGGCAGCGTCTTGTGGTAGGTCAGGGGCATGCCCTTGTAGTCGAAGTGGAAGCCGCAGCGCATCCGGCAGCCGTCCAGACCGGTGTAGCGGGCGATCTTCTTGAGATCCTGGAGGATCTTGTCGCCCTCTTCCTCATAGAGGTTGTCCGGCGTGGTGGCGGTGTAGTCGAAGCGGAACTGGATGGAGGCGCCGGGGATCTTGCGGAAGCGCTCCATATAGGGCACCAGCTGCTCGGCGGGATAGTTCTTGTAGAGCACGCAGTTGACCCGGAAGGGGACCGGCAGACGGGCCAGCAGATCGTCGTTGGACTCTACCACATAGTGCTGCATGTGGCGGGAGACGTTGACGCAGGTGATCTTGTGCTTGTTGCGCTCCATGAAGGCCAGGACCTCGGCCTCCGGCTGGTGCTCGGACACCGGCAGGGTGGTGTTGATATAGACCTTGTGGGTGGTGGGGATCTCGTCGAGCATCATCTGGAGGGACTCCAGATTGGCCAGAGGCTCGCCGCCGGTGAACACAAAGTCGCAGTTGGGCGTGATGGCATCCATCCGCCGGATGCTCTCACAGATCTTCTCGGCGGAAAAGCCCGTCAGATCCGCGTATTCGCCTTTGTTGATGCAGAAGGGGCAGTGGTTCTTGCAGTCATAAGGGACGAAGATCGTTACCGTGGCGCCGCCTTCCCGCGTCTTATAGGGATGTTTCATGTCGAATCGGCCTTTCAAAATAGGTGTTAAAATGACGTTTAAAATGTCATCTGCAATTCATGTCAGTTTAATATTTTAATCGTTTTTTCTGCATAGGTCAAGAGGAAAACGAAAAAAGATGGCCAAATCCAACAAAATACGAAATTGACAACGGCTTCCGTTTGATCCAATTACAGCAGATCGATCAGGGTGTCCACATTCTCCGCCGTGGTGGCCCAGCTGGTGGCAAAGCGCACGACGGTCCGGCCATCGGGCAGCGTTTCCCAGAAGCTGAAGGAGACCTGCTGAGAAAGGCGGCTGCGTTGGGCCTCGTCCAGGATCACAAAGATCTGGTTGGTGGGATTTTCCATATAGAGCGGATACCCCTTGGCCTTCAGACCCTCCTTCAGGCGCTGGGCCATGGCGATGGCGTTGCGGCTGATGCGGAGGTAGAGATCGTCGGTGAACAGCGCGTCGAACTGCACGCCCAGCAGCCGGCCCTTGGCCAGCAGGGCGCCCCGGCGCTTGATGAGGGTGCCGAAGTGCTCCGGCGCGCCGTGACGGGGAAAGACCACCGCCTCACCGCACAAAGCGCCGACCTTGGTGCCGCCGATGTAGAATGCGTCGCAAAGCGCCGCCAGATCCGGCAGTGTCACATCATTGCCGGGACTTGCCAAGGCATAGCCCAGCCGGGCACCGTCCAGAAACAGCGGGATGTGGTACTCCCGGCAGACGGAAGAGAGTGCTTCCAGCTCCGCACGGGTATAGAGGGTGCCGTATTCGGAGGGATGGGAAAGATAGACCATGCCGGGGAATACCATATGCCAGTGGCTGTCATTTGCGTAGAAGGTCTGCAGATAGTCCCTTACGTCCCCGGCGTCCAGCTTGCCGTTGCGGTGGGGGATGGTGAGGACCTTGTGACCGGTGGCCTCCACAGCGCCGGCTTCATGGCCGTTGATGTGTCCGGTGTCCGCGGCGATAACGCCCTCATATGGATGCAGCATGGCGTCGATGACGATCTGATTGGTCTGGGTGCCGCCGGAGAGGAAAAACACGTCGGCGTCCCCGCAGCCGCAGGCGGAGCGGATCTTTTCCTTGGCGGCGTCGCAGTAGCGGTCCTGGCCATAGCCGGGGAGCTGCTCCAGATTGGTCTCCAGCAGGTGCTGCAAAACGGCCTGGTGGGCGCCTTCGGCGTAGTCGCATTCAAAAGACAGCATGAGAGATTCTCCTTCATTTATAAAATAAGGGGAGACGCGGATACTTCATTTTACCGGTATCAGGGTGGTTTTGCAAGCGGGACTGTACACCCGGCAAGAAAACTGCTATACTAAATGCTTATGAAAGACTCGGAAAGGAGACGGATGATATGGAGAGCCTGACGGCGCCGCTGCAGACGCTGCTGAGCGGTGTCACCGCGTTTTTGACGGCCCATCCGCTGGTGGGCAGCTGGTATACGGCATTCGTCCGTTTTTTGTTCCCGGTGGTGGCGTTTCTCATTTTGTTCCGGGCGTTTCGGTCGCTGCTGAAGGTGCCCCATACGCCGGAGATCTGGGGCCAGCTGAGCCTGCCCAACGGCACGCCGCTGCAGCTGACCCACTGGGAAAATATCATCGGACGGGGAAAGACCGCGGACGTATTTTTGAATTACCCCAGCATCTCCCGCCAGCACGCGGCGCTGTGCCGGGGAGAGGATGGACAGTGGACGGTGTATGACCTGGGTTCCAAAGGCGGCACTGCCGTCAACGGGGAGAAGGTAACGGACTCTGCCCCGGTGAAGCTGGGGGACACCATCACCCTGGGCGGCGTGCCGCTGCTGTTTTTGCCTCAGACCGTGGCGGAACGGGAAGAACTGGAGGAAAAGCGCCGGGCAGAGCGTCCGGTGTCCAGCCTGCCCTCCTTCTTGGGACTGACGGTGTTTCAGGTGTTGGCCTGCGTGCAGCTGGTGATCGCCTGCGGGGCGGAGGAGGCGCCGCAGATCGTACTGGCCTTTCTGGGGCTGACGATTTTGATGTGGCTGTACTTCGTGGCGCTGCGGTGTACCCGCTGCGTGGGTTTCGAACTGGAGACCATCGCCTTCTTCCTCTCGACTCTCTCCCTCTCGGTGACGGCCTCCAGCGCCCCGGGGAGCCTTTTCAAGCAGTTCCTTGCCATTTTCCTGGGGCTGGGATTTTTCCTGGTACTGGGGCTTTTCCTGCGGGATCTTTCCCGGGTGCAGAAGATCCGCTGGCTGATGGCGGCGGGGGCCATCGGCCTTTTGGGGATCACACTGGTGCTGGGCAGTGCCAAGTACGGCGCCGTCAACTGGATCTCCATCGGCGGCCTTTCCTTCCAGCCCTCGGAGATCGCCAAGATCTTTTATATCTTTGCCGGCTCGGCTACGCTGGAGCGGCTCTTCCGTAAGCGGAACCTGACGCTTTTCATCGTGCTCACCGGTCTTTGCATCGGCCTTCTGGGGCTTATGAGCGACTTCGGCACTGCGGCCATCTTCTTTGTTACTTTCCTGGTGATCGCCTACCTCCGCTCGGGAGACTGGGCAACGCTGAGTCTGATCTGCGGCGGTGCGGTGTTCGGTGCCGGGATCATCGTCAAATTCAAGCCCTACATTCTGGCGCGCTTTGCCACCTGGGGCCACGCCTGGGAGGCGGCATCCACCACAGGCTATCAGCAGACCCGCACCATGTCCGCCGCCGCTTCCGGCGGGCTTTTGGGGATGGGCGCCGGAAACGGCTGGCTCCACAACGTGGCTGCGGCGGATACGGATCTGGTGTTCGGCATGATCTGTGAGGAGTGGGGGCTTCTGATCGCCGTCATGGCGGTAGGCGCCATCATCGCTCTGGCGTTTTTCGCGGTCCGGACCATTCGGGTGGGGCGGTCCAGCTTCTATACCATTGCGGCCTGCGCTGCCGGTTCTCTGCTGGTGTTCCAGACCTGCCTGAATGTGTTCGGCTCCGTGGATCTGCTGCCGCTGACCGGCGTCACGTTTCCCTTCGTCTCCAACGGCGGCTCTGCCATGATGTCCGCCTGGGGACTTCTGGCCTATCTGAAGGCTACGGACACCCGGGAAAACGCCAGCTTTGCCATCCGAAGGGGACCGCAGCGGCAGATCACGGCGGAAGCCCGCCGGCGGGCAGAACCCATCGGCGACCCCTTTGGGCAGGAAGAGGAGGCGGATCATGAAAAAGATTGAACGGCGGGCGTTGGTTTGCTGCATCCTGGCCATGCTGCTGGCGGCGGGACTTTGTGTCTTTCTGGGCAAATACCTTCTGAACGGCGGCAGCTGGGTCTCCTCGGCATTCAACCGCCATCTCTATAACAGTTCCGGCGTCCTGGCCTGCGGCACAGTGCTGGACCGGGACGGGGATGTGCTCTCCACTGTGGAAAACGGGGAACGGACGTATTACGACAACGCCGATGTCCGCCGGGCGACGCTTCACGCAGTGGGGGATCTCCAGGGCAACATCGGCACCGGCGCTCTGAATGCCTTTGCCGATAAGCTTACGGGCTATAACCTGCTCAACGGGGCCTTTGGGGCCCAGCAGGGAAACGACCTCTATCTGACCATTGACGCCCGGTACAACTACGAGGCCTACCAGGCGCTGGGAGGCCACGCGGGAACGGTGGCCGTCTACAACTACAAGACAGGGGAGATCATGTGCATGGTCTCCGCACCCTCTTACGATCCGCTGAACGTTCCTGCGGACATTGAGACCAACGACCGCTACAAGGGGGCGTATATCAATCGCTTCCTCTCCTCCACATTCACCCCCGGGTCCGTGTTCAAGACCGTCACGCTGACGGCGGCGCTGGAGCAGATCCCGGACCTGGAGAGCCGCACCTGGACCTGTAACGGCAGCGTGGAGATCGACGGAGAGACCATCGTCTGTTCCGGCACCCACGGTGAACAGAACATCGGGGACGCCTTCGCCAATTCCTGCAACGTGGCCTTTGCCCTGATCGCCCAGGAACTGGGCGGAGACGTGCTGGAGGAGTACACACAAAAAGCGGGGCTGATGGACAGCTATTCCATCAACGGCCTTCCCACGGCCAAGGGGACCTTCCGGTTTCAGGACATCAGTGACGGAGAACTGGGCTGGTCCGGCGTGGGCCAGGGACAGGACCAGGTAAATCCGGCGTCGCTGATGGTCTACATGGGTGCCATCGCCAATGGAGGAAAGGCGGCGCAGCCCTATTTGATCGAAAAGACGGTCAGCTCCCTGGGGATCCCATCCTTGCCCCACTTCACCAAAAAGACCGGCAGCCTGCTCAGCGCCGATACGGCCCAGCGCCTGGCGGATATGATGGCAGACAATGTGGAGCGGACCTACGGTGCCTCACGGTTCCCCAATATGGACATCTGTGCCAAGTCCGGTACCGCGGAAGTGGGCGAGGGTCTGACGCCCCACGCCTGGTTTGCCGGATTCCTGCGCAATGAGGATGCGCCCTACGCATTCGTGGTGCTGGTGGAAAACGGCGGCGGCGGCAGCTCGGTGGCCGGTACGGTGGCCGCCAAGGTGCTGGATGTGATGGTCAACGGATACTGATACGAAAGAGAGTCGAAACCATGAAAGACAACAAGCGGGGCTTTTTGCTCCAAACGGTCAAGCAGATGAATAACGGCGCCATCGTCTCCGGCATCGGCTTTTTGCTGTATGTGGCCGCGTCGGCGCTGCAGCTGGAGGTTCTGGCGGACATCCTGGTGATCGCCTTCGGGATTGTGGCAGTGTATGTGCTGGTCTCGGTGGCGGAGGGAAGAAAAAAAGATAAAAAGGCTGTAAGCTATAACCTTCTCTGGGGGCAGACGGCGCTGACCATTTTGCTGGTGGGCTGTGCGGTGCTGACCATCCGGCTGCGGCTGGGACTGCAGTAAAGCCTCAACGAAAAAAGAGGACCGCACCACTGGTGCGGTCCTCTTTTTATTTGTCCGCTCAGCCCATTGTCGTCGCCAAGGCGGGTTCTTCCAGCTGCACACGCAGCCGTCTCATGGCCCACACGAAGCACACCACGTGGACGGAGAACGTGATGATCCAAGAGACAGGATAGGAGAGATAGAGCATAGGCATGGTGTGGAACTGGGAGATCTGAAAGAGGGTGGCGATCCACAAAAGCCGCAGGCCGCAGGCACCGATCAGCGAGACGATCATGGGCATCACCGAGTAGCCGATGCCCCGCAGACCGCCCACCATCACGTCCATCATGCCGCAGATGGCATACGTCCGGCAGACGATACCCAATCGCACGAGGCCCGCCTCCACCACAGCGGGGCTGGTGGTGTAAATGCCCAGCAGCGGTCCTCCGGCAAAGGTAGTGGCGTTGCCCAGCACAACACCCACCACCAGTACGCACAGCTGGGCGCGGATGACGGTCTCCTTGATCCGGCGATAGTTGCCGGCGCCCAGGTTCTGGCTGACAAAGGAAATGGTGGCCTGGTAGAGGGCATTCATGGAGACATAGACGAATTGCTCGATGTTGGCGGCGGCGGAGTTGCCGGCCATCACCACTTCGCCGAAGGTGTTGACAGAGGACTGGATCACCACGTTGGAAAGGGAGAACAAGATCCCCTGGAAGCCGGCCGGCAGGCCGATCCGCAAAATCTGCCGCAGGGTCTTGCCGTGGATGCGCATTGCCCGCAGGTCCAGGTGCAGCGGACCGGTGTCCCGCACCATGCACAGCACCACCAGCGTGGCGGAGATGCACTGGGAGATGACCGTGGCGATGGCCACGCCGGCCACGTCCAGTTTCATGACGATCACGAAGAAGAGGTTCAAAATGATGTTCACCACGCCGGCCAGAGAGAGGAAATACAGCGGCCGCCGGGTGTCTCCCTGGGCCCGCAGCAGCGCGGCGCCGAAGTTATAGACCATGGTGGGGGTCATGCCAAGGAAGTAGATGCGCAGATACAGCGCCGCAAGGTCCAGCACATTGGCAGGGGTCTGCATCCAGATGAGGATGGTCCGGGCGCCGAAAACGCCCACCACGGTCAGCATCACGCCGCTGATGATGCTCAGGAGCATGGAGGTATGTACGGTTTTGTGGAGTTCCTTTTTATCACCGGCGCCGTAGTATTTGGCAGCCAGCGTATTGGAGCCCACGGCAAGGCCGATGAAGAGGTTGGTCAAAAGACCAATGAGGGCGGAGTTGGAGCCCACGGCGGCCAGCGAGTTGTCACCGGCCCAGCGGCCTACGACGACAATATCCGCCGCGTTGAACAGGAGCTGTAAAACACTGGAGCACATCAGGGGAACCGCAAACTGAAGCAGCTTTAGCAGAATGGGACCGTGGATCATGTCAATTTCGTAGCTTTTGCGCGGATTGTGCGCCATGAAAAACCCCTCCGTTGGACCTGAATTTGTCTGCCGTTGACAGACATCGTTCGGTACGTTCTATGGTAGCACGGCACCTTTGCTTTTTCCACTGATTTTAACAAGCTCTTTACACAAATCAGCAAAAAAATTTTACAAATTTTTAAGCGGGATTTATACACGGAGGTCAAATTGTCAGTGTTGCGGCGGGAAAAGGTTTGCTAAACTAATACTCTGTGAAAAGAAACTGCGCACCTGAGGCGCCGCATTGCCTGGAAACAGATCCCGGTGTGCGCCGCAGGAAGACTCGCCCCACGGGGCGGCAGACAGGGAGGTGGAACTGTGCGCAGAGAAACAGAAGAACGAGAGAAAAAGCAAAGTCCGCTGGAGCAGGCAGCTGCCTTCATTGTTGACAAGCGAAAGGCGTTTTACCTCTTTTACATCGGATTAGCGATTTTCTGTGTGGTGGCAAACGGCTGGATCGAAGTCAACGACGATCTGACCAGCTATCTGCCGGATACCACGGAGACCCGGCAGGGACTGGATACCATGGAGGCGGAGTTCACGACCTTCGGCACGAACCGGATCATGGTGGACAACATCGACTACGCCCGGGCATCCTTGCTGGCACAGCGGCTGGAGACGCTGGAAGGTGTCAAATCCGTGGAGTTTGACGACACGGAGGACCACTATCAAAGCGGCGCGGCGCTGTTCACCGTCACCTATGACGGTGCGGCGGAGGACCAGGTGAGCCTGGACGCACTGGAACGGGTGCGGGAGGCGCTGGACGGGTACGACGTATATGTTACGGGAGATACCGGTGCCTCAGAGTCGGAGACCATCGCCGACGAGATGCAGATCGTCATGCTGGTGGCGGTGGTCATCATCGTGGTGGTACTGCTCTTTACATCCCAGACCTATATGGAGGTGCCGGTGCTGCTCGTCACCTTCGGCATGGCGGCGCTTTTGAACATGGGGACCAACTTCCTCTTCAACCCCATCTCCTTCATTTCCAACTCTGTGGCCGTGGTGCTGCAGCTGGCGTTGGCCATTGACTACGCCATCATCCTCTGTCACCGCTACACGGAGGAGCGGGAGCATCTGGAGGCACGGGAGGCGGTGATCGCGGCGCTGAGCAAGGCCATCCCGGAGATCTCCGGCAGCTCCATGACCACCCTCTCCGGCTTGGGGGCCATGTGCTTCATGCACTTCCGCATCGGCTACGACCTGGGCATCGTGCTGATGAAGGCTATTTTGATGAGCATGCTCAGCGTCTTTACACTGATGCCGGGGCTGCTGATGTCCTGCAGCCGCCTCATCGACCGGACCCATCACCGCAGCTTCGTGCCCCAGATCAATGCCTGGGGAAAGCTGGTGATCAAGACCCGCTATGTGCTGCCCCCGGTCTTTGCCATTTTGTTGGTGCTGGGCTTCTGCTTTTCCAACCAGTGCCCCTATGTCTACGGGGAGAGCAACCTGCATACCTACACGAAAAATGAATCCCAGATCGCCCAGGAGAAGGTGAATGCCACCTTCGGGCCGGTCAATACACTGGCGGTGCTGGTGCCCGCCGGGGACTACGGCAAGGAGGGCCAGCTGCTGCGGGAGCTGGAAGACATGCCGGAGGTGGAGTCGGTGCTGGGCCTTGCCAATGTGGAGGCCATGGACGGCTATGTGCTCACCGACAAGCTCACGCCCCGGCAGTTCGCGGAGATGACGGACCTGGACATTGAGGCGGCCCGCCTGCTGTACTCCGCCTATGCCGTGGACCAGGAGAATTACGGAAAGCTGGTGGGCGGCATCGACCAGTACAGCGTGCCGCTGATGGATATGTTCCTCTTCGTCTATGACCAGATGCAGGAGGGCTATGTGACGCTGGACGAGGAGATGACCGCGGACATCGAGGACCTGCACACCCAGCTGGTGGACGCGCAAAAGCAGCTCAAGGGTGAACATTACAGCCGCATGGTGCTGGAACTGGCACTGCCGGAGGAGAGCCAGGAGACCTTTGATTTCCTGGACACGCTGTATCAGACGGCGGAGAAGTACTATCCCGAAGGGGTGCTGCTGGTGGGCAACTCCACCAGTGACCGGGACCTTTCGAAATCCTTTGTGCAGGATAACGTGCTCATCAGCATCCTGACAGTGGTGTTCGTGATCCTGGTGCTGGTGTTCACCTTCCAGTCGGCAGGACTGCCCGTTTTGCTGATCTTGGTGATCCAGGGCAGCGTGTGGATCAACTTCTCCTTCCCATACCTGATGGATTCGGACCTGTTCTTCCTCAGTTATCTGATTGTCAGCTCTATTCAGATGGGTGCCAATATCGACTACGCCATCGTCATCACCAACCGCTATACGGATCTGAAAAAGCAGATGCCCCTCCACGAGGCGGTGGTAGAGGCGCTCAACCAGGCGTTCCCCACCATTGTCACCTCCGGCACCATCCTGGCCACCGCCGGGATCCTGATCGGCTTTTTGTCCTCCGCACCCTCCATCTCCTCCATCGGCATTTGCCTGGGACGGGGCACGGTGATCTCCATTTTCCTGGTGATGGCGGTGCTGCCTCAGATCCTGCTGCTGGGAGATACCATTATCGAAAAAACGGCGTTTACCCTCAAGTACCGGGGGGCCATCCAGTCCCGTACCGGCAGCGTGCGGGTGGACGGACACGTCCGGGGCTATATCTCCGGCGTAGTGGACGCGGATTTGAAGGGCACGCTCCACGGCACCATCCACGCAGTCGTGGACGCCGGTGCCCTGCAGCCGGACCAGCCGCCTCAGCGGCTACCCTCCGGTGAAGCGGAAGATGGGGAGAAAGGAGGATCGGATGAGAAAGACGTGTGATAAACTGGCGGCGCTGCTGACAGCGGTGTGCCTGCTCTTCTCTCTGGCCCAGCCTGCGGCGGCAGCCGGGACCGGGGAGATTACGATCACCACCGTGGCGGATCTGTTGGAGCTGACCCGAAACTGCTCTCTGGATACCTGGTCTCAGGGAAAGACGGTCCGCCTGGCGGCGGATCTGGACCTGACCGGCGCTGCGTTTACGCCGATCCCCACATTCGGCGGGACCTTTGATGGCCAGGGCCACACCATCTCCGGGCTGTCTCTCACCGCCAACGGGTCCAAACAGGGGCTTTTCCGCACCATTCAGCCCGGCGGCGTGGTGGAAAACCTGAACGTCTCCGGCACGGTGGCGCCCGGAGGAAGCCAGACCAATGTGGGCGGCATCGCCGGTGTCAACGGCGGCACCATCCGGAGCTGCACCTTCAGCGGTTCCGTCTCCGGAAAGGCGGCGGTGGGCGGCATTGCCGGCCGCAACCAGGAAACCGGCCAGATCGCGGACTGCGCGGTCTCCGGTGTGATCCAGGGAGAGAGCGGCACCGGCGGTATCGTGGGACGGAATCTGGGCGTGCTGCTCAAGTGCAGCAGCAGCGCCGGCATCAATACCAGTGAACGGGGTGATTCCGCGCCAAGCGTGGAGGACCTGACGGATCTGGACCTGGAGTCCACGCTCACAGGGGAGGACTCCGGTGAGGCGGAGTCGCTGCTGGACACGCACACCGATACCGGCGGCGTGGCCGGGTATTCCAGCGGTGTGATCCAGAGCTGCGGCAACACCGGAACGGTAGGGTATCCCCATGTGGGCTATAACATCGGCGGCATCGTGGGCCGCCAGACCGGGTACCTGGCGGGCTGCGTCAACAGCGGCTCCGTTCTGGGGAGAAAGGACGTGGGCGGCATTGTGGGCCAGGCGGAGCCGGACCTGACGGTGACCCCCGGCAGCGATACATTGGAACGGCTGCGGACGGAGCTGGATACACTGGACGGACTGATCCAACGGGCCATTGACGATACCCAGGGCACTACGGACATGGTCTCCGCCCATCTCACCGCCATTGGGGATGAGACGGACAAGGCGCGGGACCACACGCAGACCCTGGCTGATCTCTCCGCCGATTTCATCGACGATGGAATGGACTCCCTCAACTCTCTGAGCGCCAGTGTTACCAATGCCCTGGACCAGGTGGCACCTGCCCTGGACGATCTGGCAGCAGCCTCCGACAAACTGGAGGAACTGTCTGAGGATCTGGACGAGGCGCTGGAAAAGCTGACGGATGCCCTGAAAGACGGAGAAAGCATTCAAAAAAACGTAAAAGGCGCGGTGGCAGAGCTGCGGGCTTCGGCGGCGGACATGGTCCGGGCGGCCCAGGCTCTGCGGGATGCGCTGGATGCGCTGCTGCAAGGGGTGGTGAACGAAAATCCTTCCGATACGGAGGCGGCTCTGGCGGACCTCGCTGACGGAATGGATGCGCTCAGCGGTGCCATGGAAGGAACCGGCGCGGCAGTAGGCATGCTGGAGGATACTCTGACGGACCAACCGGATCTGCCGGGCGGTCAGGAGACGCTGACGGCATTGCATACCCTCTCCGACGCTTTGACGGCGGCGGGGGAGGACCTGGGAGAAGTTTCCGGGGCCATGCCGGAGGCACAGACAGACTGGGATGCGCTGCAAGCGGCGCTGGAGACCATGGGGGAGGCACTGCACCAGGCATCCGGCCATTTTGACCGTGCCGTGAGCGCGCTGCAAGCCGCCGTCTCCGGCGGCAAGGACCTGATGGGAGACCTGCGGGAGGCGCTGGATGCGCTTTCAGACGTGGGAGATACCGGGGCAAGCATCGGCCGCAAGCTCAGCAGTGCCTTCCAAACCATGGGAGATGCGGTGACGGAGCTGGCCCAGGACGGCCCAGTGGAATTTCCGGTCCTGGGAGAGGACATCCGCACTGCCGGAGACGGACTCTTTGACTCTTTAGGGACGATCTCCTCGGAGCTGGAGGCGCTGCATACCTCTCTGGACACTGCCGGAGACACCCTGACGGCAGACCTGCGCAGCATCAACAGCCAGTTCCAGACAGTGTTCGACGTGCTGCTGGACGCGCTGACTGATCTGCAAGACGGTGCGGATAAGACGCTCACGGATTACATCGAGGACACCTCGGAAGAGGACATTGCCGCCACGCGGCGGGGAAAGATCACCCAGTGCCGGAATACCGGCTCTGTGGAAGGGGACCGGAACGTGGGGGGCATCGCCGGAGCCATGGCCATCGAGTTTGACCTGGACCCGGAGGATGATCTGGCGGACGATCTGTCCTTCGGCAGCAGCTACGAGACCAAGGCGGTGCTGGAGGACTCTGTGAACCACGGCACGATCACGGCGAAAAAGGACTGTGCCGGCGGCCTGGTGGGCCGTATGGATCTGGGCACGGTGGTCTCCGGGCAGAATTACGGCCCGGTGACCAGTACAGACGGCAATTACGTTGGCGGTATCGCCGGTTGGGCGGACGCCTCTGTGCGGAACAGCTGTGCCAAATGCGCCCTCTCCGGCGGGGACTATGTGGGCGGTATCGCCGGCTGGGGAGACCGTCTGCTGGATAACTGCGCCATTGCCACAGTGGATGCCGGGGAGGAGTACCTGGGCGCTGTGGCGGGCGACGCCGACCTGGACGACGGAACGGTCCGTGGCAACCGCTTTGTGGACACGGGCCTGGCGGCCATTGACGGCGTCAGCTATGCCGGAAAAGCGGAACCGGTGGCGTTTGAGGTCCTGCGCCAGGAATCGGGCATCCCCACGGAGTTCATCTCGTTCACCCTGACGCTGAAGGCCGGGGAGGACATCGTGGCCCGGATCCCCTTCCAGTACGGAGAAGACCTGCGCCTGGTGGAGCTGCCGGAAGTGCCGGAGCAGAAGGGAAGTTACGGTTCCTGGCCGGAATTTGATACCTCCGGCCTTGCGTCGGACATCACGCTGGAGGCTGAGTATACACCCTGGGTCACTGTGGTGGCCAGCCTGCAGCAGGAGGGAAAACTGGCCCTGGCCATGGCTGACGGCCAATTCGCCCAGGACGCGGTCCTCACGGTCCGGGAAAGCGCCGAGACGCCGCCGGAGGCGGCCCGGAGCGGGGATACGGTCCGGGTCTGGGAGATCTCCCTGACCGGCACGGATCTGACGGAGCAGGACACGGTGCCGCTGCGGCTGCTCAGCGGTGGCAGCAGAGCCAGCGTCTGGCAGTACAAAGACGGCGCGTGGCACAAGGTGGACGCGGACCGGAACGGGCACTATCTGCTGTTGGATATGGAGGGGACCTGCGGGACCTTCTGTGTCAGTTCCAGGCAAGGAAGCCCCGCCCTGCTGCTGGCGGTGATCCTGGCGGCGGTTGTGCTCCTGCTGGCTGCCCTTTTCCTGCTGCGGCGCCGGCGGAAAAAGGCTGCTGCGGCAAAGCGGGAAACATCCGCTCCGCCGGCAGAGGAACCGGCACCCAAGTGATAAAACCAAAACCCCCGTCTGCCTTTAGGCAGACGGGGGTTTTGGAATAGGACCGGGGATCCGGGCTTACAGCTTCTCCGGGGGAAAGACCACGGTCAGGAGCATCTTGAAATCCTCTTCACCATAAACTGCGTGGGGCTTTTGAGCCGGCATGACCAGCGATTCGCCTGCCCGGCACATGTAGTCCACGCCATCCACCGTGAAGCGGCCCACGCCCTCCAGGACCTGGACCAGGGCATCGCCCCGGGATTCATGGGTACTGATCTCCTCTCCCTTGGCAAAGGCGAAGAGGGTGAGACTGACGGCCGGGGTCTGGGCCAAAGTGCGGCTGACGATCTGTCCCGGCTGGGCCGTCACCTGGCCTGCCAGGGAGAGCACCTGTTCCGACTGAATATTTTTTAAGGCAACCATGGGAATTCCTCCTTTTTCATCAGGCGGGCAGAAAACTGCCCTGGATCATGTATTCAGTATCCCATAAATAGTGGTGGCTGTCGGTTGGAATTACAACGAAGAGGCAAATGAGATGGGAGAGGCCGGAGATGCAGACGCAGGGACCAGCTCCCGGAAATCCGGCCAGCGGCCCAGTTCGAACTGCATCGGCCGGGTCTGATGACGCAGCGTGGAGAGATCCACAAACTGGATCCGCTGATTTTCGTAGGTGGTCCAGTAGAAGCGAAGGGATTCCGCACAGGCCACGGCGGTATAGACGGTGTAATCGTAGGGAAGGACGTCGCCTGCCAGGCTGCCGGGAGACTCTGGCTGGGGCACACGCACCATCCCCAGCGGAAAGGCGGCGCTCTGGAGCAGGCGGAACATGGCTCCCACGCCGGCACTCTCCGTTGCCCCCTTCACACCGTAGGTTTTCAAAAAGGCCAGACGCACAAAGCGGGAGGGAGATGACCAGTCCCCCGGCAGCCCTTGGGCGCCGCTACCGGAAAAGCAGGGCGTGAGCTGCTGGCCTGCCAGCTCCATGGCACCGTGGTCCAGGTCCCGGATGCCGGCGTAGTTGAGGAGGTTGGTCCGGTGCCAGGGATACCCGGGGCTGTTGGTCATCACGCCCAGGGTGTTGCGGTAGATATGAAGCCCGTCCCGGTCCGGTTCCACCACGATGGTCTCACCGGTCCGGTCGCTGAAGGACCAGTGCAGCGGCGGGACAGCGCCCAGCAGCGGGAGGTCCAGCAAAGTGAGTTCCTCCCGAAGGGTGTGGACCACCTCCGCCACAGTGGCGCACTGAGCCAGAAGATGGTAGACCAGGACCGGCGGCTGGATCGGTGCAGTGCCGGGGCGGGGAAAGTCTTCATAGCAGGCAAACTCCCGATAGTAGAGCTGCCCGCCCATCAGGCCCTGGTCGTTGATCCCCTCGTAGAGCAGCGGTGAAAGGGAGACGGACAGCAGCCCGGTCCCCACGGCGGCATAGGCGGAGCAAAACCGGCTCTCCGGTCTTTGCTCGCAGGTGGCATAGCTGGTTCCGCGGGGGATGTAGGTGATGCGGCTGTCCGATGCCAGCGTGTTGAAATCCAGATTCCGTCCCCAGAGATGGCGGCGGTCTCCGGTCTCCCAGCTCATGGCGCTGCATCCGGCGCCCAGTTCGGAAAGGGACGATACGGGGTGAAGCATAAGGACCCTCCTTGTCAGTGAAAATGATTCCCTAAAGGATTGCCAAAAGCGCCCGGATTTATCCGCCTGATTTTCAGCAAAACGGAAGAAATCGATCCGGCGGATGGAAGATCCGAGACGAAGAAAACCGAAAAAGCAGGCATGTGGAACCATGCCTGCTTTTTCGTTCCCATTGGAAAGCGCTGCGAAAGAGAGGGGGGACCGCAGGCTTCCCGAAATGGATCAGCGCCGGGTCTTGAGCCGGGCCATGGCCCGGGCCAGAGCGGCCTTGGAGTGGTAGTACTCGTGGATGCTCTGCTTTTGCCGCAGACATTCCTCCGCACGGGCCTTGGCGGCCTCCGCCCGCTTACGGTCGATCTCCTCCGGGTGCTCGGCAGAGCTCACCAGAAGGATCACGTAGTCCGGCTTGATCTCGGCAAAGCCGGAGCCCACCGCGGCAGGCTCCCACTGGCCCTCGGCCTTGTAGCGAAGCTCACCGGGCTCGATGACGGTGACCACCGGCTCATGGCCGGGGTAGATGCCCATCTCACCGTCCACAGCCGGAAGGATCAGGGCCTCGGCGGGACCGATGTAGAACTGGCGCTCCGGGGTGATGATCTCCAGGTAGAAGGTGTGCGCCTCCGCCATTTACACCGCCCCCATTTTCTTGGCCTTTTCAATGACCTCGTCCACGTTGCCCACGTTGCTGAAGGCGGCCTCGGGGTATTTGTCCAGCTCGCCGCCCAGGATGGTCTCAAAGGAGCGCAGCGTGTCCTCCAGCTTTACATAGCGGCCCTCCAGGCCGGTGAACTGCTCGGCCACGGAGAAGGGCTGGGAGAAAAACTGCTGGATGCGGCGGGCCCGTTCCACCGTGCGGCGGTCGTCCTCACTGAGCTCTTCCATGCCCAGGATGGCGATGATGTCCTGGAGCTCCCGGTAGCGCTGAAGCAGCTCCTGGGTGCCCCGGGCGATCTTATAGTGCCGCTCGCCTACCACTTCCGGCTCCAGGATCCGGGAGGTGGACTCCAGGGGGTCCACGGCGGGGTAGATGCCCTGTTCCACGATCTTCCGGGAGAGGACGGTGGTGGCGTCCAGATGGGCGAAGGTGGTGGCGGGGGCGGGGTCGGTCAGGTCGTCGGCGGGGACGTAGACCGCCTGGACGGAGGTGATGGCGCCGTCCTTGGTGGAGGTGATGCGCTCCTGGAGCGCACCCATCTCATTGGCCAGGGTGGGCTGATAGCCCACGGCGGAGGGCATCCGGCCCATCAGGGCGGAGACCTCAGAGCCTGCCTGGACGTAACGGAAGATGTTGTCGATGAAGAGCAGCACGTTCTGCTTTTCCTTGTCCCGGAAGTACTCCGCCATGGTCAGACCCGTCAGAGCCACCCGCATCCGGGCTCCGGGGGGTTCGTTCATCTGGCCGAAGACCAGGGCGGTCTTGTCAATGACGCCGGACTCGCGCATTTCCCGCCAGAGGTCGTTGCCCTCCCGGGTCCGTTCGCCCACGCCGGTGAAGATGGAGTAGCCGCCGTGTTCGGTGGCGATGTTGTGAATCAGCTCCTGAATCAGCACGGTCTTGCCCACGCCGGCGCCGCCGAAGAGGCCGATCTTGCCGCCCTTGGCATAGGGGGCCAGCAGGTCGATGACCTTGATGCCGGTCTCGAAGATGTCCACCACGGGGCGCTGGTTTTCAAAGGCAGGGGGCTGCCGGTGGATGGACCACTTCTCGGTGGCCTTCACGGGGCCGCAGTCGTCGATGGCGTCTCCCAGGACGTTGAACATCCGGCCCAGGACCCCCTCGCCCACAGGGACGGAGATGGGGGCGCCGGTGGCGGTGACGCACATGCCCCGGCCCAGACCCTCGCTGGGGGAGAGCATGATGCAGCGCACGGTGTCGCCGCCCACATGCTGGGCCACCTCCATCACCTGGCGCTTGCCGTCCAGCTCCACTTCCAGGGCCTCTTTGAGTTCCGGAAGATCGCCTTCGGGAAAGGCCACGTCTACAACAGGTCCCATGACCTGTACAATGGTTCCCTTGTTTTCATGCATAGTTCGAAAAATCCCCTTTCGGGCATGGATTGCCCCACAGAGTCGCCGCCTCACCGGGCGGAGAAAAAGTCAAAGGCACAGCCGCTTTGCTCCGGAGCCGGCAGGCATATCGTCCCGTCCAGGTCACAGCGCAGCCTGGGCGCCGCCCACCACCTCGGTGATCTCCTGGGTGATGGCGGACTGCCGGGCGCGGTTATAGGAGAGGTTCAGGGTCTGGAGCATGGCTCTGGCGTTGTCGCTGGAGGACTTCATGGCCGTCATCCGGGCGTTTTGCTCGGAGCAGTAGGACTCCACCAGCGCGCCGAAGATGTCGCCTTTGATATAGCCGGGCACCAGGCGGTTCATGACCGCCCGGACGGAGGGGACGTAGGTCACGTCCCGGTTGTAGCTGTCCCGGTTGGCCTCAAATTCAGGAAAGACGTCCGGGTCCAGCGGCAGCAGCTTGTGAACGGTTGGCTCCATCTGGAAGGAGTTGACCATCTTGGTGAAAAGGATGTAGACCTCATCCAGCTTTCCGTCCAGGTAGAGATCCATCATCAGCTCGGCGATCTCCCGGGCGCGGTGGGTGCTGGGGTCCTGGGCCGTATAGAGGAATTCCACGTCGATGGGAATCCCCCGCTCCTGGAAATAGGAGCGGCCCGCCTGCCCCACCACAAACAGGGAAAAGTTCGGCTTTTTGGCCATTTTTTCCTCTGCCAGCTTTAAAATGTTGTGGTTGTAGGCGCCGGCCAAGCCCTTGTCGGCGGTGATGACCACAATGCCAGTCTTCCGCTTTTCCGGCGGGATGCCGGGGCGCTTGTCGAAGAAGGGGTGGTGGATCTCCGGGGAGTGGTGCAGGATGTCGGAGATGGTCAGCTCGATCTTCCGGAAGTAGGGCTCTACATCGTTGAGCTGCTTGCGGGCCTTGCGCAGGTTGGAAGAGGAGATGAGGTACATGGCGTTGGTGATCTTCAGCGTCTGCTCCACACTCTTGATGTGGGTACGGATCTCTTTTATGCTTGCCATGTGGCGCTCACCCGCTTCTTGGCGTCCTCCAGAACAGAGCGGATCACCTCAATGGCGGGGCCGCTCAGGTTGCCGGTGGACTCGATTTCCGTCATGACGTCGGAGTGTTCCGTTTCCATCTCCTGGGCAAAGTCCAGCACGAAGTCCCGGACTTTGTCCAGCGGCACGTCATCCACCAATCCGTTGGTGGCCACGTACAAAATGACGGCCTGCCGGCTCACCGGCATGGGGTGGTAGAGGGGCTGCTTCAAAAGCTCCAGCAGCCGCCGGCCGTGGTCCAGGGACTTCTGGGTGGCGCTGTCCAGATCCGAAGCGAACTGGGTGAAGACCTCCAGCTCCCGGAACCGGGCCAGGTCGATCCGCAGCGTACCGGCGGTCTTTTTGATGGCCCGGGTCTGGGCCGCGCCGCCCACACGGGAGACGGAAAGACCCACGTTGACGGCGGGCCGCTGACCGGAGAAGAACAGGTCCGTCTCCAGGTAGATCTGGCCGTCGGTGATGGAGATGACGTTGGTGGGGATATAGGCCGAGACGTCGCCGGCCTGGGTCTCGATGATGGGCAGGGCGGTCATGGAGCCGCCGCCGTACTCCTTGGTCAGGCGGCAGGCCCGCTCCAGCAGCCGGGAGTGCAGATAGAACACATCGCCGGGGTATGCCTCCCGTCCGGGGGACCGTTTGAGCAGCAGGGAAAGGGTCCGGTACGCCACCGCGTGCTTAGAAAGGTCGTCGTAGACGATCAGCACGTCCTTGCCCTTGCTCATGAAATACTCGCCCATGGCCGCACCGGCGTAGGGGGCGATGTACTGCATGGGGGCGGACTCGCTGGCGGTGGAGGAGACGATGATGGAGTAGTCCATGGCGCCGTGCTTTTTCAGTGTGTCCTGAATGCGGGCCACCGTGGAGGCCTTCTGGCCGATGGCCACGTAGATGCAGATCACGTCCTGTCCCTTCTGGTTGAGGATGGTATCCACCGCGATGGCGGTCTTGCCGGTCTGGCGGTCGCCGATGATCAGCTCCCGCTGGCCCCGGCCGATGGGGACCATGGCGTCGATGGCCAGAATGCCGGTCTGCAGGGGGACGTTCACCGGCTCCCGGGTGACCACGCCGCTGGCCTCATGCTCGATGGGGCGGGTCTCGGTGGTCTCGATGGGACCCAGGCCGTCGATGGGCTCGCCCAGGACGTTCACCACACGGCCGATCAGACCGTCGCCCACGGGCACGTCGGCGGGCCGGCCGGTGCGGCGCACCACGGTGCCCTCCTTCACGCCGGCCTCGCTGCCCAGCAGCACCACACCCACGCTGTCCCGGGACAGGTTCATCACCATGCCTTTGACGCCGGTATCCAGTTCCACCAGCTCACCGTAAACGGCCTTGTCCAGACCGTAGACGGTGGCGATGCCGTCGCCGACTTCCAGCACGGTGCCGGTCTCCCGGCTCTGCACCCGGGTGTCATAATCTTGAATCTCCTCCCGCAGGATGGAGACGATTTCTTCGGGATTTGCTTTCATGCCATTCGCCTCTCTTCCAGTTGCCGGGTCAGACCGGCCAGCGCCCCCCGGACGCTTTTATCGTACGTGACGCCCTCCAGTTCCAGTGTGAAGCCGCCCAGCAGGGAGGGGTCCATGCGGACGTCAAAGAGGATGTCACGCTTGTGATGGAGCCTGCATAAGGCAAGGCGGAGCTTTGAAAGCTCCGCCGCCTCCAGAGGCCGGACACAGGTGAGTACGCACCGGGCGCAGTCCCGCTGTGCCAGCGCCAAATCCCGGAAGGCATCCAGAATCTCAGGCAGGAGATCCATGCGCCCCTTGTCCGCCAGCAGCTGGTAAAAATGCAGCAGCGTCTCACAGCCCTGCAAATCGGGAAGCCGGGCCAGGATCCGCTCCTTTTCCTCCGCCCGGACGGCGGGGGAGCGGAGGGCGGCCCACAGGGCCGTGTCCTCCATCAGGGCGCCGGCGGTGCGGCGCAGGGCCTCTTCGTCATGGGTCAGCCCATAGAGTGCCTGGGCATACCGGCGGGCAAGATCACTCATGCCTGCTCACCCACTTCCGACAAAAAGGCGTCTACCAGCGCCCGGTCGCCGTCACGGTCCAAAGAGGCCTGGGCCACCTTGGAAGCGGCCAGCAGAGCTAGGGAAGCCACCTCGTTCCGGGCACCCCGGAGCATGGCGTCCCGCTCGGC
Organism: uncultured Oscillospiraceae bacterium; assembly: GCA_944387015.1. Lineage (GTDB taxonomy): Bacteria > Bacillota > Clostridia > Oscillospirales > Oscillospiraceae > Oscillibacter. The sequence goes on from CALXDH010000007.1 coordinate 64,316, forward strand.
GGCGATCTGGGCCTCGGCCTCGCTGCGCACCTTTTTGACGTCGGCTTCGGCGTCGGCCAGCTTCGCCTCGTAGGCCCGCTGGGCTCTGTTCTGAGCGTCGGCCACCAGCTTGGCGGCCTCATGCCGGGCATCGGTGAGGCGGGCTTCATACTCGCTCTTGTAGGCCTCCGCCTGGCGGCTGCTGGCCTCCGCGGAGTCGATCTCCTGCTTGACCAGGGCCGCCCGAGCCTCCAGCACGGCATTCACCCGGCCGAACAGGACCTTTTTCAAAATCAGATAGAGCACCACCAGATTGATCACGGTGAACACAATGGTGGAAGCTTGGAAGTCCAGCATTGGGGACGCCCCCTTTAACCGATGAAGATGATGAGCAGGGCCGTGATGAAGCCGAAGATGGCGGTGCCTTCTGCCAGGGCGCAGCCCAGCAGCAGTGCGCTGTTGATCTTGCCGGAAGCCTCCGGTTGGCGGGCGATGGCCTCGCTGGCCTTGCCGGTGGCAAATCCGATTCCGATACCGGCACCCACGCCGGTGAACACAGCCAGAGCCGCAGCGATGATTGCGATAGACATAATTGAGTTCCTCCTTGAATCAGTTGGGTGAATCTTCTTCCTTGATGCCCTCGCCGGTAAACAGCGTGGTCAGAAATACAAAGACGACCGTTTGGATCAGCCCGTCAAACAGATCGAAGTACAGACTGAATACCGCCGGCACCACCGCAGGCACCACAAACTTGAGCATTTCCATAATGATGAACGCGCCCAGAATGTTGCCGAACAGCCGCATACAAAGGGCCAGAGGCCGGACCGCCACCTCCATCAGATTGATGGGGATGAGCAGAGGCATGGGCTCGGCGAATTTCTTCAATCCGCCCAGAGGGCCGTTGTACCGGAACTGCGCGCCGTAGATGAGCAGCATACTCATCAGGGCCAGCGCCGCGGTGACGCTGATGTCCTTGGTAGGGGGCGTCAGGCCGAAGATGCCGATGATATTGGACAGCGCGATGTACAGCGCCACCGTTCCCAGCCAGGGGACGAAGGGCCGCCAGTGGGGTCCCAGGTTTTCCTTCAAAAACCCGTTGAAAAACTGCACGCCGCTTTCCAGCGCCACCTGGATCTTGCCCGGATTGCGGACGCTCAGCCGGCTGGTCAGGGCCAGGGCCAGGATCACCAGCACCGCCATCACGATCCACGACACCACGACGGATTCCGCCACCGGGATTCCGCCCAGCAGCGGGATGGTGAACGCGGTCTTGTTCCCCAGCTCTTCCACCAGGGTCTCCTGAAATGCATCCAAACACACATCACCTCGTTTTCGCGTGGGCTATCTTACTGCTGCGGTTTCCATTTGGGAACCCTTTTGAAAGTAAAAAAAGTATTGAAACCAAAAATCACGCCGGCCGGTCCAGCACGGTGCCCATGGGGAAGGCGGTGCGGAAGACCTTGCGGACCAGGGGACCGGCAATGAGCAGCTGAAGGGGCAGCGCCATCACGAAGTTGCGGGGGATGTTCAGCAGCCAGCGCAGGGGCACGCCTGCCCAGTCACCCGTGTGTACCGCGCCTTCACAGGCACCGTAGAGGGACATGATGAGGACCATGGGCACCACCATGCAGCAGGAGATGCAGATGACTTTCTTCAGGGGGGCATCCTCCGGCTTTACCAGGAAGCGGAAGGCAAATCCCTTGGCAATCTCGGAGACCAAAAACCAGTCGCAGCACATGGCGAACACGTAGGCTACGGGGAATCCCAGCCAGGCGTCCCGGACGACCTCTCCGCTCAGATGACCATACTGCATGGCCACGTTGTAGACGCTCATCCAGAGCACCATCACAAAGCACATCAAAACGGTGTAGATCAGACTTTCTCTCTTATTTGTGGGCATATTCGTTCTCCTTTCTGATGTCCGGCTTTTTGCCGGACGCAAACATGAAAAATTATACCGCTGCGGTTTTGCCCTTCGTAATTGTGGGTTTTTCTAAAGTTAAGCGAAAAAACATGCAAAATGTGCTCCAATTTGACAGGAGGCCTCCGGTTTGACAGCGCTTTGGATTTTTTCTATACTAGAAAGGAAAAAGGAGGCATGTCCGATGTCCACAAAAGCCAGGACCTCGATCCGCGCGCAGCTGATGCGCCTGAGCCTTGTGATCGTTGTGGTGTCCATCGCCCTTTCGCTGGTGGGGACCCTTTCCTATACGCTCCATACGGAGCAGCAGTCTCTGGACAGCAACCTCATCAACTCCGCCTCCATCCTGGCCCAGGTGCCTCTGGTGCAGTCCGCTTTGCTGGATGAGCTGCCTGCGGAGGATCTGGCGGACTTTCTGGACGAGACCACGGCCCGCACGTCGGATATTGATCTGATCCTGGTGACGGATCGGGAGAATATCCTGCGCTATGTGCCGGACCGGGAGTTGACCGGAGACCTGTATACCGGCACGGCTCAGCTCCCCGCCCTGGCGGGAGCGGAGCCCTATATCTCCAACGAGACTGGTCCCATGGGGACCGACCACTCGGCCTATGCGCCGGTGCGGGACCAGACGGGGGAGATCATCGGTGTGGTGATCGTGGGCGTCTATGTCCGCAGCATGGCCCAGGTGACGATGAACACGGTGCTGTGCCTGCTGGGGATTGGCATCGTGGCGGCGGTGCTGGGGGCGCTGCTGGCACGGCGGCTTTCCGGGCGCATCAAGCAGTCCCTTCTGGGCTATGAGCCGGACGTCTTTGCCCGGGAGTTTTTGCGGCAGGAAGGCATTCTGGATTCTCTGGAAGAGGGAATTCTGGCCATTGACCGGGAGAAAAGGGTCATTTTCCTCAACGACTCTGCCGCAAGGATGCTCTCCATGGACCGGCAGGCCGTTCTGGGCAAGCCCCTCCATGAGGTTTACCCCCAGTCCACTCTGGACCGCATCCTCCGCACCGGACAGTCGGAGTACAATGTGAGCATGCGCTCCCTGAAGGACATCCGGGTGCTCTCCGACCGGCTGCCGCTGTATGAGGACGGCAAGCTCTCCGGTGCCGTCAGCATTTTCCGCAACCGCACCGAGGTGGCCCAGCTGGCCGATGACCTTACCGGCGTGCGGCATATGGTGGACGCCATGCGGGCCTATACCCATGAGTTCATGAATAAGCTCCATGTGATTCTGGGACTTTTGCAGATCGGAGAGCCGGAGAAGGCTCAGCAGTACATCATGGACACCACCCGCACCCAGCAGGAGGCGGTGAGCCGCATCATGCACCAGATCGCCGAGCCCTCGGTGGCGGCGCTGCTGGTGGGCAAGACCAGTCGGGCCAATGAGCTGGGCATCCATTTGACGCTGGATCGGGAGAGCGCCCTGAGCGGGGAGGGGGCCTGGCTGCCCCCGGACGCCTATGTGACGATCCTGGGGAATCTGATCGAAAATGCCATCGAGGGTCTCAACCAGTCTCCCCGCACCGCCAAGGAGGTCCTGGTCAGCATCCGGGAAAGCGAGGAGAATCTTTTGATGTGCGTGGAGGACACCGGCCCCGGCATCCCCGCGGAACTGCGCCGGACGATGTTCCAGCGGGGCATCTCCACCAAGGGCCGCAGCCGGGGTACCGGCCTCTCCCTGGTACGGGAGGTGGTGGAGGCTTACCATGGTGAGATCCGGGTGGAGTCGGAAAGCGGCGTCGGAACGTCCTTTTTTATCAGTTTTCACCGGGAGGAGACCCCGGACGGCAAGGAGTGATGCGCGTTGTACCGCGTGGTAATTGTGGAAGACGATCCTATGGTCAGTCTGTTGGACCGTACCTATACAGAAAAAGACGCCCGCTTTCAGGTGATCCAGACCTTTCAAAACGGGCAGGCCGCGCTGGAGTGGCTGAGCGTCAATCCTGCGGATCTGGTGATCCTGGATGTGTATATGCCGCTTTTGACGGGACATGAGCTGCTCCGGGAGCTTCGTTCCCGGCAGATCTCCGTGGACGCCATCATGGTCACCGCGGCCAACGATCCGGGGACGGTGGACGCCCTGCTGAAAATGGGGGTGGTGGACTATCTGGTCAAGCCGTTTACCTGCGACCGGTTCCAGCAGGCGCTGGAGACCTTCTGCCGCCACCGGGCGGCGGTGACCGGAGAGGCCGTCAGCCAGGGGGCGCTGGACCGGCTGTTTTCCCCCGTTGATGCCGCCCCGGAGCACGGGACCCCCAAGGGCCTTCAGGAGAGCACGCTGGAACGGGTCCGGGCGTGTCTGCGGGCCGCTCCTGCCGAAGGTGTGGCCAGTGAGACCCTCTCCAAACAGACGAACCTTTCGGTGGTGACGGTCCGCCGCTATGTGAATTACCTGGTGGAGCGGGGAGAAGCCTCCAGCACCGTCAATTACGACACCGGCGGACGGCCCTGCCGCCTGTACCGGGCCCTGCCGTGAGAGACGGGCTGTGCCGGATTTGCTGGGAACGACCTGATGAGGAGGAGACCATGGCAACGATCATCGAAGTGACGGATTTATCCATGCCGGAGCTGGAGCCCTTTACCCGATTGACGGAGGCGCAGCTGCGCAACCGGTTGGAGCCGGAGAAGGGGATCTTCATCGCGGAGAGCCCCAAGGTCATTCTGCGGGCGCTGGATGCCGGGTATGAGCCGGTCTCGCTGCTGATGGAGCACCGCCAGCTCACCGGACAGGGCAGCGGCGTCCTTGCCCGCTGCGCCGATATTCCAGTCTATACCGCCTCCCGGGAGCTGTTGGCGGAGCTGACCGGATATCCCCTGACCCGGGGCGTATTGTGTGCCATGCGCCGTCCCAAACTCCCCAGTGTGGAGGAGCTGTGCGCAGATGCCCGCCGGGTGGCAGTGCTGGAGGGCATCGTGGACTCCACCAACATCGGCGCCATCTTCCGCTCCGCGGCGGCGCTGAATATGGACGCGGTGCTGGTGACGCCCACCTGCAGCGATCCGCTCTACCGCCGGGCGGTGCGGGTAAGCATGGGAACCATCTTCCAGGTCCCGTGGACCCGGATCGGGGAGGAGCCGTCCCAGTGGCCCGATGCGGGACTCCAGCGCCTGCGGAGCCTGGGATTCCGGACTGCTGCCATGGCGCTGAGCGATGACTCCGTCAGCATTGAAGACCCCCGGCTCCTGGCGGAGGAACGGCTGGCCATCGTTTTGGGGACAGAGGGAGACGGACTGGCGGTCCGCACCATCGCGGCGTGCGACTACACCGTCCGCATCCCCATGGCCCATGAGGTGGATTCTCTGAATGTGGCGGCTGCCAGTGCGGTGGCATTTTGGCAGCTGCGGGCCCGGTGAGCGTAAGATCGAATACAGGATGCCAAGAAGCATAAACACCTGTAATTTGAATCACTGTAATACGAATAGACTTTACAGATTAAGGCGCAAAACCCCGCCGCGCATCAGAGCGGCGGGGTCCTCTCTTGCTATTTTTTTGCCATACTGGTATAATGGCCCACGAAAAGAAGCGGGGGCCTTGCGGCGCTGTGCTGGAAGGTTCCCACACCGTGTTTTCGCGGATGCACAAGGAGGAATGAATCGATGATCACCATGGCACAGCGGTTGGAGGAACTGCGCACCCAGCGGGGACTGAGCCGTCCCGCACTGGCGGCGGCGCTGGGACTGCCCCGGATGTCGGTGGAGAAGTTTGAGACGGGACGGCAGACGCCCTCTCAGGAACAGCAGGCGAAGATGGCGTCCTACTTCGGGGTGTCGCTGTCCTATCTCCGGGGAGAGACCAACGACCCCAAGGACATGGACGACTGGATGGACGGCGCCTTTTTGGAGGAGCCGGCTCCCGCACCCGCGGCACCGGCGCCCCGGCCTAAAAAGCCCACGGCTGCCGCTGTGGAGCAGGGCAGCATGTTCGATGCGTTTTTGAACAGCAAGAAATTCCAGGAGAGTCTGCGGGCCGCAGTTTTGGATGTACTGCGCTCCCCGGATGGAAAGGAACTGCTGGAAAAGGCGGTACGCCGCCAGATGGACGCCGGAAAGTGACCGGCGGGATCGTGCAGAACGAAGAACATGAAAAAGCGGCCCGGAGACTTGCTCTCCGGGCCGTCGCTCATTGCAGAACGGTTTGAATGTGGGTCTGGATCTTTTGAGAGAGGGCCTGATATGCTGCTTGCTCCTCCGGCGTCAGCGTGTCCAGGCGGGCAGCCTCGTATTCCCGGCGGGCCCGTTCCAGGTCCTCCAGCACCGGTCCGGCAGCGGGAGTGAAAAGGAAGCGGGTCTGCTTTTCGCCGCTTTCCGGGTCTTTCAGATCCTCTGTCCGGAGAAGCCCCTGGCTGACGGCCTTCTGTAGGGCAAGAGCCAGCGCACTGCGGGAAAGACCCGCAAAGTCCGCCAGATCCCGGCGGGTGACCTCAGGTGTGCATTGGCGGAGGTACAGCAGCGCCACAGCCTCCGGCAGGGAGAGATCGTTTTTCAGCGCGGCGGTCTCCAGATACCGCTCCAGGAGCTTGCGGTCCCGGAAGGCGTCACAGAGGATGCCGGTTCCGGCCAGGATGTCCGGACTCACCTGCATCCGCTCGTTGCCCAGCTTCTGTGACCCGGGGAGGATGGCGGGGGGAACGGCGCCGTCCCCGGCGGCGTCCAGCAGAAATTTATAGACCTTCAGGCGGCTTTTTTCGTATTCTTCCTCATCTAAAACGGTTTTGAAAAAACGGTTGTAGTACTCGAAAACCGTCAGCTTCATCTTGATGGTTTTGGGGATGGTGAGGCTCTGGGTGGCAAGAGACCCCTTGGTTTTCACGTAGTAATAGATGGGGACCTGGAGGGCGCAGAAGGTCTCGGCGTGGCGGATGTACTCCAGGTTGAACATGAAGTCCTCACACCAGCTGATCTCCGGGTCCATCCGCAGGTTCCACCGCTCCACAATGCTGCGCCGGTAGAGCTTGTTCCACAAAACGCCGTAGTAGAAGTCGGCGGGGTTTTCCATCATGTGGGCGGCGTATTCCTCCCGGGTCAGTACGGTGTCGTCGTCGATGTCGCCCTTGCGGGAGACCCGTTCGCCCACCACCCGGTAGAAGTCGGAGATCACCAGGTCGCAGTTGTGCTGCCGGGCGGTCTGCACCAGGAGGGTGGTGGCGTCGGGGGTGATCCAGTCGTCGCTGTCCAGAAACTGGAGATACGTTCCCCGAGCCCGGCTGATGGCCAGATTGCGGGTATCGGAGACGCCGGTGTTGGGCTTGTGGATGGCGATGACCCGGGGATCCTGGGCGACGTAAGCATCGCAGATGGCTCCGGAGCCGTCCTGGCTGCCGTCGTTGACCAGGATCAATTCAAAGTCGCGGTAGTCCTGATTTAAGATACTGTCCACGCAGCGGCGCAGCGTGGATTCCGCATTGTAGACAGGGACGATGATACTGACGGTGGGCTGCATAGAGAGTCTCCTTCTGAAAATTTCGTGAATACGCCCCTATTATAGCAGGGGCCGCAGCGGTTTGGTAGCTGTCACAGAAATTTTCCCCTCCGGCGGGCTGGACCCGGCGGGGAAAACATGGTATCATCAACTCCAATCGGCGGGGGAGGAGGTGCGGAGATGATCGTGATCGTGTGTGTGGATCAGAGAAATGGTCTGGCCTTCAACGGGCGGCGGCAGAGCCGGGACCGGATGGTGGCTGCGGATATTCTGAAGGAGAGCGCCGGGCGGCGGCTGTGGATGACCCCATCGTCCCGGCGGCTGTTTTTACCGGAAGCGGAGATCTCCCAGGCGCCGGACTGCCTGGACCGGGCCGGTCCGGGAGAGCTGTGCTTTGTGGAGGGGCAGCTCCTGCGCCCGTGGATGGACCGGATCGAGGGGATGATCTTGTACCGCTGGGACCGGGTCTATCCGGCGGACCTGCATCTGGATGTAGTGCCCTCACTGCCTGCGTGGCACCTGGTGTCCGCGGGAGAGCTCCCGGGCTTCTCCCACAAAAAAATTGAAAAGGAAGTCTATCTGCGATGATGAAATCGATACGAACCTGCTTGCTGCCCCTGCTGCTGTGCTGCCTGGTGCTGACCGGCTGCCAGGGAGCGGAGGCCCAGACCCTCTCGTTCTCTCTGGAGGATGTGCCTGCCTATTCCGGGGATCCCTATGTGGTCCTGGACGGCAATGAGCCCGCCTTTTCCCAGGAGGACCGGACCTCCACGACCTCTTTTGAGTCGTACAGCCCTCTGGACGCTCTGGGCCGGTGCGGCACGGCGTACGCCAATGTGGGCACAGACCTGATGCCCACGGAGGACCGGGGCGACATCGGCCAGGTGAAGCCCACCGGCTGGCACACGGTGAAATACGACTGTGTGGATGGAAAGTACCTCTACAACCGCTGCCACCTGATCGGCTATCAGCTGACGGGGGAGAACGCCAACGAGGAAAATCTCATCACCGGCACCCGGTATCTCAATGTGGAGGGGATGCTGCCCTTTGAAGACCTGGTGGCGGACTATGTCCAGGAGACGGACAATCATGTGCTCTACCGGGTGACCCCGGTGTTTGAGGGGGACAATCTGGTGGCCAGCGGCGTGCAGATGGAGGGCTGGTCCGTGGAGGACGAGGGCGAGGGCGTGTGTTTCAACGTCTACGTCTACAATGTCCAGCCCGGTGTGACCATCGACTACGCCACCGGCGAGAGTGCCCTGGCATCGGACGCACCGGAGACCGGCACGGCCAATACGGAGACGGCAGGGGAGGACTCCGCACAGGAGCAGGAGGAGACCACCTACATCCTCAACACCAGCTCCCGCAAGTTCCACCTGCCGGATTGCTCCAGCGTCTCCAGCATGAAAGAGGAGAACAAATCCACCTATACCGGCAGCCGGGAGGACCTGATCGAGCAGGGGTATGAACCCTGCGGACAGTGCAAGCCGTAAACAAAGGTGCCTGCCGGGAAAAGTCCATAAGAAGGAAGGCGGCCAATCCGAAGATTGGCCGCCTTCCTTGGATTTTAAGGCATAAAGTGCACGATGCAGCACGCACATGCAGATAAAATCAGCAAATGACATAGGACCCCTTGATGGGGATCAGGGTCTCCAGATCGGGGCAGCTCTTTCCCGTCTCCCGGTTTGAGGCCGCTTGCCTGAAAACAAAGAGCAGATTTGCAAACTCATCCTGACTCGGGTGTTTCCGCTTTCGTAAGCGTTGGATCTGATCGCCTATCAGAAATATCATCTGATTTGGGGTGGGAAATGCTTATCAAACCTGCTTGATATTAGAGTTGATTTTGTTTGAAAAAATGCTAAAAGATGCTTGAATTTGCTGCTTTTTCACTTTTTTGGTGAATGCGGTGAGAAGAAAAAAGAACACGCGAAACGGGGCTGTACCGATGGAAAATATCGGCATTGACGCCGCGGAAAAGGGATGGCAGCTGCGCGGAAGCGTCTCGTCAGATACGTGCCCTGGAAACAGGCGGTTCCTATTTGAAAAGTTCCTGCGGCGTATCGCTCCGCAGCTTTGCGGATGCCTGGAAAGGGGCCGAGACGATGGAGGCCTTCTTTGTGCAAACTTATGAGAGTGTCTGCGACAGAAAGACACTCTGCCACAATCCGAGGAAAAAAGAAAGCGTTCGGCGCAATGAACTGTAAAAAATAGCCAATATAAGTCAAGGAGAAGGAGACTTATTTTGTGCTAAACGCCTCCTTGACGAAAAACAAAATCATATGCTATCATCAAAATCACAAAAACGCGATGACGCAGAGTAGTAAGCAAGGACGCGCTTTCAGAGAAGTGCCGGTTGGTGCGAGGCACAAAGTCGACGGAATTGCCGAACTGGCTGTATCAGCGGCTGGACCGAAGGTGAGTAGGTGCAGACGGGGGCTCCCGTTACAGTGCAGGGATATGATGGTATCCCATAGAGGGTGTTCCCATAAAGGGAACAAAGAAGAGTGGTACCGCGGAAGGTTTTTCATCCTTTCGTCTCTTCTGCCAAAGGGCAGGAGAGACGAAAGGATTTTTTGTTTTCCTGCCAAACCATCCAATATTTCTGTTTGCAGGAGGAAGAAACCATGAAAAAGCGCTCTGTTCCCAAGACCCCATTCTTCGCAGCCTTCTCCGTAGGCGCGGTCCTGTTCTCCGCCCACGCCGGCGGCGGCTTTGCCACCGGCAACCAGGCCAATACCTATTACGTCGGCCTGGGCTGGGCCGGCGTGGTGTCCGCCATCGTGGCCATGCTGCTTTTGACGCTGACCATGCGTCAGGCGATGGTGATGTATAATTCCCGGGGCCTGACCAGCTATAAGCAGCTCTTTGAGACCCTCTACCATCCCTTCGACAAGATCGAGTGGCTCTTTGAAGTATTTTTCTACATCATGGTCCTGATGGCCGTGGCAGCCGCCATCTCCGGTGCTGCGTCCGCCCTCCAGGGGTACTTTGGTATGAACTACTACCTGGGCGTTGTGGCTGTGGGTATTCTCGTTTTGATGCTGACCATCTTCGGCGCCGGCATCGTCCGGGCAGCTTCCACCTACATGGGCATCGCCATTTTGGTCACTGCCATTTCCATCTATGCCATCGGCATCTTCAAGAGCGGCAACAGCATCGGTTCCGTTCTGGCCGCTGACTTCCAGACCACCGGCTTCGGCAACATGCCCAAGGCCGTGCTCAACGCCTTCACCTATGCCGGTTTCCAGTGCGTGACCCTGCCCACCATGGCTGCCTGCGGCACCACCATGAAGAACCGTGAAGGCTGCGCCAAGGCCATGTGGATCTCCTTCGTGATGAATACGGTGGCACTGGTTCTGTCCGTGTTCATGCTCCTCTCCTGGGAGAGCGTTTACACTGCCGTGGAAGGCGGCACCACCATCCCCACCCTCACTGCCTGCAACGCCATGGGCATCAACGCACTGACCGTGATCTACGGCGTGTGCCTGCTCCTCTGCCTGATTTCCACCGGCGTGACCACCATCTTCGGTTTCGTGGCAAGATTTGAAAAGCTCCCCATGTTCAGCCGCATCCAGTCCGCTCCCGTCCGCAGTGCCATCGTCTCCGCTTTCATCATCATCCTCTCCATGACGATCTCCATGGCGGGCCTGAGCAACATCATCAAGTACGGCTACGGCTACTGTGGCTACCTCGGCATCGCCGTGGTGGTGGTTCCCTTCCTGACGGTGGGTGTTTACAAGAACCGCAAGTACCTCAAGGACCACAGCTTTGCCAACGCTGATGAAGCGGAGGAGGGGCCTGAGTCCCACGCCCGGACCATCCGTCCCGTGGCTGCTGCCCAGGGCGACTGAGCCTAAAGAAACATGCTGCCGGCGGGGAGATCCTTCCCGCCGGCGCAGTCAAACGAACCCAGTGAAACAACGCGAAAAAAGAAGGAGTCTTGAACATGCAAAAGTCCCTGTTTCCCGGATATACCATCGGGCCGGATGCCTATGAGGATATTGTCAATGTATGTCCGGCTTACGGCAAAAAGGTAGCCATCATCGGCGGCAAGCAGGCGCTGGCCGCCGCCAAGGATAAGATTTTGAAAGCGATGGAGGGTTCCCCTCTGGAGGTCACCGGCGTCTTCTGGTACGGCGGTGAGGCATCTGTAGAGAATATGGATGTGCTGCGGCCCCAGGTGGCGGACGCGGATATGATCTTTGCCGTTGGCGGCGGCAAGGCCATCGACACCTGTAAGGTGCTGGCCCACGATACCAACCGTCCCTTCTTCACCTTCCCCACCATCGCCTCCACCTGTGCCTCCTGCACCAGCCTTGGCATCGTCTACCATCCGGACGGCAGCCTGCGGGAGTACTCCTTCTCCAAGATCCCGCCCAACCACATCTTTATTGACACGGAGATCATCGCCAATGCTCCGGTGCGCTACCTCTGGGCCGGCATGGGCGACACCATGGCCAAGCACTATGAGTGCACCATCTCTTCCCGCAACGATACCCCCGCCCACTCCGACGCCATGGGCATCGCCCTGAGCTCCATGTGTGCCGCGCCCATCCTCCGCTGGGGCAAACAGGCCATGGCGGACTGTGAGGCCCACCGGGTGACGGAGGAGCTGACGGAGATCATCCTGGCCATCATCGTCTCCACGGGCTTCGTGTCCAACTTTGTCCAGGTGGATTACACCACCGGTATGGCCCACGCCATGTACAACGGCTTTACCATCCTGCCCTCCACGGAGGCCAACCACCATCTCCACGGTGAGGTGGTCTCCTACGGGATCCTGGTGATGCTGACGGTGGATAAGCAGTATGAGGAGCGGGACAGGGTCATGGCGTTCAACAAATCCATCGGCTTGCCCACCAAACTCTCCGACATCCATGCCCGCCCTGAGGACCTTCCCGCTGTCACAGAGAAGGCGCTGGCGGGGATCGACGTTCGGGTCTATCCCTATCCCGTCACCCAGCAGATGCTGATCGACGGCGTGATGGAACTGGAGTCCATCCAGAAGTAAAAACCGAAAAAATCTACGTTTTGCACATAAGAAACTCGGTGTAAACCAAAATGTTTCGGTAAAATCGTCAGATTGACGAACGCGGAAAACTTTGGTACATTAAAACGCAAGAAAGGCGATGACGAAGAACGCCGACAGAACAGGGTGTACAGAGAACCTGCGGATGCTGAGAGCAGGGAACCGGAAGCTGTCGAAGGCGATCCCTTCTGAGCCGGCGGTCGAACGCGAGAGCAAGTAGAACCGCACGTGCAGGCTACGTAAGTGCCTTAGGGCTTGTTGGAGCCTAAAGGGGTACGGCTTGACCGCCGTGCAATTTGAGTGGTACCGCGGAGTTGTATTCAGCAGCTTCGTCTCAAAGCAAAACTTTGGGACGAAGCTGCTTTTGTTTTGTCCCGCAGAAAACAAGGAGGAAGCATCATGTTCACCAATTACACCAACTGCCTGCCCGCCTGGAGCGTGGGCCCCAACTGCTACGAAAAAGTGTACGGTGTGGTTGCCAAGTTTGGCAAATCCGCGGCGGTAATCGGCGGCAAGACCGCGCTTTCCAAGGCCTATGGTCCCCTGCAGGAAGCTCTGGCCGGCACCGATTTCAAGCTCAGTGAACCGGTTTGGTACGGCGGCAACTCTACGTATGAAAACGCTGCGATGCTGGAGAGCCTGCCGGCGGTGCAGGCGGCGGACGTGATCTTCGCCGTAGGCGGCGGCCGGGCTGTGGATACCTGCAAGGCGGTGGCCGAACACCTGGATAAGCCCCTCTTCACGTTCCCCACCATCGCCTCCAACTGTGCGGCCTGCACCTCCATTGGTGTGTTCTATAACGCGGACGACACCTTCAAGGATTACTTCTATCCCTCCCGCTGCCCGGAGCACACCTTCCTGAACACCAAGATCATCGCTGAGGCGCCGGAGAGCCTGCTGTGGGCCGGTATCGGCGACGCCCTGTCCAAGGAGTGCGAGGTGGAGCTGGCCTCCCGCGGGGAGAAGCTGGACCACACCACGCTGCTGGGCACGCAGCTGGCCCACACCTGCACGGACCCCCTGGTCCAGTACGGCAAGGCCGCCATGGAGCAGTGCCGGGCCAACACTCCCGGCTATGAGCTGGAGCAGGTGGCGCTTTGCATCGTGATCTCTACCGGCGTGGTTTCCAATCTGACGGTGGATCCCGGCCAGGCCTATTATTACAACAGCTCTCTCGCCCACTGCGTCTACTACGGCGCCACCCTGGTGCCCGCCTCCGGCGGCCGTCACCTCCACGGCGAGATCGTCTCCTTCGGCGTGCTGACGCTGCTGACCTACGACGGACAGCTGGAGCAGCGTGACCGGATCATGCGCTTCAACCGTTCCATCGGACTGCCGGTGACCCTGGCGGAGATCGAACTGACGGAAGCCGACCTTCAGACCGTCGCCGACAAGGCCGCCACAGTGCTGGAGTGGACGAAGGCCCCCTATCCCGTCACCAAGGAGGCCTTCATGCAGGCCATGCGGGATGCCGACGCTGCCGGCCGGGCGCTGCTGGCCGCTGAGAAGTGATTCTGTGGAGTCAAGAGAGGAGAGACATCGATGAAAACTGTCAACCGTTTTGCGGACGTGCTGAATAAGAACCTGGCCCTCCTGTCTGTGCTGGTGGCGCTGTTTGCGCTGGTGGTGCCGTCCTTTTGGGTGAACCTGGCGGGCAGCGTGAATCTGGATCTGAGCTGGGTCCCCTTCATGGGACAGCACTTTTCCTCCCTGGGCTTTGTGAATCTGCTGCTGGGCGTCATCATGTTCGGCATGGGCATGACGCTCCGGGCCGAGGACTTCGCCCTGATCCTCCGCCGCCCCGGCGACGTGCTGGTGGGCATCTGCAGCCAGTATGTGTGCATGGCCGGCTTCGGCTGGCTGGTGGCCAAGCTCCTGAGCGTTACCGGCGTGGGCGGCCCTGAGGCCTGCGCCCAGATCGCAGTGGGCCTGGTGCTGCTGGGCTGCGTTCCCGGCGGAACTGCCTCCAACGTCATGACTTTCCTGGCTCACGGCGACGTGCCGCTGTCCATCACCATCACCATGTGCACCACGCTGCTGGCTCCTGTGCTGACGCCGTCTCTGACGCTTGCGCTGGCCGGGCAGTGGATCGAGGTGAACTTCTGGAACATGTTCTTCTCCATCGTGGTGGTGGTCCTGCTGCCGATCCTGCTGGGCCTGGGCGTCCACGCGGTGGTGGGCGAGAAGCTGGAGAAGATCAAGAAGGTGCTGGTTCTGGTCTCCACCGTGTGCATCCTGCTGGTGATCGGCATGTGCGTGGGTCCCAACCAGTCCAGCTTCACCCAGAACGGTCTGACGGTGGTGGTTGTTACGATGCTGGCGGTGCTGCTGCACCATGTGCTGGGCCTGGTGGCCGGTTACGCCATCGCCCGTGTGTTCCGCTTCAACGAGGCCAAGACCCGGGCGCTGTCTCTGGAGGTGGGCCTGCAGAACAGCGGCCTGAGCTGCACCCTGGCGGCGTCTGCGTTCCCCGGCACGTTGGCGGTGCTGCCCTGCGTGCTGGCCACGGTGGTCCATCAGGTGGTGGGCCCGGTGGTGGCGAATCTGTTCGCTGCCCGGGACACCAAGCCTGCCAAGGCTCCCGCTGGCTCTGCGGAAGCCGCGGAGGCGTGAGAGCGATACCTTATATAATATAAAGAACAAAAACCCCGGACAGGATTTCCTGTCCGGGGTTTGTCATTGGAAAAATTGTAAGCGGAAATTTTCTCAGCTGCGGCTGCCGGAGTTGGTGGTATCCTTGAGCAGCACGTCATGAGCGCCGCCCTCCACGATGGAGACAGAGGACACCAGGGTCAGCTTGGCCTTCTCCCGCAGCTCGGGGATGGTCAGCGCGCCGCAGTTGCACATGGTGGAGCGGACCTTGGCCAGCGTGGTGGCCATACCGTCGGAGAGCTTGCCGGCGTAGGGAACGTAGGAGTCCACGCCTTCCTCGAAGGAGAGCTTGGCGGCGCCGCCCAGGTCGTAGCGCTGCCAGTTCCGGGCACGGGCGCTGCCCTCGCCCCAGTACTCCTTCATATAGCTGCCGCCGATGAGGACCTTGCTGGTGGGGGACTCATCGAA
>CALXDH010000008.1 GCA_944387015.1 uncultured Oscillospiraceae bacterium
GGCTGCCAGGTGCGTGCTGCATTATTCCGGCCAGGATACGTGAGACTGTGCGACGGTTTTCCATGTTACTGGCACATCAGGACGAGTGAGGAGATGCCGGAGCGCGGTGCCGGTTTTCCGGCGCGTGAGCGCACCGCCGCGCAAGCGGCGTACAAGCGTTTTGCACCGCAAAACCTTGGACCGGACGGGCTGTGCCTGACCGGTCAGAGTGAAATCGGGTTCCCGGGAACGGAGACCGTTCCCGGGCCAAACTGGCGGGACAACGTGAACTACGTGCGGAGCTTCGGGTATCAGGACGAGTGAGGAGATGCCGGAGCGCGGTGCCGGTTTTCCGGCGCGTGAGCGCACCGCCGCGCAAGCGGCGTACAAGCGTTTTGCACCGCAAAACCTTGGACCGGACGGGCTGTGCCTGACCGGTCAGAGTGAAATCGGGTTCCCGGGAACGGAGACCGTTCCCGGGCCAAACTGGCGGGACAACGTGAACTACGTGCGGAGCTTCGGGTATCAGGACGAGTGAGGAGATGCCGGAGCGCTGAAACGGCTCAAATTTTGAAAAACGTACCCGGACATTTCCAGCCATCAAATCCGACAAAATCCGCAGACTAAGTCCAAAGGAGGTCTGCGGATTGGATACCTTGCTTTGGAACTGGTTTTATGAAACCGGAGAGCCTCTGGCCTATGTGCTTTACCGTCGGGCCGAGGAGGAAACTTCGTGAGAGGGCGGCGCTGCCGCCCCTACATAGCGGCCCGGAAGGAGGAGGCGCACCGTGGCATCCACGCCCTACATCGTCACAAAGGGCATCGTCCTCCGGGAGACGGAGACAAAAGAGAGCGACAAGATTTTGACGCTTCTGACGGCAGAGTACGGGAAGATCTCTGTCATTGCCCGGGGCGCCCGCCGGAAAAGCTGTAAATTCGCAGCCGCCGCCCAGCATCTGGTTTGGTCTGAGTGGACACTGTACCGGCGGGGCGAGTGGTATTATGCCAACGAGGGCACCACCCTGGAGCTCTTTGCCGGCCTCCGGGCAGACCTGGATGCCCTGGCCCTGGGCTGCTACTTCGCAGAGCTGACGGAGGCGGTCACCAGTGAGGAGGTCCCGGCGGAGGGACTGCTGCGGCATCTCCTCAACGGCCTTTATGCTCTTGGGACTCTGCACAAGCCTCCGGCACTGGTGAAGGCGGCCTTCGAAATGAAGCTGTTGTGCCTTGCGGGCTATGAGCCGCTGGTGGACAGCTGCGCCTACTGCGGCCGGGCGGACCCGGAGCGGCCGCTGCTGGACGTGGTCCAGGGCGTTCTCCGCTGCCGGCGCTGCGGCGTCAAGGAGAGTACCTTGTCCATGCCGCTGTGTGCCAGCTCTCTTGCCGCGCTGCGGCATATCATCTATGGGGACCCAAAGCGGCTCTATTCCTTCACGTTGGGCGGGGAAGCCATGGAGCGGCTGGCCGGGGCGGCGGAGGCTTTCGCGGCGGCCCAGCTGGAGCGTGGATTCCGAACGCTGGATTTCTATAAGAGTCTGCAGTCCCCAACGCTGTTGTCCAAATAGGGTACAGACTGTAATATTTTGACGCCGATATACGATATGGAGCGAAATATGAAGGAATTTGTCTTCGGCCTCTATCGCCTGGAGGTGGATGTGGAGGCCACCCGGGCCTATTACGAGGCCCATCCCGGTCCCTGGATCACCTGCAGCTGTGATGGGTGCCGGAACTTTGCCAGGGCGGCAGGGAAGCTGCCCCAGGCAGTGACGGATTTTTTCCACACACTGGGTCTGGACCCGGAAAAACCGGGGGAGCTCATGTACTATCAGGGCACGCCTGAGACCCTCTCCGGCGGCGGGTGGTACCATCTGGTGGGCCGGGTGGCGGAGGGTTCCTCCAAACCCGGGGGCGATGAGGTGCTTCCGGCGGGGTGGTATGATCTGGCGGAGGGGTTCTCCGTGGGCTTTAAAACGGAGTGCGATCTGCTGCCGGACGATTTTCCCAAGCCCTGCTTCCAGATGGAGTTCGAGCATGTGATGCCCTGGGTCCTGAACGAGCCAAATCCCTATATTTATGAATGACCATCAAGTGAAAACACTTGACAGGAGATCTGAAAATGAGCGAGCAATTTGAAAAATCCATCCGTACCCTGGAACTGCCCCGGGTGCTGCAGCTGCTCTCTGAGCAGGCGGTCAGCGCGGAGGGCAAGGCCCGGTGTCTGCGCATCCGTCCGGAGACGGAGGCGGAGGAGGCACTGCGGCTGCTGGACCAGACGGACGCGGCCCGGTCGATGATCGGCCTGCGGGGCAGCCCGTCCTTTTCCGGCGTCAAACCGGTGGCGGAGGCGCTGGACCGGGCGGACCGGGGCGGCAGCCTGAACACCCGGGAGCTTTTGACCATCGCGGACCTGCTGACCGCGGCCCGGCGGGCCAAGGAGTACTTTTCCGGTGATGACCGGACGGAAAAGACGGCCATTGACCATTTGTTTTTGTCCCTCCATGGAAACCGATACCTGGAGGATACCATCAAGCGGTGCATCCCGGATGAGGACACCATCGCCGACGCCGCCAGCCCGGAATTGGCGGACATCCGCCGCCACATGCGGGCGGCCCAGGCCAAGAGCCGCCAGATCCTGCAGAAGATCATCTCCTCTCCCACCTACGGGAAGATCTTGCAGGAGACCATCATCACCCAGCGGGACGGACGCTTTGTGGTGCCGGTGAAGGCGGAGCACAAGGGGGACCTGCCGGGTCTGGTGCATGACATCTCCTCCTCCGGTGCCACGCTGTTCGTGGAACCCATGGGAGTGGTCCAGGCCAACAACGAGCTCATTGAGCTGGAGGCCAAGGAGCAGCAGGAGATCGAGCGGATCCTGGCGGAGCTCTCTGCCCAGGCGGCGTCCCACCGGGAGGACATCCAGTGGGACTATGATACCCTGGTGCATCTGGACGTGATCTTCGCCCGGGGACAGCTGAGCTACCGGATGGACGGCGTGCGGCCTCTGGTCCGGCGGGACGGGGCCATCCACCTGCGCAAGGCCCGGCATCCGCTGCTGGACCCCAAGACGGCGGTGCCCATCGACATCGAGCTGGGCGGTGCCTTTGACACCCTGGTCATCACCGGCCCCAACACCGGCGGCAAGACCGTCTCCCTCAAGACGCTGGGCCTTCTGACGCTGATGACCCAGTGCGGCCTGCACATCCCCGTGGCGGACCGCAGCGAGATCTCCGTCTATGAGCGGGTGCTGGCGGACATTGGCGATGAGCAGAGCATCGAGCAGAGTTTGTCCACTTTCTCGGCCCATATGGTCAATATCGTGAATATTTTGAAGGAGGCGGACCGCCGCAGCCTGATCCTTTTTGATGAGCTGGGCGCCGGTACGGACCCGGTGGAGGGCGCGGCGCTGGCCATTGCCATCATCCAGCACGTCCGAAAAGCAGGGGCGCGGGTGGCGGCAACCACCCACTATGCTGAGCTCAAGACCTTTGCCATGACCACCGCCGGAGTGGAGAACGCCTCCTGTGAGTTCGACGTGGAGACGCTACGGCCCACCTACCGGCTGCTGATCGGCATTCCCGGCAAGTCCAACGCCTTTGCCATCTCCAAGCGGCTGGGATTGCCGGATGCGGTGATCGAGACCGCCAAGGAGCAGATAAACAACGATTCCGTCCGGTTCGAGGACGTGCTCACGGAGCTGGAAGCCAAGCGCCAGGCACTGGAAAAGCAGCAGCTGGAGGCGGACCGGCTTTACCGGCAGCGGGAAGAGGACGCCCGCAAAGCCCGGGAGTTCCGGGAGCAGATGGAGCGGGCCAAGGAGAATGCCCGCAGCCGGGGCGAAGCGGAGGCCAAGCGGATCCTGCGGGATGCCCGGGCCACGGCGGACCAGGTGTTTTCCGAGCTTGCCGAGATGCGCAAGGCTCAGGCCAAGGCAGAGCGGACCATGAACGCCAACGAAGCCCGGGCCAACCTCTTCCGCCAGCTCAACGAAGCGGAGGACGCCGCGACCCGACGGGATGCCCGGCAGGAACCCATCCCCAAGCCCAGCCGGCCCATCCGGGTGGGAGACCTGGTGGAGTTCCCCGGTGTCCGCCAGCCGGCGGAAGTGGTGTCTGTGGGCAAGGACGGTGCGCTGCAGCTCAAGGCAGGCGTGCTCAAGCTCAAGGCCAAGGCCGATGAAGTCCGGCTTATTGAGGACGATGAACGGGCGGCCAAGAAAAAGACCCCGGCGATCACCATCCGGCAAAACGCCGACCGTGCCCTGCGGGCCTCTGCGCCCCGGGAGCTGGACATCCGGGGCCTGGAGACGTTGGAGGCAGAGAGTGTGGTGGAGAATTTCCTCTCTGCCGCGGTCATGGCCCATCTGGAGACCGTTACCATCATCCACGGCAAGGGCACCGGTGCGCTGCGCAAGGCGGTCCACGCCATTTTGCGGCGGAGCAGGGCCGTCAAAGACTTCCGCCTGGGTGTCTACGGTGAAGGGGAGAGCGGTGTCACCGTGGTGACACTGAAATGATCGACAAAAACTGTGGAGGAACGGCGCCGATGGAACTGACATTTCGTTTTGCACAGGAGTCTGACACACCGCTGATCCTGTGGTTCATCCGGGCCCTGGCCGAGTATGAACATTTGGCAGACCAGGTGGTGGCGGATGAGGCTACTCTGAAAGACCAGCTTTTCCGCCGCAAAGGCGCGGAGGTGCTCTTTGCTCTGGAAGACGGCAAAGAGGTGGGGTTCGCCCTGTTTTTCCACAACTTCTCCACGTTCCTGGGGCGGGCGGGACTGTATTTGGAGGACCTGTACGTCCTGCCGGAGCACCGGGGAAAGGGATACGGCAAGGCATTGTTCCGCCGGCTGGCTGCCGTGGCAGTGGAGCGGGGCTGCGGCCGGATGGAGTGGTGGTGTCTGGACTGGAATACGCCCAGCATCGGCTTTTACAAGGCTCTGGGCGCCCAGGCCATGGAGGAGTGGACCGTGTACCGCCTGACGGGAAAAGCACTGGACGACCTGGCAACATCATAAGAAAAAGGCCTTTGTGCCGAAGAGGCATTTCTGCTGGATTGAAAAGAGAAAGAGGTGACCGCAATGCAAGCACTGGAAAGACAATATCACATCAACTGTGTTCCGGGGGATGTGGGCCGTTACTGCATTCTGCCGGGGGATCCGGGTCGGGTGCCGGCCATTGCCGCCCTGTTTGACGACGCCAAACAGGTGGCCTATAACCGGGAGTTCAACGTCTGGACCGGGACGCTGCTGGGCGAGAAGGTGACCGCCTGCTCCACTGGCATCGGCGGGCCTTCCGCTGCCATTGCTATGGAGGAACTTCGCAAATGCGGCGCGGACACCTTCATCCGTACCGGCACCTGCGGCGGCATCGATCTGGACGTTCAATCCGGGGACATTGTGGTGGCTACAGGAGCCATCCGCTTTGAACATACCAGCTTGGAGTATGCTCCCATCGAGTTTCCGGCGGTAGCGGACTTCCAGATCACCAACTGTCTGGCCCGGGCCACAAAAGCCCTGGGGCTGCCCCTGCACACCGGTGTGGTCCAGTGCAAGGACAGCTTTTATGGACAGCACAGCCCCGATGCCTCTCCGGTCTCCTATGAGCTCAAGGCCAAGTGGGAGTCCTGGAAGCGGCTGGGAGTCAAGGCCAGCGAGATGGAGTCTGCGGCGCTGTTCGTAGTGGCGGCGGCCCTGGGCTGCCGGTGCGGCTCCTGCTTCCATGTGGTGTGGAACCAGGAACGGGAGGCCGCCGGATTGGACCAGAAAATGAGCGAGGACACCACGGCTTCTGTGAAAGTGGCCGTGGAGGCGCTGAAGCTGCTGATCCAGGAGGACCGGGAAGCCGGACGCTGAGAGCATTATCGTACATATCCCTCCCTAAAAGGGCCGCCTATCAGGCGGCCCTTTTTTGTGCCTGACGGGGCTGTACCGCCGGGGGAGAACATTTCGAAACATGGACGGCTCTGCTCTGACAAATTGGGACTTGACAAGTACACTTGGCAAGTGGTATGGTTAATATGCAAAGAAAACTTGGTAAAATACTCAGAAAACTATGCATATAAGGCTCGCCATGGAGTGGAGGTACTGCGGTAAAGCAGCGGACTGGGATTGACAGTAGAGATGATTTGAGGAGGAGACTGAGACATGGAAGAAACCCGCAAAGAAGAAATTTTAGCCCGGAGCAAACGGGAAAACCGCAACGGGGATGAACGGGAACGGACCATCCGCATCCAGGGCGAGTCCTTCAGTCTGATTTTCATACTGCTGATGGGAATCGTTCTGATCGCGTGGAAGCGGGTGCACGGTCTGCCGGACGAGGATGTGCTGGCCATGTTCTGGATGTCATGTCTGGCCAGCCGGGTCTACCGGCTTTCACAGCGCCGGGACAAGTCCGATGGGATCACAGCAGTCATCAGCCTTGCGTTTTTGGTCTATAATCTGGTAAAATTCTTTCAGATCACCGGGTGAGAGGAGGGCGGCAGAATGGACCGGGAAGAGGTATTGAAACAGGCCCAGGCTCAGGCGGGGAAATCTGCTGATGGCTGCAGCGTCTGCCGTCGTATTGGCCGCAAATTTGATTCTTCTTTGGACGAGGTAGTACTGTGGATGAGCAGCTGATTTTAAAAAACCGATTGAAGGTGGCCCGGGCGGAGAAGGGACTCTCCCAGAGTCAGCTGGCGGAGATGGTGGGCGTGTCCCGCAATACCATCAGCTCCATTGAGACCGGGCAATTCAACCCAACCGCCAAGCTGGCGCTGATTTTGTGCATTGCGCTGGACAAGAAGTTTGAGGACCTGTTTTATTTCGACTGACCGCTCCGGCGGCCTCTGATATGCGCCGGTGAGCTGTGAGCTTTGCCCGAAATCCTGAGAAAATAAAAGCGCGCCGTGTTCCAAAAGGAACACGGCGCGTTTTTTCAGTTGTCCGTGCGGATGCCCCGCTGGATGTCCCGGATGTCGTAGGGAGAGGTCTGATAGACAAAGTAGTTGAGCCAGTTGGAGTAGAGCAGATGGGCACAGGAGCGCCAGGTCACCACCGGCTTGCGGTTGGGATCATCGTTGGGGAAATAGTTTTCCGGTACGTGGACGGGAACACCGGCCACCAAGTCCCGCATGTACTCATTGCGCAGGGTGTCCCGGTCATATTCCGCGTGGCCCATCAGGAAGATCTGGCGGCCCTGGTCGGTCTTGACGGCGTACACTCCGGCCTCAGGGGAGGAGGAGAGGACCTTGAGCCCCGGAACGGCCTCGATGTCCTCCCGCAGTACGGTGGTATTGCGGGAATGGGGGACCCAGAACTCGTCGTCAAAGCCCCGGAAGAGAATGAAGTTGGGATCCTCCACCGTGTGGCGGAACACACCGGAGAGCTTTTGGGGCAGCTGGCGCTTGGGGATGCCATAGTGGTAGTAAAGGCCTGCCTGGGCACCCCAGCAGATGTGGAGGGTGGAGTGGACATGGGTCTTGCTCCACTCCATGATCTCGCACAGTTCCGGCCAGTAGTCCACTTCCTCGAAGGGCAGGTTCTCCACCGGCGCGCCGGTGATGATGAGCCCGTCGAACGTGCGGTCCCGCACCTCGTCAAAGGAGCGGTAAAAGGCCAGCATGTGCTCCTGGGAGGTGTTTTTGGAGACGTGGCCGCTGGGGGCGATCAGTTCCAGCTGGATCTGCAGCGGGGTATTGCCCAGGACCCGGGCCAGCTGGGTCTCCGTGTCCACTTTGGTGGGCATCAGGTTCAAAAGGAGAATTTGCAGCGGCCGGATGTCCTGGGTGATGGCCCGGGTCTCCGTCATGACGAAGATGTTCTCCCGGGTCAGTGTGGCGGTGGCGGGCAGCTGATTGGGAATCTTGATGGGCATGCTTACTTCACCTGATCCAGTGCCTGGGCGATGTCGTCGATCAGGTCCTCCTTGCTCTCCAGGCCGCAGCTCATCCGCACCAGACCCGCGGGGATACCGGCCTCAGCGAGCTGCTGGTCGGTCATCTGCCGGTGGGTGGAGGAGGCGGGGTTCAGGCAGCAGGTGCGGGCATCGGCCACATGGGTCTCGATGGCGGCCAGCTTCAGGTGCTTCATGAAGGTCTCCGCCGCGGTCCGGCCGCCCTTGAGCTCGAAGGACACCACGCCGCAGGAGCCGTGGGGCAGGTACTTCTCCGCCAGGACATGGTACTTGTCGCCGGGGAGGCCGCAGTAGCTCACATGGGAGACCTTGGGATGGGCGGCCAGGAACTCCGCCACCGCCTGGCCGTTTTCACAGTGACGGGCCATGCGGACGTGGAGGCTCTCCAGTCCCAGGTTCAGGTAGAAGGCGTTCTGGGGGGACTGGATGGAGCCGAAGTCCCGCATCAGCTGGGCAGTGCACTTGGTGATGAAGGCGCCCGCATTGCCGAACTTCTCAGCATAGGTGATGCCGTGATAGCTCTCATCCGGGGTGGTGAGGCCGGGGAACTTGTCGGCGTGAGCCATCCAGTCAAACTTGCCGGAGTCCACGATGGCGCCGCCCACAGCGGTGCCGTGGCCGTCCATGTACTTGGTGGTGGAGTGGGTGACGATGTCGGCGCCCCACTCGAAGGGGCGGCAGTTGACGGGAGTGGCGAAGGTGTTGTCCACGATCAGGGGCACGCCGTGGGCGTGGGCGGCGTTGGCGAACTTCTCGATGTCCAGCACCGTGAGAGCAGGGTTGGCAATGGTCTCGCCGAAGACGGCCTTGGTGTTGGGCCGGAAGGCGGCGTTGAGTTCCTCTTCGGTGCAGTCAGGGCCTACGAAGGTGGTCTCGATGCCCATCTTCGCCATGGTGACGGAGATCAGGTTGAAGGTGCCGCCGTAGATGGAGGAGGAGGCCACGATGTGGTCGCCGCAGCCGGCGATGTTGAAGAGGGCGAAGAAGTTGGCCGCCTGGCCGGAGGAGGTCAGCATGGCCGCGGTGCCGCCTTCCAGCTCGCAGATCTTGGCGGCCACATAATCGTTGGTGGGGTTCTGGAGCCGGGTGTAGAAATAACCGGTGGCCTCCAGATCGAAGAGCTTGCCCATGTCCTCGCTGGTGGCGTACTTGAAGGTGGTGGACTGGATGATGGGAATCTGGCGGGGCTCGCCGTTGCCGGGGGTATAGCCGCCCTGCACACATTTGGTTTCCAGACGATAGTTGCTCATGATTGAAAACTCCTTTCTGTTGACGGGGGACGAAAAAAGGCTCTCGTCCCAAAGATGGTTCTTTGAGACGAAAGCCTTGAATGCTTCCGCGGTACCACTCAAATTGCGGCGGGTATAATACCTGCCGCCCCTCATGGGGTCCAACAACCCCTTCGCACTGACGCAGCGTACGCGGGGCGCCCTAACGGCATTGCTGCCCTCGAACGGCCGGCTCAGGAGCCATAGGACCTGAGACCCCTTGCCGCCGGCTTTCACCGCCCGCCGGCTCTCTGAAGGCGCCTGATCTCGTCCCTCTCCGTCATCGCTTTGGAAAGTATTATAAAAAAGCGGCCTGGATTTGTCAACAGCGGATTTTGTGGAAAAAACGCACCTTTTCAGCTCCGGTTTTCCAGGATGTGGACGTTCAGGTGGTCGTAGGTCATCTCCACACCGTGGGCGGCGAAGGTCTCCCGCAGGCGCTCTCCCAGGGCAAAATGAACGTCCCAATAATTTTCCGGCGTGGCCCAGCAGTAGATGGTGTATTCGATGGAGCTGTCGCCGTAATTGGTAAGATATACGCTGGGGGCCGGGTCTTCCAGAATGTGCTCGGTTTGGGCCAGGGCCTCCCGGCAGGCGGCCTTCACCGTCTCGGTGGGGGCGTCGTAGGAGGCGGTCACCTTGCGGGTCACCCGGCGGCGGCCCAGCAGGGTATAATTGGAGACCTTGGAGCCGGCCAGCTCCTTGTTGGGCAGCATCACCAATACGCCCTCCGGCGTGATAAGCTTGGTGTGGTTGAGGCTGATCTCCTCTACCGTACCGGAGGTGGAGTCGGCCTCAATAAAATCCCCGATGGAAAAGGGATGGGAGGAGAGGATCACCAGCCCGCCGGCCACGTTTCCCAGAATATCCTCCGCGGCCAGGGTGATGCCCAGAGATCCCACCGACAGCAGCGCCACCAGGGAGGTCATGTCGATCTCCAGGCACTCCGCCGTGATGATGCCGGCTACGATGTAGAGCACGAGCCGGATACCGGAGAGCACATAGCGCTGGACCCGCTCGTCCAACTTGGACCGGGACACCAGCCGCCGGATCAGCTTCATCAGCAGCCGGATAACGATCAGGCAGATAATGAGGGTGGCGGCAGCAGTCAGGATCCTGCTGGCGGAGAGCGTGCCGAAGGCCTTGCCCAGCGCGGATGAGATGTTTGTAGTCATAAAACGACTCCTTTCCCGGAAACAGCGGTGCGCATGGCATCAGCCTGCCAGCAGCCGCCAGATGGCGATCCCCACCGGGATCAGGATCTGCAAAATCAAAATAGCCGGGATCCCGTAGCGGAAGGACCGGTGCAGCGTCTTGTGGTGAAAGACCCGCATGCCCAGCAGCGCGCCGATACTGCCGCCCAGGATGGAGAGCAGGAACAGCGTTTTCTCCGGTACCCGGCGGACGGCCTCGTTGCGGACCTTCCGGCGGGCCTTCCATTTGTCCAAGCCGAACACCAGGAAGGTCACAAGATTGATGAGGACCAGCCAGATCCCCAGCAGTGCCCAGGGATTGCCGATCACCGCAAAAAGCGTGGTGGACTGTTCCGTCGGCAGATAGAGCGCCTTTTCCATATGGGTGCCCCCAATTCCTGAAAGAATACAAAAAGACTGGCCGGAGTGCTCCGGCCAGTCCAGTGTATCAGAAATTTCAGCCTCTGGCAAGCTTGCTCAGTTCGCAGGCGGTCTGGGCGGCCAGCCGGGCATTGTTGTACACCAGCTGGATGTTGGAGGCCAGGGAATCGCCGCCGGTCAGGTCCTTGATCTTGGCCAGCAGGAAGGGCGTGGTCTCCTTGCCGTGGATGCCCAGGGCATTGGCCTCAGCCACAGCCTCATCGATGGCCTTGTTGATGACGTCCGCATCCATGGAGAACTCCTCGGGAATGGGATTGGTCACCAGCATGCCGCCGCCCAGGCCCATGTCCTGCTTGACGTAAAACGCCTTGGCCAGTTCTGCGGGGGTGTCGATCTCATAGTCCACCTGGAAGCCGCTCTTGCGGGTGTAGAAAGCAGGCAGTTCCTTGGTGCCGTAGCCGATGACGGGCACACCGTGGGTCTCCAGATACTCCAGGGTCAGTCCCAGGTCCAGAATGGACTTGGCACCGGCGCAGACCACCATCACGGGGGTGTGAGCCAGCTCCTCCAGGTCGGCGGAGATGTCGAAGGTCTGCTGGGCGCCGCGATGCACGCCGCCGATGCCGCCGGTAGCAAACACGGAGATCCCGGCCATGTGGGCGATGATCATGGTGGTGGTAACGGTGGTGGCGCCGTCCCGGCCCTCAGCCACCAGCACCGGCAGGTCCCGGCGGCTGGCCTTGGCCACGGCGGTGCCGGTCTTGCCCAGGTAGTTGATCTCCTCCGGGCTCAGGCCTGCCTTCAGCCGGCCGCCGATGACGGCGATGGTGGCAGGGACCGCACCATTGTCCCGGATGATCTTCTCCACGTTCAGCGCCGTCTCCACATTCTGGGGATAGGGCATGCCGTGGGAGATGATGGTGGATTCCAGAGCCACCACGGGACGGCCCTCGTCCAGGGCCTGGCGCACTTCGGGTGCAACGTCAAGATACTTGTTGAGCATGGGAATGATTCCTCCATCTATCATAAATTTTGTGAATGAAGCTGTAAAAAACGATCCGGGATGTCAGCCGGCTGCCCGGTGCCTGAGGGCATCCTCGCACAGCGCGGGATTGATGGTCTCCGCCCCCTCCATGGCGATGGCGGAGGCTCCCAGACCCGCCAGGGCGGTGTGTTCCAGGTCCGTGCCCTGGAGATAGGCCCAGGTGATGGCGGCCATAAAGGCGTCGCCGCAGCCGGTGGTGTTCACCATCTTGGCCGGGAGCACCGGCAGATGGAGCCGGCTGGTGTGGTCGGCGGCAAAAACGCCGTCGGCCCCCAGGGAGATGAAGACCCGCCGCAATCCGGTGGCAAGCAGCGCGTCCGCCGCGGCGTTGAGGCTCGCCTCGTCGGTGATGGACACGCCGGAGAGAAGTTCCGCCTCCATGCGGTTGGGCTTGAGGGTGTGGAGCTTCCCCAGCACCGGCCGCAGCTTTTCCGCCTTGGCGGTGGAGACCGGGTCGGCAAAGATGGGCGCGCCGGCGTGTTCGGCCAGCCAGGCAATGGAATCGGCGGGGATGTTGGTATCCACCACGATGACCTGGCTGTTGCAAAGCAGCTTTTGCCGCTGGGCCAGCACCTGGGGGGTGAGATGGCGGTAGATGTCCATGTCGCTGACCGCCAGCACCATGTCCCCCTGTTCATCGGTGATAAAGAGGTAGGTGGAAGTCCGGCCGCCGGTAATGACGGGGGACTGGGAGATGTCGATGCCCAGCTCTCCGCAGCTGGCGGCGATTTTCTGGGCGTAGAGGTCGTCCCCGAATACGGTGAGCATCCGGGTGTCCACCCCCAGAAGGCTCAGGTTGTGGGCAATGTTCCGCCCCACTCCGCCCAGGGACATCCCCACAGTGCCGGGGTTGGAATCCTGCATCACCGGCACCGCCGCCGGGCGGCCGCCGATGTCCATGTTCACGCCGCCCACCACCGTCACATAGGGGGCGGTGTGGATGATGTAGCCTTTGCCGGAGATGTAGCCTTTTTTCATCAGGTTGGAGATATGCACCGCCACGGAGGACCGGGTGATGCCTGCTTTATCCGCCAGCTCCTGCTGGGAGATCAGCGGATTTTCCTCAATCCAGTTGAGAAGCTGCCGCTCGCGCTGTGTCATGCCGGCCCTCCTAAAACTAAGCAAAAATTTAGAAACATAATCCTATGCTTAGGTTATCCGGGTTCCGCGGAAATGTCAATCCCCAATTTCCCCATTCCTGTGGAAATTTTCAGGGATTTTGGGAAAACGCGCTGGCAGCGGAACAAAATCGGACCTGCTGCCGACAGAAAAGACAGAAAGGGGGGCGAAGGAAATGAAAGCGAGACTGGCCTTTTTGAGCATCGCCCTGTGCCTGTGCCTGCTGGCGGGCTGGGGGGTATCCGGCGTGGAAAAGCCGCTGCAGGAGGAGGCTCCGCCGGAGGAATCCCAGGCAACCACCTTCTGCCGGGTGGTGCAGGAGGAGCAAGGGACGCTGCTGCTGGCAGAGCAGGGGTCCACCGCGGTGTTCACTCTGACGCTGGGAGATCAGGACATGACGCTGGACGGCATATCCTTTGACCCGTCCGCGCCGGGGGCGTATCAGGCTCTGCCGGGTGGCTCCCTGGCCGGGACGACGGTACTGGTGACCCACTCCGGCGGGTTCCAGGAGACCTGGCCCCTCCGGTTTTCCGATGTCACGGCGCTGGCGTTTTCCACGGAGGAGTTCAACGACCTCTGCGTACTCTATCTCCGGGTGCTGGAGGATCTGTGGGCAGTGGATCCCGGCCTCAACGAAAATATCACGGAGCTGGGAGTGGACCTCTCCGGGACCAGCCTCAGCTACACCGAGCGGCAGGCGGTGGCCTGGGCCTTTGGCCAGGCCCACGGACTTCCGGTCATACAGGGGACCTATGAAGAGCTGGCGGAGGGCGGCTATCTGACGCCGGTCTCTTTGGGCGACCCCGATGGAGAGGGAGAAGAGGACCCGGCGCTGTACCAGTGGGAGGACGGGTGCTTGTTCTCCATCACGGAGACGGACGATCCGGTGGTGTTCAGCCTGCCTGATCTGGGGCCCGGGGACGAGATTCCGGACTACGACGGCGTGGGGTTTAATGCCGAGAAGTGGCGCTCCCCGCTGGGAGCTTACTATTTCCAGGACTGCACCGCCGTCAGTATCGGGGGCCACTGGGGAAGCTACACCATAGGCAGCGGGGCCATTTCGTAAGAAGCGGCGGGGCTGGCTGAGCGCCGGCCCCGCCGGTTTTTCGGCTGTTTCCGGGAGGCGGAGCAGGGAACCGGCCAAATGGGGCGGGGACAGGTGTCCGGCGGAGAGGTTCCGGGCACTTTTCTCTTGTAAAATGGGAGGAAGTGGAGTACAATAACAAAGAATTGTCCCAAAAATGAGAAAAACGGGTGAGTTTCTATGAGTTATACAAAAATCGCGGCCATTTACGCCGACAGCGAGGCCCTCAGCGGCCAGACCATCACCGTGGGCGGCTGGGTCCGCACCATCCGGGACCTGAAGGGGTTCGGCTTCATCGAACTCAATGACGGCTCCTGCTTCCGCAACCTCCAGGTGGTGATGGAGGCGGCGGCCCTCTCCAACTACGCCGACATCGCCTCTCAGAATGTGGGTGCGGCGCTGATCGTCACCGGCACCGTGGTGCTGACGCCGGAGGCCAAGCAGCCCCTGGAGCTCAAGGCCACGGAGATCGCCGTGGAGGGCGTGTCCTCCCCGGACTATCCCCTGCAGAAAAAGCGCCACGGCGTGGAGTTCCTGCGGACCATCCAGCACCTGCGTCCCCGGACGAACCTGTTCTCCGCCACCTTCCGGGTGCGGAGCGTGGCGGCCTATGCCATCCATCAGTTCTTCCAGGAGCGTGGCTTCGTCTATGTCCACACCCCCATCATCACCGCCAGCGACTGCGAGGGCGCCGGTGAGATGTTCCGGGTGACCACCCTGGACCCGGAGAACCCGCCCCGCAAGGAGGACGGCACCGTGGACTTCAGCCAGGACTTCTTCGGAAAGCCTGCCAACCTCACGGTCTCCGGCCAGCTCAACGCCGAAAACTTCGCCATGGCCTTCGGCGACGTCTATACCTTCGGCCCCACCTTCCGGGCGGAGAACTCCAACACCCAGCGCCACGCGGCGGAGTTCTGGATGATCGAGCCGGAGATGGCCTTCTGCGACCTCAAGGGCGACATGGACGTGGCGGAGGAAATGATCAAGTTCGTCATCCGCACCGTCATGGAAAAGTGCCCCGACGAGCTGAACTTCTTCAACAGCTTCGTGGATAAGGGCCTCAAGGAGCGGCTGGAGCACGTGGCCTCCTCCGACTTCGGCCGGGTGAGCTACACCGAGGCCGTGGAGATCCTGGAAAAGCACAACGACCAGTTCGACTACAAGGTGTTCTGGGGCTGTGACCTGCAGACCGAGCACGAGCGCTTCCTCACCGAGCAGGTGTACAAGAAGCCGGTGTTCGTGACGGACTATCCCAAGGAGATCAAGGCGTTCTACATGCGCATGAACGACGACGGCAAGACGGTGGCTGCGGCGGACTGCCTGGTGCCCGGCATCGGCGAGATCATCGGCGGCAGCCAGCGCGAGGAGCGTCTGGACCTGCTGGAGGCGCGCATCAAGGAGCTGGGCATGAAGACCGAGGACTACTGGTGGTATCTGGACCTGCGGCGCTATGGTTCCTGCAAGCACGCGGGCTTCGGCCTGGGCTTCGAGCGCCTGGTGATGTACCTCACCGGTGTCTCCAACATCCGGGACGTGCTGCCCCATCCCCGCACGGTGGGCAACGCGGAGTTCTGAGAAAAAGGTTCCGGCCTTCTCTGGAGCAACACGGAAAAGGCACAGATCATATGTGGAAAAAAGGCGGCCAGGCATTGTCTGGCCGCCTTTTTGCAAAGCGCCGCGGAAGCCGGGCTTGTGCCCGTTCCGGCGGTGGGATATAATAAAACCGTTACAAACGAAAAACCAACAGCTGATCGGAGGGTACAGATGGAAAAGACGCCGCATTATGCAAGCTATGTGGAGATCCTGCGGGAGGAGCTGAT
This sequence comes from uncultured Oscillospiraceae bacterium, assembly GCA_944387015.1. Lineage (GTDB taxonomy): Bacteria > Bacillota > Clostridia > Oscillospirales > Oscillospiraceae > Oscillibacter. The sequence goes on from CALXDH010000008.1 coordinate 15,787, forward strand.
CCCCGCCATGGGCTGTACGGAGCCCATCGCCATCGCCCTGGCCGCCGCCAAGGCCCGCCAGGCGTTGGGAATGGAGCCGGAGAAGTGCCGGGTGGAGGTCAGCGGGAACATCATCAAGAACGTCAAGGCAGTCACCGTGCCCAATACCGGCGGGCTCAAGGGCATCGAGGCGGCGGTCGCCGCCGGCGTGGTGGCAGGGCGGCCGGATCTGGAGCTGGAGGTGCTCTCTCAGGTGACGCCGGAGGAGATCACTGCCATCGGTGCATTTTTAGGGGACCGTGAGATCCGGGTGCTGCCCATGCAGGGGGACCGGGTGTTTTACATCAACGTGACACTGCTGGCGGAGGACCATTCCGCCTGCTGCGAGATCGTGGACTATCACACCAACATCACCCGCATCCAGCGGGACGAGGAGGTGCTCTTCCAAAAGGCGGGCGGCGAGAGCGAGACGCCGCAGCAGACAGACCGCTCCGTCCTCAGCATCGAGGAGATCATCCGCTTTGCCGACTGTCTGGACCCGGAAGATGTCCGGGAAGTGCTGGAGCGCCAGATCGCCTATAACACCGCCATCTCGGAGGAGGGGCTCCGGGGCGGCTGGGGCGCAGAGATCGGCCGGACGCTCCGGGCGGTTTACGGGGATGACGTGGCCATTCGGGCCAAGGCGGCGGCTGCCGCCGGGTCGGATGCCCGGATGAGCGGCTGCGAACTGCCGGTGGTGATCGTCTCCGGCAGCGGCAACCAGGGGATGACTGCGTCGCTGCCGGTCATCACCTATGCCCGGGACCGGGGGGCTTCGGAGGAGGAACTGCTGCGGGCCCTTGCGGTGGCGGATCTTGTGACCATCCATCAGAAAACCGGCATCGGACGTCTTTCCGCCTTCTGCGGGGCGGTCAGCGCCGGCTGCGGTGCGGCGGCAGGGATCGCCTATCTCCTGGGCGGCCGCTATGATGTTATTGCCCATACGGTGGCCAACACGCTGGCTATCTGCGCCGGCATGATCTGCGACGGAGCAAAGCCCTCCTGCGCTGCCAAGATCGCCGCGGCGGTGGACGCGGGGATCCTGGGCTACCAGATGTATATGCACGGAGGTCACCAGTTTGTCGGCGGCGAGGGAATCATCCAGAAGGGCGTGGAAAACACCATCGGCAATGTGGGACGTCTGGCCCGGGAGGGCATGCGGAAAACGGATCAGGAGATCCTGGACATCATGGTGGGCCGCTGAGTCGGCCTGACAGGCGGGAAGCGGGCTTTGCTTCCCGCCTGTTTCTGCCTGAGGGAAGAGCCCCCGTCGTGGGCAAGGAGAGCAGGAGGTCCATTCGGAAAATGTCGCCAAATGGCGGACATTTTTCCACCACAGGCATTGACATCCGGAAAAAAGCGTGGTAAGGTATCCCCTGTAATCAAATAACGGCAAACGAAGTCCGTAGGGAAACGGCGAAAGCCTGCCGAAGGAGTGAAACTCTCAGGCGTCCCCAACGGGGATAGGGACTATGGACGGATGTGGCTCTGGAGAAGCTCAGAAACGAGTACCGAAGGTGCAAGGCGGCTGCGAAGCCGCTGAATCTCTCAGGTAAAAGGACAGAGTAGAGGGTTGACGGGGATACCTCCGCGGGAAGGAGGTCCGCCGGTCTTCTTTGTATTGGGCTGGAAGCTGCCGCATCGGCGTTCCGGTCCTTTTTGTTTGCAAAGAAGGAGAGAGAAAACATGGATATGGATCTGTTGGCTGCCAAGGTCAGTGACCTGGCGGGGTTTGTGTGGAACGGCCTTTTGCTGTACCTGCTGGTGGGCACCGGCCTCATTTTCACCATCCGCACCCGTTTTATTCAGGTGCGCAAGTTCGGCACCGGCTTCCGCCGCCTCTTCGGCAGCGTGAACCTCAACGGTGAGAAAGCCGGCAAGGAGGGCATGAGCTCCTTCCAGGCCGTGGCGACCTCCATTGCCGCCCAGGTGGGCACCGGCAATATCACCGGCTGTGCCACCGCCATGATCTCCGGCGGCCCCGGCGCCATCTTCTGGATGTGGGTGGCGGCCTTCTTCGGCATGGCGACCATCTACGGCGAGGCGGTGCTGGCCCAGACCTTCAAGACCAAGGACGAGTCGGGCCACGTCATCGGCGGTCCGGTCTATTACATCCGGGCGGTGTTCAAGGGTACCTTCGGCAAGCTCCTGGCGGGGTTCTTTGCCCTGACCATCATCTTTGCCCTGGGCTTTACCGGCAACATGGTTCAGTCCAACGCCATCTCCAACGCCTTCCAGAAGGCGCTGGGCGTGCCGACTTGGGTGGTGGGCATCCTGCTGGCCGTCGTGGCGGCCTTCATCTTCCTGGGCGGCGTGACCCGGATCGCTTCCGTGACGGAGAAGCTGGTGCCTATCATGGCCTGCTTCTATCTGGTGGGTGCTCTGGTGATGCTGGTGGCCAACATCACCAACCTGCCCCACGCCTTTGCTCTGATCTTCCAGGGCGCGTTCCAGCCCCAGGCTGTGCTGGGCGGCGCCATGGGCATCGGCGTCCGGGAGGCCATGCGCTACGGCGTTGCCCGGGGCCTGTTCTCCAATGAGGCCGGTATGGGCTCCACGCCCCATGCCCATGCGTTGGCCAAGGTGGAAAAGCCTCAGGACCAGGGTATCGTGGCCATGATCTGCGTGTTCATCGACACCTTCGTGGTGCTGACCATCACCGCCCTGGTGATGATCACCAGCGGCGCACTGAATGTGACGGACATGTCCGCAAACCCCGCCGCCGAGAATATGGCACAGGTGGCGTTTTCCACGGTGTTCCGCGGCTTTGGCGACATTTTCGTGGCGATCTGCCTGCTGTTCTTCGCCTTCTCTACGATCATCGGCTGGTATTTCTTTGGCCGTCAGAATGTCAAGTATCTCTTCGGCACCAAGGCTGTGAAGGTCTATTCGATGATCGCGGTGGTGTGTGTGGCGCTGGGCTCCGTTCTGGATGCGCCACTGGTGTGGAACCTCTCCGACCTGTTCAACGCGCTGATGGTGTTCCCCAACCTGATCGCCCTGCTGGCCCTCAGCGGCCTGGTGGCAAAGGTTTCCCGGGAGGACCACGAACTGCGCAAATAAACGCAAATAAAAAAGTAAAAAGGACCGCCGCATTTGCGGCGGTCCTTTTTCTATGGGCGGGGGACCCGCAGCTCACCGAAAGGTACCGTAAAAGAGGGGATCCCCTCCACCGCCGGCGCAATGGCGTACATGGGATAGAAGAAGGTGAGACCCTCGTCTGTCAGGTAGAAACTGCGGGCATTGAACCGCCGGCGCAAAAGCCGCTTCCAGTTTTCCCGGTACCGGGCGATGCCCGCCTCCTCCTGCCGGGTGATCTCTGCTGCTGCCAGGGCCGTCAGCTGCCGCTTCCAGCCGCAGCGCCGGGGGAAGAACTCCCCCATGGACACCGGATAGCCGGTCCGCAGGTCCCAGGTATCCCCCCAGCGTTGCATCAGCGTCTGTCCCGGCAGCGTCACCTCACGGGACTGGGTGTACAAGCTCCACAGCCCCCCCTCATTGTAGGTGACCCGATAGTTCAAAGTCGCCTGAAACTGGGGCAAAGGCGTGCTGGCTTCCAGCGCCGCACGGTACTCGTCTGCCGCCTGGGGCAGGAGCCACCCCTCGCAGTAGCGGAGAAAGGAGCGGCACTGCAGCTGATAGTACCGCCAGATTCGGCGGGATACCCGGTCCATAGCCGGTACCGGCTGCGGTACGCAGACACAGGCGGAGAGCACGGGAATGCCGTCCACAGTCCATTCCCGCTCCGCCGTAAAGGTCTCCGTGTGCAGCTCCGTCAGACTTTTCTTCATATGCGCCGCTCCCTTCCCCCAAGTTGCGTTTGTGCCAGCCTATGCGGCGGGGAGAAAAGTGGTGCGGCGGACACCCACACTTTAAAGAGTGAAAATTTTGCCGGCCAGCCTCTTTATTTTCACGCAGTACAATGTTAAAATATGAAAGACGGCATCTTGCCGATCAACTGGAAGGATCCCAGAAAGGGTATGCGATATGGTAAAAATCGGGAAGAAGGAAAAGAACGACGAACTGTACAAGGCCATTTTGCAGCTGAAAGATGAGCAGGAGTGCTATGACTTTTTCCAGGATCTGTGCACCATCTCTGAGCTGCGAGCGATGGAGCAGCGCTTCGAGGTGGCGTCCCTCCTCTATCAGGGAATGATCTATAACGACATCCTGGAGCGTACCGGTGCCTCCAGCGCGACCATCAGCCGGGTGAACCGCTCTTTGAGCTATGGTACGGGGGCATACGCCAAGCTTTTTGACCGCTGCAAGGAGCAGCAAAAATGAGCAGCTACGATGCTCTGGCCGCCGGATATGACGCCCTGATGACGGATGTGGGATACAAAAAGCGGGCAGACTGGCTGGTGCGCCAATTCCGCAAAAGCGGCGTGCCGGTCCGGCAGGTGCTGGATCTGGCCTGCGGCACGGGGACAATGGCGTGTCTTTTGGCCCGGAGGGGTTATCAGGTGACTGCCACCGACGGCTCTGAAGAAATGCTCACTCAGGCCATGGCCAAGGCGGTGGACCTGGAGTCGCCTCCGCTGTTTCTGCATCAGACCATGCCGCGGCTGCGGCTTGTCCAGCCGGTGGACGCAGCGATCTCCACAATGGATTCCCTCAACTATCTGACCCGGCCCGCTGATCTGCAGGAGACCTTTCGTCGGGTGTACCGGTGGCTGCGGCCCGGCGGCAGCTTCTGGTTTGACGTGAACACACCCTGGAAACTCCGGCGGATGGATCATCAGATGTATATGGATGAGACGGAAGAGACCTTCTGCGTGTGGCGGACGTTTTTTTCTGAAAAGCGGCAGGTGTGCACCTATCAGGTGGATCTGTTCCGTCAGCGCGGAGACGGTGCCTGGGACCGGGACTTTGAGGAACACCGGGAGCGGGCCTGGAGCCGGGAGGAGCTGGAGCAGTTCCTGACGGAGGCGGGCTTCCGGGACATCGTGTTCACCGGAGATCTGACGGATTGCCCGCCGGAGCCGGAGGAGGACCGCTGGATCGTGCGGGCCGTCCGCCCGGCGGAGGAGCCCTGCATCTGAGAAAATCTTCGTGCCGGCAATAGCCGGCAAAATGTGCATTTCCCCGCCCTCTGCCCGGAAAATAGGCGGAGGGCGAGACTGCCGTGGGAGTACGGCGAGAGAATAAAGGAGCAAGACGATGAGCGATCAACTGATTCGGGCCATCAGCAAGGATGGCTTTGTAAAGGCCACAGCGGTCTCCACCCGGGATCTTACCGAGCGGGCCCGCCAGATCCACCGGACGCTGCCGGTGGCCACAGCGGCCCTGGGACGGGCCCTGGCGGCCTGTTCCATGATGGGCAACGCCCTGAAGGAGGACGGCGCCAGCGTGACGCTGCAGATCAAAGGCGGCGGTCCGCTGGGGACGGTGCTGGCGGTTTCGGACAACCAGGGCAACGTCCGGGGCCGGGTGGACGAGCCGGCGGTGGACCTGCCTCTGCGGCCGGACGGCAAGCTGGATGTGGGCGGTGCCGTGGGTACCGACGGCATGCTGACCGTGATCCGGGACCTGGACATGAAGGAGCCTTACGTGGGCAGCGTGGGCCTCATCGGCGGCGAGATCGCCGAGGACCTGGCGGCCTATTTTGTGGAGTCGGAGCAGATCCCCACCGCCTGCGGCCTGGGGGTCCTGGTGGACCGGGACCAGAGCGTGCTGAAAGCGGGCGGTTATCTGATCCAGCTGCTGCCCGGCGCCGGCGAGGACATCATCACCAAGGTGGAGGGCAGTGTCCTGGCCGCCGGAGCGGTGACGAAGCTGCTGCAGGAGGACGACGATCCGGAGAGTATGCTGCGCCGGGCTTTGTCCGACTTTGACCTGGAGATTTTGGAGCGCAGCCCCATTGAGTACCGCTGTTACTGCAGCCGGGACCGGATGGAGCGGGCACTCATCAGCCTGGGGCCCACGGAGCTTCGGTCTCTGCTGGATGAGCAGGGGGAAGCGGAGCTGACCTGCCGCTTCTGTGACAACGTGCAGCATTTCTCCCGGCAGGACCTGGAGGGGCTTCTGGAGGGCATGCGAAAAAAAGTTTAAAAAATCTCAAAAATACAGTTGACAAACCGGACCCATCTCAGTATAATAACTTTTGTCGTCTGACGAAAACGGCAATCGGGGAGCATAGCTCAGCTGGTTAGAGCACCTGCCTTACAAGCAGGGGGTCACTGGTTCGAGTCCAGTTGTTCCCACCACTTATTGAGATGGCCCGGTAGTTCAGTTGGTTAGAACGCTAGCCTGTCACGCTAGAGGTCGACGGTTCGAGCCCGTTCCGGGTCGCCATCTCCCAAGAAGCATTTGCTTCTTGGGAAACCTGCCCAGATAGCTCAGTTGGTAGAGCAGAGGACTGAAAATCCTCGTGTCGCTGGTTCGATTCCGGCTCTGGGCACCATTTGCGGGCATAGCTCATCTGGTAGAGCGCCACCTTGCCAAGGTGGAGGTAGCGAGTTCGAGCCTCGTTGCCCGCTCCAGACGCGATGCCCACACGAGAGTGTGGGCATCGCAGTTCAAAAAATAAGTGTGGACTTTTCCGGAAAGTTTGCATATAATATAAATGTCCCAGATGGTGACATAGCCAAGTGGTAAGGCAAGGGTCTGCAAAACCCTGATTCCCCGGTTCAAATCCGGGTGTCACCTCCATATTGTAAAAAAGGTATAGATGCCGTAGGCTGTAAGCCTACGGCATCAACCTTTTCCGGGTTTTTTACCCCCCTCAAATTCAGGGTTTGAACAATAGATGACATAGGCTATTCCGGTGGATGAGCAAAGATTTGAACCACTATTCTGCCACCATTTTGCAGGATTATATGCCGGTGCCCTTTTTGAAAGCGTTTTTTTCAAAAAAGGCACCGTTTTTCAGACTAAAAAGATTCACAAAATTATGGGCACCGTTTTGTTGGTTTTAATAACCATCAGAGTGGTGCCCTTTTGTTTCCCAAAAAGGGCGCCAGCCCAAAGAAAATTGTGCGTTACAAATAAAAACAATAAGCAAATGTCATCATGCGTCTGCTCCAGCGCGGCGACGGAAAGCTGCTCTACCGGGGAAAGGACATCTTCACGGCGGACCGGGAGGAGGCTCTGGCCCTGTGCCAGAAGATGCAGATCATCTTCCAGGACCCCTACTCCTCGCTCAACCCCCGGAAAACGGTCCGGGCCATTTTGTCCGAGGCCTTTGAGATCCACCACTACGGGACCAAGGAGGAGATCGCCAAGGCGGTGGAGGACCTGTGCGAGCGTGTGCAGATCCCGCTGAACCTGCTGGATCACTTCCCCCATGAGCTGGACGGCGGTATGCGGCAGATCGTGGGAATCGCCCGGGCGCTGTCCCTCAACGCGGACTTTATCGTCTGCGATGAGCCGGTGTCTTCTCTGGATGTGTCCATTTAGGCCCGTATCGTCAATCTCCTGATGGATCTGCAGAAGAAGATGGGGCTTTCCTATCTGTTCATCTCTCACGATCTGAGCGTGGTGCGCCACATCTCCAACCGCATCGCGGTGATGTATTTGGGCCAGATCGTGGAGATCGCGGAGACCGACGAGATGTTTGCCAATACCTGTCACCCCTATTCCGTGGCGCTGCTGTCCGCGGTGCCCCGGGTGAACGTAGACAAAAAGGTCTCCCGGATCGTCTTGAAAGGAGACGTTCCCAGCCCGGTCAACCCCAAGCCCGGCTGCCGTTTCGCGCCGCGCTGCTGGATGGCGCAGGAGCGCTGCTTCCAGGAGGCGCCTGAGATGTCCGAAGTAGCGCCGGGCCACTGTGTGGCCTGCCACTTCGCCAATGAGACCCGGGAGCGGATGAAGACGGCGGAGATCTCTACCCTGGCCGACTGACGGCAGCATACAGGGAGGTGTGGATCATGGGGAAAAAACCTAAGATACTGGTGGTCGGAAGTCTTGTCATGGACCTGACCGTCTCCACCCGGCGGTTTCCGGAGCCGGGGGAGACGGTGCTGGGCAGCAGCTTCCAGAGCGCACCGGGCGGCAAGGGGGCCAACCAGGCCATTCAGGCTGCCCGGCTGGGGGCCGATGTGACGATGGTCGGCATGGTGGGCGGCGATGCCTTCGGTCAGACGCTGCTGCAGTCTCTGAAGGCGGCAGGCGTGGATACCAGCCATGTGGAGATCGTGCCGGAATCTTCCTCTGCGGTGGGAGCCATCCTGCTCCACCCGGACGGTCATGGCGGGATACAGAACCGAATCATTGTGGTGCCGGGGGCCAACGCCTGCGTCACTGAGAAAACACTGGCGTTTTTGGAGCGGGAGATCTCCCAGTACGATCTTTTGATGCTGCAGCTGGAGATCACCCTGGAAGCCAACCGGCGGGCGGTGGAGCTGGCCCGGGCGGCCGGGGTACCGGTCATGCTCAATCCGGCGCCTGCGGCTCCTCTGCCGGAGGATCTGCTGGATGGACTGACATACCTTTCGCCCAATGAGCATGAAGCGGCTGTGATCGCGGGGACGGAGCCGGTACGGACGCAGGTACTGATGGCGGCCCGGATGGCGGCGGAGGCACTGGCCCGCAGAGGTGTGGAAAACGTTCTGGTCACACTGGGAGGAAACGGAGCGGCGCTGCTGCGGCAGGGGCAGTTTTTCCACAGTCCCTGCGTACCGGTGGAAAAAGTGCTGGATCCCACCGCTGCGGGAGACTCCTTTATCGCCGCCTTTTCCGTGGCGGTCTGCCAGGGGCTGGATACCGCAGCGGCGCTGGAATTTGCCAACTGCACGGCGGCGCTCACCGTGTCGCGTATGGGGGCACAGCCCAGCCTGCCCAGTCTCAATCAGGTTTTGCTGCTGCTGGAGCAGACCGGCAGGTCCGAATTGAAAAGAGAGGTGGAAGAGAAATGGTAGAGGAGCGGGACTTGCGGCGGACGGAGTGTGAACACGCGCTGGCGGAGTTCAACCGCATTTGCCGCACGGAGCTGGACCGGTGCCTGGAACCTTATTCGCAGGAACCGTATTTTCAGGCAGCCGCCCTGATTGCCGCGTGCCGCCGCAAAGGCGGGCGGATCCATGCCACGGGGATCGGCAAGCCGGCGCATCTTTGCGGATACGCCGCCTCGCTGCTCTCTTCCACCGGCACGCCCACCTACTATCTCCACGGGACGGAGGCCGTACACGGCTCCTGCGGACAGCTGGTGGAGGGAGATGTGGTGATCTGCATCTCCAACAGCGGCGAGACCGCGGAACTGAAAGCCACCGTGCAGGCCGTGCGGGAAAACGGCGGCCGCATTGTTGCTATCACGGGAAATCCCGCGTCGTGGCTGGCGAAAAACGCGGATGTGCACCTGTTTGCCGGCGTTTCGCAGGAGGGAGACAGTTTGAACCGGGCGCCCAGGCTCTCGGTACTGGCGGAGATGATGGTACTGCAGAGGCTTAGTATTGTGCTTCAGGCGAATTATGGCCTGACCAGCACCCAATATGTCCGGTGGCACCCCGCGGGGCGGCTGGGGCAGCTGCGGGAGGATGAGCGCTAAACGCCGTACCGATCCGGCGGCATCCGTGTCGAAAAAGAGGATAAAGCGTCTGCTTTGAGCGCTTTCTTTACTTTTCTCCAATAATTGGGTATCATGGTGATACATGCAATCTATTTGCCTGAACTACGTCTGGTAGTCACGGATAAGGAGCAGAGGATATGATGTTAAATAGAGAAAGCGCGACGCCGCTGCACGCTCAGCTGGAGCAGATCATGCGCCAGAAGATGGCCAGCAATGAGTGGCCGGTGGGCAAACTGATCCCTTCGGAAAACAAGATCAGTCAGGAGTACGGGATCAGCCGCATGACTGTCCGCAACGTCATCGCGAAGCTGGAGCAGGAAGGCCTGGTGGAGCGTGTGATGGGAAAGGGGACTTATGTCAGCTCGCCCAAGATGCGGGGCGGCAACCTGAAGTTTGACGGAATCATCTCTCAGCTCCAGAAGATGGGCTACACCATCACCACGAAAGTGCTGGAGATCGAGAGAAAGACGGACGCAAAACTCTCAGGAGTGTTCTCCCTGCCGGCGGATTGTGTTTATTATGCGGTCAAGCGCCTGCGCTATATGAACGACAGCCCCATGAGCGTCCATGTTACATACATCCCGGCGTTTCTCGCGCCGGACCTGGATGGAAAGCGGGAGGAGATGGAGTCCAACCAGCTGTTCATGATCCTGGAGAAGTCCTACGGCCTGGTCCGGGGGACCGTCTCTGAGACCTGGAACGCCACCAGGGCGCCCAAGTGGGTGGCGGAGACGCTGCAGATCAAGCCCAGTCAGCCCATGCTGACGGATTACAGCGTGACCTATAACCTGGAAGGGCATGTCTACTGTACGGAGACGGAGTATTTCCGGGGAGACAAGATCTCGCTGTACTTTGAATTCCAGTAACCGGGCGGTGTCCCGCAGCCCCCGCGAAAGCGGGGGCTGGGAAAGCGCGCCCTGAAGGCTGCGGGAGGCTGGCCTGACAAAGGAGTGCAGGCAGTGCCCTGCGGCGGGAATTTCGGGAGGAAGTCATGAAACGAAGCGAAATCAATGAGATCATCCTGCGCTCCGAGGAATTTATTCGGAGCTTTCAGTTTATTCTGCCCCCGTTTGCGTCCTGGACGCCGGAGATGTGGCGGGAAAAGGGCCATGAGTGTGATGAGATCCGGGACAATATGCTGGGCTGGGACATCACCGACTGGGGCAGCGGAAACATGGACGAAGTGGGGCTGGTGCTGTTTACACTGCGCAACGGAAACCAGAAACTGCCCCAGTACAAAAAGCCCTATGCGGAAAAGCTGCTCATCAGTCAGGAGGGTCAGCTTTGCCCCATGCACTTCCACTGGAACAAGATGGAAGACATCATCAACCGGGGCGGCGGGACGCTGGTGATGCAGCTCTACTGCTCCAACGAACAGGAAGAACTGGACAGGAACGCGGCTGTGGAAATCGTCTCGGACGGAGTCCGGATGACGCTGGAACCGGGGGCGCTTTTGGAGCTGCAGCCGGGTCAGAGCGTGACGCTGCCTCAGAAGGTGTACCATGCGTTCTGGGCCAAGCGGGGCACGGGGCCGGTCCTGATCGGCGAAGTCAGCCAGTGCAATGACGACGAATCGGACAACCGCTTCTGGCAGGCGGTGGGCCGCTTCCCGGAGATCGAAGAGGACGTGCCGCCGATTCGCCTGCTGTGCAATGAGTATCCGCCGGCGGCGGAGCCGGTGTGAAGCCGGAGCCGGGAAGAGCTATGGAATTGCGGACAGACCCGGCGGCCCGTAAGGGGCCGCCGGATACCATTTCCATCTGGTGGCTGCACCAGGCGGGATTTGTGATCCGGATCGGGGAGAAGGTCTTTGCCATCGACCTCTTTTTGTCTCCGGCAGCGGAGCGGGTGGTTCCTCCGCCGGTGCGTCCGGAGGAAGTGACGGGGTTGGATTATGTGCTGGGGACCCATGATCATCTGGACCATATCGACCGCGCCGTCTGGCCGGCACTGGCAAAGGCATCGCCGGAGGCGAAAATGCTGGTGCCCCGGTATCACCTGGAAAAACTGCAGCGGGAACTGCCGACAGTGGCCGGCCGTCTGGTGGGCGTGGGCAACGGGACGCCGTTTGAAGAGGACGGCTTCCGGGTGCAGGCGATCCCTGCGGCCCATGAATTGCTGGAGCGGGACCCGGTCACCGGGGAGTATGCGGCGGTGGGATATGCGGTGTCCTATCAGGGCGCGACGGTGTATCACGCCGGCGACTGCTGCATCTACGAAGGACTGGAGACCCGGCTCAGGCAGCTGGGGCGGCTGGATGTGATGCTGCTGCCCATCAACGGCCGCAGTGCCTCCCGCCTGCGCAGGGGGATCCTGGGGAACATGACGTATCAGGAGGCGGCGGATCTGGCAGGAGCGGTAAAGCCGGGGCTGGTGATCCCCATGCACTATGACGCTTACGCCGGGAATCTGGAAAATCCGCTGCTGTTTCAGGACTATCTGCACGTGAAGTATCCGGATGTGCCCTGTGCTGTGCCCCGGGCCGGGGAGCGTCTTGACGTGGAGATCCATCATCGGAACCGATAGGAGATTTGCCATGGTCAGCCAGAAAAAGAAAATCGGCTGGGGCATTCTGGGCCCCGGCCGGATCGGAAGAGATTTTGCCGCGAGTTTGCGGTATGTGCCGGACGGCTATGTAGCGGCGGCCGGTTCCCGGAGCCTGGAACGCAGCCGTGCCTTCTGCCGGGAGTTCGGCGGCACCGCCTACGGAAGTTACCGGGAGCTTGTGGAGGATCCGGCAGTGGACATCGTCTATGTGGCCGTGCCCCATCCGATGCACGAGGCCGCCGTGAAGCTGGCATCCGACGCGGGCAAGGCGGTGCTGTGCGAAAAACCCTTTGCAGTGAATCGGGCACAGGCGGCATCTATGTTTGAACATGCCGCCGCCAACGGGACGTTTTTGATGGAGGGGCTCTGGTCCCGCTTTTTCCCGGCCTGGACCTATGTGCGTCAGCTGCTCCGGTCCGGAGAGCTGGGGCGGGTGGTGAACGTCACATCCCTGACCGGGTGGGGCGTGGATCCGAAGACGCTGCCTCCTACGGACCGCCTGCTGGACCCGGCTCTGGCCGGCGGAGCGCTGCTGGACGGCGGCGTTTACAGCCTTGCGGCCATGACGGTGGCCATGGGGCGGCTGGAGGAGCCTACGGAGTTTTTCAGCTCTGTGCTCCCGGCTTCCACAGGCGTGGACGCCGAGTCCACACTGTTTCTGCGCTTTGCGGACGGGATGACGGCGAACCTCATGTGCGGCCTGTACCGCAGGGAGTTCCGGACGGTCATCACTTGCGAGGAGGGGAGCATCCTGATCCCCCGTCACAGAAATCCGGATATGGTGCTGGTCGGTTCCAGACCCCAGGTCCACTGTGACCAGAGCTACTGGCAGGATCACCGGGTGATGCGATTCCCCTTCCCCGGGGAGGGCTTCCAGTACGAGGCTGCGGCGGTGCAGGAGTGGGTCCGGGCAGGATTGACGGTCAGCCCTGAGGTCCCGCCGGAGGAAACCCTGCTCATCAGCGGCCTGTGCGACCGGGTCCGGGCAGCGGCAGGAATCGTGTATCCATTTGAACAGAACCGGGATGCCGGCGAGGCGGTGTCCCAAATTTAAAGGAGGGATTTGAGATGCTGAAGGGGATTCCGTCCAATGTCAGCTCTGCGCTGCTCAAGGCACTGGCGGATATGGGCCATGGCGATACGATCGTGATCGCCGATCATTTTTACCCTGCCGCCACGATGGGTGCCGGAGGGATCATGATCGACGCAAAGGGAAACGGTACGCTGGACATGCTCCGTTCCATTCTCCAGCTGATTCCCTTGGATGTGGAGTATGAGGAGTATCCGGTGAAGCTGATGAAACCGGATCCGGGTTTTGAGGAGAAACTGAAGGAGCGGCCGGCGCTGTGGGATGCAGTCCGGGAGACGGTGGCAGCCTGTGAGCCCCAGGCCGGCGTGGGCTTTGTCACCCGGACGGAGTTTTACGAACATGCGCGGCGGGCGTATATCACGCTGTCCACCAGCGAGGAGCAGCCCTATGGCTGTGTGATTTTGCAAAAGGGCGTGCGCTGAAAAACACAAAAAAACACCAGCCGTATGGCTGGTGTTTTTTCGTGGAAAGCCGAACACCCGGCGCTGCCGGTTTTTTTCGGAGGTCTGCTGCCGCTATTGGGAAATCATCTTACGGCGCACCGCCGGCAGCCGGGGAAATCATGCCTCTCCCAGACGGCTGCGCACCAACTGGCAGAGATATTCCACACCGTATTTCAGCGCGGCTTCATCCATCAGGTAGCGGCTGTTGTGATGGGGGAACGTGCATCCGTTGGCCTCGTTCCGGGCACCCAGTTCCACGAAGAAACCGGGGCAGTTTTCCTGGAAGGCGGAGAAGTCCTCACCGGGCATCAGCGGCTCGATCTCCAGAACGGCCTGCTCGCCGAAGGTGGTCTGGATCGTCTGGCGGGCCGCCTGGGTCAGGGCGGCGTCGTTGATGACGGAGGCGTAGCCCTGGGAGAAACGGAAGGTGTAGGACGCACCGGCCGCCTCGCAGATGCCCCGGACGATGTTTTCCATGGTCTGGGGCAGTGTACGGCGGGTCTCCCGGTCAAAGGTCCGGGTGGAGCCGGTGAGGGTCACCTCTCCGGGGATGATGTTATAGGCCTGGCCGCCCTGGACCATGCACACGGATACCACCGCCGGTTCCACTGCCCGGACGCGCCGGGAGACGATGGTCTGCAGGGCGGTGATGATCTGGGCGGCAGTGACCACCGGGTCCACACAGGTCTCCGGGAAGGCGGAGTGGCCGCCCTTGCCGATGACCTCAATGTCAAAACGGTCCGTGGCGCTGGTGAGGGCACCGGCCCGGACGCCGAAGGTGCCGGTGGGGAAATTGGAGCTCAGGTGCATGCCGTAGACCTCGGAGACGCCCTCCATCACACCGGCCTTCACCATCTCCACGGCGCCGCCGGGAGGCAGCTCCTCCGCGTGCTGGAAGAGAAAGCGCACCTCGCCGTGGAGCTGTTCCCGCTCTCCGGCCAGGACCTGGGCGGCGGCCAGCTGCATGGCAGCGTGGCCGTCGTGGCCGCAGGCGTGCATGACCCCCGGCGTCTTGGAGGCGAAGGGAAGATCCGTCTCCTCCTGGATGGGAAGGGCGTCGATGTCGGCCCGCAGGGCAATGGTCCGGCCGGGGTGCGCGCCTCGCAGAACTGCCACCACACCGGTCTTGGTGGGCTGTTCAATGGTCAGGCCGGGGATGCTGCGCAGGTGCTTTAACAGAAATTCCGTAGTCTGAACTTCCTGAAAAGAAAGCTCAGGGACGGCGTGCAGTTCCCGCCGCCAGGCAATAAACTGAGGCTCCAGATCCAAAACCTGTTTGGAAATCATCAGATCGTTCCTCCTTTTAATAATTAATAATTAAAAACTGTCCGGCTGCGCGGTTCCGGCGCAGACGCTGTCCCAGAACTGCAGATAGCTCTCCCGGGTAAATTTCGGCGCGGCGGCGTCCCGGATGGCACGGGCCTGGGCAGCACCGTCCCACAAAAGGTCGATGACCGTCATGGCCATGGCCTTGGCGGGCATCACATAGGCCATCTCAGGATCGCACACGGTGAAGTTCTGGCTGTGGGCGTCTCCGTCATAGCCGCCGGTGGAGATGTGGATGAAGGGCATGAAGGAACTGACGTCTCCGGCGTCGGTGGCGCCTATCAGCTCCTGGCCGTAGATGTTGGTGCCTGCGCCCAGAAGCGTCTCGGCGTTGGCCGCGAAGAGGTCGGAGAGGACCGGGTTCTGGATGAGGGGCAGATAGCCGGGCATTTCCTGAATGTCCACCTTGGCGCCGATGGCATAGGCGCAGCCCTGCAGGGAGCGGTTGACCTTTTCGGAGGCGTCCAGGATGCCCTCCAGATTGGTGCCCCGGACATAGGTCTCCATCCGCACGTCCGCCGGCACGATATTCACCAGGTCGCCGCCTTTGGTGATGATGGGATGGACCCGGATCCGGTCCTTCTCCCGGAAGGTCTCCCGCTGGGAGTTGATGGCCAGCAGGGAGAGGGCGGCGGCATTGAGGGCGTTGATCCCGTCAAAGGGCCGGGCACCGGCGTGGGCTTCCCGGCCGGTAAAGCGGATCAGCTTGCCAAGGAAGCCGGAGCTGTCGCAGTTGATGAGGAAATGCCGGTCCCGGACGCCGGCGTGGGAGTGGATCATCATGCCCATGTCGATGTCGTCCAGCACACCCAGGCGCAAGTATTCCTGCTTGCCGCCGAAGAAGCGGATCTGCCCCTCCTGACGCAGCCGTTCCCGGTACTCCAGCTCCACGTACTCCTCCGCAGGCACCGCCACGAAGGCCACATTGCCGTCCAGCTGGTCCGCCAGCGGCGCAAGGCCCATGGCCGCGCCCAGCATGGAGGCGATCTGGGCGTTGTGACCGCAGGAGTGGGCGGCGCCGGTGGTCCGGTCCGCCTGGGGGTGGAGGGGGCAGACCACAGCATCCAGCTCGCCCATCACCATGACCCGGGGACCGTCGCTGCGGCCCTTCAGATCACCCCGGACGCCGGTGATGGCCAGTTTATCCCGGTAGGGGATCCCCAGTCGTTCAAACGTGCTGCGCACCAGCGCGGCGGTATTGTGCTCTTTAAAGCCCAGTTCCGGATGGGCGAAAATCTCCTGTCCGATGTCAATGATGGCAGCCTTGTTGTCCTCAATCAGCTGCAGACAGCGGGCTTTGAGTGCTTCCTTTGTCATATTGTGTCCTCCTTCGGGCTGGTTTTGCCAATTCCGGCAGAAACCGATGATTCACTTTGAATATTTTATATAAATTGCGCATTTTTGCAAGGGTTTGTTGACAGACAGGGGGAAATTAGGATATGATACACGGAAAGAAAGGTAGTATCACTGGCGGGCTGCAGCCGCCATTTGCAAATGAGGAGAGAGAAGATTGTCCACGCTGATGCACGTTGTCGGCGCCACACAGGGGCGTCGTCCGTTTTCCTGCTTGATCCGCAACGTGCGGATCGTGAATGTGTTTAACGATACGGTCTCAGAGGGGTGCATTGGCCTCGAAGGAGACCGTATCGCGTATGTTGGCCCTCTGGAGCCGCCCTATGAGGCGGCAGAGGTGCTGGACGGCGGCGGCTGTTACGCTTTGCCGGGCTTTGTGGATTCCCACATGCACCTGGAAAGCAGCATGCTGACGCCGGCTCATTTTGCCCGGGCGGCCCTTTGCTGCGGGACCACCACGGTGGCGGCGGACCCCCATGAGATCGGAAATGTGCTGGGACTGCGGGGCGTGCAGGCGCTGATGGATGCGGCCCGCGGACTTCCCCTGCGGGTGTTGATGATGGCGCCGTCCACGATCCCCTCCGCTCCGGGGTTTGAGGACTCCGGATACAGCGTGGGGGCCGCGGAGGCGGCGGAGCTGCTGGATCTGCCGGGCGTATGGGGCCTTGGCGAGGTGATGGACTTCCGGGGCGTGGCCGACGGGGAGGAGCGGATCCTCTCCGTGACGCAGGAAGCGCTCCGGCGTGGCTGTATCATGGACGGACATGCCTCCCTGCTGACGGGCCGGGATCTGCAGGCCTTCCGGGCGACCGGGATCGACAGCGACCACACCCTGCGGACGGCGGAGAAGCTGGAAGAGGAGCTGGCTCTGGGCTTTACGGTCCAGATACAGGCCAACGCCCTGAACCGGGAGCTGGTGGCGGCCATGAATGCCGCTCCGGTCCAGGACCGCATCTGCCTGGTGACGGACGATGTGCCGCTGCCCCGACTGATGCGGCAGGGGCATTTGAACCATGTGGTGACGGAGGCCGTGGCGCTGGGGCTGGACCCGGTGCGGGCGGTGCGCTTTGCCACCATCAACCCGGCCCGCCGCCTGCGGCTTTACGATGTGGGCGGGATCGCCCCGGGCATGCGGGCGGATCTGCAGCTGGTGCGGGATCTGCGCGCGCCCCGGCCGGAGCTGGTGCTCTGCGGCGGGGAAGTGGTGTGCCGGGAGGGACGGCTTGTGAAGGCGCTGCCCCAGCCGGATCTGTCGGATGTGCTGCGCAGCTCTGTGCGGTGCGCGCCGGTGCGGCCGGAAGATCTGGTGATCGCTGCGCCTGCCGTGGGAACGGCAGTGGTGAATGTGATCGCCCAGGACGGCGTGTCGCTGCACACTACCCGGGTCCAGCGGGAGCTTCCCGTGGTTCCGGGAGAAAACGGCGGCGCTGTGCTGGATGGCCGGGGCTATTTGAAGATGGCGGTCTTCAACCGCTACGGAAAGGCCCAGCATGGTCTGGCCCTGATCGAGGGCATGGGCCAGGTGCGGGGCGCCGTGGCGCTGACCTACGGCCACGATGCCCACAACCTCACGGTGTACGGAGGGAACGACGCCGACATGGCCCTGGCGGCCAACGCGGTGATCGAGGCCCAGGGCGGCATCTGCGCAGCGCAGGACGGCACGGTCCGCCGCTGCATCCCGCTGCCGCTGGCGGGGCTGATGTCCACGCTGCCGCCGGAGGAACTTCTGGAAGAATTGACGGCCTTTTTGACGGACTGTGGGGAGATGGGCTTCTCCCACGCAGACCTGATGTCGTTTTTCACCATTATGCCGCTGGCGGTCTCCCCGGAGATCAAATGTACGGACCGGGGGCTGCTGGATGTGGCACATAAGCGGTTTTTGCCGCTCATTGAGAAGAGAAAGGGGGAGCATTGATGGAACGGAAAAAGCAGGCGCTGCTGCTGGCGCTGCCCGCGTCGCTGGCACTGCTGCTGTTTTTCATCTTCCCGATGATCTATATTCTGATCCGCACGCTGGCGGAGAACGGAACGGCGGACTTCACCGCATTCTTTACGGATCCCTTTTACCTGGACATCCTCTGGACGACCCTGCGGGTGTCGCTGATCTCTACGGCGGTCTCGCTGCTGCTGGGGTATCCCACGGCCTATTACATGGCCCGGACGCCGTCCCGGCTCAAGCAGGCCATGGTGATCGTGATCCTGTTCCCCTTCCTGGTCAGCGCCGTGGTGCGCTCCTACGGCTGGATGGTCATTCTCGGCACCAACGGCCTGCTCAACCAGTTCCTGATGGGCCTGGGGCTCATCTCTGAGCCGCTGAAGATCCTCAACACGGAGACGGCGGTCATCATCGGCATGATCCATCTGCTGATCCCCTACATGATCCTCTCCCTGGTGGGCGTGCTGCAGAGCATCGATCCCAATGTGGAGTACGCGGCGTACAGCCTGGGCGCATCTCCCATGACCACGTTCACCCGGGTCATCTTCCCCCTGAGCACACCGGGCATCATCTCCGGCTGCGTGCTGGTGTTTACGATGAGCATGACCTCCTACGTCACCCCCAAGCTGTTGGGCGGGTCCAAGTTCCGCATGATGGCCACCATGGTGGTGCAGGAGATCAACGTCAGCTTTGACTGGGGTGCCGCCGCTGCCATCAGCTACATCCTGCTGGCGGTGATCCTGGCGGTCCAGGTCGTGGTGGTGCTGACCACCGGAAAATACATGAAACGGATGGGAGGCGGAAAGAATGCGTGACGGCCATGTGAACTGGCTCTGCCGGCTGGTGGCAGTGCTGGTGATGCTCTTTTTGGTGGCGCCGCTGGTGGTCATCGTTTTGGCCTCCTTTACCCCCACTGCGCTGGTCACCTTCCCGCCTCAGGGCTTTTCCCTGAAGTGGTATGCCAACATCTTCACGTCCTCCACCCATTTTATGGACGGCTTGGTCAAGAGCCTGGAAATCGGCATCCTGGCCACGCTGCTGGACGTGCTGCTGGGCGTGACGGCGGCCCTTTCCATCTGCCGGTATGACTTCCGGGGAAAGAACGCCCTGCTCAACTACTTTACCTCGCCCATGTATGTGCCCAGCGTTGCCTTCGCTTTCGTGCTGCTCCAGCTGTACAGCCAGCTGGGCGGCGTGCCGGGCATGCTGCGGATCTTCATCGGCCATTTCATCATCATCCTGCCCTATGTGGTCCGCAATACGGTCTCCGTGCTCCATGTGTTCAACTGGACGCTGGAGGACGCCGCCACATCCCTGGGAGCCAATCCCGTGCAGGTGTTCTTCAAGATCACCATTCCGCTGGCAAAGCCCGGCATCCTGGCGGGCGCCCTGCTGGCTTTCTTGTATTCCTTTGACGAGGTGGCGCTGAGCAGCCTGCTCTCCACGCCCCGGTTCATCACGCTGCCCATCCGGATCATGAACTACATGGAGCTGACCTTTGACCCCACGCTGGCCGCCATCTCCACGCTTTTGATGGTTGCCTCTCTGGTCCTCATCATTTTGATGGAGCGCCTGGTGGGCCTGGATATGTTTATGAAGTAAGGGGAGGAGCCAAATGGCAACACTGGAGTTACAGCATCTGACAAAAAAATTCGGCGATTTTACCGCCGTTGACGACATGAACCTGTCTGTGGCCGAGGGCGAGATGATTGCCCTGCTTGGCGGCAGCGGCTGTGGAAAAACCACCACGCTGCGGATGATCGCCGGCTTTACCGAGCCCTTTTCCGGCACCATCCTGGTGGACGGCAAGGACGTGCGCAGCATCCCGCCCTACCGGCGGAACGTGGGCATCTTCTTCCAGAACTACGCTCTCTTCCCCCACATGACGGTGTTTGAGAACGTGGCCTTCGGATTGAAGCTGCAGAAGCTGCCCAAGGCGGAGATCCGGGAGCGGGTGGAAAATATGCTCTCCCTGGTGAAGCTGGTGGGCTTGGACCGCCGCTATCCCCGGGAGCTCTCCGGCGGACAGCAGCAGCGGGTGGCGCTGGCCCGGGCCATGGTGACCCGTCCCACGATCTTGCTGCTGGACGAGCCGCTGTCCAACCTGGACGCCAAGCTCCGGGTGGAGATGCAGGTGGAGATCAAGCGCATCCAAAAGGAACTGGGCATCACCACCATCATCGTCACCCACGACCATGAGGAAGCGGTGTCCCTGGCGGACCGGGTCATCGTGATGAACGCCGGTCGGGTCCAGCAGATCGGCACTCCGCAGGAGATCTTCGACCGTCCCGTGTCCCCCTTCGTGGCGGACTTCATGGGCTTTTCCACCTTCCTCCACGGCGTGGCCGGTCCGGAGGAGAACGGATTGCTGCCGGTCAAGTGCGGCAGCCATACCCTGCATGTCCGGACAGACGGCGGTGCGGACATCGCCCCCGGCGACGCCTGCGTGCTGACCATCCGGTCTGAGAATATCGCCCTCGCCAAGGAACCGGGGGACAATGTGGTCTCCGGCCAGGTGCGCACCTCTACTTATAAGGGGCACACCACCCGGCTGGAGGTGACCGGCTGCTTCGACGAGACGGTTTACCCGGCACTGAGTGAATATACGGAGCACAAAGAGGGGGAGACAGTACAGCTGTATTTCCCGCCTGAGCGCATCTGTGTATATAAGGATGAAAAAAAGATGGAGGATCAATGAGATGAAAAAGAGACTTCTCGCACTGCTTCTGGCTGGGCTCATGGTCATGAGCCTGGCGGCCTGCGGCTCTGACGCCCAGGAAGAGACCACCGGCGAAGAGACCGGTACGGACGGCCAGGATTTCGGCGGCGCCGAACTGGTGGTTGCCACCTGGGGTTGGGCTGAGGCCGGACTGAAGGAACTGGCTGCCGATTTTGAAGAGACCTACAACTGCACCATCGTGGTGGACCCCACCAGCGGAAACGGCGACCGCCTGAACAAGCTGATGGCAGAGAAGAACGCCCCCACCGCGGATGTTGCCATGCTGACCAAGAGCTTTGCTGAGACCGGCGCTCAGGAAGGCCTGTTCGAGCCCATCGACACCTCTGTTGTCACCAGCCTGGATCACCTGTATGACTTCGCTCTGGACGCCAACGGCTACGGCCCCTGCTATTCTCTGTGCCGCTACGGCATCATGTACAATGCCGATGCTCTGGCTGAGCTGAACCTGGATCCTCCCACCTCTTATCAGGATCTTTTTGACGACAAGTATGCCGGCATGGTGGCCCTGCCCGACATGACCTCTACCGCCGGCCCCTACATGCTGGTGGCTATGGCCGAGGCCATGGGCGGCAGCCAGGAGGATGTGACGCCTGCCATGGAGCTGATGCAGGAGAAGAAGGACAACATCAACCTCTGGTACACCGCTTCTTCTGACGTTGTCAACGCCTTCACCACCGGTGAGGCCAACATCACGGTCTTCATGGACATCAACATGCCCGGCCTGATGGAGTCCGGCCTGAACATGGTTTGGGTGGACGCCGCTGAGGGCTCTTTCGCCGCTCCCGCCACCATCAACGTGGTCAAGGGCTGCCAGAATCCCGAGCTGGCCCAGCTGTTTGTGGAGTATATGATCTCCGACGAAGTGCAGAGCCGCGTGGCGGAGACCATGAACGAGGCCCCCGTCAACAAGAATGCCACCATGCCTGAAGAGCTCAAGACCTACCTGGCCTTCGGCGAGGATGCCATGAGCGCCCTCAAGCAGTTTGACGAGACCTATATCGCCTCTGCCAAGGACGGCTGGATCGATACCTTCCAGAGAACGGTCAACGTTCAGTAAAAGAAAAGAGGCTGTCGGAATAGCCCGGCAGAACGCAGGGAGATCGGGCAACCGGTCTCCCTGCATTTTTAGAAGGAGAGGAGGCGGCAAAGTCCCGGGACCCGCCGGAAGTTTATCTGCTGGCCGAACGGGCCGATGGCGCGGAATACAAGGGCGGATGGGGCCTGACAGGCCTGATCAAGCAGCGTTTGAAGGGGATACCGGGCTTTGTTACTCCAATGTTACAGTTTTATTACAAGACGAAAAAACGACTTGCATCTTTGGCGTTTGTTTGCTAAGATGCAAGCTGTGAAGAGTTCCTGTTCTCATTTCCCCGGCTTAGATACGGGACCGGCTAGCCACAGTATGTGGGCCGGGAAAAGAAACGAAACGGGAGATCTTCCGAACTTCTAAATGCCGAATGGCTTGTACATAACCTTTCAGCGGGGTCCCCTTGGGGAGTGCCTCTCCTGGAGGATTTGAAAGGCCGGACGGTAAATTCAAAAGGAGGAGAAAATCCCATGAAGAAGTTCCTTTCTCTGGTTCTGGCTCTGACGATGACCATGTCTCTGGTCACTGTCTCCGCCGGCGCCAAGGACTTCACGGACAGCAGCAAGATCGAGTACAAAGAAGCTGTTGACGTGGTGTCCGCAGCAGGGATTGTTGAGGGCTATGAAGATGGCGCTTTCAATCCCCAGAACACTCTGACCCGTGGCGCGGCTGCAAAGATCATCTGCAACCTGATCCTCGGGCCCACCACCGCCGGCGCACTGGTCGCCGACACCGCTCCCTACAGCGACGTTCCCACCACCAACACCTTCGCTGGCTACATTGCGTACTGCCAGAAGGAAGGCATCATCTCCGGTTATGCTGACGGTACCTTCCGTCCCGCCGCTACTCTGACCGGCTATGCCTTCATGAAGATGCTGCTGGGCGCCCTGGGCTATGACAGCGAAATCGAGGGCTACACCGGCTCCAACTGGTCCATCGCCGTTGGCAAGCGCGCTCTGGGCATCGAGCTGGACGACGGCAACGACAACTTCGTCGGCACCGCCGCTGTGACTCGTGAAGAGGCCTGCCTGTACGCCTTCAACACCCTGAAGGCCACCATGGTGGAGTACAAGGACAACAGCACTGTCACCGTGGGCGACATCACCATCGCCAACAAGTCCACCGCCACTGAGGTGGAGCGTACCTCCGGCAAGGACTACACCGGCTACAACGAGTCCTCCGATCAGAAGGATTCCTGCGGCACGCAGCAGTTCTGCGAGAAGTACTTCAGCGACCTGAAGGCTGAGGACGACACCGATGATTTCGGTGCTCCCGCTACCAAGTGGATCTATGACAGCGAGGATGTCGGCACTTACGCCAACGATGTTGACGACACCTACACCGTCGAGGATTCCAACAAGACTCTGGAGAAGCTGGTCACTGACAGCGACTACATGAATCTGGACTCTGATGACGTTCTCGAAGATGCCGTTGTGTACTTCAACGGCGAGAAGCTGGGCAAGTACAAGGATCTGGCTGCCGACACTAAGATTGCCGGTAAGGGCGACGTCATTGACACCTATGAGAACAACGATAACGATGTGGATACCATCGTGATCCGTTCTTACACCTATGCCAAGATCGATGCCGTGGACGACGAGCTGTCCAACACCCTGAAGAACAAGGGCGCTTCCGTTGAGATCTCCCTGGTGGATATCGACGGCGACGACCTGGGCAACGCCGATTACTATGACGATCACGACGACAACGAGAAGGTCCTCAATGGCTTCAACGCTGATGAGTACACCGAGGGCACTGTCCTGGCTGTGGCTCTGGGCGAGGATGACGCCATCGTCGGCAGCTATGTCGTCGAGTCTGTGACCGGTACTCCCTCTTCCGCCAAGGCTGTTGAGACCTTCACCTACAATGGTGCCAATGACTATCAGGGCTCCGGCAAGGGCGTCAAGGGCGGCAGCATCACTGTTGGCGGCACCAAGTATGAATACGCCGCTCAGTTCACCGGCCTCTCCACTGGCGAGGACGTGGACTTCGACAAGGAGTATGTGGTTTACCTGACCGCCGAGGGCTATGCTCTGGCTGTTGACGGCGATGCCACCGCTTCTCTGGACGATGTGTACTATGTCACCGGCGGCTATGCGGATACCAACAAGGGTAGCACCAGCTACTATCTGCAGGCGATCTCCGTCTCCGACGGCACCGAGCTGGAGGTGAAGCTGGACAAGGACTACTATGATTCCACGTCTAGCGACTATGATAATTCCACCTATACCGATGAGATCGTTAATCTGCTGAAGGGCAAGACCGACTTCCAGGTTAGCTTCAAGGGCATCTACGAACTGGAGAAGGACGGCAGCGTCTATCATGCCACTCAGTGGACCCAGAACTCCAAGTACGAGCTCATTGCTGACAAGCTGAGCAACGATGTGACTTCCAGCTCCACTGTTATTCGCATGGACAACAGCAAGAAGGCTTACATCTCCGACTCCACCTTCTTCATTGGTGTTGAGGATTGGGGCTCTGACATCGACATCACCACCGCTACCGGCATGATGACCGTTGAAGTGGGCACCTCTGCTCCTAACGTTTATGTCATCGCCGATGACGACGATGCCGTGTTCGTGATCTATGCTGCTAAGGAGCTGAACGGCGCCGCCAACAAGGACGACATCGTTTACCTGGATGATGACTGCGACACTCGTCTCTCCTCCAGCACCTATGAGGGCACCCTGTGGTTCATGAAGGACCTGAGCGATAAGGATGTCTCCATCGATGATGACGGCAAGACCAAGCAGGGCTTCTACAAGTTCTCCATCGACAGCGACGGCGTCTATAAGCTGGACAACACCGATGGTCTTAGCGCCGGTGAGGTTAACGACAATGACGACGGCTTTGCCGAGAACGTGGTCTTCGAGACCGGCAAGAGCACTTCTCTGACTTCTGCCCCCAAGAACACCAGCGTTGATGGCACTGAGTACTACAACAACGTTGAGTTCGTCGGCACCTCCATGAAGAATGCCACCGTTATCGATACCCGCGGCTCCAGCGACCGCAGCGACGACGCTTACTCCAATGAGATCAACACCACTTCCAAGCTGGTGTCTGCTCTGGATAAGGGCCTGGTCGTGGCCGATGTGTACGTGGATGACGGCGAGATCATCTTCGTTGCTGTTAAGGAGTGCGAGGATGCCGGCAACAGCGGCAGCTCCTCCAGCTCTGCTACCCGCTTCACCGGCTTCGGTGACCCCAAGGTCAGCGGTAAGTCTGTGGACATCACTCTGTTGACGACCACCAGCGGGACCAAGTCCAGCACTGTGACCGTGACCCTGTATGCTCGTGAGAACAGCACCTGGGCTGAGTGGGACAGCTACACCGTGACCCTGCCCGCTTCCTCTGACGGCACCGAGACTCTGACCATCGATGGTCTGAGCGCTGGTTCCTACAGAGCTACCTGCAACGGTTACACCGTCAACTTCGCCATCGACTAATGACGAAGATGACCTGATTCCAGTCAGGTGATTCTAAGCAAGCCCCCGCACCGTTTGGTGCGGGGGCTTGTTCTTTCCTGATCTCGCTCAAAGGGGTTCACAGCCTTATCATGCAGGTATGTTACCAGCATAGTTTTCGCGCTAAAGAAAACATTCTTTGTCATATGCCGTGTGCTGTGGAGGAAATCTTCCATGTTCACCACGCCCTGTCCTCTCAAGGCACAATGCCCGGTTTGAATTTCCCAAAACTATTGGCAAACAGACAGCCTTCTTTTCATAAAGACGTATCCAAAGAGGCTGAGCACCGGAAGATGGCTTCACAACGGGGAATCTGACAGTCTGCATTGGCAAAAAAGCGCTGCTGACTGAAATGACACATGTGCGTAAATAAAACGCAGCCGGTGCCAAAGAGACACCGGCTGCGTTTTTCAGGATCTGTCAAAGGCGTTTTGTATCCGTCAATGCCGATAACATATCCACAGATCCATTTGTTAACATCCGTATACTTATTGTTCCATAGACGCAGTAGAGAGTCCGGAAGAGGTCAACAACAACTGGAACGTTGCCTCATCAGAGAAGTTCTTCTCCCATGCTGTGTTGGCAGAATTCAAAAATACCTGGTTCTCTTCGCTCAGCTCCACAGGCTGAACGCGGCCTTCATTATACGCATCCATCGCCTGTCCCAGCTGCCGGACACCTGCAGCGACCTGAACCGCTCCCTCCGTTCCGGCAGCAGGCAGCACCTTGGTCCGGTAAAAGTCCATCTGCTCGTTCCAGGCATCCGCATTGCTGGCAACCTGCCAAATGCCCTCAAGGGACGAGGCAAAGACCTCTTCCAGCTCTCCGGCAGGCAGATAGTACATCTGGGCAAGTCCGGTGCAGGCAATATAGGTCCCACTGCTGCGAAGCGTATCGACATAACTCAGCATGGTCGCCTGCTGTGCTTCATCCAGTTCCATGGTAACAGCCTGTGCCACATAGAGCAGCTGCAGATCTTCAGGATCCAGCACATTCCGCTGGGCGAAGCGTTCCAAAGCGCTCAGATAGGCTACTGCACTGGTAGTGGTAAATTCCTCTCGCTCCCGGTTGACGGCCCAGTTATTCCATACCAATACACCGTATGTCGCCAAGTACACCACAGACAGTGCCGCTGCAGTGTAACGCACAAAACGGCCCGGCTCTTTTTTCAAAAGATGTGTTCCATACAGGGCAATGACTGCCGCCAACAGGAAAAATGCGGCACATTGATAAGCACGAATCGAGAAATTCAGCTCCATAAGCCCATGGAGATTCATCATGGTCCAGCAGGCCAGCAGCATCGCCGCCAGCGTGTCCGCTTCCTTCCGCAGGCGGCGCAGCAGCAGCCATGCCGTCCCGCCCATCAGCGCCAGCAAACTCAAAAGGCCCACAATTCCCATATCATCGGCTGCCTGGATCAGATGGTTGTGCACATAAGCGCTTTCATAGTAATAGGGCTGCACAGATCCCAGCCAGGCTTCCGTGCTGCCAAGACCATATCCCAGAAGAGGCCGCTGCATAAAAAGCTTCAGGCCGTCAATGTCAAATTGCAGCCGCATCCAGGTACTGGAGTCGGAGAGCAGGCTTTCCTGCAGACGGTCCGCCACAAAGGAAGGCAGCAGCCGGTAATTCAGCTTCAAGGACGTGCCGTCCGAGAGCGTCACAGAGCGCAGTTCCGTGCCGCTGGCTGCGTCGAAGCGGAAATGGATTTCTTCCTCCCCCGTCACAGTGAAAGCAGCCTCTTCCGGAGCACCACTGTAGAGTGTGGTGGAAGTTCCTGCTATCTCTTCTTCCTTACTCTGGGTATAGACCGTAACCTTTACTTCATCAGAACTGTCCAAGGTAAGCGTGTAGTCACCGGGAGCCAAAGACACCGTACGGAATAACAATCCGCTATCATTAAACGTATAAGCCCCTGTCAGATTAACGGCCGCAACCAAATAGGCGATGATTGCTACGACCAGAATGCAGCACACTGCAGCGATGGCTTTTCCCTTTCCCTCCAGTGCGCGGGAAAGGTGACTGCCCAGCAGCAGATCCAAAAATAATACCGGTACACCGCATACCAGCGTCAAAAGATCCGGCAACAGGGAAGCAGAACCCAGTGCACGCATGGCCAACATGGAAAGGGCAACCGTGCAGATGGCCGTCTCCAGCATCAGGAAAAACAGGGGCAAGCGCGCACCCTTTCCTGCAGCAAAGAGATAGACCACCAAAGCAACTCCAAAGCACAGCAAACCACCGCGGCTCACAGAGAGGAAGTTGCCCATTGCGTTGATCCCCAGCAGGAAAAATGCCAGGCATTGCTTCCAGCGCACCTGCTCAGTCCGAACCAGGTGCAGTCCCACTAAGCAGGACAATGACAACAAGCCCGCGGTGATATTGGCGTCATTGTAAATACCGTTCACCCGCGTGGAATAGGATCCCTCCACAACGATCCCGCTGTAATCCGCTCCAAGAGCCGATGCGAACTTCTCAAACGCGCCAAAAAGAGGACCGTTGCAGGCAGAATCCACACAGAGCAGGGAAATCACCGCACATACAGCAGCAAATCCCCAAAAAAGATACTTGAATTTTTCCTTTTCCATACGGACCAGCACCAGCCAGGTCAGGGAAAACGAAGCGAGAAATTTTACCGCTTCCTGCACTGCGGTGACCCCTACCGGTGCATACACGGATGCCAGCAGATTCATCAGGGCATAAATCAAATAACCCAACAGCGGCAATCCCAGACGCTGTCCCAGACGCTGCGCAGGCGTTGCACCAATCGTGACGACTACGGCCAATCCCGCCAGGATCATGCTCATGACCTGGGTTTGAACGGTCATGGCCAACAGCAGTAAAACAGGGTACAATGCCGGCAGCAGCCGATCCAGGAGCGCATCCCAAGGCGCCCAAAAGCTGGGCCTGGCCGCCGTAGGCAGATTGTTTTGCATATCAGGTTCCTCCTTGCCAGATATTCCGGCGGCATGGTTTTCCGCCAAATATATACCGGTTTTATTCTTTCCCGATTATACATGATTCAGCGGTATAAGGCAACCGCCCCATGCCAAAAAGGCACGGGGCGGTTTTGTTACAGATCAAGGACCTGTATCAGCCAATCATCAAATTGTCAGTTGACAATTAGGCGTTGGCGCACTCGGTAACAGCGATGAAGGTGACCTTGCCATCCTCAACATACACGTCAGCCTTCACGTAGCCCTTGTTCAGAGCAGCGACCAGCTTGGAAGTGGTGTTGATCTCGTTGGAGTAGTCATCAGCCTTCATGGCGCTGGAGGAACGAGTGTCGATGACGGTAGCACCGCTCATGGAAGTGCCCACGAACACAACAGTGTTGTAGTAGGTGTTGCCGTCAGCATCCTGGCCCTCGGAAGGAGCGGTAACAGCGTTGCTGCGGGCGGTGGTGAAGTACACACCGGTAGCAGTGCCGCTGGTGCTGCTGCCAACCTCGCCGGCGCCGATCTTGTCGCCGCTGGCGCTCTTCAGCTCATAGATGCCGTCAGAGTTCATGGTGTAACGATAGAAGCCCTGAGTGGGAGCACCAGCCTGATCGATGGTGACATCCTCGTTGTTCAGCTCATCCATGAACCACAGGGAGCCTTCCCAGCCGTCCTTGTTCTCGGTGTTGGCATCGCTATCCAGGTAGACAATGTCAGCAGCGGAGGTAGCGCCGTTCAGATCGTCGCCAATATAGATCACGACCAGAGCGTCGTTGTCGTTGGCGATCACGATGGCCTTAACGTCGCCGCTGGCAGAATCGCAATCCATGCTCATCACGCCGGTAGCGGTCTTGACGTCAATGTCAGCGCCGGACTTCTCCACGGAGATGAAGAAGGTGCTGTCGTCCAGATAGTACACATCATCGGTGCGAACCACGGAAGAGGTGCTGGTCACGTCAGCCTCCAGAGTCTCAGCCTCGGTCACGGTGTACTTGGAGTTGCTGTACTTATCGCCGGACCACTTGTTGCTGTCCTCATCAAGCTTATACAGCTTGCCGAGGGGCTTAATGGTGGAAGAAGCCTTGGAGGTATCGGTGGTCAGATCGCAGGAAACATCGGTATCGACCTTCAGCTCCTGAACAGTGCCGTCCTTCAGGGACACGGCCTGAACATAGGTGGAATCGCTGCCGGCCTTGGTCTCCTTGTAGTAGCCAGTCACATAGTAGACGTCGCTCAGGGAAGCGGTGACGTCGCCGTCAACAGCCAGGACATAGCCCTCGGCGGTCAGGTACACATTGTACTCCTTGTTGAAGTCAACGGTATCGGTGTCGGTCAGGCCGGTGAACTGAGCAGCGTAGTTGTACTTGGTGCCGTCGACAGTGATGCTGCCGTTCTTGACACCCTTGCCAGAGCCCTGATAGTTGCCCAGCAGGAAGTTGGCGTAATCGGTGGTCTCAACCTTGCGGGAAGCAGAGGGAGTGCCGGTCACGGTCTCAACAATATAGCTGTCGAGGATCGCGTCGTCATCGTCGGCATCAGCAGCCAGAGCCACAGCCAGGACGGTGCCTTCCTCATAATCAGCGTTGTAGCCGTTGAGGACCTTCTCGTCGCTGTTGTAGTCATCATAGTAGTCGCCGTTGCCCAGGGAGTCGCCGTTGATGTCAACCAGGCTCAGCTCCACGGAAGCATCGCGGTTCTTCAGAGTGGTGGACAGATCGTCGTCCACGGCGTCGATCTTGGCATAGGTGTAAGAACGGATCACGATGGTCTCAACGTCGTTGTCGTCGTTCTCATAGACATCGATGATGTCGCCCTTGCCGGCCAGATCATCATCACCCTTGACAGCGCTGTACTTGCCGAGATCCAGGCCGTTGAAGAAGACCTTGGCATCAGCGTCGATGTCCTTGCTGGAGATGTCCATGTAATCACCGTCGGTGATCAGGGTCTCCAGGGACTTCTCAGCGTCAGCAACCACGAGGGTAGCGTCAGCGTCCTTATCATAGGTGCCGATCTCGTCGCCGTCATAGGTCCACTTGGTAGCGGGAGCGTCGAAGCCATTGGTGTCGTCCTTGGCCTTCAGCTTGTCGAAGTTCTTCTCGCAGAACTCGAGGGTGGTGTCGTCACTGTCACCAGTGTAGGACTTGTAGCCGTCCTGAGACACGTTCTTAGCCTCGGAACCGCCGACGGTGACCTGAGCGCCTTCCACGGAAACGGTGGTCTTGGCGTCATACTCAACCATGGTGGCCTTCAGGGTGTTGAAGGCATACAGGCAGGCCTCTTCACGGGTCACAGCGTTGACACCGACAAAGTTGTCGTTGCCGTCGTCCAGGCCGATGCCCAGAGCGCGCTTGCCAACGGCGATGGACCAGTTGGCGCCGGTGTAGCCCTCGATGTCGCTGTCATAGCCCAGGGCGCCCAGCAGCATCTTCATGAAGGCATAGCCGGTCAGGGTAGCGGCGGGCTTGAAGGTGCCGTCGGCATAACCGGAGATGATGCCTTCCTTCTGGCAGTACGCAATGTAGCCAGCGAAGGTGTTGGTGGTAGGAACGTCGCTGTAGGGAGCGGTGTCAGCGCGCAGAGCGCTGGCGGTGGTGGTGCCCAGGATCAGGTTGCAGATGATCTTGGCGGCAGCGCCACGGGTCAGGGTGTTCTGGGGATTGAAAGCGCCGTCTTCGTAGCCCTCAACAATGCCCAGAGCGGACACCACGTCAACAGCTTCTTTGTACTCGATCTTGCTGTTGTCCGTGAAGTCCTTGGCACCGGCAGAGACAGTGACCAGAGACATGGTCATCGCCAGAGCCAGAACCAGAGAAAGGAACTTCTTCATGGGATTTTCTCCTCCTTTTGAATTTACCGTCCGGCCTGCCAGTTCCTTCCGGGAGAGGCACTCCCCAAGGAGTGATATATTTGCCTGCAAAAAGCGAGATTCAAAAGAGACCTGGTAGCCCGCAGAATTCTCGAAATCGAGGAAATCCCCTTGTGCACAGAGTTTTTGACTGGTAGCATCTGCGGAGAACGGTAACAAAGAGTATCTTTTATGGACGAATGGCCTGAGCAACGGCCTGCAAGGTGCGGCTCTCCGTCTCATCAAACAGATGGATGTAAATATTACTGGTGACGGAGATGGAACTGTGTCCCAGCGCTTTTGAAATATCATACATGGGAATACCCTGGCTGTTGGCCACGGAAGCGAAAGAGTGGCGCAGGCCGTGCAGTGTGATGGGAGGAAGATGATTCTCCCGGACAATGTGCAGAAGGGCCTCTGTCAAGTAATTGGGAGTGGGGGGAGTGCCGTCTGTTTTTAAAACAACATATTCCTCCGGATCCGTACTGCGCCGCTGCTCCAGCGCCCGCTGCAACAGGGAGACCAGCTCAGGAGAGCCGCTGATCCCCAGACGGCGGATCGAGGACTGTGTTTTGGGAAGTTTTACAACTTCACGGCCGCCAACTTCCGTCCGCACTTCCTGAATCACGATGATACCGGCGGAAAGATCCACACACCGCCACCGCAGGCCGGCAATTTCGCTGCGCCGCAGCCCCAGGTAAGCTGCCAGCTTTACAGGAAGCTCCATTAGGCTGCCCTCCACGACACAGAATAAAATGCGAAGCTGTTCAGGGGAGTAGAAAGTATAGCGCGGAGCGATCCGACGGGGCGGGACTACCTGTTCCATGGGGTTTTCCGGAAGAAGTCTGAGGGCGGCTGCTTTTCGTAAAACGGTAAAAAGCAGGGTATAATGTTTGAGGACCGTGTTGGGAGAGAGGCCCTCCGTCAGCTTTTGAGAGAGATAGTTCTGAATGGTCAATGGATTGAGGGAACGAAGGGGAACCGTTCCCAGTACGGGAAGAATGTGAGTTCGGACAATGTTCTGATAGGCATAGAGTGTGCTTGCCGCCCGGCTGGCGGAGACGTCCTCCCGCAGCCACCATTCCAGCCATTGCCCAAGGGAACAGAAGGCACCCGGACAAACGGAAGAGGAGACGACGCCTTCATTGAGCATACGCAGCGCCTCTTCATAGGAGCGGAACGTTTTGGTGTGCCGCCTGCGGCCGCTGCCCGGGAGCGTCACATAATAAAGACGTCTCTCGTCATCATACGACAGATTTTTTTGCAGGGATTTGCGTGCCATGTTGAGATTCCTCCTTACGATTATATGCAGAGGAAAACCGTCGAAAACGGCCTCTGCTATGAGTAGTATAGAAAGTTTTTTCCATTTGCGCATTTTTCGTTGCATAAAAAGCGCATGGAAGGATCTCTGCGGCGGCGTACTCAAAGATCCGGCGGAGCCTCGCAGCGTGGTATGCGGTTTCCCGAAACAGCGAAAAAGGTTCACCCTGACCGGCGGAAGGCAAAAGCCCCGGTCTCTCCCATGGGAGAGACCGGGGCTTTTTTTGCGCAGCAGCAAAACGCGGACAAAGCGTCAAAGAGAAGCTTACAGCTGGCAGGCGGAAGACAACGTGCGGCAGATATTCAGAATATGGTCGCCGATCCGCTCAAAGTCGGTCAGCATTTCGGAATAAAGGATACACGTCTCACCGGAGCAGGTCCCGTTTTGCAGACGGTCCAGTTGATGCTGGCGGAAGTCCAGCGTCATGTCGTCAATTCTTTGCTCCAGAGCCGAGACCTGAGTCAGGGCATCCAAAGAGACAGAGTCGATATTCTTGACCAGGGACAGAGCTTTCAGACTGATCTGGTGCATTTGGGTAATTTCCTGCCGTGCACCGTCTGAAAAGCTCAGCTGCCGGGATTCCAGGATCTGTGTGTACTGGCAGATATTAATGGCGTGGTCGCCGATCCGCTCCAGGTCTCCGGAAATTTTCAGATAGGCGCTGATGAGAGCGGAGTCATGGGGATTGTTTTCATACGTGATCACCCGGGAGATGTACTTGGTGACCTCGCGATTGATATAGTCCACGTAGTCCTCGGTTTTTTCCACGCCGGGCAGCCGGTCTGCATTTCCGTCCAGCACAGCGAGAAAGCTCTCGTCCACATTGCGCTGAACCATATCCGCCATCCGGCTCAGCTCCTGACGCAGGTCGTTGATGGCAATGGCGGAGTTGCCCATCTTGGAATCGGGCAGAGCTTCCTGCGGCTTGATATAGAGCAGCTTCTGAGTCTGGTCGTCTTCATAGGGCCGTTCCGGAAGAATCCGGGTGGCGATGGCGGCCAGCTGGTTGCCCAGAGGCAGCAGCAGCACCGTGGTGGTGATGTTGAAGAGGGTGTGCATGTTGGCGATCTGCGCTGCCGGATTGCTGGGCGTGATGCTCTCCACCAGGTCCGTCAGGGGGAAGAGCATGCAGATGGTGGTAAAGAGAATGGTACCGATGATATTGAAGAGCAGGTGGATAATGGTGGTGCGCTTGGCGTTACGGCTGGTGCCGATCGAAGCCAGAACGGCGGTGATGCAGGTACCGATGTTCTGGCCGAACAGGACATACACCGCGCTGGACAGGCCGATCAGGCCGCTGCCGGCCAGAGCCTGCAAAATACCGACAGAGGCGGAGGAGGACTGGATGATGGCCGTGAACAGCGCACCGGCCAGAATCCCCAGCAGGGGGTTGCTGAAGCGGGTCATCAAACCGATAAACGCCTCGGATTCCCGCAGGGGAAGCATGGAGGAACTCATCATCTCCATGCCCAAAAACAAGATACCCAGGCCGGCGATGATCTGCCCGTAGTGGTGGAAAACGGCCTTTTTCAAAAAGACCACCATGGCCACGCCCACAAAGGCAAACAGCGGGGCCATCGCGCCCACGTCCAGGGCAATGAGCTGGCCGGTGATGGTAGTGCCGATATTGGCGCCCATGATGATCCAGACAGCTTGACGCAGCGTCATCATGCCGGAGTTGACGAAGCCCACCACCATCACAGTGGTGGCGGAAGAGGACTGGATCACTGCGGTGATGCCGGCGCCCACGGCAACACCAAGAAAGCGGTTGGCAGTCAGCTTTTCCAGGATCTGCTTCATGCGGTTGCCTGCGGCGGCCTCCAGTCCGGTGCTCATCATCTGCATGCCGTACAGGAAAAGTGCCAGACCGCCCAATAGGCTTAGAAAGTGGGTTACATCCATACTCGGTAGTCTCCTTTATGGGTAAGGGTATGTGGGGGAAGAGTTCCGCAAAAAAGCGGAATAGCTCGCAATCGATCGTCGTGAGTTATTCCGCGCGGATTTCCCATACCATAATAAAGAAAGAACCGGGAGGTGTCAAGAAAATGGTCGAATGCTTAATGAAATATTGATTTCGTAAAAGGGCCTGTGCCGGGAACTGGCACAGGCTTGGAAGAACGGTATCTCAAATGCGCGGCTGACGGTGCTTTGCGGCGTGGGCGGAGACTGCCTTCCGGCAGAACAGCGTACCAAAGAGCCGGCGGACCAGAGGGCCGCAGAAGAAAATCTGCCAGCAAAGTGCCATGGGGAAATTGCAGGCCACGGTTTGGAGCCACTGGGCCGGAAAAGACCAGCTGATACCGTGGAAGATCAGCGTTGCCCAAAAGCTCATGGCAGGGCACATCAAAGACACGGTGACACCGGAGCGGACCAGTGTTACAAAAAGCGGATGATCAACACCGGGAGTGACTTGGGAGAAGGCAATCTTCTGGGCCAGAGGATCCATCAAAAAGAAGCTGGTGACAAAGCACAGCGGCAGCATAAAGCGCATTTCCAGCAGTGCCTGCGGAACGCATGCGCCGGAAAGCCCGCCGCGTATCAATGAGGCATTATAAAGTTCCATGGCGATTACCATGAAAAGGCACATCAGGATCGTGAACACCACTTCCTGAAATTTATTTTTGGGCATTTGCGGCATGCGCTCCTTTCCGTACATAAAAAAGCCGCGCAGTGCAACTGGACTTACGTGTCAGGCACTGCGCGTTTAAACTTATCATACGCAAAAACAACAGAGGCTGCAAAGGCAATGGTGCACGAAGTTTGATGCTGCGGACTGGAAAAGCCCCGGCATTTTGCGCATGCTCCCTGCCGGATGCCAAGGAAGTTCCGCCGGGATGCCGCGGAGGGTCAAAAAAACGGCCGCACCATCGGTGCGGCCGTTTTTACAGGCAGAGGATAGAACGATCAGTTCTTCTTGACCAGCTTGCCCTCCCACTTGGAGACGCACAGCGTGCAGGAGATGTCGCCGGTGACGTTCATGCAGGTGCGGCCCATGTCGAACAGCCGGTCCACAGCCACGATCAGGCCGATATAGTCCACGGGGATGTTCAGCGCGGTGAGCACCATGGTCAGCATGACCATGCCGGCGCCGGGGGTTCCGGCGGTGCCGATGGAGGCCAGGGTGGCGGTGATGACGATGGTCACCATCTGTTCAAGGCCCAGGTGCATGCCGGCACAGGTGGCCAGGAAGATGGTGGCCACGCACTGATAGATGGCGGTGCCGTCCATGTTGATGGTAGCGCCCAGAGGAAGCACGAAGGCGGCCACGTCCTGATCGGCACCCATCTCGTCAGCGCACTCCTTGGAGACAGGGATGGTGGCGGCAGAGGAGGTGGTGCTGAAGGCAAACATCATGGCCGCGGAAGCACCCTTGAAAAACCACAGGGGGTTGATTCCGGCAAAGATGCGGACGGCGGAGGAGTATACCACCACCGCATGGACCACATAGCCGATATAGGCGCACAGGATCACGAGAGCCAGAGAGCCCAGGATCTCGACGCCCTGAGTGGCCACCACCCAGGACATATAGGTGAACACGCCGATGGGGCTCAGGCTGATGATGAAGGCCATCAGCCGCTCAATGACGGAATAGAAGGAAGCGACGATGTCCCGGCACAGCTGACCCTTTTCACCGGCAGCCAGAATGGCGCCGCCGAAGAACAGGGCAATGACGATCACCTGCAGCATGTTGGCCTCGGAGAAGGAGACCCACATATTGGAGGGGAAGATGCTCACCAGCACGCTCATAAAGCCGCTGAATTCGCTGGCCTCATAGGTGACGCCCTCGGTGGAGAGGGTGGGGAAGAGTCCTGCGCCGTTGAAGAGGTTGGCCAGGATCAGGCCGATCACGCAGGCGATGGCGGTGGTGCACATGAAGTAGACGATGGTCTTCCAGGCAACAGAGCCCACTTTCCGCATATCACCCATGGAAATAATGCCGTCGATCATGGAGAACAGCACCACGGGAACTACGATGAACTTCAGCAGGTTGACGAAAATATCGCCAAAGGGCTTCAGGTAGTTGGCAGTGAAATCGCCCAGGCCGGCAAAGTAGCAGATCAGACCCACCACAATGCCCAACAGCAGTGCGATGAAAATCTGCACGGGTAGGGACAGCTTCTTCATTCAAAACACCTCTCTCAATTTCTCTCAAAGTTTCCGCTCGGGGAGGACAGGCGGTCTCACCCCGCCGCCTCTTTGTTCACATTATAGCCAAAATTGAAACTTGTGTAAAGGCAAGTGAAAAAAAGCGTAGGTTCCTATAAAGGTTTCGACAAAAGGAAACCTCTGATTTGACAAATCTGCCAAATCAGAGACGATGATTTTTGCTTATTTCCGAACCTGATACCCGCAAAAGCGGATGGCAGCTTTTGCCAGCTCCTCTGTGGGGTCCACCGTGGGAGCGATGAGACCCATCTGCTCCGCCGCCAGCGGAAGCTCCGTGCAGCCCAGAATGAAATACCCGGCGCCCCGGCGGCCCAGCGCCTCTACCACGGCATTCATATCCGCTCCATAGACCTCGGGCCCCTTACCGGCCTTCACGCCGTCGTAGATGACCCGCATCAAAGCATCCTGCTCTTCTTCCTCCGGGATCAGGAAGGGGACACCCGCGTCCTCCAGGGCCTGCTGGTAGAGTCCGGCCTTCAGCGTGCCCCGGGTGGCCAGAACCCCGGCGACAGCATCGGGAAACTGATCCCGGCAGGCCGCGGCGGTGGCCTGGAGCATGCTGAGGAAGGGCACCTTTGTCAGGGACTGCAGCTGCGGCAGAAAATAGTGGGCGGTGTTGCACGGCATCACCAGGCAGTCCGCTCCGCAGGACTCCAGCTTCCGCAGAGAATCGGTCATGGCTGGCAGCGGGGAGGGACCGTCCTCCAGGATCGCCGCCGTCCGGTCGGGGATGGTGGCGTTGTCGTCGATGTAAATGCGGATGTGGTCATTGTCCCGGGCGGCATCGGTGAGGGTGACGATCTTGCGGAAAAGATCCGCTGTGGCAAGGGGACCCATGCCGCCTAAAATACCGATGGATTTTTTGGGCATATTCATAGAAAAAGACCTCCTCAATTCCAGAATTCCGGGAACAGCAGTTCACTGCCGACCTTTACAGCCAAAAGCAGCAGCACCACGATCACGGTGGGACGGACGATGCGGCTGCCGTTTTTGATGGCCAGGCCCGCGCCCAGATAGTGACCGGCAATGGCCGCGGCGGCGGAGATCAATCCCACGCCGATGTACACATAGCCGCTGGCCAGGGCGGTAAAGAGGCTGCCCAGATTGGAAGCCAGGTTGATGACCTTTACACCGCCGGCGGCGTGGCGGGTGTCCATTTTCCCGAGACGGATAAACACCAGCATCAAAAATGTTCCGGTGCCGGGACCGTAGTATCCGTCGTATCCGCCGATGAAAAAGGAGGCTGTCCAGACAATGGCTGCCCGGACACGGAACTCCATCTCCTCAGACTGGTCCGGCCAGCTGCGGTTTCGCAGCGTGACAAAGGCCACCACCGGCAAAACAAAGAGCAGCAGGTATTTCAGCACTACATCCGGCGTATGGTGCTGCAGCCAGGTACCCGCGACAGACCCTGCCAGCGCCAGCGCCACGGCAGGTGTAAAGAGCTTCCAGTCCACAAGCCCATTTTTAATGAAGCGGGCGGTGGAAAAGACCGTGCCGATTCCGGCGGAGAGCTTGTTGGTGCCCAGGGCATAATAGGCCGGCAGGCGGGAAAACGCGATGAGATAAGTGGGGACGGTGATGATGCCGCCTCCGCCGGCGATGGCGTCCATAAAGGAACCGAGGAACACGCCGACGCAGATCAAAAGGACGATCCAAAGGGCAAAGCCGTCCACTGTGACATCGGTGAGCAGGGAGAAAAGGGAATCCATGGGTGCAGCCTCCTGGTGCGTCTATTTTACAAAATCTTCTTCATTCTAGCAGGAGGCCTTTGTAAAATCAAGGCTGGGAAGCAGCGGATTCCCGGGACAGGCGGAATTTTCTAGATTTAACAAGAAAAAATATGATTTTACATGGACTTAACAATCGCGTGGTGACGGATTTTACTTGCGCCTGTTTATACTATGACCGTGGCACAAAGCACCAGACATATGACAAAAAGGAGATTATTTCGATGAAAAAAGTATTTGTAACTCTGCTGAGCCTGACCATGGTCATGTCTCTGCTGGCCGGCTGCGGCAGCAACGAAGCCGCTACCGACGACACTGCTTCCGAGGATAATCAGGATGCCCAGACCGAACTGAGCGGCTCTGTTTCCACCAACGGCTCCACCTCTATGGAGAGCGTGATCGGCGCTCTGGGCGAGCAGTTCATGATGGACAACCAGGGCGTGACCGTCACCTATGACGCCACCGGTTCCGGTACCGGCATTGAAGCCGCCAAGAACGGCACCTGCGACATTGGCCTGAGCTCCCGTGCCCTGAAGGACGAGGAGACCGCTGCCGGCCTGGTGGGCACCACCGTGGCTCTGGACGGCATCGCCATCATTGTCAACGCTGACAGCAAGGTCGCTGACCTGACTGTCGATCAGATCGCTCAGATCTTCACCGGCGCCATCACGGACTGGAGCGAAGTGGGCGGCGACGCCGGCACCATTTCCTGCATCGGCCGTGAGGCTGGTTCCGGCACCCGGGACGGCTTCGAGTCCATCACCGGCACCGAGGACACCTGCGTGCTGGCTCAGGAGCTGACCTCCACCGGCGCCGTGATCGAGGCCGTCAAGGGCAACCCCAACGCCATCGGCTATGCTTCTCTGTCCGCTGTGGAAGGCCAGGAGGGCATCAAGGCTCTGACTGTGGGCGGCGTTGCCTGCACCGAGGAGACCGTCCTGGACGGCAGCTATGAGATCCAGCGTCCCTTCGTCCTGGTGACCAAGGAAGGCACCGAGCTGAGCGCTCAGGCCCAGGCCTTCTTCGACTTCGCTACCTCCACCGCTGCCAACGACCTCATCAAGAACGCCGGCGCGGTGCCCGTGGCCCAGTAAGAAACCGGTTACCAACACCATCACGAATTGTGCCCCCTCCGGGATGCCTCCGCCCACGTCAGGGTGGAGGCTATTCCCGTGAAAAAGGAGTTTGACATGGAAATGGAACGCAAATTGTCCGGCGGAGTCTTTGCCGCCAGTGTCCGGCGTGAGCGCGGACAGGAATCCCCCAAACAGACGGTGCGGCGCAAGCCCAACCCCGCCCCTGCCGGCAGGAAAAACGCCCGCGCCGGTATGGAGACGGCGGTGCACCTGATCTTTTTGCTCTGCGGCATTGTGGCCGTGGCCTTCGTGCTGTTCATCAGCGTATACCTGATCGTCTCCGGCCTTCCGGCCATCCAGACCATCGGGCTGAAGGAGTTCCTGCTGGGTGAGGTCTGGGCGCCCACTGCCAGCACGGTGGAACCCTCCTACGGCATTTTGCCCTTTATCCTGACCTCCGTGTATGGCACGGCCGGGGCTGTGCTCATCGGTGTCCCCGTGGGACTGATGACCGCCATCTTCCTGGCCAAGGTGGCCCCGCCCAAGGTGGCCAAGGTC
Source organism: uncultured Oscillospiraceae bacterium (assembly GCA_944387015.1). Taxonomy (GTDB): domain Bacteria; phylum Bacillota; class Clostridia; order Oscillospirales; family Oscillospiraceae; genus Oscillibacter. Next base: position 55,932 of record CALXDH010000008.1, read on the forward strand.
ATCCGCACGGCGGTGGAGCTGCTGGCAGGCATCCCCTCCGTGGTCTACGGCCTGGTGGGCATGATCGTGCTGGTCCCTGCCATCCAGAAGGCCTTCGGACTGAGCTCCGGTGCCTGCCTCCTGGCGGCCATCATCGTGCTGGCCATCATGATCCTGCCCTCCATCATCAACGTCTCCGAGACTGCCCTGCGGGCCGTGCCCCCGGAGTACGAGGAGGCATCTTTGGCCCTGGGCGCCACCGCCATCGAGACGGACTTCCGGGTGATTCTGCCCGCCGCCCGCAGTGGTGTTGCCACTGCAGTGGTGCTGGGCGTGGGCCGCGCCATCGGCGAGGCCATGGCCATCATCATGGTGGCCGGCAACGTGGCCAATATGCCGGGCCTTTTCACCTCCGTCCGCTTTCTCACCACGGCCATCGCCTCCGAGATGTCCTACGCCGCCTACGGCAGCCTGCAGCGCCAGGCGCTGTATTCCATCGGCCTGGTACTGTTCTTGTTCATCATGCTCATCAACGTGCTGCTGAACGTGTTCATTAAAAAGAAGAAGGAGGACTGAGCGCCATGGAACATACCCTTTCTCCCAGGCGCCGGATCTATGACCGCGGCCTGCGGATCCTGCTGTGGATCTGCGCCGGCATCACCTGCGCGCTGCTGATTTTCCTCATCGGCTATATCTTCTATCGGGGTCTTGGCAACATCTCCTGGGAGCTGCTGACCTCTCAGACCAGCTATATCAAGGATACCATCGGCATCCTGCCCAACATCCTCAACACCATCTATATCATCGTGGTGGCCATGGTCATCGTGCTGCCCCTGGGCGTTGGCGCCGCCATCTATCTGACGGAGTACGCCACCAACCACAAGGTGGTGGAGATCATTGAGTTTGCCACCGAGACGCTGACGGGCATCCCCTCCATCATCTTCGGCCTGGTGGGTATGCTGTTCTTCGTCCAGAAGCTGGGCCTGGCCCCGGGCATCCTGGCCGGCGGTCTGACGCTGGTCATCATGATCCTGCCCACCATCGTCCGCACCACTCAGGAGAGTCTCAAGACCGTCCCCCAGTCCTACCGGGAAGGCGCGCTGGGCCTGGGTGCCGGCAAGTGGCACATGGTCCGCACCGTGGTGCTGCCCAACGCCGTGGACGGCATCGTCACCGGCTGCATCCTGGCGGTGGGCCGGATCGTGGGCGAGAGCGCGGCGCTGCTGTTCACCGCCGGATTCGGCTTGGTGCTCAACGACTTCTTCACCGCCCTCCACTCCTCCTCCGCCACGCTGACCGTGGCACTGTATGTCTACGCCAGCGAGCGGGGCGAGACCGGCGTGGCGTTCGCCATTGCCGCCATTTTGATGGTTCTGACATTCCTCATCAACCTGGCTGCCACTGTGGTGGGCCGGAAACTGAAAAAATAACGGAGGCCTCTTATGGCAACGATCATTGAAGCAAAGGATCTGAATCTGTGGTACGGACAAAACCACGCCCTCCACGACATCAACGTGGCCATTCCCGAGCATGAGATCACTGCGTTCATCGGCCCTTCCGGCTGCGGCAAGTCTACATTCCTGCGGACCCTCAACCGGATGAATGACCTGATCCCCAGTGTCCGCATCACCGGCGAAGTCAACTACCAGGGCCAGGATATTTATGACAGCAGCGTGGACCCCACCTGGCTGCGCAAGCAGATCGGCATGGTGTTCCAGAAGGCCAATCCCTTCCCCATGAGCATCTACGATAATGTGGCCTACGGCCCCCGGACCCACGGCATCCGCTCCAAGGTGCAGCTGGATGAGATCGTGGAAAACTCCCTGAAGGCCGCCGCCATCTGGGACGAGGTGAAGGACCGCCTGAAGAAGAGCGCCCTGGGCCTCTCCGGCGGCCAGCAGCAGCGGCTGTGCATCGCCCGGGCATTGGCGGTGGAGCCGGAGGTGCTGCTGATGGACGAGTCCACCAGCGCCCTGGACCCCATTTCCACCTCCAAGATCGAGGACCTTGCAGCCGAACTGAAAAACAAGTATACTGTCATCATGGTGACCCACAACATGCAGCAGGCCGCCCGAATTTCCGACAACACGGCCTTTTTCCTGCTGGGTGAACTGGTGGAGTTCGGCAAGACGGAGCAGCTGTTCTCCGCACCCACGGATAAGCGTACGGAAGATTACATTACTGGCCGGTTCGGCTGATGGCTGATGGGAGACGTGCAACATGCGAAATAAATTTGAAGAACAGCTGGAGCGGCTCCATGTGGAGCTGATCCAGATGGGCGCCCTGTGTGAGGACGGCATCTCCGCCGCGGCGGAGGCGCTGCTGCAGAACAACCCCGGTCTGGCCCAGACCGCCATTGACGCGGAGCGAGAGATCGACCAGAAGGAACGGGAAGTAGAAAATCTGTGCATCAAGCTGCTGCTCCAGCAGCAGCCGGTGGCCAAGGACCTGCGGGAGATCTCCGCGGCTCTGAAGATGATCTCCGATCTGGAGCGCATCGGCGACCAGGCCTCCGACATTGCGGAGCTGGTGCCCTACGTGCATCTGGAGGAAGGCACGGGCCTTCACATTGGGGATATGGCCCGGGCGGTGATCCGGATGGTCACCGACAGCGTGGATTCCTTTGTCAAGCGGGATCTGGATCTGGCCCGGGCGGTCTATACCGCCGACGACAAGGTGGATGCCCTGTTCGACCAGGTCAAGCAGGAGCTGATCGGAATGATCGCCAAAGATGCCAGCCGGGGCGAGCAGTGCATGGATCTTTTGATGGTGGCCAAGTATCTCGAGCGCATCGGCGACCATGCCACCAACGTGGCGGAGTGGGTGGAGTACTCCATCACCAACGTTCATCCCGATAAAAACTGAGAATGAGAAAAGGGGGCGCCGCTGTGCTGACCTTTGAACAAGTCCAGAACAATCCCGCCATCCGAACTTATATCCAGCGTGCGGACGAGTCGCTGACTGCGCTGGGATTCACGGAGCACAGCTTTGCACACGTGGGGATGGTGGCCCGCAACGCGGCATATATCCTGGAGACTCTGGGATACCCCCAGCGCACGGTGGAGGTGGCGAAGATCGCCGCCTTTCTCCATGACATCGGAAACCTGGTCAACCGGGTGGATCACTCCCAGTCCGGCGCTGTGATGGCGTTCCGGATCCTGGACAATCTGGACTGTGATCCCGAGGAGATCGCTACCATCGTCACCGCCATCGGCAACCACGACGAAGGTACCGGCCTGCCGGTGAACGCTGTGGCTGCGGCGCTGATCCTGGCGGACAAATCCGATGTCCGCCGAAGCCGGGTGCGCAACCAGGACCCGACGACCTTTGACATCCATGATCGGGTCAACTATTCCGTCAAACGCTCCCAGCTCAAAATCAACGAGGAACATACCCTCATCAAGCTCAAGCTCTTCGTGGATACCAAGTACGGCTCCGTGATGGATTACTTTGAGATCTTTATGCAGCGGATGATCCTCTGCCGCAAGGCGGCGGAGAAGCTGGGCCTGCAGTTCAAGCTGATGATCAACGAACAGCAGCTGATCTGAGATGGGGCGATGGTCCCTGCTGCCGTCCCGGGGTCCCCTCGGCGGGGATACGGACAGACATCCAGCCGTGCAGCCGGGAAAGGTCCCGGAGGTGCGGAGTTCCAAGCGCTTTTCAAAAGGTCCTGCGGTCCGGCAGTTCTGCCGGGAAACGGGGACCTTTCATCGGCCAAAGGCCAAAAACAGGAGGCAACGGTATGATCTACTTACTCGAAGACGACGACAGCATCCGGGATTTTGTCATCTACACCCTCAACAGCCAGGGCATGGAGGCCAGAGGCTTCGGCCTGCCTTCGGAATTCTGGAACGCCATGGCGGACCAGGTGCCCTCTCTGGTGCTGCTGGATGTGATGCTGCCGGAGGAGGACGGGCTGAGCGTGCTGAAAAAGCTGCGGAGCGCTGCCCGCACAGCCAAGCTTCCCATCATCATGCTCACCGCCAAGGGGACGGAGTACGACAAGGTCCTGGGTCTGGACGGCGGGGCGGACGACTATGTCACCAAGCCCTTTGGGATGATGGAGCTGCTCTCCCGCATCCGGGCGCTGCTGCGGCGGACGGAGAGTGAGACCGGACAGTACCGCTGCGGCATCCTCACCGTGGATCCGGGCCGCCACACCGTGGAGGTCTCCGGCCGGGAGGTGACGCTGACCCAGAAGGAGTTTGAGGTGCTGTGCCTGCTGCTCAAAAACCGGGGTCAGGTGCTCTCCCGGGAGCAGCTGATCGAAAACGTCTGGGGCTATGCGTTCACCGGTGAGAGCCGGACGGTGGATGTCCATGTCCGTACCCTGCGCCAGAAGCTGGGAGAGGCGGGGGCCTATGTGGAGACGGTCCGGGGGTACGGCTATAAAATCAGCCAGGAAGGCTGAGGGAAGGAGTCCCATCCATGACAAAACGCATTTTCCGCTCCATTCTGGCAGTTTCACTGGCAGTTTTGCTGGCCAGTTTGCTGCTGATTGTGGGCGTGCTCCACGGCTATTTTCAAGACAGTGTCCTGGCGGATCTGACCATCCGCACTGCTTACATCGCCCATGGCATTGAAAATGAGGGAATCGGCTATCTGGAGGAAGATCTGCCCGGAGGCTGCCGCATCACCCTGGTGGATACCGACGGCACCGTGCTCTACGACAACCGGGAAGACCCCGCCCAGATGGAAAACCACGCGGACCGGGAGGAGATCCACGAGGCGGCAATGCTGGGACAGGGCCGAGCCGTCCGCCACTCCGACACGCTGTCGGAAAAGACGATCTACTATGCCCTGCGCCTTTCTGACGGCACGATCCTGCGGGTGTCCGATACGGAGTATTCCGTGTGGCGTCTGGTGATCCAGGCCATGCAGCCGATGGCTCTGGTGCTGGTGCTGGCCTTCGTGCTGGCGCTGGTGCTGGCATCCCGGGTATCCCGGCAGCTGCTGCAGCCCATCAACGCCTTGGACCTGAGCCAGCCGGGCGATCAGGCACCCTATGAGGAACTGGCGCCTCTGCTGGGAAAGATCCGCAGCCAGAACCGGCAGATCCAAAAGCAGATGCTGGACCTCAAACAGCGTCAGGAGGAATTTACCACCATTACCGAGAACATGAGCGAGGGCTTTTTGGTCATCGACCAGGAGACCCGGGTACTCTCCTATAACTCTGCGGCGCTGCGGCTGCTGCGGGGCAGCGTGGAGGGACCGGCGCCGGATACGGCCTTTGCCCTCAACCGGGAGGCCGGCTTCCGCCGCTGCGTGGAAGACGCGCTGGCAGGCCGCCGCCGGGAAGAGCTGCTGGAAAAGGACAGCAGCTGCCGTCAGGTGATCGCCAGTCCCGTGGAGCAGGACGGCGCCATCGCTGGTGCTGTTCTGGTGGTGCTGGACGTAACGGAGAAGGAGCAGCGGGAGAGTCTCAGACGGGAGTTTACCGCCAACGTCTCCCATGAGCTGAAAACACCGCTGACATCCATCCTGGGCACGGCGGAGATCCTGCAAAACGGCCTGGTGAAGCCGGAGGATGTGAGCCACTTCGCAGGGAACATCCACCGGGAGGCCGGACGTCTGATTGGTCTTGTCAACAACATCATCAAGCTCTCCCGGCTGGATGAGGGCGGTCCCACCACCACCTGGGAGAATGTGGACCTCTATCAGACCGCCAAGAGTGCGCTGGATCGTCTGTCTGCCGCCGCAGAGCAGCGTCAGGTGACGCTGGAGCTGCGGGGAGATCCGGTGCAGGTTCATGGGGTCCCCCAGATCGTCGATGAGATCCTCTATAACCTCTGCGACAATGCAGTGGTATACAACCGGCCCGGCGGTAAAGTGTGCGTTACGGTGGAGGACACCGGCAAGAGTGCCCGGGTGATGGTGGAGGATACCGGCATCGGGATCCCCCAGGAGGTCCAGAGCCGGGTGTTTGAACGGTTCTATCGGGCGGACAAGAGCCATTCCGCCGGAGGAACGGGACTGGGATTGTCCATTGTCAAGCACGGCGCCGCATATCTGGGCGCCAAGGTGACCCTGGAGAGTGAGGAGGGAAAGGGGTCCACCTTTACTCTGATTTTCCCCAAGAGCTCCATCTGATTTCATAAGAAAAGCGCCGCATTTGCGGCGCTTTTTTCCTGCTTTTCGGCATAGCGGCCGCCCCTTTGACGCATACTAGCGGCGTCTATGGAGGTGGAGCATGGAACAACTATCTGCCAATTTTAACGAAAACGTGCGCTGGTTCAATGAAGTGCTGGGCGTGGGCCGCAGCTGCGATCTGGTGAACCGGGATCTGGTGATCGGCGGCCGCCGGGCCAGGATCTGGGTGATCGACGGCTTCGGCGGCGACGCTATCCTGGAGCGGATCGGCTCGTTCTGGCTGAGCATTTCCCCGGAGGCCGTGGCGGGGATCGACCGGATGCAGGCGTTTGTGGACCGGTTCGTCACATTTTTGGAAGCCGATGTGGGAACAGATCCGGAGGAGATCACCACCAATGTGCTGCTGGGAAAGACGCTGCTGCTGGTGGAGGGCATCCAGGGCGCGGCGCTGATCGATGCCAAGGAGTATCCGGGCCGGGGCGTCCAGGAGCCGCCGGACGGCAAGGTGCTGCGGGGAGCGCACGATGGCTTCATCGAGGCCATGGTCCCCAATATGGCTCTGCTGCGCCGCCGGATCCGGGACCCTCATCTGACCATGGAGGGACACAAGGTGGGAAGCCGGTCCCACACGGACGTGGTGCTGTGCTATCTGGACGACAAGGCGGACCCGGAGATCCTCAAGCAGATCCGCCGCAAGCTCTCCGCCATCGAGGCCCGGTCACTGACCATGGGACAAGAGAGCGTGGCGGAGGCCATCGAGCCCAAACAGTGGTACAACCCCTTTCCGAAGGTCCGCTATACAGAGCGGCCTGATACTGCCGCCGCCTGCATCATGGAGGGCAGCATCATTTTGATCGTGGACACGTCTCCATCAGTGATGATCCTGCCCACTGCCTTTTTTGACTTTACGCAGGAGGCCAACGAATTTTACTTTCCGCCGCTCATTGGCACATATCTGCGGCTGCTGCGGATCATCGTTTTTTTCATCTCCCTGTTCATTACGCCGGCCTGGTATCTGATGGTCAGCGAGCCGGGACGGCTTCCAGGGTGGCTGGAATTTCTCTCCTCGCCGGAACCGGTATCCCTGAGCCTGTTGTCCCAGCTATTGGTGGTGGAGTTCCTCATCGATGTGCTGAAGCTGGCGTCCCTCAATACGCCGGACTCCCTGTCAAATTCCTTTTCCATGCTGGGAGCGCTGATTTTGGGAGACTTTGCGGTCCAGGCCGGCTGGCTGGGACCGGAGGTCCTTGTGTATATGGCGTTCGTTTCAGTGGCCGGATTCGCCCAGCCCAGTTATGAGTTGGGCTACGCCTTCAAGCTCATGCGGGTGGTACTGCTGCTGGTGACCGCGGCCTTTGACGTATGGGGATTTTGCCTGGGCGTACTGGGGATCACAATTTTGCTGGTCACCACCAAGCCGGTGGCCGGACGGGGGTACCTCTACCCCCTGATCCCGTTCAATGCAAAAGCACTTCGGCGTCTGTTTTTCCGGGAACCCATCAGCCGGGACAACACCTGACCTGCAAAAATCTGGATTTATTTGGAACGACTTGCATTTTTTTCCTCGTTCTATATAATAAAAATAAATTTATGATATAAGATCCGCCCTGTGGCCTATCCGACCCCGCATCGCAGTTAGTATGCGGTCGCTGGGGCCGGAGCCGCAGGCGGTGCCGGTCAGCCTATGCTTGATTCGATGGGGGAAGGCGCATGGAGCAGCAGGAAAACCGATATACCGTTTCCGCAATGCGGGATTTGCTGAAGAATCTGGAATCTATTTTTGAGATGGTGCGTCTGGTGGACCCTACGGAAGTGGCCGTTTTGCGTCTGGAGGTAAATGGCACCATCAGCAAGGAGCCCTTTGCCTGCTATCAGGCCTGGAGCCGGAATGTACGGTGCCGGAACTGCAGCGGGATGCGCGGACTGCTGGGAGAGCGGCCCAGCGTAAAATTCGAGTGCCGCAGGGACGACATCTTTTACATCGTCTCCCGCCCTTTGATTCTGGAGCTTTCACAAGGGGAGCTTCAAGTGGTGTTGGAAATCGCCAACCAGGCGGACAGCAGTGTCATCGGCCGGGAAGAGAATTGCTCCATGAGCCGGCAGCTGGACGAAATTCAGGAAAAGGTATACCGGGACCCGTTGACCCACGCCTTTAACCGCCGGTACGTGAATGAGTTTGGCTTTTTGTATCACAATATGGACCAGCTGTGCCGGCGCCTGGGATTTATTGTGCTGGATCTGCGTCAGTTTAAACTGGTGAATGATACCAAGGGGCACTTGGCCGGAGACCGGGTGCTGGTTGAAGTGGCCCAGGTGCTCCAGTCCCGAGTCCGGGCACAGGACTCTGTCATCCGTATGGGCGGTGATGAATTTCTGGTGGTGCTGACCAACTGCACCGAAGAGGTGGTCAGCCGCAAGACCAGAGAACTGGACGAGGCGCTGCGGCCGGTGGCGGCGGCGGATTTCGGCTATTCCTATACAGAGTTCTTCCAGGAGGAAAAAACCTTTTTGCAGAAGATGCTGGAAACTGCCGACCGGTGGATGTACATGGCCAAGCGCCGGGCCAAGCAGCTTCAGCATACATAAAAAGAACCACCGCACCTTTAGGTGCGGTGGTTTTTTGCGTTTACTCCTCGATGCTGATGGCGCCTACGGGGCAGCCGTCCCGGGCAGTCTCCGCGTCTGCGAGCATCTCCGCAGGAACTTCGCCGCCGTGGGCCATACCGTCGTCGCCCATGTGGAACACGGCGGGACAGGTGTCGGCACACAGGCCGCAGCTGATGCAGGAATCATTGACGATTGCGTTCATACTCAAACACTCCTTTGGATCAATCCAAAATATTTCCATCCCGGCCCAGTGTCACCACCTGCCAGGGAATGAACTTGCCGCTCTGGCGCAGGGCGGTCTCCACCGCCCGCTGGATACCGCCGCAGCAGGGAACTTCCATGCGGACCACAGTGACCTCCCGGATGTCGTTGCGCCGGATGATCTCCGTCAGCTTTTCTGTATAGTCGCCCTCATCCAGCTTGGGGCAGCCGATCAATGTGATGCGGCCCCGCATAAAGCGCTGGTGGAAGTCCGCCCGGGCATAGGCGGTGCAGTCCGCCGCGATCAAAAGCTTGGCGCCGTTATAATAGGGGGCTTCCACCGGCAGCAGCTTGATCTGTACCGGCCACTGCATCAGCTGAGAGACAGCGGCTGCGGGGGCCTGGACGGCAGCGGGAGCGGCGGGGTGATGCAGGACCTGACTCTGACTGCCGGGGCAGCCGGTCCGGGTCACGGGGGCACTGCCCTTGAGGGCCTCTGCCTTCTTGGCCAGAACTGCTGCCTCGTCATATGCGGCGGCCTCCCGCTCCACAAAAGAGATGGCCCCTGTGGGACAGGTGGGCAGGCAATCGCCCAGACCGTCGCAGTAGTCGTCCCGCAGCAGCGTGGCCTTTCCGTCCACCATGCCGATGGCACCCTCATGACAGGCTGCCGCACAGGCACCGCAGCCGTTGCATTTGTCCTGATCGATTTCGATGATCCGTCTTACCATAGTATGTCTCCTTTTCGGCGTTTCAGCCATCTCTTGCTTTCTGGTTTTGATTATCGTATAATTGAGCTGAAAAATCAGTTGTTTTTCCAACGAAAGAGGAGATTTGTGATGGGAATTTTCGCCGCAATGGAAAAAATGCCCCTGTTTCATGGACTGGACCGGGAGCAGATCCAGGAGCTGTTCCGGCACAGCGGTGCCCAGCGGCGGACCTATACCCGGGGAGAGATGGTGCTGCGGGCCGGGGAGCGGACCAGCCGTCTGGGACTGCTGCTCTCCGGAAGCGTACATGTCATTCGGGAGGATTTCTGGGGCGGGAGGACCATTGTGGGCGTTGTAGAAGCCGGGGATGTGTTCGCGGAGTCCTTTGCCTTGGCAGGAGAGCCCCTGGAGGTGAGCGTTTTCTCACCGGGAGAAGCAGAGGTGCTGTTTCTGGATGCGGAGGCGGCTGGCGTATACTCAGGCCGCTTCACGGTCAATCTGCTGGCGCTGATGGCGGGCAAAAACCTGGCACTGACCCGGAAGATGGGCCATATGGCCCGCAAAACCACCCGGGAAAAACTCCTGAGCTATCTCTCTGCCCAGGCGATCCGGGCAGGAGATGCGTCGTTTGACATTCCGCTGGACCGTCAGCAGCTGGCGGATTTTCTGGCGGTGGACCGCAGTGCCATGTCCGCCGCACTGGGGAAGCTCCGGGATGAGGGGATCCTGGAGTTCCGCAAGAATCATTTTCATTTGCTCCGCCGCCATCCGGAGGAAATGGGAGAGGAGGAGCTGGGATGCTGATTCGGGTGCCGGATTATTACGACCGGTTCCGCTGCCTGGCCGGAGCCTGCCCCCATACCTGCTGCGAGGCATGGGAAGTTGTGATCGACGGGGAGACCGCCGCCCGGTACCGGAAGATCCCCGGTCCCCTTGGAGAAAAACTCCGGCAGGCCATGGCGGTGGACGAGGAGGGGGATGTCTGTTTTCCGCTCTCCGGAGGACGGTGCCCTTTTCTGGATGGAGAAAATCTTTGTGAGATCCATCGGGAGTTGGGAGAGGAGGCCACTTCCGTCACCTGCCAGGAGCATCCCCGCTTCACGGAGGACTACGGTTCTTTCCGGGAGATCAGCCTCTCCGCTTCCTGCCCGGCGGCCAATGCGCTGGTGCTGGGAAGCAGTCAGACACTGACCTTCTGTACCCGGGAGACGGCGGAGGACGGGGAGGAGAGCGACCCCTGGACAGAGGCGCTGCTGCCGGTGCGGGAGCGGATGGTAACGCTGCTGGCGGATCGGAGCAAGCGCCTTCGGAAGCGGCTGGCGGACGTGCTGCTGCTGGCCGCTGCGGCTCAGGAGCTGCTGGACCAGGAGAAAATCGGAAAATTGCCCGCCCTGGCATCGTCCTGGCAGCCGAAGCCATGGGCGGCGGAGAACGGGGGGATATTCCCGACGGTGCTGCACGTTTTAAAAGGACTGGATATTTTGGATCCTGCCTGGCAGACGCTGCTGGGCCGGGCGGAGAAAACCGCTCCGATTCCGGTGTCGGAGGACCTTCTGGAGCGTACGGCAGCGTATTTCATCTTTCGCTATCCGCTCAAAGCGGTCAATGACGGAGACCTTCTGGGGCGGGCGGCTTTTTGCGTGTTGGCGGTGCTGACAGTGGAGCGGGCGGCAGCAGTGTGCGGCCTGCCGGAGGCGCTGCGCCAGTTCAGCCGGGAGATCGAGCACAGTCCGGAAAACCTGGAGGCCATTCAGGACGCATTTTGGAGCCATCCGGGGCTGCAGCTGCCACAGCTTCTTGGGGAGTTGGCACGGTGATGCCGGACTTTGTGCAAAGTGCTCTCGCGGTATCGTTTTACTTTGTCTAAAATGTAAAATTGCACAAAACATGTTGACAATTTCAAAAAAGTATTGTACATTATAGTCACAGGAAAGGAGTGAGTCCCATGGGCTAGGTTAGCTCAAGAGATTCTCAAGATCCAAACCCCAGCGCCGTTCGGAATCGAGGAATTCCTCAAAGTAAGCGTAACTCCGGCAAGTTCCCAAAGACGAAACATTTCTCACTAGGATGAGCCACACGAGAGTACTTTGGTAGGAACCAGAGCAGACGTCTGCGTGTACCTGATGTTTTATGGATTGGCAAGTAACCAGAGTTTTCGATTCCCCAGATGTTTCCCCTAGCGTCCGAACGGTAATCCAATGAAAGCAAGAGGTAAGAGGTATTGGAAAATCCGATCCAGAAGTGAACCCCCCCATTCGTCGTTGGAGCGAATGGGGGGTTGTGTTATATCTGGAACGGCAGCGCCTGAAAAGCGTGGAAACGTTGGAGACGGTGGACGGTTGCGTCCCCGTTTTTTCTTTTGCCCTAAAAATCATGGCAGCCTCGCCGCATAGAAATGCCGCCCGGACAACTGTCCGGGCGGCATATTTGTTTGCGATTACTGATGGTCCACAGAGGACATGTAGCGGATCAGATCCACCATCTTGTTGGAGTAGCCGCACTCGTTGTCGTACCAGGAAACGACCTTCACGAAGGTATCGGTCAGAGCAATGCCGGCCTTCTTGTCGAAGATGGAGGTGCGGGAATCACCGATGAAGTCGCTGGAGACCACATCCTCGTCGGTGTAGCCCAGGACGCCCTTCAGCTCACCCTCGGAAGCGGCCTTCATGGCCTCGCAGATCTGCTCATAGGTAGCGGGCTTTTCCAGCTTGGCGGTCAGGTCCACCACGGAGACATCCAGGGTGGGAACGCGCATGGACATGCCGGTCAGCTTGCCGTTGAGCTCGGGAATGACCTTGCCCACGGCCTTGGCAGCGCCGGTGGAGGAGGGGATGATGTTGCCGGTAGCAGCACGGCCGCCGCGCCAATCCTTCAGGGAAGCACCGTCCAGCAGCTTCTGGGTGGGAGTGACGGAGTGCACGGTGGTCATCAGGCCTTCCACGATGCCGAAGTTGTCGTTCAGGACCTTGGCGATGGGAGCCAGGCAGTTGGTGGTGCAGGAAGCGTTGGACACGAAGGTCATGTCAGAGGTGTACTTGGTGTTGTTGACGCCCATGACGAACATGGGGGTGTCGTCCTTGGAGGGAGCACCCATGACCACATGCTTGGCGCCGGCATCGATGTGGCCCTGGCACAGCTCCTTGGTCAGGTGCTTGCCGGTGCACTCGCAGATATACTCGGCACCAACGCTGGCCCAGGGAATGTCCTTGACCTCCATGGCGGTGAAAACGGGATACTTCTTGCCGTTGACGACCAGGGCGCCATCTTCAGCGGAGACCTCACCGGGGAACTTGCCGTGAACGCTGTCGTACTTGAGCATGTAAGCCATGTACTCGGGGTTCATGAAGGGATCGTTCAGGCCCACGACTTCCACGTCGTCGCGGTTGAGGGCAGCGCGGAAGACCAGGCGGCCGATGCGGCCAAAGCCATTGATGCCGATTTTGGTGTTCATAGTCGTTAGACTCCTTTCAAATGTGCGGCCGTACCGGAAGGTGCGGCCGTCAAAACGTTTGCGCAAACGCTTTGGTAATCGTTTATATTTGTATACTAGCACAGCTCCGCACACCTTGCAACTGGCAATTCAGATAACAATTATGGGCTTTAATTGTGAATTATCTCTAAGAAATAGGGACATTTTACGAGAAAACGGAGAAAAGAAACACAAACCCTCTTGACGGGGAGGGAGGGGTGGCATATACTGTGGAAAAATGAATGGATTACGTAATGTGAAGATAGATTACGCAAGAGGGATCGAACATGAAAGTGACAATCAGCGATGTGGCCAAGCTGGCGGGGGTTTCCACTGCCACCGTGTCCCACACCATCAACGCGACCCGGTATGTTTCCAGCGAGACCAAAGATAAGGTTTATCGGGCCATTCAAGAGTTGGGATACACCCCGGATGCCTCGGCCCGGAGTTTCCGTACCGGCAAGAAAAAGACCATTGGATTCATTGTGCCGGATATTTCCAACAAGTTTTTCGGCACCATGATCGAATCTGTGGAAAACTATCTCTCCGCCCACGGTTACCATCTGATCATTGCCAATACCAAAGAGGATATGGACCGGGAGGAGACGAACCTCCGGCTGCTGTCCGCCGGGTTGGTGGACGGACTCCTTGTGGCCAGCACCATGGATGATTTCCAGCGGCTGGACCAGCTGATCCCCGCCGGGTTTCCGGTGGTGCTGGTGGACCGTACCTTTGAGGAAAAGAAGTACTCCTCGGTATGTGTTTCCAACTTCCAGCCCATCTACCGCAGCGTCTGCCGCCTGGCCGGAAAAGGGGACAAGCGCATCGGCATCATCGGCGGTCTGCCCCGCCTTTCCACGACTAAGGAGCGGATCTCCGCGTATCAGCAGGCCATGGCCGACTGCGGACTGCCGGTGGAGGACTCCCTGGTGCGTTACGGCGATTCTATGGAAAACAGTGCCCGGGCCTGTCTGGAGGACCTGCTGGGCGAACACTGTGACGCCATCATCGTCTGCCAGGGCCTGATGGCCTCGGAGACCATCATCTATCTCCACAAGATGGGCGTCCAGTTGGGTAAGGATATTGACCTGGTGAGTTTTGTGGATTACGATTCCAATTTCTACGATCTCTACTCCAATCAGATGGACTGCATCATCCAGCCGGTAGAGGAGTTGGGCACCGCCGCGGGCGAACAGATCCTCCACCGGGTGGAAAAGCCCGATGCGCCCATTTTTGAAAATGTTCTTACCTCTGCCTACCGCCCTTACGAACGCAAATAATTCTGCCGATCATCAGCCCCGCCTGGATACAGGCGGGGCTTTTTTTGCGCAGGTCCATCGGCTGCACCCTCTTGACAAAGCTGGTCTAGTATTATAGACTCGAGACAGGAGGTCTATAAAAATAGACCAGGGAGGTATCGACATGGAAACCTATCATCTCAGTGACAGTGAATACCGTTTCATGCAGGTGGTGTGGGATGCGGAGCCGGTGGGGTCCGGGGAGCTGGTGGCCCTTTGCCGGGAGAAGCTGGGGTGGAAAAAGTCCACCACTTATACCGTGCTGAAAAAGCTGGGAGAGCGGGGGCTGGTGCAAAATGAGGAAAGCGTGGTGACCGCGCTGGCGTCCCGGGAGACCGTGACGGCAGAGGCGGCGGAGGCGTTCGTGGACAAGACGTTCAACGGATCCCTCCCCGGCTTCCTCGCGGCCTTTATGGGAGGACGGAAACTGACAGAACGGGAGGCGGAGGACCTGAAGCGCCTCATTGACCAGTATCAGGAGGGGTGAATATGGAGCTGCTGACAGCTGTTTTTTCCCGGCTTTTGTCTATGGCCCTTATGGCACTGCCGGTGATGGCGGTGGTGGTCCTGGTCCGGCTGGCGATGGCACGGCTCCGGGTTCCCCGGAAGTACAGCTGTGTGCTGTGGCTTGCGGTGGGGGTCCGGCTGGTGTGCCCAGTGAGTTTGCGGGGCCTTTTGAGCATTTTCGACCTGCCGGGGCTTTATGATCTGGCGGAGGCCACCGGCAGCGTGGATGGCGCGGTGTCGGCCCTGCCGCCGGTGGCCGCGGTCATGGCTCCGGCTTCGTCCGCAGCGACGGCCTTGCCGCCGCCCGCCGCCATGCAGGGTACGGTTGCGG
Organism: uncultured Oscillospiraceae bacterium; assembly: GCA_944387015.1. Lineage (GTDB taxonomy): Bacteria > Bacillota > Clostridia > Oscillospirales > Oscillospiraceae > Oscillibacter. The sequence continues at coordinate 71,124 of CALXDH010000008.1, forward strand.
TGACTGCTGCCGCCTCTCCCTCTGCCGGGGAGATCGCCCTGATGATTGCCTCAGCGGTATGGCTGCTGGGGGTCCTGGCGGTGTTCTTCTGGGGCGCGGCGGGGCTGGTGCGGCTCAAACGCCGGGTGGCCCAGGCGGTATGGACCGGCGGTGAAGTGTGGGAGTGCGCGGAGATCCCCACGCCCTTTGTCCGGGGTTTCTTCCGACCCCGTATCTATATCCGCCCGGGCCTTACGGGGATGGAGCGCACCTGCGTTCTGGCCCATGAGCGCCACCATATCCGCCGCAGGGACCCCTGGTGGAAGCTGCTGGCGTGGTGCATTCTGGCGGTCTACTGGTGGGACCCCGCCGTGTGGCTTTGCTGGGTGCTCTTCTGCCGGGATCTGGAGATGAGCTGCGACGAGGCGGTGCTGGATACGCTGGGGGACCAGGCCAAACGGAGGTACAGCCTTTCGCTGGTGGAAAACGCGGCAGAGCGTCCCGCTCCCATGGCCCTGGCCTTCGGGGAGCATGACGCCGCCCGGCGGGTGAAAAACGTTCTCAAGTGGAAAAAGGAGACGCCCAGGGTGGCATTTCTGGCGGCGGCTGCGGTGCTGGTGGTGGTATCGCTGTGCCTGAACGGTGCCTCGGAACGCTCTGGAAGCTGGGCGCGGCTGGAGGAGGGGGACGGCTCCGACACCCGGACCTTTACCTATCGGATCGGAAAAGAATATCAGTCCTATTTGCTCTACGCCGAGGTCTATGACCATGAGACGCTCCTCGGCCGCACCATTCTGGACTGCTGGCCCCTGGGAGAGGACTGGCCTGACGGACAGCAGCCTGACCCGGGCCCGGACGGCACGGTAACGGAGGCCCGATCCCGCCGGGGCACTGCTACGCTGCGGGCGGAGCTGATGTGGAGCGGGGACGGCACCGGCACGGACATGCAGTGGTGGGGCACCGTCTCCACCGCCAGCGGCGGGACCATGGGCACAAACCTGGGCCAGGGCCTGGTGCCGGAGCAGACCTACTGGGGAATGGGCTGGGGCACTGTGGGGAAATCCCCAGGGGACCGGATCGAATTAGGAGAGGACACGGCGGTGGCGGTGGCCTGCCTCTCCACTTCACCCGATGGAGGCATCTATGTCTTTGATGTCCCCCAGGGGACGGAGCGGCCAGAGGCGGCGCTGCGCAACGACGTGACCATGGTGCTGCGGCTGCGGCTGAGCACGTTGGACGCAGAGTCGCTGCGGGCGTCCTTTGAGGCGGAGCAGAACGGCTTTGCCCAGACGCTCTTTGCGCTGCACACCTCCGCTCTGGACACCGGGACGGCGGCAGCGATGCTGGAGACGATGGATACGGCGTCTCTGGGGGCGTATACGGAAACCTATCAGCCCCAGCAGCACGCCTTGGACGTGGCGTTCTCCCGGCAGCCCGCCGACACGGACGCCCTGGACCGGGCCATGACGGATCGGGGAACGCTGCTGCTGGCCCTGGCGGAGGATCTGGAGGAAGTCCGCTGGTCTTATCCGGTGACAGCGGCGGACGGCGGAGAGGAGACCATCACCGTCTACTGGGACCGCTCCCAGCCGGACGGCTGGGCCCGGAATCTGGGCTATAAAGACCTGCGGGAACTGGGGCGGACTCCGGCGGGCGTAGAGGCGCTGCTGGCGTATCTGGGGTGGAACGATGGAGGGACCTCCCTGGCCCAGACCCTTTATGGCCTGCGGACGGATGTCACAGTGGATTCCCTGCCGCAGCTGCGGCAGATTGTCTCCCTGCTGGGGCTTGCGGACAAGTGGTCCTCCCAGTGGGAGCTGACGGCACAGCGGCAGACTGACAGCACGCTGGAGCTGGACATGGGGACTGCGGTCTACGCCGGGCAGGAAGAGGCACTGGAGGCAGATCTGCGCAAGACGGCTATGGTGCTGCTGGCGCTGCAGGAGAATCTCCACGCCGTGCGGTGGAGCTATGAGGTGATGAATCCTGACGGCGGCTCCGATCTCCTGAGCCGGGAAGGGACATTTACCGTCAGCGATGCCAACGCCTGGCTGGATCTCTCCTCCAGTATGATTGCCCAGGCAGGCGGCATCAAGGCGCTGGGAACCTCGCCGGCGGGCGTGCAGGCGCTGCTGGACTATTTGAGCATTTCCGGCGGGGAGACTACCGTCGCGGAGACGGCAAATGCCCTTTTCCAGCTGGCTGGGGAGGAATCCCCGGAAGCGTTGGCTGAGACACTGGTGTGCAGCGGCCCTTGGGGAGACGCTGCCCTGGAGGGGACCTTTGTCGTGTCTGAGAAGGAAGGGCAGCTGCGGCTGGGATCCTGAGGGCATGGTCCCGGAAGAGATGGCTTCCATTCAAATCAAAAAGGGCCGCTCCCCAAACGGGGAGCGGCCCTTTTGCAGGCAAAGAACGTGAAAAATGATTCAGGTGCGGAAGGACAGGTGGAACCGGGCACCGGGATCACCGGCAAAGACCACCAGGCCGCCGCTGGGAAGTGTGACGGAGGTGTCGTCCCACAGCACGGAGGAGGCTACCACCTGGCCCTGGGCGTCATAGACCCAGAAGCCGCCGGTGCCGGTTGTATGTACGGACATGGTTTTTCCGGCGGCGGAACCCACATGGTACCAGCGGGCATAGCCGTTTTCCTGGATGGTGGAATAGGACCAGCCGGCCCCGGTGAAGAGGGACGGCGCCGCTGCGGCGTCCATGTAGAGACTGTTGTTGGAAGTGAGGTAGGTGACGCCGTTTTCCGAAAAGACCCGCAGGTCCTGGCCGTCCCGTCCGCCTGCGCCGGGCAGCTGGGGAACATACAAAGCGGTCTGTGCATCCACGATCCGGGCAGCACCCAGATATCCGGGAACCAGCTCCGAAGCCTCTCCGGTATCAGCACTGCCCATGGAGAGGTAGACCTGGGAGGTGTATTTTTCTGTCAGGGGCAGGACGCTCATGGTCATGATCTTGTCCCAGGCAGTCTGGACTTCGCTGGAAACGGAATTGTCCGGCAGCTTCACTGCTGCATAGCTGGAGGTGGGCAGTGTGCCAAGACCCGGCAGTGTGGCGAAGGCCTTTTGATAGAGGTATGTCTCTCCGTTCGTCTCCCGGACGAAGGAGAGAAGCGCAGTACCGGTGCTGTCCCGGAACGTGCCGTCGCTGCAATAGGTAAAGACCTGATCCGGAATGGAGGGATAGTTGAGATAGTGAAGGGTCAGCGTTCCGTCAACACCGACGTCCACCCGGTATTGGGCGGAGGTGGCGCCATACCAGTCGCTGTTGGAGGTCAGGTCTGCCGGCATAGCGGCGGGGGAGGCTTCCGGCAAAGCCGGAACCGTCTCATTTACCGTTACGCCCTCTGCTGCCAGTGCGTCGATCAGGATCCGGGTGGCGGTCAGCTCATTGTAAGTAGAGGTTCCTCCCGAGGAGACCACTGCTGCGGCCATGTCATATTCGGGAATGACCACCAGCCCTGCGTGGTAATACAGGGTGTCGCCGCCCTTCACCAGGGCCTGGATGCCGCTCTGGGAGAAGGGGAACCACTCCACCGCGTCCCAGCCCAGGCCGAAGGAGAGCATGTCCAGCGTGTCCTCCGGCCAGATCCCGCGGCTGTATTCGGGGTAAGCCATGGCGTCCAGTGAGGACTGGCTGAGGAGCGTAGAATCCGTCAGGGCCCCGCCGAAGGCAGCAAGATCAGAGGCGGAGGCATACATGCCGCCGGCACCCACGGCATTCAGGCAGTCCCGGGGCAGCGCCCGGGTGTCGGTGCCCTGATAAATGCGGGCCAGACGGTCCGTATCAAACGTACTGGCGGGCGCAAAGGTATTCTCCAGGTCTGCCGGAGCCAGGATGTAACGGTCCACATAGTCCATGAAGTCCATGCCGCTGACAGCCTCCACCACCAGTTCCGCCAGGGTGAAGCCGTCGTTGCAGTAAACGCTGTATGCGCCGGGATCTGCTTTGAGCCGCTGGGAGGCAAGACGCTCCAGCAGAAGGTCGGTTGAGGAGGTGTCGGAATCATCAAAGAGAAGGGCGCTGTCCAGGGTGGACCCCATAAGGCCGGAGGAGTGGTTGAGCAGCATCCGCACGGTGATGTCCTTGTACCGGGGATCGGCCATTTTGAAATCCTTAAGATAGCGGGTCACCGGTGCGTCCAGGGACAGCTTTCCGTCTTCCGCCAGCTGCATCACCGCAACGGTAGTGTAGATCTTGCTGATGGAGCCGATCCCGTACAGGTCGGTGTCCATCAGAACCCGGTTCTCTGTTTTGGAGAAGGTGCCGGTATGGCCGGTCAACACGATGTCTCCGTCCTGCCACAGGGCATACTGGACGCTGACGGCACCGCCGTAAGTGGCTGCAGCCTGGGCTGCTGTCTGCGCGGATACGGTCTGGCTGTCGGAGACGGCCAGTGCCGGCACGGTCAGGCTGAAAACCAGAGCCACAGCCAGGGCCAGCGTGCTGAGACGTTTGCAAAGTTTCATCAGAAACCTTCCTTTCCGGGCCGAAGCCCTGCTGAGATGGAGACAGCGTATTCCTTCCAGAAGGGGGAATGTCAAGCCTTTTTTTGCCGCTGGAGCCGGAGCGCTGCCAGCGCGCAGGCCACGCCGGCAGTTCCGCAGCATGTGCACAGTGCCAGCATGGCATTGACGCCGCCAAGATCGATGGCGTAGCCGGCCGCCAGATTTCCGGCCATGCCTCCAAGTCCGTTGGAGGCCATCATCATAACGGCCTGTCCCCGGACCCGGTCGGCGGGAGAGACGTTTTCATTGGCGTAATAGACGGATGCGGGCGTGAACAAGCCATATCCCAGCATCTGAACAGGCTGTACTGCCAGGACCCATCCAAGGGATGCGGTCAGCCAGAACAGCAGGGGCTTGATCGCCATGAATACAATGGAAAGCACCAGAGTCCCGCGGCTGCCAAAGCGGCGGCGCAGATGCGGAAACAGCAGTGCTGCCGGAAGTTCGGATGCTCCCATCAAAAACAGAGCCAGTCCCAGATGCGTTTCGTTGCCGCCCCGGCTGACCACGATGTTCACCATAAAGTTTACAATGGGCATCACAGCGGTCAGGGCGAAGAATACGCCCGCGAGCATCAGGGAAAAGGAGGGACTGGCCCGGAGAATCTGCCATACGGAGTGGGGAGGCTCCGCTTGCGGGGCGGAGGCATGCGAAACCACAGGGGCCGTGGGACAGCACGCCACCACCGCCATCAGCAGCACCAGCAGCGCGGCATGGGTCCACAGCACCGACTCGACACCGAAAGCAGTGGACTGCCGGCCCAGCACCACGCAGGAGACAGCATAGGCGAAGGACCCAAGGCCCCGTCCCAGACTGTAATTGACCTCCATTCCGGCGTTGATGAACTGGACCGCCATAGAGTCCAGAAGGGGATAGGCGTTGAGCTCCAGAGCGCCCAGAGCGACAAATATGGCAGCGGTCCCCCAGAAGCCGGGCCGGGTGAAATAAAAGACGGCGTTGACGGCCAGTGCCAGGGCGAAGCAGACGTTGAGGATCCATTTGAGGGGGATGGCTCGGTGCCGGTCCGCCCAACCGCCCAGAAGGGGCTGGGCGACGATTCCGGACAGACACCGGATGGCGGCAAAAACACCCGCTTGCCCGCTGGTAAAGCCCCGTCCCAGCAGCAATGCGGTCTGATAGCCGGCAAAGGCGGCAAACAGGGACCAGTAGATCAGCTGCACCAGGGTATATGTGAAATTGACCCGCTGCAGGGAAGGCTGACATGCTTTCGTCATATCGTGTTTTGTTTGGTCAAAAGACCCAGCATCGGCTCAAAATCCACGCCCTCCCGGAGGGGGAGATCCTGAGCGGCGGTGTGGACGGCACAGGCCCGGACAAAGTCCGCCGCCTGCGCGGCTGCTGAAAACAGCGTGTCTCCCCGGACCAGTGCGCCGGTCAGGACACTGGCGAAAATGTCGCCGGTTCCCAGCAGCGGATGGGCGATCATATCGACCTGCACGGTTTCCGTGCGGCTGGTCTTGGCGTCAAAACACATGGCCCCGGTTTTTCCCGGAGACAGAGAGACTCCCGTGAGAACAACAGAGCGCCGGCCGTGCAGGCCCAGCTCTCTGACCAACTCCTGCAGACCGGCCTCCTCCTGCGGGAGCTGATCGTAGGGGCGGCCCAGCAAAAAGGCGGCTTCTGTCAGGTTGGGGGTGATGACATCTGCCAGCTCCGCCAGGTGGGTCATGCCGCTGCACAGGGCGGAGGTATAGGTCTGATAGGCCTTGCCGTCATCTCCCATGACCGGGTCGATCACCACCAGGGTGTCTGATCTGCGGAACGTGCGGATAAAATCAGAGACGATGCCGATCTGCCGCTCGCTTGCGAGAAAGCCACTGTATATGGCGTGGAAGCGGAGGTCCAGCTCCTGCCAATGGGCGGCAACTTTCGGCATTTCTTCCGTCATGTCCAAAAAGGTAAAGCCGGTAAAGCCGCCGGTGTGTGTGGATAGGAAAGCTGTGGGTAAGGGGCAGCACTGTACGCCCATGGCGGAGAGAACAGGAATGGCCACCGTCAAAGAACAGCGGCCGAAGCCGGACATATCATGGATCGCAGCAACACGGGGTGTGGTCATGGGATGCGCCTCATTTCCAAAGTTTCAGGTGTGGGTTCATTCTATCGCACATTTCGCTATTGTTCAAGGGCGGAGAGTGTGGTATACTGAACGGGAATTTTGCAGGCATCAGCTTCAGATGCCATTGACCCGGTTGGAACTGATTTGCTATGATGGGTACGCTTGGAGCATGATCTGCAAGCCCAACTTTGCAAAGCAGGTAAAAAAGGGCCTCCCCATGGCAAAAACACCTGGTGAATTTTACCCGCAGCATTAAATAAAAAAGCGGCACGGGTTCTGCGCCGCTTATATGTGCCTGTGATGGAATTGGTAGACATGCGAGATTTGGGTGCTGTCACCTCAGTGAAATAAGAAGTTACCCCCCTCTGCTTGCTGTGGAGAACGGTTATGAGATTTATGCAGGCTTATAAACGGTTGGATGCTTTGTGTCGAGATCTGAACGGTATTGGTGTTACCGGCTATATCGAGGATATGGAGAAAACTGCAACTGGGAGCCGTTATGTTCCCGAATGGAACACCGATTACCAACGATTGAAGCATTATCGTCATATTCGCAATCAGATTGCTCACGAAGTTGATGTTACCGAGGAGGAAATGTGCTCTCCAGAGGATGCTGTCTGGATTGAAGAATTTCACCAACGTATTCTTCAACAAACAGATCCATTGGCAATACATTATAAGGCTTCCCGGCCACAAAGAGACACAGAATTTTCAACGGAAAAAGCTTTCAAAAATATGGCACGTCCGTCCAATCCCGTTCCACCACGGTCTTCCAAAAGCACAATGCCAAGCTATATTGTGGTGCTAATTGCAGGAATTATAACATTTGTCATGGCACTAGGCGCATTACTGGCAGTTCATTTGAAGTGAGTAAAATTCAAATGTACGGGTATGGCGGAATCGGAAGTCACATTTGTATTTAGGCGCAATTGCTTTTGTGAAAGTTTTTTCGTCTACTTGCTGGAGACCGTTTATGGCTACTCATGATTTTTCATTTTCCGGTGGAGAAATATTGTCTCGCATGGGGGCAACCTGGTTTGTTTCATATGCCTACTATGAAACAATAGATAAATTTCATATGAACTGGAAGAAGGTATCAACCGTACAATCCCGCATTTCAAAATACCATAGTGGAAAAGAATATCATAAAGTTTGGCTGAATGAAGTACTGGCAATGAATCCTGCTAATCTCAGCAAGAACACTATCGGCCTTGATGCACAGCAGGTAAAAATGATGGCACGAGAGATTTTGGAACACTGGAGCACCCCAAGCATTTTATGACAACGAAATAGTGCCAGCAAACCTGGCACTCATATACGCGCCTGTGATGGAATTGGTAGACATGCGAGATTTAGGTTCTCGTGCTTTTAGCGTGTGGGTTCGAGTCCCTTCAGGCGCACCAAAATAAAAGGACATCCTTCCGCTACTCCTGATAGGGGTATCTTGAAGCGTGTCCTCGGATTAGGCAGGCAGTGCGGTTGCACTGTCTGCCTTTTCTGTTGTCTCCCCGCAGAGAATCACATCGTCTGTTTCG
>CALXDH010000009.1 GCA_944387015.1 uncultured Oscillospiraceae bacterium
TTCCCGCCGAACTCCTTGGCCATCATGGCGGCCATGGTGGTGGTCAGGGGGAAGAGGGACTTGCCCGCCATGTACATCTCTTCGCTGGGGAGCTCCCCGGCCTTCACGTCCACGGGGAAGGTGTTGGAGAGCTTCAATCCGAATTCCAGACCGTGGGCGTCCGCCAGAGCCTGGAGCCGGTGGAACATGGGCACTGCGTCGCAGTACTGCAGGTCCTCCTTGAAGTGGTGGTCGTCGAAGGCAATGTAGTCGTAGCCCATGCCGTCCAGAATGGAACGGGCGGTCTCATAGCCCAGGATGGTGGGATTGCACTTGACGAAGGTGTGCAGGTGCTTCTTCTCAATGAGGTAGCTGGCGATGCGTTCGATCTCGTCCGGCGGGCAGCCGTGGAGGGTGGAGACCGTCACAGACCCGGAGACGTGGGGCGTGATGGTGTCGATATAATCGCTCTCGCCGGGGAAGAACTCCTTCAGCACGGCGATGCACTCCTGGAAGATGGGCGTCTTGGAGGCGTCCACCATGCCGTCCAGGAAAGAGTTCACCTTGTCTCCCTGAATGCCAGCCAGGTCATAGCCCACGGACATATTGAAGACAAAGCCGTTGGGATCGCCCAGGCCGTACACCTTGGCCATGATCTTCAGGGCACACCAGGCCTTCACGTACTCCTCAAAGGCCTGCTGGACATAGAGCTCCGTGGACCATTCGCAGTTGTAGCACTCGTCCTCCGCCAGAATGCAGGGGCGGTTGATGCAGGCGGCCAGGTCCGCACCGTCCATCTTCTGGACGGTCTTGAGCTCAAAGAACCGGGCGCCGCCGAAGTAGCTGGCGATGATGTTCTGGGCCAGCTGGGTGTTGGGACCGGCAGCAGGGCCGAAGGGGGTCTCGATGGTCTCGCCGAAGATAGGCAGCTTCTTCACGCCCGCCTTGTAGGGACGATGAACACCGAAAACGGAGCCCTCACGCTGATACTCGGTGGTAACCCAGGTCATCAATTCCCGGAAGGGAATGGGGATCATCAGTTCAGACATACGCTTTTTCCTCCTCAAAATACTCCTTGCGGTTGTGCCTTGTTCAATAGGTGCAGTGGTTGAGTTTGCCCCACAGACGCTTGCTGCTCTCCAGAATGTGGGCGTTGACGGCCTCCTCGTCGATCTCCGTGAGGACGCGGTCGCGCATCAAGATCTTGCCGTTGATCATGGTGGTCTGGCACTGGCGGCCGGTCATGCCGAAGAGCATGTGGCCGTCGATGTTGGCGTCGGAGAAGGGGGTGAAGGGCTTGTAGTCCATGACGATCACGTCTGCCGCGGCGCCGGGGGCCAGCACGCCCAGAGTGGGGAAGCCGGTCCGGGCCGCCATCTTGGCGTTGTTCTTGAAGAGCATGTCCGTCACCTCGCACCAGCCCACGTTGGGCATGCAGGCGTTGTGGCGCTGGATGGTCAGGGCCACCTTGATGCTCTCCAGCATGTCGTTGGTGTAGGCGTCGGTGCCGAGGCCCACCAGGATGCCCTTCTTGTAGAGCTGCAGGATGGGGGAGCAGCCCACGGCGTTGCCCATGTTGGACTCAGGATTGTTGACGCACATGGTGTCCGTTGCCTTGATGATGTCCATTTCAGCGGTGTTGACGTGGATGCAGTGGCCCAGAATGGTCTTGGGGCCCAGAATGCCGTGGTCCTGGAGGCGCTGCACCGGGCGGCGGCCGTAGTTCTGAAGAGAGTCGTACACGTCGTTCATGCCCTCAGAGACATGGATGTGGTAGCCCACCCGGCCGTTGTTGGCCGCCACCATCCGGTCAAAGGTCTTGTCGGAGATGGTGAAGAGGGCGTGGCCGCCGAACATGGCCTTGAGCATGTCAGAGGGATTCTGCTCACAGTAGTCGATGAAGTCCTTATTCTCCTGGACGGACTGGAGGGACTTTTCCTCGCCGTCCCGGTCGGAGACCTCGTAGCAAAGGCAGGCCCGCATGCCGAACTCCTTGGTGACCTCGGCGATCTTCATGAGGGAGCCGGGGATCTCGCAAAAGGAGGCGTGATGGTCAAAAATGGTGGTGACGCCCTGCTTGATGGAGTCGATCACCAGGGCCTGGGCGGAAGCCTTGGTGGCTTCCAGATCCAGATTCCGGTCGATGTACCACCACTGGCCGTCCAGCACCTCGTAGAAGTTGGTGGGATTATAGCCGTTGATGCTCAGGCCCCGGGCCAGAGCGGAATAGATGTGGGTGTGGGCGTTGATAAGGCCCGGCATGATGACGCCGCCCTTGGCGTCCACAAATTCCGCCTGGGGATATTTGGCCTTCAGATCGGCGGTGGTGCCGACCTCCACGATCTTGCCGCCGTCGGTGACCACACCGCCGTCGGGATAGTAGCCGGTACCGTTGGGGTCCCGGGTGATCACTTTGCCGTTTGCCAGTAAGATCATACAAAAAACCTCCTTCGTATTTCCCTCTTGAGAGTGGCTTCAGGAAAAAAGAAAAGGCGCTTCAAATCGTCTGGATTTGAAACACCTAACATCGACGAATGATAGGTGTCAGCCCGTGCGCGCAGCACTACGTTGCAGCTATCATCCTCACTTATGCTTGTATTGTACCGGATGCTCTGCTAAAATGCAAGAAGGGAGGCTGAAAAATTTTCAGCCTTGTTTTGTACATAATGCCAGAAACCTGGGAACATTTCCTGGGAATTCCCGTCAAAACGGGCAGGAGGTGGAAAGAAATGAGAAAAATCTGGCTGATTTTAGCAGCGTGTCTGCTATTGAGCGGCTGTGGAGAAGACAAGGGAGCACCACAGCCTGAAGCGGCCGAAGAGGAGTCTGCTGAGGTTCCGGCGGGGCTGACCATGGAGCTGGAACACCAAGTTTACGACCCGTCTTTGACATCCTATACCTATCTAATTGAAAACGGCACGGAGCAGAGCGTGGACTTTGGGGAGGCATATACCCTTCAGCGGCAGACCGCCGACGGCTGGGAGGACCTGACGATACGGGAAAATGCCGGCTGGGAAGCCATCGGCTATACCCTGGGACCGGGGGACACCATGGCGCTGACCTGTGGTTTTTCCCTGTTTGAAGAGACGCCGGAAGCGGGGGAGTACCGCTTGGTGAAAGAGGTGGGCGGATCCACGCTGTACGCGGAGTTTTCCCTGGGGGAGAGTCCCTACACGGCGGAGACGCCCTATGGCTACGCGCCGCTGGAGGAACTGCCGGAGGAGTACGGGATCCAGGACCTCGATTCAGATGCCCCTCAGGTGGATGGGGACGCAGGTGTGATTTTCACCAGCGGGGCGACTTTGAGCGCGGAACTGATCCCGGCCTTTTTGGAGAAGGTGGCAATGGATGTGCCCTGTCAGCTGCGGACGGTCCAGGCCTACGGAGAGAGCCGGCCCATGGTCATCGACGTGATCTATGAGGATGGGACGTTCCTCTGGAAAATGCGGGACGCGGGAGAGATCACCCAGCGTCGCTTCTCCTATATCGTCACCGACGGGACGGACCTCTATCTCTCCAACGGCGCCGACTGGGACGCCGGAGAGCGGTACGGAGACAAGCGGGTGTTTCTGGTGCCGCCCATGGCCGGGGAGGAGTGGGTATCTGATGTGGAGTCCATGGAGGCGGACCGCCTGGCGGAAAACACGGCCCGGTACAGCCTCTGGTCCGACGACGGGGTCTGGAACGTGCGTTTGACGGAGGAGCCCACGGTTTTCTCCGTCAGTTGGAAGAAGGAGGGAGAAGGCGCCTGGGGCAAGCGATTCGACCTTCAGGACTGGGACGGTCTAGAGACCGCCATCACCGGGATCCAGTGGCAGGCAGACGGCATGCTGCTTCTGACATGTGAGACGGCAGACGGTGGAGCCAGCAAGGTGCTCTTTGACGCGGAGACGGGGAGCCTGCAGACCCTGTCCAGCGGAACACCCAGACAGGAGACCGAGCTGCAGAGAAACGGCGGAGGATACAGCTCCGCCGTTTCTTTGAACCAGTTTAAAAATAAAATTGACAAAAAGGTATCCTTTCTGATATGCTGAAAAAACTGTAAAAAAACAAAAGAGAAAGGAATTGTTTCATGCTGGGAGACTTGATCGGCACCCTGAGCAACTACCTTTATACCTACATTCTGGTGATCCTGCTGATCGCGGCGGGATTGTACTTCACCATCCGGACGCGTTTTGTGCAGTTCCGTATGGTGCGGGAGTCTATCCGTGTGGTGGGTGAGCGTCCGGAACAGGAGGGGGCGGTTTCCTCCTTCCAGGCGCTGATGGTGTCCACGGCGTCCCGGGTGGGAACCGGCAATATCGTGGGGATCTCCACCGCCGTGTGCCTGGGCGGCTATGGCGCGGTGTTTTGGATGTGGCTGATCGCCATCATCGGCGGTGCCTCTGCTTTTATTGAATCCACCCTGGCCCAGATCTACAAACGCCGCAACCCTGAGACGGGCGAGAGCTACGGCGGCCCCTCCTATTACATCGAGGCGGCGCTGCACAGCCGCCCTCTGGCGGTGCTGTTTGCCATCACGCTGATTTTGACCTATGCCGGCGGATTCAATATGGTGGCGTCCTACAATCTCCAGTCCACCTTCTCCGGGTATTCCTTTTATGATCCTGCCTCCACCCCCTGGGTCATCGGCGCGATCCTGGCGGTTCTGGTGGGGTACTGTCTCATGGGCGGCGGCAAGCGGATCATGAAGGTGACGTCCACCCTGGTGCCGTTCATGGGCGGCATGTATGTGCTGGTGGCGCTGATCGTGGTGGTGCTGCATATCCAGCTGCTGCCCCAGGTGCTGGGCCGCATCTTCTCCGAGGCTTTTGATTTCCAGGCGATCTTTGCAGGCTTTACCGGCTCGGCCATGATGTACGGCATCAAGCGGGGCCTGTTCTCCAACGAGGCGGGCGTGGGTTCTGCGCCCAATGCGGCGGCGTCCGCCCATGTGAGCCATCCGGCCAAGCAGGGCCTGGTGCAGATGCTCTCCGTATTCATCGACACACTGCTGATCTGCTCCGCTACGGCGTTCATGCTGTTGTGCTCCGGCGTGGAGCCCACCAAGGGCCTGGAGGGTGCTCCCTATGTGCAGGCGGCGCTGCAGAATGTGTTCGGCGCCGCGGGCCCGGTGTTTATCACGGTGGCCATGGTGCTCTTCGCCTTCACCACGCTGATCGGCAACCTCTATTACGTGGACAACGCCCTCAACTATATCGTTGGCCGTGTGCCTTCCCGGGAGTTCATGGTGCTTTTCCGCATCAACGCCATGATCGTCATTTTCATCGGCGCCGGCCAGAGCATTGATCTGGTGTGGAACCTGGCGGATGTACTGATGGGGCTGATGGCCCTCATCAACTTGCCGGTGATCCTGATCCTGGCCCGTCCGGCGCTGGATGCCATGAAGGACTATTCCGCCCAGCGCAAAGCGGGGAAGAATCCCGTGTTCAAGGCCAAAGACATCGGCCTGGAGGGAAAAACCGAATACTGGCAGTGACAAAAGAGGACGCGTATGCGTCCTCTTTTTTTGTGAAAATTTTCAGGGCATGTTCGCAGTAAATTTACAAAAACTACTTGAAACGCGAATTGAAACTGTATAATATAGTTTTCAAAATTAAATTTAACGCTGGACCGGGAAACCGGAGAACCGAGGAGATGCGATATGCGAGCAGCGTCCATTGCAAATCAAGAGTGTCTGAACAGACTCCGTTCCGTGCGGAAGGCCCGTTTCCGGGCCATGAACGAGCCGCCGCATCTGACGCTGGCGGAGGAGATCTTCAACGCCGTGAGCCACGGTGCGGGAGCCTTGGTAGCGGTGGCCGGGATGGTGCTGCTGCTGGTGCAGTCGGACACGGGGATGAAGATCCTGGCCTCCTGTGTATACGGCATCAGCATGATCTTCATGATGACCATGAGTAGCGTTTACCACGCTATGCGCTCTGGGTCCACGGCCAAGCGGGTGTGCCGTCGGTTTGACTATGTGTCCATTTATCTGCTGATCGGCGGTACGTTTGCTCCGGTGCTTCTGGTGTATCTGGGCGGGACGCTGGGCGTCACGCTGTTTTGCGTGCAGTGGGGCGTGATTTTGCTGGGTGTGACGGCGGTGGCCGTGCTGGGGCCTGGCCGCTGGCGGCCGCTGCACTACACGCTCTACTTCCTTATCGGCTGGAGCGGGCTGATGTTTATCCCAGATTTCTGGCAGAACAACCGCCCGCTGCTGTGGTTCATCCTTCTGGGCGGCATTGCTTATACCCTGGGGATGATCCCCTTTGCCCGGAGCAAAAAATACGATCACTGCGTGTGGCATCTCTTCGTACTGGCGGGAGCCGCATTGCAGTGGCTGGGCATTTACCTCTGCATCTATTGAAAAACAAAAGAAGCTGCCGCGGGAAGTTCCCACGGCAGCTTCTTTTTGCGTATAGAGGAGATCACTTGGTGCCGAAGATCCGGTCGCCGGCGTCACCCAGACCCGGCACGATGTAGCCGTGCTCGTTGAGCCGCTCGTCCACGGCGCCGCAGTAGATGTCCACATCGGGATGGGTCTCCTGGATGTGCTGGATGCCCTCCGGTGCGGCCAGCAGCACCATCAGCTTGATGTTCCGGCAGCCCCGCTTTTTCATCTCGGCGATGGCGGCCTCGGCGCTGCCGCCGGTGGCCAGCATGGGGTCTACGATCATGATGTCCCGCTCAGAGATGTCCTTGGGCATTTTGCAGAAGTACACATGGGGCTCCAGCGTCTCCTCGTCCCGGTACATGCCGATGTGGCCGACCCGGGCGGAAGGGACCATCCGCAGCACACCGTCCACCAGACCCAGACCGGCCCGGAGAATGGGTACCACGGCAAACTTCTTGCCCTTGAGGGTGGGAGCCACGGTCTTGCAGATGGGGGTCTCCACTTCCTTGGTGGTCAGGGGCAGATCCCGGGTGGCCTCGTAAGTGATGAGCATTCCAATTTCGGAGACCAGTTCCCGGAAGTCCTTGACGCTGGTGTTTTTGTCCCGCAGGATGGTCAGCTTGTGTGCCACCAGGGGGTGGTCCATGATGTGTACTTTACCGTTCATAAGAAAGCTCCTTTATCTATATTTTCAAGTGATGCTATCGCTGGATTCTTCGCTTAATTCTGGCGCTCCGCCAGCTTTTTGGCCTGGACCGGCCTGAGATATACCGGCTGCAGGTCCTGCGCGGAGCCAAGACGGCCTTCCCGGACAGCCTGCTCCGCGGCAAAGCCCACGGAGGCGGCATTTTGCAAAAGCAGGTGGGCCGGTGCCAGACGGCAGGCGATCCCTGCCTCTTCTAAAAAGTCACGGCACAGCCGGGCGCCGTCGCCTACCACCAGCTTGGGACGGGAGTCCTCCCGCAGTTCATCGGCAAGCTCTGCAAGGGCGATGGCCCGGTCTGGTGTCAGCCGGGTCAGATGTCCTTCCGCATCTGCCTCAAAGAGGGCGTTGTAGATTTGCTGACGGCGGGCATCCATGGCGCAGATCACCAGCCCCGGCACATGGGCCACGTTCCGGGCCATGGCCTCTAAGGTGGAAACGCCTACAGCGGGCTTGTCCGCCGCAAAAGCCAGTCCCTTGGCGGCGGCCACGCCGATGCGGATACCGGTGAAGGACCCGGGGCCCGCCGCCACCGCCACGGCGTCCATGTCCGCCATGGTCAGCTCCGTATTTTTCAAAATGCCCTCCACGATGGGCATCAGGGTGCGGCTGTGGGTCAGACCTGTGTCCTGATAGCCGCAGGCCAGCAGCCGTCCATCCTCCACCACGGCGGCGGATACCGCCCGGGCGGAGGTCTCCAGCGCCAGAATCTTCATGGCAGCTCCACTCCTTTGATCGTAATGATCCGCCAGGACTCCTGGTCCGGGTGGCGGGCCAGGGAGACGGTGACGGTGTCCTCCGGCAGGGCATCTGCCACCTGCTCGCTCCACTCCACGGCACAAACGCCGCCCCGGTCCAGATAGTCCTCCCAGCCGATGTCGAACAGGGCATCCGAGTCGGGGAGACGGTACATGTCGAAATGGAACAAGGGGAGGCGTCCCCCCAGATATTCGTTGACGATGGTAAAGGTGGGGCTGGTGACCCGATCGGTGCACCCGAGGCCTTTGGCGAGTCCCCGGGTAAAGGCGGTCTTGCCCATGCCCAGGCCGCCCTGGTAGGCCACCACTGTGCCGGCCGTCAGCACACCTGCCAGCCGGGCGCCCAGAGCCTCCGTTTCCGCCTCATTGTGAGAGAGGTATTCCAAGTGTTCCGCCATCCTTTCTCCGTTTCAAATCAATTTAATATACCATAGTTTGAACCGTTTGTAAAAACAAAATTGCGCCGTTTACACCTCCGGTGGTTTGTGGTATAATGCATTGACTTTAATCAACCCTTTGGGAAACGGAGAAACACCCCATGCTGAACCGACTCAAAGCCATCCTGGCGGACTTTTTCCAGCAGGCCGATCTGGTGCTGCTGGGACTGTGCTGTACCGCCACGGTTTATGGCATCCTGATGATCTACAGCGCTACCCGCTATTCAAATTCCAATCGTCCCGTCATTGTTCAGAGCGTGGCGCTGCTCCTGGGCATCTGTGTGTACATCTTCTTGTCCATGGTGGACATCGAGATCGTTATGAAAAAATGGAAGTGGATGGTGGGGATCAACATCGTCCTGATCGGACTGCTGCTGACGCCGCTGGGCATCGGCGGGGAAACCACCGGCAACCAGGCGTGGCTGCAGATTCCCGGCATCCCCTTCAATATCGGCCCCGCGGAGGTGGTGAAGATCACCTTCTCGCTGCTCTTGGCAAAGCAGCTGGCCTGGCAGCGGGAAGAGAAGCGGGATTTGCGTTCGTTCCGTTCCGCAGCTATGGCGGCAGGTCACACACTGGTTTTGATGGGCTGGTATGTGGCAATCTCCGGGGACATGGGCAACGCCCTGACCTTCTTTTTCATCTTTTTGTGCATGGCGTTTGCGGCAGGCTTTGCCCTCCGGTGGTTTGTCCTGCTCTTTGCCGGATGCGGCGCCGGTGTGGCGGTGGCCTGGATGCTGGATTTGATTCCCTCCTACATGAAAAACCGCTTTCTGGTCCTTTTTGACCACAGCTACGATGTCCAGGGCGCCGGCTGGCAGCAGACCCGGAGCCTTCTGACCATCGGCGGCGGCGGATGGTTCGGCCAGGGCTATCTGCAAGGGACCCAGACCCAGGCGGGGGAGGGGTCTCTGCCGGCGCGGCATACGGACTTCATCTTCTCCGTCATCGGAGAGGAGCTGGGGTTGGTGGGTTGTCTCGCGGCGATCTTGCTGTTGGCGGCCATTATCTTCCGGGTGCTGCTGGTGGCGAAGAACGCCCAGATCCCCTTCCATAGCTATCTCTGCGTTGGCATGGCGGCTATGCTGATCTTCCAGACCATTATCAACATCGGCATGTGCCTGTTTATTATGCCGGTCATCGGTATCACACTGCCGTTTTTCAGCTACGGCGGGTCCTCTGTAGTGACGCTGTTTATGGCCATGGGCATGGTGTCGGGCATCAAGAAGCGCTCGCCCACCATGCGCCGCCCGGGGCGTCCTCTGCCGGGAAGGACCATCGGATAATCTGTCGGATCTCAAAAGCCGGAGACTGCGGTCTCCGGCTTTTTTTGCATACTTTTCGGGGCGGAGGAAGACACTAGCACTGAACAAATCCAGTGAGGAGGTCCGATGTACTTGAAAAACCGATCTATCAAACGTTTATCCATTCTGGCCCTGAGTGCAGGCGTACTGCTGAGCGTGAACGCAGAGGCGCTCTTTGGCGCTGAAAAGGCGGATGCGCAGCCGGAGGAAGGGGCCCCGGTGGCACAGGAGCTGTCCATTTCCACCTACCGGGGGATCCCCTATGAGGCACAGCTGCTGGGCAGCGACGCCGAAGGGGACGATCTGACCTTTGCTGTGGTGGACGAGCCCCGGAAGGGCACTGTGGAGATTGACGGCGCCAACTTCACCTATACGCCGGAGGAAAATGCTACCGGCGCCGACCGTTTCACCTATGCGGTCACGGACAGCGCCGGGAATGTGTCCCAGCCTGCCACGGTTTCCGTGACCATTGAAAAGACCAAGTCCGGCATCACGTACAGCGATACCTCCGGCAGTGCTGCTGCGGCCGCCGCCTAGGATCTGGCGGAGCAGGGAATTTTTGTGGGAACCCGGATCGGCGATCAGTACTACTTTGAGCCGGAGCGGACTGTTTCCCGCAGCGAGTTCGTGGCCATGGCGCTGGAGACTGCCGGACGGGACGTCACCGCCGTCACCATGACGGGATTCTGTGACGACGCGGCCATCCCCACCTGGGCCAAGGCCTATGCCGCCGCCGGTGTGGCCGACGGCATCGTCCAGGGTAGCTCTACTGCGGAAGGCGTGGCCTTCCGGGGAGATTCTCCCATCACTTTCAATGAGGCGGCCACTGTGCTCAACCGTCTGCTGGACGTGGAAGATGTGGACCTGGCGGCCTGGTATGCCGGTCGGGAGACCGTGCCCTCCTGGGCAGCCCAGGCGGTGGGCAATCTGGAAGCGGTCAACGTCCTGGCTGCCGGCAGTTTTGGAAGTGACAGCCTGGATACCACCGTTACCCGTGCCGATGCGGCACAGATGCTCTCTGCCGCCCGGACGCTGCTGGAGCAGGAGGAGGACGGCGGCCTCTTCGGCTGGCTCTCCTGAAAACCGGCCCTTGTGTCAATTTCACCAGCCCTTTGAAAAGCAGCTCTGCTTTTTTCGGAGGGCTGGTTTTGTTTTGCAGGTTGTATTCGGCGGGCGGCTGTGCTAAACTATAACAGACTATAATAGGATAAAATAGAATCCGTATGACCACAGGTCATGGAAGGGATAGGAGTTTTCCAAATGAAGATCGTTGTTTTGGCGGGAGGCTTGTCCACGGAGCGGACGGTCTCCCTGGTAACAGGCAGTGGTGTGTGCCGGGCGCTGCGGGCGAACGGACACCGGGCGATTCTGGTGGATATGTTCCTGGGGCTGGAAGAGGTCCCGGCGGATCTGGACACCCTCTTCGACGCGCCGGACGGTCTGTGCCCCGAGGCGTCCATCACCGTCCAGGCTCCGGATCTGGAGGCGGTGAAGAAAAGCCGCAAGGACCAGAGCCCCAGCCGGCTGGGGCCCCATGTGCTGGAACTGTGCACGGCGGCGGATCTGGTGTTTTTGGGCCTCCACGGCCAGGACGGCGAGGACGGCCGCATCCAGGCCACGCTGGACCTGCTGGGCGTGCCCTATACCGGGTCCGGCCATCTGGGTTCTGCCATCGCCATGGATAAGATCGCGTCCAAGCAGATGATGGATGCGGCGGGGATCCCCACTCCCAAGTGGCGGCGGCTGGAATATACCTCCGCCGATGTGGACGCCCTGACGGCGGAGCTTCCCATGCCCTGCGTCATCAAGACCGCCGGAGGCGGTTCCTCTCTGGGCGTGTATTTGCCGGAGGACCGGACCCAGCTCCGCAAGGCGTTGGAGGAGGTCCACCGCTATGGCGGCAAGGTGCTGGCGGAGGAACGGATCTTCGGCCGGGAGCTGACGGTGGCCGTGCTGGGCGATCGGTGGCTGCCTGCCGTGGAGACCGTGCCCGCCGGCAAGGAATTCGACTACGAGGCCAAGTACCAAAAGGGCGGTGCCGTGGAGACCTGCCCGGCTCAGATCACGCCGGAGGAGATGGAGCGGGCCGGAGAGCTTGCCCTGCGGGTCCACCGGGCGCTGGGGCTGGAGGTCTATTCCCGGACGGATATGATCCTGGATGCCCAGGGGCAGCTGTGGGTGCTGGAGACCAATTCCCTGCCCGGCATGACCCCCACCAGTTTTGTGCCCAAGGAGGCAGCTGCAGTGGGCATCAGCTATGGAGAGCTGTGCGAGGAGATCGTGCGGCAGTCCTATCACAGAAAGAGGAGAGAGTATTGATATGCAGCCCATGACTGTGAAGGAAATCGCCCAGGCTGTGGACGGTGTGTGGTGGAACCCCCGGGAGGGGGCAGAGCCGGTGAGCGCTGTCTGTACCGACAGCCGGAGCGTGCAGCCCGGCAGTTTGTTCATCCCCTGGAAGGGGGAGCGGTTCGACGGCCACAATTTTATTGACGCGGCTCTCTCCGCCGGCGCCGCCGGATGCCTGTGCGCCAAGCTGCCGGCAGATCTGCGGCCTGACAAGTTTTACATCAAGGTGGACGATACGCGCCTGGCGCTCAGGGCGCTGGCGTCTTATTACCGGGACCGGTTCCAGATCCCCTTCGTCCAGATCACGGGCAGTGTAGGCAAGACCACCACCAAGGAAATGATCGCCGCGGTGCTGGGAGCCAAGTACCGGGTCCTCAAGACCCCGGAGAACTTCAACAACGACATCGGCACGCCCCTGACGCTTTTGCAGCTGCGGCCGGAGCATGAGGCGGCAGTCATCGAGACCGGTATGAACCACTTCGGAGAGATCGCCTATCTGGGCGAGATGGTCCGGCCTGACATCGCTGTCATCTCCAACATCGGCGACGCCCACATCGAATTTCTGGGCAGCCGGGAGGGCATCCTGAAGGCGAAAAGTGAGATCTTCCAGAACCTCAAGCCGGACGGCGTGGCCATCCTCAACGGTGATGATCCCCTGCTCAACGGCCTGGACCTGCCTTTTACCACCATCCGCTGCGGCCAGTCGGCCCACTGCAATGTCCGGGTGACGGACATTCTGGACCACGGCGTGGCAGGCATCACCTGCACTGTGACCACGGCCCGGGACACCTATGTCCTGCGGATCCCGGCCCCCGGCGAGCACATGGTCTATTCGGCTTCCATGGCGGTGGCCATTGCGGAGCTGCTGCATCTCAACCATGCGGAGATCATCCGGGGCGTAGAGGCCTATCAGCCTGCCGGTTCCCGGATGCGGGTCATCCAGCTGCCGGAGGAGCGGTGCATTCTGGATGACTGTTACAACGCCAATCCCCAGTCCGTCAGCGCGGCGCTGGAGATCCTGGCCAGGACCGAGTGCGACCGGAAGGTGGCCGTCCTGGGCGATATGGGAGAGCTGGGCGACCTGACTGCCCAGGCCCACTACAACATGGGGGCGCTGGCCGCCATGCTGGGCATCGACTTTGTGGCTGCCATCGGAGAAAAGGCCGCCATGATCGCCGACGGCGCCGTGGAGAGCGGCGGCGAGGCCTATCACTTTGCCACCAAGGAGGAGGCGATCCGGGAACTGACCGGTCAGCTGGCGCCCAATACCGCCATGCTGGTCAAGGCATCCCACGCCATGCACTTTGAGTGGATCGTAGAGGAACTTTGCAAGGCTTATGATTGACATTCAGGTAAACGGCCTGGTCAAATCCTTTGAGGTAGGGCACAACGTCCTGGACGGCCTGACCTTTCAGATCGACCAGGGCGAACGGGTGGGCCTGCTGGGCAAAAACGGCGCCGGCAAGACCACGCTCTTTAAGATTCTCACCGGAGAGCTGGACTATGACGAGGGCCAGGTCACCATCGCCACCGGGCGGCGCCTGGGCTTGATCTCCCAGATCCCCGTCTATCCCGCCGGATATACCGTGGAGGACGTGCTGCGCACCGCCTTTTCCCGCCTGCAGACGCTGGCGGAGGAGATGCGGGCGCTGGAGAGCCGCATGGCGGAGGGAGACAGTGACCCGTCCGTCCTGCGGCGCTACGGGGCGCTGAGTGAAAAGTTTGAGGCCTTCGGCGGGTATGATACCGATGTGGCCGTCAACAAGATCGCCGCAGGCCTCTCCATTTCCCGGGAAATGCGGGCACAGCTGTTCGACAGCCTTTCCGGCGGTGAAAAGACCCGGGTAAACCTGGGCCGCCTCATTCTGGAGGACACGGACATTTTGCTCTTGGACGAGCCTACCAACCATCTGGACCTCCACGCCACCGAGTGGCTGGAGGAGTATATCCGCTCCTTCCGGGGCACGGTGGTCACCATTTCCCATGACCGCTATTTCCTGGACCGCATCGTCACCCGGGTCATCGAGGTCCTGGACGGCAAAGCGGAGTTTTACAGCGGAAATTACAGCTTTTACGCCGTGGAGAAGGAACGCCGATTCCAGGAGCGGATGAAGCAGTACGAAAAGGAACAGGCCAAGATCCAGCAGCTGGAAAAGGCGGCGGAGCAGCTGCGGATGTGGGCCTTCCAGGGCATGGACAAGACCTACCGCCGGGCCATCTCCATGGAAAAGCGCATCGAGCGGATGCGTACCACCGCAAAGCCCACCAAGGCCAAGAAGATGGACGCCCGCTTCAACACCGCCGAATTCCACGGGGACGAGGTGCTGGCGCTGCGGAACATCTCCAAGTCCTATGGGGAGAAGAACCTTTTCAGCAGCATCAGCTTGAAAGTGGAGGGGGGCGAGCGCATCGCGCTCATCGGCGACAACGGCACCGGAAAATCCACCCTCATCAAAATGATCGTAGGGGAGCTTTATCCGGATGACGGACGGATCCGCACCGGTCCCCAGGTCCGGGAGGCGTATCTGCCCCAGATCGTCCACTTTGACCATCCGGACTGGAACCTGGTAGAGAATATGATGGCCGCGAAAAAGGGCCTCTCCGCCCAGTCTGCCCGGAACCGGCTGGCGGCTTATGACTTTCGGGGCGAGGACGTGTTCAAGCCGGTCTCCGTTCTCTCCGGCGGCGAGCAGAGCCGCCTGCGGCTTTGCATGCTGATGGATGACGAGATCAACTTCCTCATCCTGGACGAGCCCACCAACCATCTGGACATCGACTCCCGGGAGTGGATCGAAGAGGCGGTGGAGGCCTATGACGGGACACTGCTGTTCGTCAGCCACGACCGATACTTCATTAACCGCTTTGCTACCCGCATCTGGGAGCTGGCGGACGGTACCATCACCGACTATCCCATGGGCTTTGCCCAGTACCGGCAGGTGAAGGCCCAGGAAGAAGCGGAAAAACAACAGCCACAAAAGTCTGTAAAGGAAAAGAACATTACAGAAAGACCCCGTTCCGGCAACCGGGCACAGCAGGCCGCCCGGCGGCAGCTGACCATCTGTGAGCGGGACATTGCCAAGGCAGAGGAGCGGATTGCCGGTCTGGACCAGGAGATGGAGGCCGCCGCGTGTGACTATGAAAAGCTGGGTAAGCTGGTGAACGAGAAAGAAGCGGCCCAGGCGGAACTGGACGCGCTGTACGAAAGGTGGGAGCAGCTCAGTGAGGAGGCAGAGGGCTAAGCGTCCCTCCGTGCCGGAGGTGTCATCCTATCGGGGCCGCGGGCTCCGGCAGGCTGCCCCTTGGCTGGCGGCGGCTCCGGCGCTGCCGGGCCTGATGCTGATTTTGATCCGCCCTCTGGGGATGCGCTTTTCCGGCTTTTTGCTGGTGGCGCTGGCGGCAGTGCTGCTGGCGGAGGTGCATCTCCGGAGGTGGGCCGGGAGAGCTCGGGCCGGATGGTGGGTCCAGCTGGCATTCCGGGCGGCGCTGGCACTGGTGCTGGTGCCCCTGATGATGATCGAGGCCTGTGTGATCCATGAGGGTCGCAAGGAACCGCCTCAGCAGCCGGCGGATGCGGTGATCGTGTTGGGGGCCGGTGTGAACGGAAATCAGCCCTCACTCTCCCTGAAGACCCGGCTGGACGCGGCAATCGCCTATCTGGAGACCACTGATCCGGATGTCCCGGTGGTGCTGACCGGCGGCCAGGGCTATGGGGAGGACATCACAGAAGCACAGTGCATGTACAACTACCTGACGGAAAATGGTGTGGACGGCGGCCGGCTGATCCTGGAAGAGGCCGCCACCACCACGGCGGAGAATTTTGCCTTTTCCCGGGACCTGCTGACAAAGACGGGCGTAGACCCGTCCACTGACACAGTGGCGGTGGTCACCAACGACTTCCACATTGCCCGGGCCAAGCTGCTGGCCGCCCGGAACGGATACGGCCATGCCGTGGGCGTTCCGGCGGAGCTGCCCTGGGTGCATTTGCAGATCAACTACTACCTGCGGGAGGCCTTTGCCATGGTGAAGAGCTTCCTGCTGGACTGAGGATTCCATACGGAGGAGCCAATGAAGGACGTATTGTGTATCTATTACTCCCGGACGGGGAACACAAAGAAGGCCATGGAGGAGATCGCCGGGGAACTGGGCGCGGAAGTGGTGGAACTGCGGGACGATACGGACCGCACTGGCTGGCGGGGCTGGCTGCGCTGCGGATTGGACGCCATGCGGAAGACCACCTGTCCGCTCCAACCTTTTGAAACGGAGCGCCCGCTGGACCAGTACCGGTTGGTGATCCTGGGGACGCCGGTATGGGCGGGGCGGTGCAGCTCCGTTATGCGGGCCTTTTTGAAAGAGAACGGGCAAAAACTGAAAAATGTGGCCTATGTGGTCACCCGCAGCAGTGACGGCAAGTTTGAAGAGGTCTACGATCAGATGGACCTGTATCTGCCCGGCAGCCGGCGGGCTGCCGTGTCGCTGCGGATGGGGTCCGTTGGATATGAGTTCTGGAAAGTGGAGTTTTTGCGGCAGGTGCGGGAGGCATTGACTGCCCGCTAGATTCCGCCGCCGATTCCAAATAGCAGGAGAGGTGCGGTGGAATGCTGGAAAAACTAAAGGAGATCGCCCTGCGGTATGAGGACCTTCAGGCCCAGCTGGCGGACCCCGGCGTCTATGGTGACGCGGTGCGTCTGCGGGACGTGACCCGGGAACTGAAGGAGCTGGAGCCGATCGTGGCGGCCTATCACGCCTGGAGGGCGGCGCAGGCATCCCGGGCGGACGCAGAAGAGCTGCTTCACGACCCGGATCTGCGGGAACTGGCTCAGGAGGAGTTTGCCGCCGCCAGAGCGGAATGTGAACGGCTGGAGCGGGAGCTGACGCTGCTGTTGCTGCCGAAAGACCCCAATGATCACCGGAATGTGATCCTGGAGATCCGAAGCGGCGTGGGCGGAGAGGAGAGCGCGCTCTTTGCCGGTACGCTGCTGCGGATGTACACCATGTATGCCCAGTCCAGAGGGTGGCGGTGCGAGACTGTGAACCTCAGCGAGACGGAGCTGGGCGGCGTGAAGGAGTGCAGCGTGCTCATCGAGGGAGAAGGTGCTTTCTCCCGGCTGAAATTTGAAAGCGGCGTCCACCGGGTGCAGCGGGTGCCGGAGACGGAGTCCGGCGGCCGCATCCACACCAGTGCCGCCACGGTGGCGGTGCTGCCGGAGGCGGAGGAGGTAGACGTTGAGATCGATCCCAAGGATCTGCAGATCGACACATACCGTTCCTCCGGCGCCGGCGGGCAGCATGTCAACAAGACGGAGTCCGCCATCCGCATCACCCACCTGCCCACAGGGCTGGTGGTGGAGTGCCAGGATGAGCGCAGTCAGTATAAAAACAAGGACAAGGCCATGAAGGTCCTGCGCTCCCGGCTCTATGAGCGGGAGCTTGCCCGGCGGGAAGAGGCGGAGGCTGCCAGCCGCCGCAGCCAGGTGGGCAGCGGGGACCGCAGCGAGCGGATCCGCACATACAATTTTCCTCAGGGCCGGGTGACGGATCACCGCATCGGGCTGACCCTTTACAAGATCGACGCCATTCTGGACGGCGGATTGGATGAACTGATCGACGCACTGGTCACCGCTGACCAGGCGGAAAAGCTCAGGCGGGGAGGAGAAGAGGCATGAAGCACCGCTGGGCCCCGGAAGGCTGCGCCATTGTCTGCGGGGCGGCTTGGCTGGCCGCGCTGATGGGAGGCGGGATGCTCTGGATGGGTATCTCCCGTCTGCGGCAGCTGCCTTTTTTGTACCCGGCGGCGGAATATGGAATGGAGTATATTGCCGACCGGAAATTTGCCGCCGCAGTTATGATCCTTTTTTCCGCTGTCTGGTTGGTGACGGCTCTGGCAGTTTGCTGGGACGCCGCAAGTGCCCTGCGGAAGCATCGAAACAGAAAATCATAAAGCCGGGAAACTCCGGCGCAGAGAGATAGAGGCGAAACAAATGCAGACATTATACTTTGACCTGCGGGATACCAAGGGCCAGCAAAAGGAGATCGACGACAAGATTGCCGCCGCCGCCAAGCTGCTGCGGGAGGGAAGCCTGGTGGCCATTCCCACGGAGACGGTCTATGGTTTGGGCGCCAACGGTCTGGACGGAGATGCCGTCCGCCGCATTTTTGAGGCCAAGGGCCGGCCCAATGACAATCCCCTGATCCTTCATGTCACCGGTCCCCAGTGGCTGCCCCGGTACTGTTCCGAGGTGCCGCCCCTGGCGTATGTGCTGGCGCGGAAGTTCTGGCCGGGTCCTCTGACCATGATCCTCAAGCGCAAGAGCGTGGTGCCTGACGAGACCACTGCCGGACTGGACACGGTGGCCATGCGCTGTCCGAACCATCCGGTGACGCTGGCCATCATTCGGGAAGCCGGCGTACCCATCGCGGCTCCCAGCGCCAATACCTCGGGCCGACCCAGCTGCACCAGCGCCCAGGATGTGCTGGAGGATATGGACGGCAAGATCGACGGCGTAGTGGACGGCGGTCCCTGCACGGTGGGAGTGGAGTCCACGATCCTGGACCTGACCTGTGATCCTCCCCGGCTGCTGCGGCCCGGCGGACTGCCGCTGGAAGATCTGGAGCGGCTGATCGGCCCCATCGAGGTGGACAAGGCTGTGACGGCGCCTCTCCAGGGAGATGAGAAGCCCAAGGCTCCCGGAATGAAGTACCGCCACTACGCCCCCAAGGCACCGGTAACGGTCATCACCGGCTCTCCGGAGAAATCCGCCCAGGAGATTTTGCGGCGGGTGAGTCCCGGTGCGGGCGTCATTTGCTTTGATGAGTTTGCCCATCTCTTCCCCCAGCAGGAGGTCCACACTCTGGGCCCCAGCAGCGACAAACTGACCCAGGCCCAGCGGGTGTTCGATGCCCTGCGGACCTTTGACAACAGCTCTGTGACGGAGATCTTCGCACAGTGCCCTGATAACCGGGGACTAGGCTTTGCAGTGGGCAACCGGCTGAAAAAGGCCGCCGGCTTCCATGTGGTGGAGGCAGACAGCCAGCAGGTCATTTTGGGCATTACCGGCGGCAGCGGCGCGGGTAAGACCAGCGCCCTGCGGGCCATTGAACAGCTGGGCGGCGCCGTGATCGACTGTGATGCAGTGTATCATGAAATGCTGGAGCAGGATGATGCGCTGATGCGGGACATCCGGACGTCCTTCCCCAATTCCTTTACCCAGGGCGGTCTGGACCGCAAGAAGCTGGGACAGGAGGTCTTCAGCGATAAGGAGCGCCTGGCCCTGCTCAACAGCGTTGTCTATCAGCACCTGGTGCCGGAGGTGCGAAAGCGGGTACAAAGCTGCGTAGAGCCGCTGGTGGCGGTGGATGCCATCAATCTGCTGGAGAGCGGTCTGGACCAGCTGTGTGACCGGACGGTGGCGGTGACGTCGCCGCTGGAGCTGCGGGTCCGCCGCATCATGGCCCGGGACGGTATTTCGGAGCAGTATGCCCGCCTGCGGGTCTCCGCGCAGAAGCCGGATGAGTATTTTCGGAGCAAATGCAGCTGTGAGCTGAATAACGGCGCGGATACGGCAGAAGCTTTTCAGGCAGAGGCCAAAGACTTTTTCCACCGGCTCATTGATCAGATCCGGGAGGAAAAGCAGCATGGTGCCGAAAAATAAATGGGAGGGCGGCCTGTACCGATCTCCCAGGGAGGTATAAACACATGTCTGATGAAATGAAAGAATGGAAGAAGCAGCTGCTCTCCGACCGGAAGAACGGCTATGACAAGCCGGTGGATCAGGACGCCATGGAGGCATACTGCGCCGGCTATAAGGACTTCCTGGACCGGTCCAAGACGGAGCGGCTTTGTGCCGCTGAAACGGTCCGTATGGCGGAGGAGAAGGGGTACCGGCCCTATGTCCGGGGCATGGAAGTAAAGGCGGGAGACCGGGTGTATGTGTGCAACCGGGGCAAAAGTGTCCTGCTGGCCCACATCGGGAAGAAGTCTCTGGCGGAGGGGGCGCAGATCGCTGCGGCCCACATCGACGCTCCCCGGCTGGACCTCAAGCCCAACCCGCTCTATGAGGACAGTGAACTGGCCTATTTCAAGACCCATTATTACGGCGGCATCCGCAAGTACCAGTGGGTCACCATTCCCTTGGAGCTCCATGGCGTGGTGGCGATGAAAGACGGCACCACGGTGCAGGTTTCCGTGGGTTCCGATCCCGGCGATCCCCGGCTGGTCATCACGGATCTTCTGCCCCATCTGGGCATGGAGCAGAACAAAAAGCCCCTGGGCGAGGCCATCCCCGGCGAGACGCTGAACCTCCTGCTGGGCAGCCGTCCCATCGGCGATGAGGAGGACACCAACCGGGTGAAGGTGGCCGTGATGCGGCTGCTGCATGAAAAATACGGCATTGTGGAGGATGACTTCACCTCCGCGGAGCTGGAGGCCGTGCCGGCGGTGAACGCCTGTGACATCGGCCTGGACCGCAGCATGATCGGTGCTTACGGCCATGACGACCGGGTCTGTGCCTATGCGGCGCTGAAGGCGCTGCTGGATCTGGAAGAGACGCCGGAGCACACCGCGGTGTGCGTACTGGCGGATAAGGAGGAGATCGGCTCCGATGGTGTGACGGGCATGCAGTCCGCGGCCTTTGATACCTTCCTGGAGGACCTGTGCGAGGGACAGAACGTTCCCCTCCGGGTGTGCCTGGAGAAGTCCTTCTGCCTCAGCGCGGATGTAACGGCAGCGTTTGATCCCAACTTTGCCGAGGTATTTGAAAAGCGCAATGCAGCCTACGTCAATTACGGAATCGGCCTTTGCAAATATACCGGCGCCCGGGGCAAATCCGGCGCTTCCGACGCCTGCGCCGAAACCATCGCCTATGTGCGGAAGCTGTTTGACGAGGCAGGCGTGATCTGGCAGATCGCAGAATTGGGCAAGGTGGACGCCGGCGGCGGCGGCACCGTGGCTATGTATATGGCCAACCGCAACATCACCACGCTGGATGCCGGCGTGCCGGTGCTTTCCATGCACGCACCCTTTGAAGTGGTCTCCAAGCTGGACTGCTATGAGACGTATCGGGGGATGAAGGCTGTCTATCAGGCGATGTGAGCCAAACAAGAGGGGGCCGCCTCCAAAGGCGGCCCCTTTTTCCGTGCCAATGTCTGGGGAGGACGTGCGCAGGCATGGATTTTCGTTTATTTTGCCCACGATGGGCGGACAGATGCTTCTGAGATTTCCTGTTTCCCCCAAAGGATTTTTTGGCTTTTTCATTGCATTGCCGAAAAATGTATGGTAATATGAACGACATACAAAGACAAATGACCGTAGGAGGAGGACGTGATGGCAAGAGAAATCAAGTATTATATCGTGGCAGCGGACGCTCTGCCGGAGGTTTTCATCAAAGTGGCGGAAGCCAAACGGATGATGCAGACCGGAGAAGTGGATACGGTGGGGGCGGCCACAAAGCTTGCGGGGATCAGCCGCAGTGCATTTTATAAATACAAGGATTCCGTGCAGCCCTTCAATGATATGAAGTCCGAGCACATTCTGACATTTTACGGCATGCTCAAGGACAACACCGGCGTACTCAGCCGGGTCCTTTCCGTGTTTGCGACCTCCGGGGCCAATATTCTGACGATCAATCAGAGCATCCCGACCAATGGCTGCGCGGCGGTGACCATTTCCGCCGAGACCAGCGAGATGGAGGAGAGCCTGGAGCAGCTCCTGACGGCCGTCTCCACTCTGGAGGGTGTTGTGAAATTTGAAGTCCTGGCGGGCTGAGGGAGAGGAAGCATCAGCATGATACAAATTGCGATCATGGGACTGGGCACGGTGGGAACCGGTGTAGCCAGAGTGGTGGAGGAAAACGCACAACAGATCCAACGCAAGCTGGGGGAGCCCCTGCAGGTGAAAACGGTTCTGGTGCGGCACTTCCACGACGGGCCGTACCGTCATTTGATGACGGACGACTTCCGAAAAATCGAGGAGGACCCGGACATCCGCGTGGTGGTGGAGACCATCGGCGGCGTGGATGCAGCGTATACGTATACCCGGCGGGCGCTGGAGGCCGGCAAGCATGTGGTGACGGCCAACAAGCAGCTGGTGGCGGAAAAGGGCTGCGAGCTGCTGGCACTGGCGAGGGAACACCATGTGCGCTATCTTTTTGAGGCCAGCGTAGGCGGCGGGATCCCCATCCTGCATCCGCTGACGGAATGCATGGCAGCCAACCGCATCGACGAGGTGTACGGCATCCTCAACGGTACCACCAACTACATCCTCACCCGCATGGTCCGCAGCGGAGCGTCGTTTGAAGACGCGCTGCGGGAAGCGCAAAAGAAAGGCTATGCGGAGGCGGACCCCACCGCCGACGTGGAGGGGATCGACGCCGGACGGAAGATCTGTATTCTGGCGGATCTGGCGTTTGGCCGGCAGGTGGACCCGGAGCGGGTTCCCATGGAGGGGATTACCCGGCTTTCCCTTCAGGACGTGGAGATCGCACGGCAGGCGGGGTATCGGATCAAGCTGCTGGGGCGTGCGGTCCGCCTGCAGGACGGTGCATGCAGCGCATATGTAGCTCCGCACCTGATCCCGGCGGAATGGCCGCTGGCCAGCGTGGAGGATGTATTCAACGCGGTGGTGGTCAAGGGAAATGCCACCGGAGAGGTCATGTTCTACGGAAAGGGCGCTGGGGAGATGCCTACCGCCTCTGCCTGTGTGGCGGACGTGATGGAGGCTTTGCAGACCGGCTGCGGCAGCGACATCGGCTGGGAAAAGGACGGCGCATTCAAAGATCCTCTGGAGCTGACTTCCCGGTACTATTTCCGCATAGAGGGCAGCTTGGAGAGAGCCGCCAGCTTTGGGACGGTAAAGTGCCTCTGGGAAGACATGGGGCAGACGGCATTGCTGACGGACCCCATCAGCGGACGAAAGGCACAGGAACTGGCCCATGCCGTGCAGGCGCTGATGTGTCTGCGGGTGCTGGAGTAAGGCTCCAAACCGAGGAATCCCGCGTATGATGGAGCGGGAGGGCAATTCAATCTGAGGCAAAGAAGGATTTATACTATGAGTTTGATCGTACAGAAATTCGGCGGCAGCTCCGTCAAGGATGCCAAGCATATCCGCAACGTGGCCGGCATCATCGCCGAGACTTATCTGCAGGGCAATGATGTGATCGTGGTTCTCTCCGCCCAGGGCGACACCACGGACGACCTGATCGCCAAGGCGGAGGAAATCAATCCCCACGCCTCCAAGCGGGAGATGGATATGCTGCTGTCCACCGGCGAACAGATCTCTGTAGCGCTGTGTGCTATGGCGCTGGAGGGAATGGGGCTGCCCTGCGTGTCTCTGGCGGCTTGGCAGGTGAGTATCCAGTCCACCTCCGTGCACTCTGACGCCCGCATCAAAAAGATCGACAGTGAGCGCATCCGGGCGGAGCTGGACCAGCACCGCATCGTGATCGTGACCGGATTCCAGGGCGTGGACCGCAACGGCGATGTGACCACGCTGGGCCGCGGCGGCTCTGACACCAGCGCTGTGGCGCTGGCGGCGGCGTTCCGGGCAGATCTGTGCCAGATCTATACGGATGTGGACGGCGTATATACCACCGATCCCCGCCTGGTGCCCAACGCCCGGAAGCTGGATGAGATCACCTATGATGAAATGCTGGAACTGGCCAGCCAGGGCGCTCAGGTGCTGCATAACCGCAGCGTGGAGCTGGCCAAGAAGTTCAGAGTGAATTTGGAAGTGCTGTCCAGCTTGGAGCGCAAGCCGGGCACAAAAGTGAAGGAGGTCACCAAAGTGGAAAAAACCAATATCGCCGGTGTTGCAAAGGATACCAGCGTCGCCCGGGTCGCTCTTGTCGGACTGGAGCACAATCCCGGTGTTGCGTTCCAGGTGTTTGATCTGCTGAGCAAGCACAACATCAACGTGGACGTGATTTTGCAGTCCATCGGCCGTGAGGACACCAAGGATATTTCCTTTACGGTACATAAGAAGGATCTGGAGGAGACGGTGCAGATCCTCACCGACTCCAAGCAGACGCTGAAGTTTGACCACATTGCCGCCGACGATCACATCGGCAAGGTCTCCATCGTAGGCGCGGGCCTCATGAGCAACTGCGGTGTGGCCGCCAAAATGTTTGAGGCACTGTATGAGGCAGGCATCAACATCCAGATGATCAACACTTCTGAGATCCGGGTGTCTGTGCTGCTCGACGAGGATGATGTGAACAGGGCGGTAAAGGCCATTCACGCCAAGTTCTTTGACGAGGCCTGAGCCCGTTCTTAAAAAGAATCGGCTGGCGGGACGCATGGAACCTTCCGTGCGTCCCGCTTTGTTCTGATCCGTTGCCTCCCGGAATAGGCTGGAGGGAGGTGACAGACATCGTGAAAGACAGTTTTTCATCCTTTGTTCTCCGGGATCTGATCGCTCTGTTGTCGGGACTGATGCTGATGCTGCTCCACGGCACCGTGGAACAGGGGATCCTGACGGCGCTTGTGCCGCAGTCTGCTGCGCCATGGGAGCTTTCCAAACTTGTATTCTGGCCGTTGGTGATCTGTGCGGCGGCTGGACGGGTGAGCCGTGCGCATATCCCAATTTCCCGGGTTCTGCCGTCTTTGGTGCTGGCCCCGCTGGGGATGATCATACTGTGTCGGGGAGCTCTGGCGCTTGGATATGGGGGGCGGCCCTACGCAGCCATTTGGATGGCGGTACTGGCGGCGGCACTGGCATTCGGTCCGGATGGCCGGCGGCTTTCATATGCCTGGACGGCCCTGGCAGTGGTACTGGCAGGGGCATATGTGCTCCTGGCCCTTCAGCCGTCTTTGTGGCGGCCGTTCCTGCTGCCGGGGCTGGCTGCATCCGTTTTGTTTCTGGCGGATTGACGGTTTACTTTTTAACATAAGTGTGCTATAATAAATAAATTACAGCGATCAGGCGCTGCCGCCGCAAGCGGCTGGGAGCGGCCTGCAAGGAGGAGCATTTTTATGAACGCCATTGTCACTGTCGTGGGCGAGGACAAGGTGGGTATCATTGCCGCCGTGTGTGCCCTGCTGGCTGAAAACAACGTCAATATCCTGGACCTTTCCCAGACCATTCTCCACGGCGCATTCACCATGGTCATGGCCGTGGACGTAGGCGGTTCCAGTGCCTCCATCGGGGAACTGCGGACCATGCTGGAGGATCTGGGCGGCAAGATGGGCATTTCCATCCGCATTCAGCGGGAGGAGATCTTTGACGCAATGCACCGGATCTGAAGATGCAGGGACGGCGTTGCGTTCCAGTTTTCAGGCGCGCTCCGAAAGAGACAGGCCGGGACGTCCTGTACGGATGAGACCGGCTTGACGGTGTGCGGCTGCGGGCAGCGTCCCGGCGAAACGATACGAATGTTCCCCCGGGTTGCGGGGGTTGCTTTGGAGGCAGTTTATGCTCAATCAGAAGGAAATTCTCTCCACCATTGAGATGATCGACCAGCAGCATCTGGACATCCGCACCATTACCATGGGCATCTCTCTGCTCAGCTGCTGCGATCCGGACCCCAAGCGGGCCTGTGAGAAGATCTACGAAAAAATCACCCGGTACGCTGAGAACCTGGTCAAGACCGGCGAGGACATCGAGCGGGAGTTCGGGATCCCTATCGTCAACAAGCGGATCTCCGTCACGCCTATGGCGTTGGTGGCGGGCGCCAGTGAGACGGAGGACTACGTGCCCTTTGCCCTGGCAATGGACCGGGCGGCCAGAACCTGCGGCGTGAACTTCATCGGCGGCTATTCCGCGCTGGTGCAGAAGGGAATGACGGTGGCCGACGAGCGGCTGATCCGCTCTATCCCCGAGGCGCTGTCCCGGACGGAGCTGGTGTGCTCCTCCGTGAACGTGGGTTCTACCAAGGCTGGCATCAACATGGACGCGGTGGCGCTGATGGGCCGCATCATCAAGGATACCGCCAAGGCCACGGAGGCTCAGGACGGCCTGGGCTGCGCCAAGCTGGTGGTTTTCTGCAACGCTGTGGAGGATAACCCCTTCATGGCCGGTGCCTTCCACGGCGTGGGCGAGGCGGAGAAGGTCATCAATGTGGGCGTTTCCGGCCCCGGCGTGGTACACTCTGCGCTGCAGGCAGTGAAGGGACGGCCCTTCGACGTGGTGGCGGAAACGGTGAAAAAGACGGCCTTCCGGGTGACCCGGATGGGTCAGCTGGTGGCGCAGGAGGCCAGCCGTCGGCTGGATACCCCCTTTGGCATCGTGGATCTGAGCCTGGCGCCTACCCCGGCGGTGGGCGACAGCGTGGCCCGGATCCTGGAGGAGATGGGCCTGGAGGTCTGCGGTACCCACGGTACCACGGCTGCGCTGGCCCTGCTCAACGACGCCGTGAAAAAGGGCGGCGTGATGGCTTCCTCCAGTGTGGGAGGTCTCTCTGGAGCCTTCATCCCCGTCAGCGAGGACGAGGGAATGATCGCCGCCGCCAAGGCTGGGACACTGTGCCTGGACAAGCTGGAGGCCATGACCTGCGTCTGCTCTGTGGGCCTGGATATGATCGCCGTTCCCGGTGATACGCCGGCGGAGACCATCTCTGCGATCATCGCGGACGAGGCAGCCATCGGCATGGTCAACTGCAAGACCACCGCCGTGCGTTTACTGCCGTCTCCCGGCAAGAAGGTGGGCGATACCGTGGAGATGGGCGGCCTTCTGGGCAGCGCGCCGGTGATGCCGGTACACCCGGAGTCCAGCGCTGCGTTCATTGCCCGGGGCGGACGGATCCCCGCACCGCTGCACAGCCTCAAGAACTGAAAAATAAACACATGGCAAGTATATTTGCTTGCCATGTGTTTTATGTACGGTCTGTATGAAACAGCACCCTCTGCGGAAACTCCACAGAGGGTGCTGTTTATTCTGCGAACTTTGCCTTGTCCCGGTCGATCTGCTTTTGGTAGCGGTCGGCCTCGGAGAACACGCAGCCACAGTATTTCTGCATGTAAAAGCCCAATTCCCGGGCTCTCTGGTTCCCGGCCCGGAAATTGGGGCGAAAGTCCCGGTAGAGGAAGGTGACGCCGTACTGCTTGGCATAGCGCTCTGCCGCTTCGGCGATAGCCTCGTGATTTTGATAGGTGCTGGCCAGAAGTGTCGTGGTGAAGGCGGAGAAGCCATGCTCCGCGGCGTATTTGGCGGTGCCCTCCAGCCGGTGAGAATAACAGTAGGTGCAGCGGTGGTTGATGTCATCCGCCACCTGCCGGACAAATTCCCGCAGTCCGTAATCCTCCTGCACCCGGACCTCCATGCCGATGGTGGGGGCGTATTCCAGCAGGCAGTCCCGCCGGGCCTGGTATTCCTTCCAGGGGTGAATGTTGGGGTTGTACCAGAATGCCACCGGCTCAATGCCCTCTTCCCGCAGGGGATCGATGCAGCTCAAAGAGCAGGGAGCGCAGCAGCAGTGCAGCAAAACAGTTTCCATAGTCCTCGCCTCGTTTTCTTTGAATGGGTCAAGTATACCATAAAACTGCCAGAAGGCAACCCTGGCAAAAATGGGAACCTTAACATTTTCTTTACATTCTTTCGGAATATTGCCGATTGCACATCTGACTGGAAAAGAGTATCATACCAATTAATGTGGTATCTTGTGGGTTCTGGGCAAAAACTGCCTGGTAACCGTTTTCCCAAAGGAGGAAAGAGCTTTGAAAGTAGGTCTCGACGTGGGGTCCACTACCATCAAATGTGTGGTTCTGGATGACACGGGCAACATTGTATACAGTACATACGAACGGCATTTCAGCCATATTCTTGAGAAATCCGAAGAACTGCTGCGCCGGATGGCGGAGCGGTATGTTCCCGGCGGACGGGCGGAATTCGCCATCTCCGGCTCCGCCGGTATGGGCATGGCAGAGAGCGTGGGAGTCCCCTTCGTGCAGGAGGTGTTTGCCACCCGTGTGGCCGCCAACCGTCTGGTGCCCGGTACAGATGTCATCATCGAGCTGGGCGGTGAGGACGCCAAGATCCTGTTTTTGACCGGCGGAACGGAAGTGCGGATGAATGGCTCCTGCGCCGGCGGTACCGGCGCTTTCATCGACCAGATGGCGACCCTTCTGAAGATGAGCGCCGACGAGATGGATGCAGCCGCCCAGAAGGCGGAAAAGACATACACCATCGCCTCCCGCTGCGGCGTGTTTGCCAAGAGCGACGTCCAGCCCCTCATCAACCAGGGTGCCCGGGCCGAGGACATTGCCGCCAGTATCTACCAGGCGGTGGTGAACCAGACCATCGCGGGCCTTGCCCAGGGCCGGCCCATCAAGGGCAACGTGCTCTATCTGGGCGGACCGCTGACCTTCTCCCGCTGCCTGCGGGAGAGCTTTGACCGCACCCTGGGCGTGACGGGTACCTGTCCGGAGAACAGTTTGCTGTTCGTGGCGCTGGGCGCGGCCTATTACTCCGACCAGAGTTTTGATCTGAAGGAAGTGGCGGACCACCTCCAGGAACGGGGGGCCTCGGAGACCTATCGTTCCCAGCCGCCGCTGTTTAACAGCGAGGAGGAATATCAGGCCTTCCGGGCACGGCACGCCAAGGCGGCGGTGCCCAGGGTGCCCTTCGGCGCGGACTATGCCGCCCCGGTGCACATCGGCATCGACTCCGGCTCTACCACGGTAAAAATGGTGGTCATCGACGAGCAGGCCCGGATCCTCTTCACGGATTACCGCCCCAACCTGGGCAACCCCGTGCCGCTGATCCGGGAGGTGCTCCAAAAGCTCTATACGGAGCATCCTGCCCTCCATGTAGCCTCCGTGACCACTACCGGCTACGGGGAGGACCTTGCCAAGGCCGCGTTCCATGCCGACTACGGCGTGGTGGAGACGGTGGCGCACTTTACCGCCGCCCGGCATTTCCTGCCCAACGTGGACTTCATCATCGACATCGGCGGCCAGGACATGAAGTGCTTCAAGATCGAGGATGGAGCCATCAGTAACATCTTCCTGAACGAGGCCTGCTCCTCCGGCTGCGGCAGCTTCCTGCAGACTTTCGCCCAGGCGCTGGGCTACGACGTCAAGGAGTTTGCAAAGCTGGGCCTTTTCGCAGACCGGCCGGTGGACCTGGGCAGCCGGTGCACCGTGTTCATGAACTCTTCCGTCAAGCAGGCCCAGAAGGACGGGGCCACCATTGAAAACATCTCCGCGGGCCTTTCCATCTCCGTGGTAAAAAACGCCATCTACAAGGTGATCCGGGCGTCCTCTCCCGAGGAGCTGGGCCGGAACATCGTGGTCCAGGGCGGCACGTTCTACAACGAGGCTGTCCTGCGGGCCTTTGAGAAGGAGATGGGGGTGGAGGTCATCCGCCCGGACATCGCCGGCCTCATGGGCGCTTACGGCGCCGCCCTGTTTGGGCAGAGCAAGGCCCAGAGCGGCCAGACCAGCACCCTGATCTCCCGGGAAGCACTGGAGACGTTCCACCATGAGACCCGCAGCGAGGTCTGCGGCCGCTGCGGCAATAACTGCCAGCTGACCATCAACACGTTTTCCGACGGCAGCACCTACATCAGCGGCAACCGCTGCGACCGGCCCATCACCGGCAAGGCCAACACCGGCGGCCGGAACCTGTATGAGTACAAGCGCAAGCTGATCCTGGGCTATAAGCCCGTCCCCGGCAAGCGGGGCAAGCTGGGGATCCCCCTGTGCCTGAACATGTGGGAGCTGCTGCCCTTCTGGCATACCTTCTTTACGAAGCTGGGCTTTGCGGTCTATCACAGCCCCTTCTCCAGCCGGGACCTGTATCTGAAAGGGCAGGGGACCATCCCCAGTGATACGGCCTGCTTCCCGGCCAAGCTGGCCCACGGCCATATCCACTTCCTCTCCAAACTGGGACTGGATGCCATCTTCTATCCCTGCATGACCTACAATCTGGATGAAGGCTTGGGAGACAACAACTACAACTGCCCGGTGGTGGCGTATTATCCCGAGGTCATCGCCGGCAACTGCCCGGAGATCCAGGAGACCAAGTTCATCTATGACTACGTGGGTCTCCACCGGCCCAAGGACTTCACCAAAAAGATCTTCACCATCCTGCGCAAGTATTTCCCCGACATCTCCAAGCAGGAGATCCGGGCCGCCGCCGACGCGGCCTATGCCGAGTACGCCCACCACATGTCCCTCATCCGCAAGGAAGGGGAGCGGATCATGGATCAGGCCCGGTCGGAGGGCCGCCGGATCATCGTGCTGGCAGGCCGGCCCTATCATGTGGACCCTGAGGTGAACCACGGCATCGATACCCTCATCACCCGCTTCGGCGCGGCGGTGGTGACGGAGGACTCTATTTCCAACCGGGTGGAGAAATTCCCCACCACGGTCCTCAACCAGTGGACCTACCATGCCCGGCTGTACGCCGCGGCGAAATACTGCTGCGAGCACCGGGACATGGACCTGGTGCAGCTGGTGAGCTTCGGCTGCGGCGTGGACGCCATCACGTCCGACGAGACCCGGGAGATCTTGCAGGCAGGCGGAAAGCTCTATACCCAGCTGAAAATCGACGAGATCACCAACCTGGGTGCGGTGCGCATCCGGCTGAGAAGTTTGTTTGCCGCTCTGGACGAACAGGATGAGCGGCGGAAGAAGGAGGCGTGAGTGCAATGGAACTGGAATACATGAACTACCCCAAATTCACGCCGGAGATGAAAAAGACCCACAAGATCCTGATCCCCAACATGGCGCCGGTGCAGTTCCGCATCCTGGCCGCTGTGATGGAGCAGGCGGGCTACACCTGTGAGCTGCTGGAAAACTGTGGCAGCCAGGTGTGTGAGCTGGGTCTCAAATATGTCCATAACGACACCTGTTATCCGGCCCTGCTGGTCATCGGACAGTTCCTGGATGCTCTGGGCTCCGGGAAATACGACCTGGACCACACCGCCCTCATCATCACCCAGACCGGCGGCGGCTGCCGGGCGTCCAACTACATCCATTTGCTGCGCAAGGCCCTGGTGAAGGCCGGATATCCCCAGGTACCGGTGGTGAGCCTGAACTTCTCCGGCTTGGAGAAGGACTCCGGCTTCCCCATGACGGTGCCGCTGATGCGCAAGCTTCTGGCCTGCATCTATTACGGCGATCTGCTGGTGACGCTTAAGGCCCAGACGGAGCCCTATGAGACCCACAAGGGCGATGCCGCTGCCTGCCAGGAGAAGTGGCTGGACACCATCTGCGGCTGGGTGCTTCAGGACAAAGGCTGGTCCGGCCGGGAGATCAAGGCCGCCATGCCCAAGATCGCGGCGGACTTTGCCGCCATCCCTGTTCATCGGGTCCCCAAGGTCAAGGTGGGCGTGGTCGGGGAGATCTACGTGAAGTATTCTCCTCTTGGCAACAACGATCTGGAGAAGTTCCTGGCCTCGCAGGACTGTGAGGTGAATCTGCCGGGTCTCATGGGCTTTGTGCAGTACTGCGCCTACAACCCCTCGGAGACCGCCCGTCTCTACGGCGGTACCTTCCTGGAAAAACATGCCTCCGATGTGATCCTCAAGTATATCGAGAGCATGGAGAGCGTGCTGATCCGGGTGCTGAAGGAAAATGGCTTCCATGCGCCGCTGCCCTTCCGGGAGCTGGTGAAGCTCACTGACGGTATCATCTCCACCGGCGACAAGATGGGTGAGGGCTGGCTCCTCACTGCTGAGATGATCGAACTGGTGCGGGCCGGATATGAGAATATCGTCTGCGCCCAGCCCTTCGGATGTTTGCCGAATCACATCTGCGGCAAGGGCATGATCAATAAGATCCGGGAATTGTATCCCCAGGCCAATATCACGCCCATCGACTACGATCCCAGTGCCACCCGGGTGAACCAGGAAAACCGCATCAAGCTGATGCTGGCGGTGGCCCGGGAACGTCTGGCGGAAAAGAACGCGGATGCCCAGGCAGCAGAACTTTCTCCGGAAAAAGATACGCAGCCGTCCGATGCGGCGGTGCCTGTTTAAGAGCATTATGAAAGCGGCAGACCCTGCGGGGCCTGCCGCTTTTGTGTGCCCTGGAAGCACTTCCAGTATTTGTGGCTTGAGATGCCATGGATGTCCCGGTAAAATGGAGTACAAAGAGCGCATGCTGTGCCATGTGACACCAACAACCAGAAAAGGAGCGTTTTGAAAGTGCGAACGATATTCAAACGCGCCGCTGCCGGTCTGGCTGCGATGTGCCTGACATTGCTGGCGCTGAGCATTCCCACGGAGGCCGGACGGGAGCGCGATACATATGATTTCAACGGGGAAGTGGTGGGTTATTATGCCGGCTGGTCTGCCTATCAGGGGTTCACGCCCGACCAGATCCCGGCGGAAGAGCTGACTCAGATCAATTACGCCTTTGCCCAGATCGACCCAGACAGCGGGACCATTTTGCTGGAGGATGCGGCCCAGGATAAAAAGAATCTGGCGGCGCTGCGGAAGCTGCGGACCCGGAATCCCCAGCTCAAGCTGCTGATTTCAGTGGGTGGCTGGTCGGACTCCAAGTATTTTTCCGATGTTGCTTCTACCAAAGCCCGTCGGGAGACCTTTGCCGCCAGCTGTGCGGCATTTGTATCAGAGCATGGGCTGGATGGCGTGGACCTGGACTGGGAGTACCCGGTCTCCGGCGGTGCCCCCGGCACCATCCACCGCCCCGCAGACAAGGAGAATTTCACATTGCTGCTTCAGGAACTGCGTAGCCAGCTGGACCGACAGGGCCGCAGGGATGGCAAAACCTATTCCCTGACGATTGCAGGCGCCGCCGGTGCCTGGTATCTCAACCAGATCGAGGCGGTGAAGGTGGCAGACATTGTGGACCATATTTTCCTCATGGGATATGACCTCCACGGGACCTGGGATACGTATGCAGATCTTAATGCCCCGCTGTACACGCCCTCTGCTGCTTCCCCCCAGAGTAAAACCAGCATTTCTTCCTGTGTCCAGTCCTATTTGAACAAGGGGATCCCGGCGGAGAAAATCGTGCTGGGAATGCCCCTTTACGGGTACGCCTACCAGGGAGTCAGCAGCAAAAACAACGGCCTGTACAGCACATATACTTCCGCAAGATCCGTCAGCTATAAAACCATCAAAAATTCGTATTTGAACCAGAGCACTTATCGCCAGCTGCGGCATGAGGAGGCGCAGGTTCCGTATCTCTATGGAAAGAACACCTTCATCTCCTACGACGACGTGACCTCCATTACTGCCAAAGCGGAACTGGCCCGGTCCCTGGGGCTGGGCGGCATTGGTTTTTGGGAGATCTCCCAGGATGATGGGGGAGAACTGATTTCCGCTGCCGGAGCGGTGATGCGCAATACCTGGGACAATCCTTTCCGGGATGTAAAATCGGACGCTTGGTACGAAGATGCGGTACGATACGTCTATGAAAACGGGATGATGCAGGGGACCTCCGCCACGACCTTTTCTCCGGCGACTGCCTCCAGCCGCGGAATGATCGCCGCGATTCTCCATCGGCTGGAGGGAAGTCCCAAAGCCGGGACAACGCCGTTTTCGGATGTAGAACCGGATGCCTACTGCGCTGACGCTGCAGCCTGGGCTGCAAAAGAGGGAATCATTCAGGGATATGAGGACGGTACGTTCCGTCCTGGTGTACCCATCACCCGCCAGCAGCTGGCGGCCATGCTCTTCCGCTATGCCGTATGGATGGGAGAAGAGGGGACCGGTCGGGCGGATCTGTCCGGTTATCAGGATAGCCATCTGGTGGAACCCTATGCCCAAGAGGCTATGAAGTGGGCGGTGGATACCGGTCTGCTCCAGGGTCGGGCAGACGGCCGTCTGGACCCGGGCGGATACGCTACCCGGGCGCAGCTTGCAGTGATTCTCCAGCGATTCTGCAATTCCGTGGGTAAGGGATGACACGCGGTGCGGCTGATGACCTGCGGGTACCGGCCGGAGAAGGGCTGCGACCTCTTTGAGGAGGGGCTGCGCCGGTATTGCCGCCACTCCTATCTACGGTATCTGGGAAGCCACGCTGAGCGGCACCTGTGGTACGACACCGTCTTCATGTTACCGGATAAGGAAGCCCGTACCCGGGCCTTTGCCCGGCAGCTGCTGCAAATGCTGTGAAAACGCCCCCGGCACCTCTGTGCCGGGGGCGCTGTGCGTCTGGACGGTGTGAAAGGCCGGTTCCGCCGGAGAAAGGAATTGACGAACTCACCTGCAGCGAGGTATAATATAATGTATTTTTATGTAGACAGCACAATGGAGGAATGGCTATGTGGATCGCGGAGGATTGGAAGGACTACGAGCTTCTGGACTGCGGCGGCGGAGAAAAACTGGAACGCTGGGACAAGCAGTTCCTGGTGCGGCCGGACCCGCAGGCGATCTGGGAGACGCCCCGGAAGAATCCGGCCTGGAAGCGGGCAAACGCCCGGTATCTGCGCAGCCAGACCGGCGGCGGACACTGGGAGAAGAAAACGCTGCCGGAGAGCTGGAAGGTCCATTATAAGGATCTGACTTTCCAGGTCAAGCCCATGAATTTCAAGCATACGGGCCTCTTCCCGGAGCAGGCGGTGAACTGGGACTTCGCCATGGAGAAGATCCGCTCCGCCGGGCGGCCCATCCGTGTGCTGAATCTCTTTGCCTATACCGGCGGCGCCACGGTGGCCTGCGCCAAGGCGGGAGCCAGCGTGTGTCATGTGGATGCGGCCAAGGGCATGGTGGCCTGGGCCAAGGAAAATGCCAAGCTCTCCGGCCTGGAGGATGCTCCCATCCGCTGGATCGTGGATGACTGCGCCAAGTTTGTGGAGCGGGAGATCCGCCGGGGCAAAACGTATGACGCCATCATCATGGACCCGCCCAGCTATGGCCGGGGGCCCGGCGGAGAGGTCTGGAAGCTGGAGGACAACCTCTACGGCTTTGTCAAGCTGTGCGCCAATGTCCTCTCGGACAAGCCCCTTTTCGTGCTGATCAACTCCTATACCACGGGTCTGGCGCCCTCGGTCCTGGGGTATCTGCTGCATCTGCTGGTAGCTGAGAAGTACGGCGGCAGATGTACCTGGGACGAGTTGGGTCTGCCTGTTACGGAGACCGGTATGGCCCTGCCCTGCGGTGCTACCGGCCGCTGGATGAGCGAGTGATTCCTATGGGGCGCACAGAGGCTTATCTTGTGACCATGCTGGCGGGGGCCCTTCCGGCCCTGGCGGTATTCGGGTGCCTGCATTTCCGGAAAAAGCGCCGTCTTGCGGCGGGAACGAGCGTTTCAGCACTGCGAAGCACGGCGGAGGCTCTCTTCTGGATGTTCTGCGGCGGCATGGCAGCGGTGACGCTGACGCCCCGGTGGGTGGTCTGGTCGGTGGTGGATGTGCTCCACGGATATGGCTGGAACGGGGCCGGGTATCCCTTTTTTGAATGGGGAACGGTGAATCTGATCCCCTTTCAGACCTTTGCTCTGGACGGCCACTCTCTGTACATTCTAGCGGGCAATGTTGTGATGTTCCTGCCTTTCGGTTTTTTCCCCGGTCTGCTGCGCAGCAGATGCAGCTGGAGATGGGCCCTGGCGGAGGGACTGTGCATCACCCTGGGAATCGAGTGCTGGCAGCTTTTGATCGGCCGGGCCTTTGACGTGGACGACCTCTTATTGAATACGCTGGGTGTTCTCTGCGGCTATGGACTGGCGCGGCTGCTGGACCGGCTGGCTCCGGGATTTGTACAGCGGTTTCGCCCGCAGAGCGATCTTCATGAAAAGTGAGAAGAGACCATGACAACGATGATCGAAACGGAAAATCTGAAATACGCCTATCCCGCCGATGAGGAGGGGAACATGGTGTTTGCCCTGCGGGGCGTGGACCTGCGCATCGAGAAGGGAACCTTTGTGGTGGTGCTGGGTCATAACGGCTCCGGCAAGTCCACCCTGGCCAAGACCTTCAATGGGGTCCTGCTGCCGGCGGGCGGCCGGGTATATGTGGAGGGGATGGATACCTGCGATCCCAATTTACTGCTGGGCATTCGCCAGCGGGTGGGCATGGTGTTCCAGAACCCGGATAACCAGATCGTGGCCAACGTGGTGGAGGAGGATGTGGCCTTCGCACCGGAAAACCTGGGGGTGCCCAGTGAAGAGATCCGAAAGCGGGTAGACGATGCCCTGGCCGCCGTTGGCATGAGCGAATTCGTCCGCCACGCCCCCCATCTGCTCTCTGGCGGACAAAAGCAGCG
Organism: uncultured Oscillospiraceae bacterium; assembly: GCA_944387015.1. Classification (GTDB taxonomy): domain Bacteria; phylum Bacillota; class Clostridia; order Oscillospirales; family Oscillospiraceae; genus Oscillibacter. Next base: position 36,011 of record CALXDH010000009.1, read on the forward strand.
CATCGCCATCGCCGGCGTGCTGGCCATGGAGCCGGCGTGCATCGTCCTGGACGAGGCTACCGCCATGCTGGACCCGGTGGGCCGGCGGGAGGTGCTGGGCACCATTCACCGCCTGAACCGGGAAAAGGGGATCACGGTGGTGCTCATTACCCACCACATGAATGAGGCCGAGGAGGCGGACCGTGTGGTGGTGATGGACGACGGTCAGGTGGCCATGGACGGGAGCCCGCAGGAGGTCTTTACCCAGGTAGAGGCGCTGCGGTCCATGGGACTGACGGTGCCGGACACGGTGGACTTGTTGGACCGCCTGCAAAAGGACGGACTGGATGTGCCGCTGACGGCACTGACGGTGGAGCAGTGCGCTGATGCCATCGTGCAGGCCATGCGGGGAAACTGACGTGGAGGGACAGGAAACATTGGAACCGATTTTAGAAGTCAAACACCTGACCCATACCTACGGCGTGGGCACGCCCTTTGAGCGCAGCGCCGTGGAGGATATGAGCTTTGAAGTGGAGCGGGGGGAGTTCCTGGGGATCATCGGGCACACCGGCTCCGGAAAATCCACGCTGATCCAGCATCTTAACGGCCTGCTCAAGCCCACTTCCGGTCAGATCCTGCTCAATGGGAAGGACATCTGGGAGGACCCGAAAAAGATCCGCAGCGTCCGTTTTCAGGTGGGGTTGGTGTTCCAGTATCCGGAGTATCAGCTCTTTGAGGAGACCGTTTATAAAGACATCGCCTTTGGTCCCGCCAATATGGGCAAGACCGGGGACGAGTTGGACCGCTGTGTGCGGGAGGCCGCCAAGCTGGTGGGGATCCGGGACGATCAGTTGGATAAATCCCCCTTTGAGCTCTCCGGCGGCCAGAAGCGCCGGGTGGCCCTGGCAGGCGTCATCGCCATGGAGCCCAAGGTGCTGATCCTGGACGAGCCCTCGGCGGGATTGGACCCGGCAGGCCGGGAAAACCTGCTGGCCAATATCCGGGACATCCACCGCAACCGGGGCACCACGATTTTGATGGTCAGCCACAGCATGGACGAGGTGGCCCAGAACGTGGACCGCATCCTGGTGCTCAAGTCCGCCCATGTGCTCATGAGCGGCACCCCCAAGGAGGTCTTTGCCCGGGCGGACGAGCTGCTCTCCGCGGGGCTGGACGTGCCCCAGGTGACGAGAGTGGCCATGCGGCTGCGTCAGCAGGGACTGCCCATTGATCCGGCGGTCTATACGGTGCAGGACCTGGAAAAGGAGCTGCTGGCAGTTCGGAAAGGCGGTGCGGCATGCTGAAGGATATTACGCTGGGCCAGTATTTTCCCGGCGATACCGTTGCCCACCGGCTGGACCCCCGGACCAAGATTTTGCTGGTGACGCTGTACATCATCGCATTATTCTGCGCAAAGAGCATCGTGACCTACGCCCTGCTGGCCCTGGTGCTGGCAGTGTGTGTGCGGATCTCCAAAGTAGGTATCCGCTCCCTAGTGCGGGGCCTCAAGCCGGTGCTGTTCATCATCATTTTCACCGGTATTTTGAACCTGTTCTTTACCCCGGGAGAGCGGTATCTGGTGGAGTGGGGAGCGCTGCGTATCTCGGATGCCGGCGTGCGCAACGCCGTTTTCATGGTGCTGCGGATCATGCTCCTCATCATGGGGACCTTCCTCATGACCTATACCACCAGCCCCATCAGTCTCACCGATGGATTGGAGCGGCTGCTTGGCGGGCTGAAAAAGCTTCATGTACCAGTCCATGAGCTGGCCATGATGATGTCCATCGCCCTTCGGTTCATTCCTACTCTCATCGAGGAAACGGATAAGATCATGTCCGCGCAGAAAGCCCGGGGTGCGGACTTTGAAAGTGGAAACCTGGTCCAGCGGGCCAAGGCGATGATCCCGATTCTGGTGCCGCTGTTCATCAGCGCCTTCCGGCGGGCCGACGAGCTGGCCACCGCCATGGAATGCCGCTGCTACCATGGCGGCGAGGGCCGCACCAAGCTGTATGTGCTGCAATATGCGCCCCGGGACTGGGCGGCCCTGACGGCGGGCCTGGTCATTACGGTGGGCGTCATCGTGCTGGGCCGGTTTGGACTGTGAAGCGAAAAACCATTACAGTTATTGTTCTATGCGCTCTTCTGGCTTTTTTGCTGCTGGCAGCACTGGATACGAGACTGCGGGTCGTCTCCTATGAGATTCCCAGCGAAAAGATCACGGTACCGGTGCGGTTGGCGGTTTTGACGGACCTTCATAGCTGCAAATACGGGGAAGGGCAGCGGGAGCTGCTGGACGCCGTGACGGCTCAGGAACCGGACGCAGTGGCCCTGGTGGGGGACATCGTGGACGATGTACTGCCGGAAGAGAATGCCTGGACGACGGTATCTGCATTGGCAGAGCAATGGCCCTGCTTCTATGTGACCGGCAACCACGAGTGGTGGTCCGGGGAGGCGGAGCGTATCTGCGATCAGATGGAGGCACTGGGCGTGCATGTCCTGCGGGGCGATGCAATGACCATGGAACTCAATGGAGAGAAGATCACCTTCTGCGGGATCGATGATCCGGATTCCGGTGCAAGCGAACAGGAGCTGTCACAGCTGGAAAATCGTGACAAGGAAGATTCCTTTACGATTCTACTGGCACACAGACCGGAGAAGATCTCCTCTTATCTGGACGGCGCCTACGATCTGATCCTCTCCGGCCACGCCCATGGCGGGCAGTGGCGGATCCCGGGGATCCTCAACGGGCTGTATGCCCCGAATCAGGGGCTGTTCCCGTCTTATGCCGGGGGACGGTATTCCTTTGACGGCACCGTGTTCCTGGTCAGCCGGGGCCTTGCCCGGGAGAGCACCCGTATCCCCCGGATCTTCAACCGTCCGGAAGTGGTAGTAGCGGACCTTGTGCCGAAAAGCCGGTGAATGGGTCTGCACCGCGGAAAAGAAGAAAGTGTAGGAAGCGATATGCGCAACATTGCCCTCAAACTCATGTACAACGGCACTGCCTACCACGGCTGGCAGGTGCAGAAAAATGCAGTGACTGTCTGCGGGACGCTGGAAAAGGCCCTGGGGGAGATCACCGGGGAACGGGTACATCTGACCGGCTGCGGCCGGACGGATGCCGGTGTCCATGCGGAGTATTACGTGGCCAATTTCCGCACGGAGTCCCGGATCCCGCTGGACCGGCTGCCCTTTGCCATCAACACCCACACACCGGAGGACATCGCCGTTCGGGAGGCGTTGGAGGTGGAGGAGGGGTTCAACGCCATTGGCTCCTGCCTGAAAAAGGAGTACACGTACCGGATCTATAATTCCCGGTTCAAGAATCCCTTCTACGTCAACCGGGTCTACTTTTATCCCAAGCGGCTGGACGAGGAATTCCTCAACCGGGCGGCCCATATGTTTGTGGGGACCCACGATTTCCGGGCGGTCCGCTCCGTGGGAACGGAGACCAAAACCACGGTCCGCACGATCTACTGGTGTGATGTGACCCGGAACGGGGATCTGCTGGAATTGAAGGTCTGCGCCAATGGATTTTTGTATAACATGGTACGGGCTATCACCGGCACAGTGCTTTATGCGGCGGAGGGCAAGTTCCTTCCGGAGGATATTCCCGCCATCCTGGAGAGCGGGGACCGGACCCTGGCGGGACCTACGGTGCCCCCCGGCGGATTGTACCTGACAAGACTATGGTATGAGGATGAGCGACTCAATGGCTGATACGACAAAGGACATCTGGAATGATGACGACGGCGAGGAAGCGCTGCAGAAGAAAAGTCATCGGTTCCGCCGTTTCCTGATTTTCTTTTTGGTGCTGGTGGTGGTCCTGGTGGTGGTGCTGCTGGCGGCGTACCGGGACGGCACGGGCTTTGACGTACTGCGCCGTTACTTTACATATGGGGAAACCGGAGAGGAAAGTGATTCTGGATACCAGTATGACGCATCTTCCTCCAACCGCTTTGCGGTGCTGGGAGAACGGCTGGTGGTGTTGTCCAACACGTCTTTGCAGGTTCTCTCGGCGGACGGCAGCGAGGTCTGGTCTACCAGCGTGAAGATGAATACTCCGGCTCTGGCGGTAGGCGGCGGTCGGGCCGTGGCCTACGATGTGGGCGGTACAGAACTGTATGTGGTGGACAGTGAGGGGGAGCAGATGACCCTGACGGCAGACCCATCGGAGCCGTTTCTGGCGGCTACGCTCAATGACGATGGCTGGCTGGCAGTCACCGCAGAGCGGGACAACTGCAAGGGAGCTGTGGATGTGTACAGCGCCCAGGGGGATCTGATGTTTACCTTCCGCTCTTCCCAGCGGTTTGTGACGGACGCCTATGTGACGGATGATGATTCCTATTTGGCAGCGGTGACGCTGGGACAGGAGGACAGCGTTTTTGTCAGCAATATCGTGCTCTATGATCTCACGGAGACAGAGCCTGTTGCGGACTATGACATTTCCGACGGCCTGGTACTGGAGATCAGCCAGCAGGATAACCGAATCGTGACGGTGTCTGATACGGTACTGACCCTGGCGGATTCCAAGGGTACGGTGGAGGGAAGCTATTCTTACGGGAGCGAGTACCTCCGGGAGTATGACACTGCCGGCGATGATTTCACCGTGCTGCTGCTCAATCGCTATCAGTCCGGCAGTCTGGGCCGGCTGGTCACGGTGGATGAAAAGGGAGAGGAGATCGCCTCCCTGGACATCAGTGACGAGGTGGTGGGATTGTCGGCTGCGGGTCGGTACATCGCGGTGCTGTACATTGATCATCTGGAGGTGTACAATCAGGACCTGCAGACCTATGCCACGCTGGAGGATACGGGCTATGCCCGGGATATTCTGATGCGCAGCGACGGCTCGGTATTGCTTCTGGCGTCGGAATCCGCCCGGCTGTTCCTGCCATAATCGGCAGAAATTGAAGGAGCGTTCACAAAAAGTTTTCATGGCAAAAGGTAGGCAAGTATGACAACACCTGTTATAATGGACATGATCGTGGCGGCTGTTTTGGTCACTTTCACGATATTTGGTGCCCGCCGGGGGCTGTTCCGGGCCTTGGCAGGACTGGTTGCGATGATTGTGGCACTGGTAGGCGCCGGAATCATTGCAAATACATTGGCGGCGCCGGCGGCAAAGCTGGTGACCCCGCTGATCCAGACCCACATCGAGGAAAAGGTGGGGGAGGCTGTAACGGAACAGTCCGGTCAGGCTCCTCAGGTAGATGGAGTGCCCACAGATCCCATGGAGGGGATAGAAGGCAATGCGCTGAGCATTGAAGACCTGCTGAACCTGTTGGGATTGGATCAAGACGTGCGGGACTCTCTTGCGCAGCAGGCTCAGGAAAAGGTGCAGGACACCGGGGTGTCCATTGCCATGGCCGTGGTGGAGAGCGTGGCCCAGTCCATGATCTACGGTATTTTGTATATCGTCTCCTTCACGCTGCTGCTGTGGGGACTCAAGATTCTCATCCGGGCGACGGACCTGGTGCTGAAGCTGCCGGGCCTGCATCTTGCCAACAGCCTGGGCGGCGGTGCCATTGGATTGATCGAGGCCGGGCTGCTGGTGTTTCTGGTGATTTGGGTCGCCCGCCGGCTGGGGGTCTCCTTTGAGACGGATGCCGTGGCCGCGACGCATCTCCTTAGATTTTTCACGACCAACACGCCGCTGAGCGCGTTGTCGTTCCTGCAATAACAGGCGAAAAAGCGGACCGCCTGACCTCCCGCAGGGAGGATTGAAATTTCAAAAGGCGCCGAGGGCGCATGGAGGTTACACAATGCAGCCTACACTTTGTTCCAGATGCAAAAAAAATGTGGCGGTGGTCTTCATCTCCAAGATTGAGGGGGACAAGACCATCAACGAGGGCCTGTGCCTGAAGTGTGCCAAGGACCTGGGGCTTCCCCAGGTGGATGATATGATGAAGCGGATGGGCATTTCCGATGAGGATCTGGATACGCTCAACTCCGAGATGATGCAGGCCATGAACGGCGTGGAGAACATTGAGGACCTGCCTGGCGGAGACGCTGAGGGCAGTGATGAGGAAGAGGATGGCAAGACGGCCACCTTCCCGTTCCTCAACCGGCTCTTCTCCGGGGAAAGCGGCCGGGAGGCCACCGGCGGGGAAGAGGGGACCTCCCGGAATCGGGAGAAGGAATCCCGCAAGGACCCCAAAAACGGCAAGCGCAAATATCTGGAGAACTACTGCATCTCCCTGACCCAGAAGGCCAAGGATGGAAAGCTGGACCCTGTGATCGGCCGTACCGAGGAGATCGAGCGGGTGGTGCAGATCCTCAACCGCCGCCAGAAGAATAACCCCTGCCTGATCGGCGAGCCCGGCGTGGGCAAGACGGCCATTGCTGAGGGACTGGCCCAGCGCATTGCTGACGGCGATGTGCCCTTCAAGCTGCGGGATAAGGAAGTGCATCTTCTGGATCTGACGGCTCTGGTGGCCGGTACCCAGTTCCGGGGCCAGTTTGAAAGCCGGATGAAGGGCCTCATCGACGAGGTCAAGCGGCTGGGCAACATCATCCTCATGATCGACGAGGTCCATAACATCGTGGGCGCCGGTGACGCCGAGGGCAGCATGAACGCCGCCAATATCCTGAAGCCCGCCCTCTCCCGGGGGGAGATCCAGGTGATCGGCGCCACCACCTTCAATGAATACCGCAAGTCCATTGAAAAGGACACCGCTCTGGAGCGCCGCTTCCAGCCGGTGACGGTGAACGAGCCTTCCATTGACGATACGGTCAAGATCCTCAAGGGCATTGCTCCCAAATATGAGCAGTACCACGGCGTAAAGATCTCTGAAGGGATCCTTCGCCAGGCGGTGGTGCTCTCCGAGCGCTATATTACGGACCGTTTCCTGCCGGACAAGGCCATCGACCTGATCGATGAGGCCTGTTCCGACCTGAATCTGAAGGACGCGGACATCTCCCGCCGCATGGAGATCCAGCGGGAACTGGACGACTACGAAAAAGAGCGGACCATGCTGGAGGAGAAAGAGGAGAAGGCCGAGGACGATTATGCCCGCATGGCGGAGCTCAAGAGCAAGGAGCTCCAGCTCAATACGGAGCTGAACGCCCTGCTGGAAAAGGGAGATCCCCAGCTGTCCATGGAAAATCTGGCCCATGTGATCGAGCTGTGGACCAAGATCCCCGCCTCCAAGATCCGGGAGCAGGAGTTCCAGCGCCTGAGCCAGCTGGAGACCCGGCTCAAGTCCCATATCATCGGGCAGGACGAGGCCATTGCCGCGGTGTCCGCGGCCGTCCGCCGCAACCGGGTGGGCATCAGCCCCAAGCACAAACCCGTCAGCTTCATCTTCGTGGGTCCCACCGGTGTGGGTAAGACGGAGCTGGTCAAGCAGTTGGCAAACGACCTCTTCAACACGCCGGACGCGCTGATCCGGCTGGATATGTCGGAGTTCATGGAAAAGCACTCCGTCTCCCGCATCGTGGGCTCTCCTCCGGGATATGTGGGCTATGACGAGGCCGGCCAGCTGACGGAGAAGATCCGCCGCAAGCCCTATGCTGTGGTGCTCTTTGATGAGATCGAAAAGGCCCATCCCGACGTTCTGAATGTCCTTCTGCAGATCCTGGATGACGGTGAGATCACCGACGCCCATGGCCGGAAGGTGAATTTTGAAAATACCATCATCGTCATGACCTCCAACGCCGGTAGCGCCACCAAGGAAGGGACCGTGGGCTTTGGCCGGACCGCCAACGAGCAGGATGCGGACCGGGCCATGAAGGCCTTGCAGCAGTTCCTGCGGCCGGAGTTCATCAACCGGGTGGACGCCGTGATCACCTTCAACCGGCTCAGCGAGGAGAACTTCGGCGTCATTGCCCGGATCATGCTGGGCGAGCTGGTCACCTCCCTGAAGGACAAGGGCATTGCCTTCACCTATGACGACGCACTGGTGACCTGGCTGACCGGGAAGTCCTTCTCCCGGACCTACGGCGCCCGGAATCTGCGGCGTACCATCCAGAAGGAACTGGAGGATCCCATGGCCACCAAGATCATTGACAGCTATGAGTCGCCCATTACCCAGATCCGGGCCACCGTGGAGGACGACAAGGTCCAGCTCTACGGTATGTGAGCTGGGTGTGTTTGAGGGGGAATTGGAATGCTGTTTCGCAAAAATATTGAGCCCCGGTGCGCATACTGTCAGCGGGGCCAGCAGATCAACGAACGGGAAGTTGCCTGCGTGAAGCGGGGAATCATGCCGGTGGAGGATCATTGCCGGTCCTTTAAGTACGATCCCATGAAGCGGGTACCGCCCCGCCCGGCGTCGCTGGACACCGGAAAACTGAACGAGGCTGATTTTTCACTTTGAAAAACGCAGGCGTCCCGACGGGGCGCCTGCGTTTCCTGCGTCTATACAAGAGAAAGGGGAGAGAGCAATGGAGATTCAAAAGGTTTGGGCTGTTTATTGGAGTCCCACCGGCGGCTGCCGCCGGGTGACAGAGACGGTGGCGGAGGCCGCTGCTGCCCGGCTGGGGGTTCCATGGGAGTGCGTGGACATCACGCTTCCCCAGGCTAGGGAACGGGTGTATCTGTTTGCGGAAACCGACTTGGTGGTAGTGGGGACCCCTACCTATGCGGGCAAGGTGCCCAACAAGCTGCTGCCCTGGCTGCAAAGCGGCCTGCGGGGAAACGGCGCCTTGGCGGTGGCTGTGGTGGTTTTCGGCAACCGTTCCTATGACAACTCCCTGGCAGAGCTGTGCGCCACGCTGGAGGGTGACGGCTTCCATACGGCCGCTGCCGGTGCCTTTGTGGCCCAGCACGCCTTTACGGATGAACTGGCCTATGGCCGTCCCGGCTGGAGCGACCTCTTTGAGGCAAAAAGTTTTGCGGCACAGGCAGCGGACAAGGTCCGGCAGGCGGCAGGTGTTCCGGAGCCTGTCCGGGTGCCCGGGGACCCGGCGGCGCCTTATTACGTCCCCAAGGGGACCGACGGACAGCCTGCGAAGTTCCTGAAGGCAAAGCCCAAGACAAAGACCAGCCGCTGCAACGGCTGCGGCGCCTGCGTCCGCATGTGCCCTATGGGTGCCATTGACCCGCAGGATCCCTCCAATGTACCTGGGACCTGCATCAAGTGCCAGGCCTGCGTCCGCAAGTGTACCAAGCAGGCCAAGTACTTTGACGATGAGGCGTTTCTCAGCCATGTGGCCATGCTGGAGGCCCATTTCAAAGATCCCAAAGAAAATGAGACCTTTCTGTAAGGGAGATGGAATCGAGAGGGGGGAGACGCTATGAAATGGCTGCGCCGTATTCTCTGTGTCCTGGTGATGCTGGTTGTATCCAATCTGGTGGCGGTGGTATGCGTCCTGCCGCTTTATCGGAGGACAGGGGAATGGCAGTTGCCTCTGGCAGCATGTATGCTGGTGTTGCTGCTGATTTTGATTTTGGTGCGTCCTTTGGGAAACGCAGCGCTGCCCACCCGCCGCATTCGGCAGCTGGCAGCGGGAGCGGAGCTGCTGCGGCTGTTCCTGGTGACAGTCACGCTGGATTTGGTCTCAGCGCTGTGGTTTTTGATGCTGCTGACCCCTTGGACCGGGGCAGACGGCTATGAAATCGGGATTGGCTGGCTGGTTTGGGGAGGTCATGTGCTGCTGATCGTGGCTGTGGCGGCTGCGGTTTTCTGGGCCGGTATGATTCGGGTGTACCTCACCTCTGTGCAGCTGGGACTCAAACACCGGGTGCTGGCAGCTCTTTGCGGATGGATCCCTCTGCTCAACATCTGGTACCTGCTCAGGATCATCCGCATCGTCTCAGACGAAGTGGAGTTTGAAACAGAGAAGTGGGAACTGGACGAGGCCCGGGCGGAGAGTGAGATCTGCAAGACGAAGTATCCGCTTTTGCTGGTCCACGGCGTCTTTTTCCGGGACTTCCGCTACCTCAACTACTGGGGCCGCATTCCCCGGGAACTTCAGCGCAACGGCGCCACGGTCTACTACGGCCAGCAGCAGTCCGCTGCTGCGGTGGAGGAGAGCGGGAAGGAGCTGGCCGCGCGGATCCGGCAGATCGTGGAGGAGACCGGCTGCGGCAAGGTGAACATCATCGCCCACTCCAAGGGCGGACTGGACAGCCGGGCCGCCATCGCCCATCAGGGAATGGCGCCTTATGTGGCAAGCCTTACCACCATCAATACGCCCCATCGCGGCTGTATTTTCGCGGAATATCTCCTTAATAGGATGCCTCAGGCTGCCCGGCAGAAGATCGCCGATACTTACAATGCCACTCTCCGGCGGCTGGGGGATCCTGATCCGGATTTCCTGGCGGCGGTGACAGACCTGACGGCATCTGCCTGCATGGCCCGGAACGAGGAAACCCCGGATCAGCCCGGCGTGGTGTACGAGAGCGTCATGTCCTACTGTAAGCGGGCCCAGCATGGGAAATTTCCCCTGAATATGACCTATCCCATCGTCAAGCACTTTGATGGTCTCAACGACGGCCTGGTGGCGGTGGACTCGGCCAAGTGGGGCAGCCGCTTCACGCTGGTGGAGCCTCAGGGCAGACGAGGAATTTCTCACGGCGACGTGGTGGATCTGAACCGGGAAAATATCCCCGGATTTGATGTGCGGGAGTTCTATGTTCGCCTGGCGGCGGATCTGAAAGCGCGAGGATTTTAGCGTACGAAAAGCGGACGTCTCTCCATGGAGAGGCGTCCGCTTTTTTTGCTGCAAGGGCTTTGGCACAGAGGCCAAAGCCGGTAGGGGGTACGAATGAACCAGCGGTGCAGAGAAGTCACACAAGAGGCGCAAAGGCGTGCAGGATGCCCAGCCACAGCTGCTTGAGCCAGCCGATGCGGCCCAGATCTTCAGGGTGCATCTCCTGGCTGATCTCCTGCGTTCTCAGGAAATCCTGCTTCACGTCAGATACAGCGCTGCTGCGATACATCCAGACGGCATCCTCCAGATGCAGGTAAAGGCTGCGGTAGTCCAGATTGATAGTCCCCACGATGGCGTATTCGTCGTCGCAGACCATGGTCTTGGCGTGGATGAAGCCGGGGGTGTATTCATAGATATGAACACCGGCTTTTTGCAGCGGTTCGTAGTAGGATCGGGTCAGGAAAAACACGGTCTTCTTATCGGGGATATGGGGCGTGATGATCCGCACGTTGATCCCGGCCTTCGCGGCAGTACAAAGAGAGGTCATCATCTCATTGTCGATGATGAGGTAGGGGGTAGTGATGTATACATATTTTTTGGCCCGGTGAATCATGTTCAGGTAAGCCGTTTCGCCCACCAGATCATCATCCAGAGGAAGGTCCGTGTAGGGGAGGACCACGCCGTCAGGGGCAATGGATTCCACCCATGCAGCGGGAGGACAATAGCGGGAGAAGGAATCCACCTGTCCGCTGGTAAAGCCCCACAGCGCGAGATACTGCACGGTCATGCTCCATACGGCACTGCCCCGGAGACATACGCCGGTATCCTTCCAGTGGCCGTGCTTTGCATAGGCATTGATGTACTCATCCGCCAGATTGATGCCGCCAGTAAAGCCGACCTTGCCGTCGATGATGCAGATTTTACGGTGATCCCGGTTATTGAACCGAGAGGAGAGAACGGAGTTGAAGGGATTGAACACGCATACCCGTAGTCCCTTTGCCCGCAGAACACGATCGTAATGGCGGGGCAGTGTCAGAAGGCACCCCAGATCGTCGTACATCAGCCGCACTTCCACGCCCTGTTTGATTTTTCGTTCCAGCACTTCCAGGATGCTGTTCCACATGGTGCCTTCCTCGACGATGAAGTACTCCAGGAAAATGAAAGATTCCGCTGTCTCCAGCTCCCGCAAAAGCGCATCAAAGAACGCCTCTCCAATGGGGAGATATTCCGTTTGGGTATGGACACAGGGCGGGGAACCGGAGGCCCGCAAAAGATACCGGGCCTGGATGGCCGCATCCGGAGGCAGGGTCTCCAGATGGTCCGCAGCGATATGCTCTGATTCCATAACCGTGGCGATCTGCTTGCGTATTGCCCGGCTGGAGGCGCGCTGTTTCCGTGTCATGCGGTACTTTCCAAACAGCAGGTACAGCAGTCCGCCAAAGATGGGAAAGAGCAGAATGGGGATCAGCCAGGCGATTTTGTAGGCAGGATTGCTGGTGGTGTTGTTCAGAATGTGGATCGAGGCCCCCAGAGAGAGCAGCATGCAGAAAATATAGAAGTAGGCAAACTGATCCCGGAAGAACAGGAACATGACGATCAGTGCTGCGACCTGGATGGTGACAAACAATGCCACATAGAGAAGTTTTCCCAGCACCAGATGCAAATGCTTGCTCATGACAGACTCCTTTTGGATGAGATAAAACGATTGTACCCTTTTTCGGCGGAAAGTACAAGGAGGGAAAACGGGTTTCGATTGTGGCGTTCATTCTGAAAAATACGGAGTATTTGCAGCAGATCCTGATAAAAATGGAGCAGAGCAGCCAAGCTGCTCTGCTCCGGGGCGTGTGTAATTTTGTCGGGGACGTACTTATGCTTTGATTCTAATATATCATGTTTCTTGACTACTGCCAGTTGGGCAAGCAACGGAATACCGGTAAATAAGGAGGTGGTCTGAAACGTGGCTTGAAAGCCGGTGCATCACAGAAAAAGTAAATTTCATCAGAAACAAAGATAGGTTGGCTGTGCAACCGCAAAAATCCTGAATATCCGCCATGCTAAGAACAGTCCCTCGGTAAAGAGAAGAAATGGCGGTTTTCATATGATCAAGATTGAATGGGCACAGTGGACCTTGTATTTTTTCCTCTATGCGTTTGCAGGATGGATATGGGAGTCTGCTTATGTTTCTGTCCTGTCCCAGCAATGGGTGAATCGGGGCTTTCTGCATGGCCCGTTTATTCCGATCTATGGATTCGGTGCGCTGCTGATCCTGATGATGACATATGAACAACTTCCTGATCTGTGGCACACCTTCGCAGCGCTGGCAGAATGGCGTAGCTATCAAAACACTCTCTGGGATTTTAGGGCACTATTTTTCTGATTTTACACTGGACGCCTATACGCATGTTACACAGGGGATGAAGCAAGATGCTGCAGATAAAATGGCGCGATTTATGGAAATGAAGCTATGAGAAAGAACAATGTCCGATTTGACCAGCCGCGTTCAACGGTAAATGGGTCAGGGAAAAAGGAGCTTTCAAAAATGTACAAAAAACCCGCCGATTTCATTCGAAATCAGCGGGTCTTTTGGTACGCCCTGAGGGATTCGAACCCCCGGCCTTCTGGTCCGTAGCCAGACGCTCTATCCAGCTGAGCTAAGGGCGCGTGCCGCATGTCTCACAGACAGCTTAATCATGATAGCACGGCTTGTTTTGAAATGCAAGCCTTTTTTGAAAAAAATTTCAAAAAAATTTTTCGGATTTTTGCAAGGCTTGTAAATACAGCCATTGTGTGCTAAAGTGGTCCCAGAATATCAACAGGAAGAAAGCGGTGGATCAATGGAGAACAACACCTTTAAGAGCGTCGCCTTCGGCGGGTTTGCCAAGCAGGACGTTATCAATTATATAGAGGAAGCTGCCCGGGAAGCTGCTGCGCAGCAAGAGCGGCTGGAGCAGGAAAATGAAAGCCTTCGGACGCAGATCCAGGACCTGACGGCGCAGCTGGAGCAGGCCCAGGGCAAGGTGCAGGAACTGAATGCCCGGCGGGAAGAGCTGGAAAAAGCACTGGAGCAGGAAACCTCCGTCCGGGCGGCGCTGGAGCCGTTCAAGCCCGAGGCGGAGCAGCTGTCCCAGAAAAATGCACGTCTGGAAGAAGAACTGCAGGCACTGCGGCCTGACGCAGAGGCATACGCCCAGTTCCGGGAACAGATCGGAGCTATCGAGTGCGAGGCACGGAAGCGTGCCGCTGATCTGGAGAGCGAGACCGTTTCCCGGCTGGAACGGATCACTGCGGATTTCCGCCGCAAGTATCAGGACCTGATGACCACGTTCGATGCCACGGCGACCCATGTGACCGGAGAGCTGCGAAAAGTGGAGGTCAATCTTACCCAGCTTCCCAGAGCCATGGATCAGGCGGGAAAAGAACTGGAGGCATTGGCTGCGGAATTGGAGCGGGCAAAACAGCAGAATTGAGGTGCGGGCGGTTCGAATCATCGGAACCGCCCGTTTTTCCAATTTTATCAGTATGAGGTCTGCGGGAGCGGTTACAATAGCAAATGCACCAGCCTGAAAAACAGAAAAATTTTTTATAACCAAAAAATTTTTTTATTTTTGTGAAAAAGAGGGATTTCCGTAAAGAGGACGCAAAAATTCCTTGCATTGGGTACAGGGGTGACCTATACTGATGTCATACGGAGCCGATGCAGGGAAGAGCCTGGATTTGGCAGCCGGTGCATTCCCGGAGTATGGCGTTTTTTCCGGGAATTTGGGACAAACGAATCAGCGAGCGAAATCAAATGTATTGCACGGCGGGAGAGAAGGTGAGAACAATGTCCCTGGAAGCAATCGAGAAGGTCACGGAAGTCGAGCGGAAAAACAAGGAGCGCAGGGCTGCCGCTGAAACCGAGGCGAAGCAGATGCTGACCTCGGCGCAGCGGGATGGTCTTGCGCTCTTGGAACAAATGCGCGCGGAGGAGGCCGCCAAAGGAGCGGAACTTCTGCGGCAGGCGGAGGAGCGGGCGGCACAGCGGTCTGAGCAGATTGCCGCTTCTGCCGAGGCGGATGGCGACGCCCTGCGCCGGGCGGCGGAGAGCCGGTTACAGGCAGCCGCCGAGTTTATTGTCGGAAGGATAGTGGAGGACTGATATGGCCATTGTAAAAATGAAAAAGCTCCGCGTCATGGCCATGGCGGACCGGCGGGAGGCGCTGCTGCGGGCGCTGCTGCGTCTGGGCTGCGTTGAGATCAGTGAACCGGACGGCCTGTTGGAAGACCCGGCCTGGTCCGCACTGCTGCAGCGCGGTTCCTCCCGTCTGGCGGACACCAAAAACGAGATCAACGGCGTGAACACCGCTCTGGAGGCCATCCGGCACTACGCTGGATTGAAAGACGGACTGTTCATCAAGCGCCATCCCATCTCGGAAGAGGAGTTCCTCAGCACTGGGACGGCAGAGCGGGCCAAAGCAGTCAGCCGGGAAATCGGCGAACAGCTGCAGACCCTTACCCGTCTCCAGAGCGAGGAGAACCGTCTGACGGCAAGACAGTCGTCACTTCTGCCGTGGCAGACCATGGATATGCCCTTGGAGCTGTCCGGTACGGAGCACGTGCTGTTCCGTCCCGGTGTGATGCCGGCGGGCGTCGACGTGGGTCAGATCCAGGTGTCTTTTGGCGATCTGGCGGCGGAGCTGCTGGAGATCAGCAGTGACAAGCAGCAAAAATACTGCCTGTTGGTATGCCATCGTCAGGACGAGGAGGCCGTGATGGAGTGCCTGCGGCCCTTCAGCTTCAGCGCTGTTTCGTTCCAGGGCCTCACCGGCACGGCGGACGCGAATCTCACGTCCGTGAGCCAGGCTCTGGCGGAGAACCGCAAAGGGCAGGAGGACGCTGCGGCGGCCATCGCCGCAAACGGCGAGGCGCGGGATGCCCTGCGGGTGTACGCGGACCGTCTGGCGGCAGAGGCAGCGGAGGAGACCTCCGCCCAGCGTCTTTTGACGGACGGGACCATCACCTTCTTCGAGGGGTGGGCTCCTGCGGTCAGTATGCCGAAGGTGCAGGCCCTGCTGGAAAAGGAGGGCTATGCCTGGGAGGCTGCCGATCCCACGCCGGAGGAGTATCCGGAGGTACCGGTACAGCTGAAGAACAACTGGTTGACCCGCCCGCTGAACATGGTGACGGAGATGTATTCTCTGCCGGCGTATGACAATGTAGACCCCAACCCGCTGATGGCGCCGTTTTTCATCTTGTTCTACGGCGTGATGATGGCGGACATGGGCTACGGGATCTTGATGATCCTGGCAGGCATCCTCATTACCCGGGCATACCGGCCCAAGGGAACGGCGGGGAATCTCTTCAACCTGATGACGCTGTGCGGCATCACCACCTTTGCGATGGGCGCCGTCACCGGCGGCTTCTTCGGAGATTTCCTGACGCAGCTGGTGAAGCTGGCCACTGGCCGGGACTTTGCGCTGCCGGCGTTGTTCACCCCGCTGGATGACACACTGATGATCCTGGTGGGAGCTATGTGCCTGGGCTTTGTGCAGATCGTCGTCGGCATGGCCATCAGCTTCGTGCAGAAGCTGAAAAAGGGCCAGGTGCTGGACGCAATCCTGGAAGAGGTCACTTGGTGGGTGGTCTTTGCAGGAATCGCCCTGATGGTCCTGAAGGTCACCAACCTGGTGCTCTACGCGGGATTGGTGCTGGTGGTGGCAGGGCCGCTGATCACCGGCAAGGGCTTCGGCAAAATCACGGGAATCTTCGCTTCGCTGTATAACCACGTCACCGGATATTTCGGGGACATCTTGTCTTACTCCCGTCTGATGGCTCTGATGCTGGCAGGCAGCGTGATTGCACAGGTGTTCAATACCCTGGGCGCCATCCCCGGAAACATCGTGGTGTTCTTCATCATCTCCATGGCGGGCAACGCGCTGAACTTTGCCCTGAACCTGCTGGGCTGCTACGTCCATGACCTGCGGCTCCAGTGCCTGGAGTATTTCGGAAAGTTCTATGAGGACGGCGGAAAGCCCTTCCGTCCCCTGGCAATCAATACAAAATACGTGGACATTGAAAACGTCTGAGGAGGAAATTCATCATGGGATTCTTTGAGGCATTCGGCGGTTTGGCGCTGGCGCTGCTGGGCGCCGGTTTGGCAGCAGTCCTCTCTGGTATCGGTTCTGCAAAGGGCACCGGCATCGCCGGTGAGGCGGGCACTGGCCTTCTGTGCCAGGACCCCAGCAAGTTCGGTAAAGTCATGATCCTGCAGGTGATCCCCGGCACCCAGGGCCTGTACGGCCTGGTGGTGTGGTTCTTTGCCATTTACAGCATGGGCCTTCTGGGCGGCAATGGACTGCCGGATCTGACCGTGCAGCAGGGTCTGCAGTACTTTGCGGCGTGCCTGCCTATGGCGCTGGGCGGCCTGTTCTCCGCCATCGCCCAGGGCCGCGTGGCCGCTGGCTCCATCAACATCCTGGCCAAGAAGCCGGATGACTGGTCCAAGGGCATGGTGCTGTGCATCACCGTGGAGTTCTACGCCATTTTGTCCCTGCTCGCTTCCATGCTGATGATCATCAATATCAGCGGCTGACCCCGGGGAAAGGGGAGACCACAATGAACGGAATCGAAAAAATCACGGCCCGGATCGATGCGCAGACCCAGGAGGAGATCGACCGTCTGCTGGCGGATGCCAAGGAGCAGGCGGCGCAGATCACCGCGCAGTACCGTGCCCAGGCGGAGACGGAGCGGGCGAGCCTGACGGCCCGCAGCGAAAAGGCCGCCCAGGAACGGGAGGAGCGCCTCATCAGCGTGGCCCAGATGGAGGCCCGGAAGGTGACGCTCTCCGCCCGTCAGGAAATGGTGGAGCGGGCCTATGAGCTGGCTCTCAAGACGCTCTGCACCCTTCCCCAGGAGCGGTACACAGCTGTTCTGACGGATCTGCTGGTAAAGGCGGCGCCGGACGGCAAGGGCAGCGTGATCTTTGCCCCCGGAGACCGGGAGCGGGTGGGCGCCGCCGCAGTGAAAGCGGCCAACAGCCGTCTTAAGGACGGCGGGCTGACTCTGGCGGAGGAGACCCGGCCCATTCAGGGCGGCTTCATCCTGGTCAACGGCCGGGTGGAGATCAACTGCACCTTTGATACCCTGGTACGCCTGCAGCGCAGCGAGACCGCGGGCGCGGTGGCAAAGCAGCTGTTTCCGGAGGGATGACGAGGAGGGTGTTTCTTGTCTAAGAAAATCAAAGACACCGATTACCTGGTGATCTCCGCCCGGGTAAAAGCCATGGAGAGCGGCCTGCTGACCCGGGAGCGGATGGAGCAGGTGCTGGAGGCCAAAAGCAGCGAGGACGCGGTGAAGATCCTGCAGGAGTGCGGGTATCCGGCACTGGACCCGGCGGACCCGGCGGCTATGGACGCTGCCCTTTCTGCCGCTCGGGAGGAGACGCTGAAGGATCTGGCCGACGGCGCGCCGGACCCCAGGTATATCGACAGTTTCAAACTGAAATATGACTATCACAATGTAAAGGCCCTGCTGAAGGCGGAGGCCATGGGCACCAGCGCCGATTCCATGCTGATGGATCTGGGCCGGGTGCCGGTGGCGGAGCTGAAGGAGGCGGTGCGCACCGGTCAGCTGGATGCCCTGCCGAATCTCTTGGCAGAGGCAGTTGCCGAGGCCCGGGAAGTGCTGGGCACCACCAGTGACCCCCAGCTGAGCGACATCGTGCTAGACCGCTGGTGCTATCGGGATCTGGCCCAGGTGGCGAAGTCCACCGGAAGTGCTTTTCTGATGGGCTATGTCCAGACTCAGATCGACGCCGCCAATCTGCGGACGCTGGTGCGGACGCTGCGGATGGGCAAGGGACCGGAATTCCTGCGTGGTGTGCTGCTGGAGGGCGGCGAGCTCTCGGCCGACCAGATGCTGGAGGTCTCTGCCAACCGGGGCGCGGGCCTTGCGGAGCTCTATGGGCCCACCCGCTTTCAGAAAGCGGCGGAAGCCGCTGCGGAATCTGTGAAGGGTGGAACCTTAACAGAGTTTGAAAAGCTTTGCGATGACGCCGTTTCGGATTATCTGGCGGACGCACAGTTCGTCCCCTTCGGCGAAGCGCCGCTGGTGGGATATCTGGCGGCCCGGGAGACAGAGTATACCAACCTGCGCATCCTGCTGATGGGGCGTGGGGCCGGGCTGCCCGCCGAGGTCATCCGTTCCCGGCTGCGGCAGAGCTACGTGTAAGGCGGTGTGCGTATGGCAAAAACGTATCAGATTGCCGTGGTGGGCGACTGGGAGTCTGTGATGGGATTCCGGGCACTGGGCCTGAGCACCTATCCGGTCACCTCCGTGGATGAGGCGAAGAAGACGATCCACGACCTGGCCAAGGCCGACTGCGCGGTGATCTATCTGACAGAACAGTTGGCAAAGGATATGCCCGATGTGCTGGAGCGGTATAAGGACGATCTGCGGCCGGCCATCATTCTGATCCCGGGCCGGGAGGGCTCTCTCGGTATCGGCCGGGACAATATCCAAAGAGCCATTGAGCGTGCCGTGGGCGCGGACATCCTGTAAAGTCCGCGGAGCCCAAAGGCATCCAGACGTTGCTGCCGCGGCGTCTGTGTATGAAAATTTTCGGTTTGCCGGAGGCGGGGAATGGTTTTCCCGGGGCCCGTTCCGCATTGGAGACGGGAGAGACGGCAGGCCATTCCTTCTGGCGAATCTATCCTGAAAGAAGGTCGAATCAATTTGAGCGGTAAAGTTGTGAAAGTATCCGGACCGTTGGTGGTTGCCACGGGCCTGGCGGACGCCAATATGTCCGACGTGGTCCGTGTGGGCCCCCAGCGGCTGATCGGCGAGATCCTGACCATGAAGGGGGATTCCGCCTCCATCCAGGTGTATGAGGAAACCTCCGGCCTGGGCCCCGGCGCCGAGGTGGTCACCACCGGTGCCCCCATGAGCGTGGAGCTGGGCCCCGGTATGATCGAGGGCATTTACGACGGCATCCAGCGCCCGCTGGAGAAGATCGTGGAGAAGGTGGGTCCCAACATCACCCGCGGTGTGGAGGTCCCCGCTATTGACCATGACAAGAAGTGGCCCTTTACACCCGTTGCGAAGGTGGGCGATCAGGTCACCGGCGGCGACGTGCTGGGCACGGTCCCCGAGACGGAGGTGGTGCTCCACAAGATCATGGTGCCTCCCACCATGCACGGCACCATCACCAAGATCGCCCCGGCAGGGGACTACACGGTGCTGGAGCCCATTGCTACCCTGACCACGGACGACGGCAGGGAAGTGGAGCTGCCCATGATGCAGAAGTGGCCCGTCCGTGTGGGCCGGCCCTATCAGCATAAATATCCCCCCAAGCGGCCGCTGTGCTCCGGCCAGCGGGTCATCGACACCATGTTCCCCATCGCCAAGGGCGGTACCGCCGCCGTGCCCGGTCCCTTCGGTTCCGGCAAGACGGTGGTGCAGCATCAGCTGGCCAAGTGGTCCGATGTGGACATCGTGGTCTACATCGGCTGCGGCGAGCGCGGCAACGAGATGACCGACGTTCTGCGGGAGTTCCCCGAACTGAAGGACCCCCGTACCGGCGAGTCCTTGATGAAGCGGACGGTGCTGATCGCCAACACCTCCGATATGCCTGTGGCGGCTCGTGAGGCCAGCGTGTACACCGGCATCACCATCGCCGAGTATTTCCGGGATATGGGCTACGACGTGGCCGTCATCGCCGACTCCACCTCCCGCTGGGCTGAGGCCCTGCGTGAGATGTCCGGCCGTCTGGAGGAGATGCCCGGCGAGGAGGGCTACCCCGCTTACCTCGCCTCCCGTCTTGCCCAGTTCTACGAGCGCGCCGGCAGCGTGGAGTGCATCGGTTCCGACGAGCGCCGTGGCAGTCTGACCGCCGTGGGCGCCGTGTCCCCTCCGGGCGGCGACCTCTCCGAGCCGGTTTCCCAGGCCACCATGCGGATCGTCAAGGTGTTCTGGGCGCTGGATTCCTCCCTTGCCTACAAGCGGCATTTCCCCGCCATCAACTGGCTCAATTCCTATTCGCTGTATCTGGATTCCCTGAAGCCCTGGTTTGACGAGAACCTGGGACCGGAGTTCATGCGCAACCGCACGGCGGCCATGAGCCTGCTGCAAAGCGAGGCCAGCCTGAATGAGATCGTCCAGCTGGTAGGTAAGGACGCCCTGTCGCCCGCTGACCAGTTGACACTGGAAGTGGCCCGGATGGTCCGGGAGGACTTCCTGCAGCAAAACGCCTTTATGGACGTGGACGGTTACTCCAGTTACGACCGGCAGGAGAAGCTGCTGGCCATGATCCTCCACTATGAGAAGCTCTGCCGGGACGCCATCGCAAAGGGCGCGCCGGTGATGGCCCTCTTCCAGATCCCCGCCCGGGAGAAGATCGGCCGTGCCAAGAGCGTGGAGGCTGAGGAGTATCCGCAGGTCTATCAGCAGATCGAGCAGGAGATGGCGCAGGAGATCGAGGCCGTCTCTGCCCAGGGAGGTGAGGAAGCATGATTCGAGAATACCGCACCGTTGAAGAGATCGTCAGTCCCCTGATGATGGTCCGTCAGGTGGAGGGCGTCACCTACGACGAACTGGTGGAAGTCCAGCTCCACGACGGCTCCATCCGCCGGGGCAAGGTGCTGGAGGTCAACGGCGATACCGCCGTGGTCCAGCTCTTTGAATCCGCCGCCGGCATCAACCTGGCCGACGCCAAGGTCCGCTTCCTGGGACATCCCCTGCAGCTGGGTGTGTCCGCCGACATGTTGGGCCGCGTGTTCAACGGCATGGGCGAGCCCATTGACGGCGGCCCGGACATCATCCCGGAGGAGTACCGGGACATCAACGGCCTGCCTATGAACCCGGCAGCCCGTGACTACCCCAACGAGTTCATCCAGACCGGCATCTCCACCATCGATGGCCTGAACACCCTGGTCCGCGGGCAGAAGCTGCCCATCTTCTCCGGCTCCGGTCTGCCGCACGCCAACCTGGCGGCCCAGATCGCCCGGCAGGCCAAGGTGCTGGGGGACGACAGCTCCAACTTTGCCGTGGTGTTTGCCGCCATCGGCATCACCTTTGAGGAGTCTGAGTTCTTTGTCAGCGAGTTCCGCCGCACCGGCGCCATCGACCGGACGGTCCTCTTCTCCAACCTGGCCAACGATCCCGCCGTGGAGCGCATCTCCACACCCCGTATGGCTCTGACTGCCGCGGAGTATCTGGCCTTTGAGAAGGACATGCATGTGCTGGTTATCATGACCGACATCACCAACTACGCTGAGGCCCTGCGTGAAGTCTCCGCCGCCAAGAAGGAAGTCCCCGGCCGCCGCGGATTCCCCGGTTACCTGTACACGGACCTGGCTCAGATGTACGAGCGTGCCGGCCGTCAGCTGGGGAAGAAGGGCTCCATTACTCTGATCCCCATCCTGACCATGCCGGAGGACGATAAGACCCACCCCATTCCCGACCTGACCGGCTATATCACCGAGGGACAGATCATCCTCTCCCGGGCGCTGTACCGCCAGGGCATCCACCCGCCGGTGGACGTGCTGCCCAGCCTCTCCCGTTTGAAGGACAAGGGCATCGGCGCCGGAAAGACCCGGGAGGACCATGCCGGTACCATGAACCAGCTCTTTGCAGCCTATTCCACCGGTAAGGATAACAAGGAACTGATGAGCATCCTGGGCGAAGCTGCCCTGACGCCCACGGATCTTCTGTATGCCAAGTTTGCCGATGAGTTTGAAAAGCGCTATGTCAACCAGGGCTATGAGGAGAACCGCTCCATTGAGGAAACGCTGGATCTGGGCTGGGAACTTTTGAGCATCCTGCCCAAGAGCGAACTCAAGCGGATCAAGCCGGAGTATATTGAGAAATATTGGCCGAAAAAAGACCAGCAGGCGTAAGGAGGGGTGACCAATGGCCAACATCACGGTAAACCCCACCCGAATGGAACTGACCCGCCTGAAGGGGAAGCTGCGCACCGCTCAGCGGGGCCATAAGCTGCTCAAGGACAAGCGGGATGAGCTGATGAAGCAGTTCCTGGACACCGTGCGGGAGGTCCGCGCCCTGCGGGCGGAAGTGGAAGAAGAACTGATGACGGTCCACAAGTCCTTTACCGTGGCCTCCGCCCTGATGAGCTCCGAGGCGATGGAGCAGGCGCTGCTTTATCCCAAGCAGAGCGTGGAGCTGACGATGACCATGAAGAACATCATGTCCGTCAACGTTCCCATTTATGATTTCCAGACCAAGACCAAGTCCGACGCCGACATCTATCCCTATGGTTTTGCAGCCACCTCCGGTGAGCTGGATACCGCCGTGGATGCGCTGGGCAAGGTATTTCAGAAGATGCTCAAGCTGGCGCAGATCGAAAAATCCGCCCAGCTCATGGCGGAGGAAATCGAAAAGACCCGCCGCCGGGTCAATGCACTGGAATATGTGATGATCCCGAACACCCAGGAGGCGATTCGGTATATCACCATGAAGCTGGATGAGAACGACCGCGCCACCACGACACGGCTGATGAAGGTGAAGGATATGCTCCTCAAGGAAGCCATTGAGGAGCAACGGGCCCGCGACGAGGCGGCCATGTCCCGTTTCACCGCACAAGAGACTTAACAAAATGGGCAAAGCGGTGTAGAATAGACCTACACCGCTTTGCCGCGCGTAGACGTGTAGAAAGGAAGAAGAAACATATGCATTGTGTAGCCAACATTCACGACGATCTGTATTGGCTGGGGGCGTCGGACCGCCGGCTGGCCAAGTTTGAAAATGTGTTTCCTGTCCCCCGGGGCGTCAGCTATAACAGCTATCTGGTGCTGGATGAAAAGACGGTCCTGATGGACACGGTGGACAAGGCCGTGGGGGAGCGGTTCTTTGAGAATCTGGAGTTTGCCCTGGCGGGCCGTTCTCTGGACTATGTGGTGGTGAACCACATGGAGCCGGACCACTGTGCCACCCTGGGCGATCTGCTGCGCCGCTGGCCCCAGGTACAGGTTGTGGGCAATGCCAAGACCATCACGATGATCGGGCAGTTCTTTGACTTTGACCTCACCGGCCGTACAGTGGTGGTCAAGGAAGGAGACACTCTGACCACTGGCCGCCATACCTTTACCTTCCTCATGGCACCTATGGTCCACTGGCCGGAGACCATGGTGACCTATGACAATGCGGACAAGACCCTCTTCTCCGCAGATGCCTTCGGTACTTTCGGAGCCCTCAACGGCAACATCTTTGCCGACCAGGTGAATTTCGAGCGGGATTGGCTGGACGATGCCCGCCGGTATTATACCAATATCGTGGGCAAGTACGGTGCCCAGGTCCAGTCCCTGCTCAAGCGGGCTGCGGATTTGGAGATCCAGCGGATCTGTCCCCTCCACGGCCCCATCTGGCGGGAGAATATCGGCTGGTTCGTAGAGAAATACCAGCTCTGGAGCACCTATACCCCGGAGGAGAAGGCTGTGGCCATTTTCTGCGGCTCCATTTATGGCCACACGGAAAACGCCGCTGAGATCCTGGCCTTCCGGCTGGCGGAGCGGGGCGTGAAGAATGTGGCGCTGTATGATGTGTCCCACGTGGATGTCTCCGAACTTGTGAGCGAGGCGTTCCGGTGCAGCCACCTGGTACTGGCTTCCGCTACATACAACGGCGGCATTTACACTCCCATGGAGGACTTCCTGCGTGATCTGGAGTGCCACGGCCTGCGGAACCGCTCCGTTGCCATCATCGATAACGGAACCTGGGCGGCTCGGTCCGGCATGCTGATGAGCAAGATCCTGGAGGGGATGAAGGAGATGCGGATCATGGAAGGCGCCGTATCTCTGAAGTCCTCGGTGAAGGAGTCCCAGCGCCGGAGCCTGGAGGCGCTGGCGGATGCCATCGCAGACGAGATCCAGCACTGAGCGGCTGATAAGACCCAAGTAAAAAAGCAGGACCGCCGGATTTCACGGCGGTCCTGTTTTTCTGTTCCGAAAAGGCGTGCTCTTTTCAGAGGAGCAGGGTCCATTCAGTGGACAGAGAAATATAAAAAACAAAAGGACGGATACAGATGTATCCGTCCTTTTTATTCTCAATCGGCCAAATGACCGACAGGCAGCGGCTGTTACAGCAGTGTGATACCGGCCTTCTCGCAGGCGTCCATGGTGGCCTGATCCCACAAGCTGGCCTGGACCTCGCCGATATGGCAGGTGCCGATCAGCAGCATGCACAGACGGGACATGCCGATGCCGCCGCCAATGGAGGGGGGCAGCTCACCGTTGAGGAGCATCTGATGGAAGGGCAGCTTCCGGCGGTCATCGCAGCCCCGCTCCGTCAGCTGACGGTCCAGGGACGCAGCATCCACCCGGATGCCCATGGAGGAGAGCTCAAAGCGGCTTTCCAGAACCGGGTTCCACATGAGGATGTCGCCATTGAGATCCCAGTCGTCATAGTCAGGAGCACGGCCGTCATGAGGCTTGCCGGACTTGAGCTTCTTGCCGATCTGCATCAAAAACACGGTGTGATGCTCCCGGCAGATGGCAGTCTCCCGCTCATTGGGGGTCAGGTCGGGGAACCGGTCCTCCAGCTCCTGGGTAGTGATGAAGTAAACTTCCCGGTCAGGGATAAAGGTCAAAACGGGGAAAGCGTTGCGCAGGGCAGTAGCCGTGTCGCAGATAGCGCCCACGATGTCCCGCACCGTGTCCTGCAGGTACTCCACATTACGGTTGGCGGCGTCGATGTGCTTTTCCCAGTCCCACTGATCCACGTAGATGGAGTGAAGGTTGTCCACCTCCTCATCCCGGCGGATGGCATTCATATCGGTGTAAAGGCCGGTGCCGGGCTTGAACTCGTAGCGCTTGAGAGCGAGACGCTTCCACTTGGCCAGAGAGTGCACCACCTGACCCTCGGTGCCCACGTCGGGGATGTCGAAGGTGACAGGACGCTCTACACCGTTGAGGTCATCATTCAAGCCGGTCTTGCCGTCTACGAAGAGGGGAGCGGAGACCCGATGCAGATTGAGCCGTACGGTGAGGCTGTGCTGAAACTCGCTGTGGATCAGTTCAATGGCCCGCTGCAGCTCGTTGTTGGTCAGGGGCATCCGGTATCCCGCAGGGATCACAATTTTACTCATAGTCAAACAGTCCTTTTCAGATTGGGATTTTACAAAAACCAGGCGGCAACAGCCGGGGTAACATAGGCCTCAACAAAGGCGGCGGCCAGCAGCAGCGGTGCCAGTGCCAGCAGCAGCGTCTGTCCCATCAAAGAGAGACAGCTGGTGATAGAGCGGGTCTGCTCGTTTCCCCGCAGACGGCGGGTCACCTGTCCGCAGACATACAATCCCACGCCGAAAGCCAGCAGCATGGCTGGGATCTCAAAGATGGCATGGGGGATCAGGGCTGCCAGATACAGCGCCAGAGAAAGCCCGCTGCGCACATATACCGCTGCCAGCCAGCCCAGCATGACCGCATTGAGACCCAACGCCATAGCAGGAAGCCGCACGAAAGGCACCAGGCCGTAGAGCATGATGAACGTGGTGGCCTGCAGATTGCTGAGAAAGACCGCCGGAGCGGAGAGATTGCCCGATTCGTCGGTAACGGCTTCCAGGTCCACGGTGAGGTTTCCCATCACGCCATTCAGCAGATCCAGAAGTCCCGGAATCAGCAGACACCCCGCGCAGGCCAGTATCGCTAGGATCAAAAACGCCGCAGCCGAATGGCCGGTCTCCCGTTTTACGCCGTCCCGCCAGGCGGAGAGCAGCTCTTCGCAGACGGCAGGAAAACCAAGACTCATGCGCCCAGCAGCTCCATTCCGTGGCGCAGGCGGCGCAGGGTCTCCTCGCGGCCCAGAATGTGGCAGATCTCCACGGCACCGCCGGGAGTCACCAGCTTGCCGGCGGCAGCGATGCGGACAGGCCACATCAGCGTGGCGTTTTTGACTTCCAGTTTGGCGGCCAGGTCGATCAGGGCGTCATGGATGGCGTCCTGGGTCCACTCCGGCAGTGCCTCCAGCACCGGGATGGCGGCCTGGAGCATGGCCAGAGACACCTCGGGGTTGGTCTTGGACTTCTTGTTGGTGTAGAAGTCCACGCTGTATTCCGGCAGGGCATCGAAGAAGTCCACCTTCTCGGGGATGTCCGTCAGCTTTTCACAGCGGGCCTGCAGCAGCGCAGCCACAGCGGCGGTGTCGATGCCGGGATTCTTGACGCTCTCGCGGATATAAGGCTCCGCGGCCTTGGCGAATGCGGAGGGATCCATGGCCCGCAGGTAGGTGGCGTTGAAGTAGGTGAGCTTTTCGATGTCGAAGATGGCAGGGGACTTGGAGATGCCGGCGATGTCGAAGGCATCCACCAGTTCGGAAAGGGAGAAGATCTCCTGCTCGCTGCGCTCGCCCTTGGGGGCCCAGCCCAGCAGAGCCACGTAGTTCAAAATGGCCTCCGTCAAATAACCCTGGGCCTTCAGATCCTCATAGGAGGGATCGCCGTGGCGCTTGGACATCTTGTTGTGCTGGTCCCGCATGACGGGGGAGCAGTGCACATAGGTGGGGATGTCCCAGCCGAAGGACTCATAGAGTAGGTTGTACTTGGGAGCGGAGCTGAGGTACTCGCTGCCCCGGACCACGTGGGTGATGCCCATCAGGTGATCGTCCACCACGTTGGCAAAATTATAGGTGGGAAGGCCGTCCCGTTTCAGGAGGACCTGGTCATCCAGCGTCTTGTTCTCCACGGTGATGTCGCCGAAGGACACATCGTGGAAGGTGGTAGTTCCCTCGTGGGGGATGCGCTGACGGATGACATAGGGTTTTCCGGCGGCCAGATTGGCCTGGACCTCCTCAGGGCTCAGGTCCCGGCAGGGATCGTCGCCCCGCTGGAAGTCGCCGCTGTCCTCCTCAGACTCGGTCTTTTCGCAGAAGCAGTAGTACGCGGCGCCCTTTTCCACCAGCAGCTCGGCGTACTTGCCGTACAGCCCACGGCGCTCGGACTGGATATAGGGCCCCACAGGACCGCCCACATCGGGGCCTTCGTCATGGTCCAGGCCGCACTCCGCCATGGTGCGGTAGATGACGTCTGTGGCGCCTTCCACCAGACGGCCCTGGTCGGTATCCTCAATGCGGAGGATGAACGTGCCGTGGTTGTGCCGGGCGATGAGCCAGGTATACAAGGCAGTGCGGAGATTGCCCACGTGCATATAGCCAGTGGGAGAGGGAGCGAACCGGGTCCGAACCCCACCCTTGGGGATACGGGCTTCCATCTCCTCAATAAATGCGTGATCAACAGACATGAAAGTACCTCCATGCATAATTTAACAGATTAGATTATCATCCAGAAGGCCTGGAATGTCAAGAGTTTTCACATCTGCTGCGGGCAGGAAGGCAGAATCATAAATGCGGGAGATTCCTGTTTCAGTATGGATGGCTGTTTCGGCTTTATGCTCCGTGCCGCATCTGCTTCAGAAGGGAGCAAAAGTTGCATGCAGACTTGACAGTGTGTGATGAATCTGCTATATATGAAGTATACTTCACATGAAGCAAACTTCATATCAAAATAAGGGAGGAGGAACTCATGAAAAACCGTGTCAAAGAGCTGCGGATAGCGGCCGGGATGACGCAACAGCAGCTGGCAGAGCGGGTCCATGTGTCCTCCCGCACGATCATCTCTCTGGAAAAAGAACAGTATAATCCCTCACTTTTGCTGGCGTACCGCATCGCGGAAGTATTCCAGACCTCGGTGGAGGAACTTTACTGTCTGCGGGAAAACCGGGAACTGGAGGACCGGAATTATGAAGATCTATTATAAAAAGAACTTTATCAGCGGCGTGGTCTGTTTGCTGCTGGGGGTGCTCAATCCGCTGACCTGCCTTTTCGTGACAGGCTGGGACCGCTTTACCTGGAAGGATGGATGGCTTTCAATCGCATTGGTCTTGGCGGGGATGCAGATGCTTCTGCGGAGTCTGGATCCGACGGCGGCAAGAAAGGACCTAACGGAGGATCTGGATGAGCGCAACCGCCTGATTGAACTGCGCAGCCAGGCGGCGAGCTACCGCCTTTTGTTCCGACTGGTGCTGGCGGGGATCGTGATTTGTATGCTGGGGTATGGCATCAGCAGGCAGGAGGCGTTTGTGCATGCACTTTTGCCGCTGCTGCTTTTGTACCTGGCTGCCGGGATCGCCCGTCTGGTGACGCTGCTTCGCTATGAACAGACGACGTGAAAGGGGAGAGGGAAATAAAATGATACAATCAGTGCAGCTTTGCCGGCGGTGTGCTCAGCCTGCTGCTGGGTGCCAATCTCTTTTACGAAAAGCGGATGTGAGAGGGAATGAAATTTCCGCTGTGGGCCGCTTTTGCGTTGCACTTTTTTATGGAGTATGATAAACTCTATAAGTTAAATTGCACCCTTTGCGCAGGGCGCTTTCAATAGAAAGATTTGAGGTGTTCCAATCATGGAAAATGAAGTTCGGAAAAAGCGGATTCTCAGCGGTATTCAGCCCTCCGGCGATCTGACGCTGGGGTCTTATCTGGGGGCCATTAAGAACTGGGCGGCCCTGGCGGACGAATATGACTGCTACTACATGCTGGCGGACATGCACACCATCACTGTCCGGCAGGTCCCGGCGGACCTTCGCCGCCGGACGCTGACTCAGGTGGCTGCATACATCGCCTGTGGCCTGGACCCGGAGAAGAATACACTCTTTGTCCAGTCTCATGTACCGGCTCATGCTCAGCTGGGATGGGTGCTGGACTGCTACACAATGTTCGGCGAGCTCTCCCGCATGACTCAGTTCAAGGATAAGTCTGCCAAGAACGCGGACAATATCAACGCCGGTCTTTTCACCTATCCCTCGCTGATGGCGGCGGACATCCTGCTCTATCAGGCGGATCTGGTGCCGGTGGGCGGCGATCAGAAGCAGCACGTGGAGATCTGCCGGGACATCGCCAACCGCTTCAACGGCATTTACGGCGAGGTCTTTAAGATCCCCGAGCCCTATATTCCTCCGGTGGGCGCCCGGGTCATGAGCCTGACCAGCCCGGAGAACAAGATGAGCAAGTCCGACAAGGATCAAAACGGCTGCGTTTACATGCTGGAAAAGCCCGAGGACATCATGCGCAAGTTCAAGAAGGCCGTGACCGATTCCGATGCCTGCGTCCGGTATGACCCGGCGGCAAAGCCCGGTGTGTCCAATCTGATGCAGATCTATGCGGTGGCCACCGGAAAGACCTTCCAGGAGATCGAGCAGGAGTTTGACGGCCGGGGCTACGGCGACTTCAAGACCGCCGTGGGCGAGTCTGTGGTGGAACTGCTGCGGCCCATCCGGGAGGAGACGGAGCGGCTGCTGGCGGACAAGAGCTATCTGGAGAGCGTATACCGTGCCGGCGCGGAGAAGGCCTCCCGCGTGGCGGGCCGCACACTGGATAAGGTCTATAAAAAAGTCGGCTTCCTGGCCCGGTAACGGAGGGACGAGATGCAGTTTCAAACAAAGATGTTGGCCTACGTGGTGCTGGCACTGCTGGTAGCATTGGCGGTCAGCTTTCTGATGACGCCGGTGGTCAAGACGTTTGCCTATAAGGTGGGCGCCATCGATGTCCCCAAGGATGCCCGCCGGATGCATAAGGTGCCCATCCCCCGGTTGGGCGGCTTGGCCATCTTCATCGGCTTTATGGTCAGCATCCTGCTCTTTGCAGAGATCACGCCGGAACTGCGGAGCATTCTGCTGGGCGCCGTGATCATCGTGGTGCTGGGTGTGGTGGACGACATCATGGCGCTGCCGGCCATGCTGAAATTCGTGGTGCAGATCGTCGCGGCGCTGATCCCCGCCACCCATGGTGTGACCATATTGGCATTTTCCAATCCCAACATTTTTTCCGATAATCTCTATTGGGTGCTGGGCAGCCTGTCCATCCCCTTTACTGTTCTCTGGATCGTGGCCATCACCAACTCCGTAAACCTGATCGATGGTTTGGACGGCCTTGCCAACGGCGTATCCGCCATTTCTGCCACCACCATGCTGGTCATCGCTCTGGTCAGCGACCAGAGCGCCGTGGCTGTGGTATTGGCGGCGCTGGTAGGGGCCTGCGTAGGCTTTATGCCCTACAATATGAACCCTGCCAAGATGTTCATGGGAGATACCGGCGCTACCTTCCTGGGCTATATCCTGGCCACCATGTCCATCCAGGGATTGTTCAAGTACTACGCGGTAATCTCTTTTGTGGTGCCCTTCCTGATCCTGGGCCTGCCCATTTTTGACACGACGTTTGCCTTCATCCGCCGGATCGCCCACGGCCAGAGCCCCATGCATCCGGACCGGAG
Organism: uncultured Oscillospiraceae bacterium; assembly: GCA_944387015.1. Classification (GTDB taxonomy): domain Bacteria; phylum Bacillota; class Clostridia; order Oscillospirales; family Oscillospiraceae; genus Oscillibacter. The sequence continues at coordinate 66,828 of CALXDH010000009.1, forward strand.
CCACATCCATCACCGGCTCATCGACATGGGCCTCAACCAGAAGCAGGCGGTGGCAACGCTGTATGTGATCTCCGCTATCCTTGGCCTTTCCGCTGTGGTATTGACCACCGGCGGGGAGCAGAAGGCCATGCTGTTTTTCCTGGCTCTTTGCATTGTGGCGGTGGTGACCGCCCGGGTGGTGTTTCCCAAGGAAGTCAAGGAGGAGCTGCGGGAGGAACTGAAAGAAGAGCTGGGCGAGCTGAAGGACCATGGACACCATGGTGAAGAAAAGCCCGCGGAAGAACCCGGGAAGGACGCAGACAAGGAGCCTGACCACCGGCCGGGCGCCTGGGAAGAAGAGGAGGATCAGTGATGGAAAAGCTTCGTATCATGAGCGTCTTCGGGACTCGGCCGGAGGCGATCAAAATGGCGCCCCTGGTCAAGGAACTGGCCAGCCGGGAGGGGATCGAGAGTCTTTGCTGCGTCACCGCCCAGCACCGCCAGATGCTGGACAGCGTGCTGGAGGTCTTTCAGCTCAAGCCGGACTATGACCTGGACATCATGACCCCCCGTCAGACGCTCTCCACCATCACCAGCAAGTGCCTCACCGGTATGGACGAAGCCATCGAGGCCCTCAAGCCTGATATGATCCTGGTCCACGGGGACACCTCCACCACCTTTGCCGGAGCGTTGTCTGCCTTTTACCATCAGGTACCGGTGGGCCACGTGGAGGCGGGACTGCGGACCTATGACAAGTACTCCCCCTTCCCGGAGGAGATGAACCGGAAACTGGTTTCTGCCATTGCAGATCTGTATTTCTGCCCCACGGTGAACAACAAAAATAACCTTCTGAAAGAGGGTATCACGAAGGGACTCTTCATTACCGGCAACACGGTCATCGACGCCCTTAAGACCACGGTGCGGGAGGACTATCACTTCTCCACCGAGGCGCTCAACCACCTGCCTTACGGCGAGAAGAAGATCCTGCTGGTCACCTGCCACCGGCGGGAGAATTACGGCGAGCCTATGAAGAACATCATGCTGGCCCTGCGCCAGATCGCCGAGGAGAACGAGGATGTGGAGCTGGTGTACCCCGTCCACCTGAGCCCGGTGGTCCGGGAGGCGGTGGACACCTATCTGCGAGGTGCGCCCCGGGTGCATCTGATCGATCCGCTGCCGGCGGACGAGATGCACAACCTCATGGCCCGGAGCTTCCTGGTACTGACGGATTCCGGCGGACTTCAGGAGGAGGCCCCCGCGCTGGGCAAGCCCGTCCTGGTGATGCGGCGGGAGACGGAACGCCCGGAGGCCGTGGCCGCCGGTACGGTAAAGCTCTGCGGCGTGGTGCAGGACGACATCGTTACCATGGCCCAGCGTCTGATCCGGGATCCGGAGGCCTATGCCAAAATGGCCCATGCGGTGAACCCCTACGGCGACGGACACGCCTGCCGCCGGATCGCGGACGCGATCTTGTGGCACTTTGGCCGGGGAGAGCAGCCGGAGGATTTTCAGGTACAGTAAAGCGGACTGCGGATCGGGAGGAGGACCGCCATGAAGCGTAGAAGGCTGGGTCGGGCCGCCATCGGCTTTGCGGGACTGATCGCGCTGGTGGTGGTTTTGATGCTGGTCAACAGCCTGCGGCCGTCTCCAGGCATTGTGCTGCCCTCTGAAAAAGACGAGGGCGTACAAAGCGGGGAAGACGACGGGGAGGGTTCCCTGTCCGTGGTGGAGATCCGCCCGGATACTGTGCAGGCTGCGGTGGCCACACTGGTGCGGCCGGAGAGCTATCGGCGGGAAGTAGTGGTGCAGCAGTTCTGGGACAGCGGCAGCGGCACGCTGGAAAATACCGTCACTGTCAGCGGCGGCTGGACCCGGGTGGACCAGACGCTGGCCCGGGACCGGGTCCGGCATTCGATTACCAACGGCGAGAGCACCTATATCTGGTACAACAGCCAGCGGACTGTCTATGCGGCAGAGGCCGGTGAGATCACGGCAGATATGGAGCAGGCGATCCCCACCTACGAGGATGTGTTGGAACTGCCGGTGGAGGAGATCGCCGCTGCCAATTACCAGACCCTCAGCGATATGAACTGCATTTATGTGGAGACTGCTGCGGATGCATATGGCTATGTCCTGCGGTATTGGGTCAGCGTGGACACGGGACTGCTGGTGGCGGCGGAAAAGCAGCTGGACGGTGAGACCGTCTATCGGATGTGGGAGACCAGTTCTGAGCTGGATCCCATCATCGAAACGGAATTCACCTTGCCGGACGGGACCGATTTGCTGGCTGGCTGAATCTGAAAAAGCGGAGCGTACAGCGCTCCGCTTTTTTTTAAAGGATCAGCAGCAGTCCCAGGGCCACCAGCAGCTCTTCGTCGGCATCCTCCCGGAACAAGAAAAACAGCAGGATCAACAGCAGCAGGTCCCCTGTGTCCACATGGTCCAGATGGAGCTGATCCAGAATGTGCCGCAGAAAACTGCTCAGCCCGTCGGAGAAGGGGCCGCCGGGGGAGCTTGGCGGAGGCGGTGGATCGCCGGAGGGCCTTCTTTGATGCCTGCCTGGTTCGGCCGTCCCGGGAGAGCTGTCATCGGGCAGATGGGATGGATCGTGTTCATGGTGAGCGTGCACTTCGTGTCCGGAGGGAGGAGGGACCTGAGATTCCTCCGGGATGCGGGTGTAAGTACCGTTGTCGTTTCGCACATAGCGGTTATACATGGCTCACCCCTCCCACCCAGCCAGGAACTTTTTGCCCAGATGGAACAGCCGGGCAAGCTGCAGTGCCCGCTCCACCTTTTCCTGCCGCTCCGGCTTGAGATAGGGACGCAGGGCATACAGCAGTGCCCGGGCGTTGGAATCCCGCTGTCCGCCCAGCTCCTGGATCAGCGGCAGCAGGCGCATGAGGAGCTTCGGGTCCAGACCGCTCCCCAGAGAGGAGAGCAGATCCGTCCCGGCGGCAGGGGGCGGAGCGTGGGACACTGTTTGTTGGGGAGGCGGAGGAGCGGCGGAGGACGGTCCGTTGGAGGGGCTGTCCTCGCCGCCGGAGATGGACTGGGCCATCTGCATGATCTGGGCCATTTTGCCGGGGTCCGAGAGCAGCGCATTGAGTTTATCATCAAATTCGGACACGGCGTCCATCCCCCTTTCCGCTGACGGTTATTTCCGGGTCGCCTGGTTGATCCGGTTGATCAGTTCTGCCCCGTCGGGGCTCTGCATCAGCTTTTGCACCATCTGCGCCATCTCGGCGGTATCGCCCCGGGCGGCGGACTGCACTGCCCGCTGCAAAGAGGCGCCCTGATCCTGTTGAGTCAGCATCCGCATCAGAGCCTGCCCGTCCCGGGACTGCATCAGGGCCCGCAGCGCGGCGGGATTGCGCCCCAGCTGCTGTGCCATACGGTTCATACGTTCGTCCATGGCTTCCTCCTTCTGGCCGGAGAGATTCTCCGTTCCGTACCAGTATATGAGAGAGAAGTAAAAAACGTGCCTGCATCTGCAGACACGTTTTTTATGGTTGGCTGGCCATATTATTTTTTGGCGGCTTTTGCGGCAGCTCTGGCGCTGTCGCAGTCACCGGCAAGGGGGCAGCCTTCACATTTGGGGGATCGGGCGGTGCAGGTGTCCCGGCCAAAGAGAACCATCCGGTGGCAGAAGTCACTGGACTCCTTGGGGGGGATAGACTGGCGCAGCTGCCGCTCCACCTGGACGGGGTCCTTGGATCCGTCGGTGATGCCCAGCCGCCCGGTGATGCGGATGCAGTGGGTATCGCAGACGTAGGCGGGCTGGCAAAATACATCTCCCAGGATCAGGTTGGCGGTTTTTCGGCCCACGCCGGAGAGGGCCGTCAGCTCCTCCATGGTGCCGGGGACTTTGCCGCCGTGCCGCTCCAAAATCTGCTGGGCGCAGGCCACCAGGTCCCGGGCCTTGCCGTTGAAGAAGCCGCAGGAGCGGATGTATTCTCCCACCTCGGCGGGGTCCGCCTCCGCGAAGCTCTCCAGGGTGGGGAAGCGGGCGAAGAGAGCGGGGGTCACCTTGTTGACCCGCTCGTCGGTACACTGGGCGGAAAGCCGCACGGCAAAGAGCAGCTCATAGTCCTTTTCATATTGCAGGGAGCAAAGGGCGTCGGGGTAGATTCCCTTCAACGTTTCAATGATCCGCTTGACGGCGGCTTTGGATTTCATGGCAGTCACCTCTTGCAAGACAGGATACCACAAAATCCGACGCTTGGCGAGGGGAAAATGCAACACCTCCGCCGGTGATTTTCCGGTGGAAAGCGCTGGGGGATTATGGTATACTGAATATTCAAGCAGAAAGGAAGGGAGGGCTCGCCATGCAGCGTCCCCTTGCGGATGAGATCCGCCCGAAAACATTGGATGAGGTGGTGGGGCAAAAGCATCTGCTGGCCCCCGGCGCGGTGCTCCGCCGTCTGATCGAGCGGGGAACCGACGCCAACATGGTCTTTTACGGCCCCTCCGGCACCGGCAAGACCACCATCGCCAACATCATTGCCCAGCGTACCAACAAGACCCTCTACCGGCTCAACGCCACTACCGCGTCGCTGCAGGATGTCAAGGACATCTGCGCCGATGTGGGGACGCTGATGGCTCCCGGCGGCGTGCTGCTGTATCTGGATGAGATCCAGTACTTTAATAAAAAGCAGCAGCAGAGCCTGCTGGAGTTTATGGAAAACGGTTCGCTGACACTGATCGCCTCTACCACGGAAAATCCCTATTTCTATGTGTACAGCGCACTGCTTTCCCGCAGTACGATCTTCGAGTTCAAGGCCGTCTCCCCGGAGGAAACGGAGAGTGCTGTTTTGCGGGCGCTGAAGGTGGAGCAGCAGCGCAGCACGCTGCCCCTTTCCTGGGAGGAGGGGCTCCCGCTTCAGATCGCCACCGCCGCCGGCGGTGACGTGCGTAAGGCCATTAATGCCGTGGAGCTGCTGTGTCAGGCGGCCGCCCCCACATCGGACGGTACGCTGATACTGACAAGTAAAGACGCCTTACAGGTTTCTCAGCGCAGTGCTATGCGCTATGACCGGGACGGGGATGCCCACTACGACATCCTCTCCGCCCTGCAAAAGTCCATCCGGGGATCCGACCCGGACGCAGCGGTCCACTACCTGGGGCGGCTGCTGGAGGCGGGGGACCTGCTTTCCCCGTGCCGGCGGCTGCTGGTGATCGCGGCGGAGGACATCGGCCTTGCCTATCCCCAGGCCATCGTAGTGACCAAGGCCTGTGTGGACGCGGCGGTACAGCTGGGACTGCCGGAAGCACGGCTGCCCCTGGCAGAGGCGGCAGTGCTGCTGGCCACCGCCCCAAAATCCAATACGGCCCATAACGCCATCATTGCCGCCATGGCGGACTTGAAGAAGGGAAAGACCGGGGAGATCCCCCGGCATCTCCAGAACGTCCATGCGGACACCAGCGGGCAGGAGCGGGAGCAGGGCTATCTCTACCCACATGACTTTCCTCATCGCTGGGTCAAGCAGCAGTATCTTCCGGATGCGCTGCAGGGCGTCCACTATTATGAATGGGGCGACAACAAAACGGAGCAGGCTGCCCGTGCCTACTGGGAGAAGATCAAGGGCAGCGATTTTTGAACCGCCGTGTTTTCCCACAGCCAGTCGGGCAAAGCGGGTTATTCGCTGCTTTCCCGGAACACGGTCTCTACGACGGGCTTTTCACAGCCCGGAGGAGAGTAGATCCAATGGTCCAGTACGCCGTCGGTGATCTGATATCGGATGGGCGGCGGAGTCGGAGCGCCGGGCAGCTTTTCGATGATCTGGAGCTTGATCTTCATCCGGTCCGGGCGAATGCTTTTGATGTACACGGAAACCCCATCTCCAGGCTGGAGATTTTCCCGGGTGTCTGCCAGACCGGAGAGGTTGGGAGCCAGCTCAATGAAGGTCCCGTACTCCTTGACGGAGCGGACAATGCCCCGCACCGTTTCCCCGGGCTGAAAGTAGCTGGCGTTTTCCAGCCAGGTGCCCAGCAGTTCCCGGTGGGTCATGGTGAAGCGGCGGGTCTGGCGGTCGATGGAGGCCACGGCGGCCAGGATCTTCTGGCCCACCTGGAAGCGGTCCTGAGGGCTGGAGATCCGGGAGACGGAAATGCGCTCCAGAGGGAGCATGGCGACGATGCCGCAGCCAATATCCAAAAACGCCCCAAAGGGAACCAGATGGGTCACCACCGCGGTGACCACCGCGCCGGGGACCAGCGTTTCCAAAAAGGCGTCCAGAGCCCGCTCCTGAGCGGCCCGACGGCTCAGCAGCGCCACAGGGGCGCCTTTTTCGTCGGCCCGGATGTCCGTAACCACAAAGCAGGCAGGCTTTCCCACCCGGGATAAGAGGGCAATGTCCCGGTCCGCACCGCTGATCCAGGGGGAGAGGATCTCCCGGCGGGTAATACGTCCGGCAATGGAACCCAGGGCCAGGTGAAGGGTGCGGTCCACGTCGCACCGCTGGACCGGCGCTTCCAGGATGGTGCCGGCCGCCTGGGCGGCCTGCAGGGCGGAGAGGGACCATTCGGCGGGAGGGCGAAGCCCCTCCGGCAGATACAGTTTATTTTCCGGCATCGATGATCGCATCCTATCTGCCGCTTGACGCGGCGTCATTTTTGTTGTAGTACTATATGCAGCGGACAAGATCTGCTTGACAGGAGGTATGTATGGACCTGCGTCTGCACGATAAGGTGGAACTGAAGAAGGCCCATCCCTGCGGGAGCACCCAGTGGGAGATCCTGCGGGTGGGCATGGATATTAAGCTGCGCTGCCAGGGGTGCGGCCATGAGCTGATGCTGCCCCGCAGCAAGGCGGAAAAGAGCATCCGTAAAATTCTGTCCCGGGAGGAGGAAACACGGTGAATAACAAGACCCGGGCAGTGGCCCTGGTGCTGGTGGTGGTCATGATCTTTGCATTGGTGGCCTCCATGGTGATGCCCTATCTGGCGTGAATCGGAAAATCACAGAAAAAGCCGCGGAATCATTTGATTCCGCGGCTTTTTGCATCTGGGCAGCAGCGGGAATCGCATTTGGCGTGCCGGTATCCGGTCAGCTGCAAAAACCGCCCGTCCCCGTTTTGCGACCGCTTTTACGCCGCGGGCGCCGTATAATCATCCCTGTCGGAGCGGGGACCGGGCTGTTCGGGATCCGTTTCAGGGAAGGGAGGGATACCATGACCGTCGTTTACATCGACAGCGTATTCGTGCTCAACGCACTGATGGACTATCTGCTGCTGCTCTCCGCCGGGCGGCTGGCGGGAGTGCCCCTGCGGCGCGGCAGGTATGTGCTGGGAGCGCTTCTGGGAGGCGGATACGCAGCGGCGGTGTTTTTGCCGGGCATGGAATTTCTCTCCCGGATACCGGTGAAAGCGGCAGCAGGTGTGTTGCTGGCCCTGACGGCTTTCGGCGGAGAGCGGAAGCTGCTGCGGCTGACGCTGGTATTTTTCGGCGTGTCCTGCGCCATGGCAGGGTGTGTGCTGGGACTGGGGATGCTCTCCGGTGGGGCGATCCCCGCAGTCAACGGCGTTTTCTATACGGACGTGTCCGTACGGGTACTGCTGGTAGCTGCCGGGGCGGCCTATGTGGTGCTGACAGTGGTATTCCGCGCCGCCGCCCGGCATGGAGTGGCAGGGGAGCTGCTGCGGATGCGGGTGTGCGTGGGCGGCCGTGATGTGGAGCTGACCGCTCTGCGTGACACCGGCAATGGCCTGCGGGACCCGGTGGGAGGGACACCGGTACTGGTGGCGGCTCCGGGAGCGCTGGACGGGGTTTTGCCACGACGTGTGCGGCAGCTGCTGGAGATGTCACTGCCCCCGGCGGACTTGTTGGAACCACTGCGGCAGATCGCGCCGGAGCTGCGCTTCCGGCTGATTCCCTACCACGCGGTAGGGGCAGGCGGGCTGCTGCTGGCGGTGTGCAGCGACTGGATCGAATGGGCGGGGCGGCGGCAGGCCGGTGTGCTGGTGGCATTGTCCCCCACGGAACTGGGAACAGGGTATGCCGCGCTTTGGAGCGGCGATGCGGATGGAGGCAGACGGGATCATGGAAGGGTTCAAACAGAAACTGAGGGATTTGCTGGAACGGCTGGGACTGCTGCCGGCGGAGGGCGTACATTACATCGGGGGCAGCGACACGCTGCCGCCGCCGCTGAGCAAGGAGCGGGAGAAGGAACTGCTGGGACGTGTGGAGGAGGAGTGTGCCCGGCAGGAGCTGATCGAACATAATCTGCGGCTGGTGGTCTACATCGCCCGCCGGTTTGAAAACACGGGGGTGGGCATCGAGGATCTCATCTCCATTGGAACCATCGGCCTCATCAAGGCAGTGGGGACCTACCGCTCCGATAAGAACATCAAGCTGGCGACCTATGCCTCCCGATGCATTGAAAACGAGATTTTGATGTATCTGCGCAAAAATGCGGCCCGGAAGGGGGAGGTCTCCTTTGATGAGCCCCTCAACACCGACTGGGACGGCAATGAGCTGCTGCTCTCCGATGTGCTGGGGACGGAGGCGGACGTGGTGATGCGGCCCATCGAGGAGGATGTAGACCGCTCTCTTTTGAACGCGGCGGTGAATACCCTCTCTCCCCGGGAAAAGCAAATCATCACGCTGCGCTTTGGGTTGGGCGGCGGCCGGGAGCGGACGCAGAAGGAAGTGGCGGATCAGCTGGGGATCTCCCAGTCGTACATCTCACGGCTGGAAAAGCGCATCATCACCCGGCTGAAAAAGGAAATTTTGCGGCTTTCCTGACCTTGACAATCCAAATCGGGTATACTATACTGATACAGAATCAAGATATTGGGAACTGCGAGGATGGGAAGCAGTACCCGGCTGGCGGATGCCAAGAGAGGGCGCGGTTGGTGGAAGCGCTCGGGAAGCGGCCGGAGAAGTCGTCCCGGAGCATCCGGCTGAAGGAGCAGTAAGCCGCGACGGTGTGTCCGCCGTTATCGGGACTGGCGCTGGATGGCGCCGTTGAGTGCGTGTTTTTGCATGAAGTCAGGTGGTACCACGGACATTGTTCGCCCTGAGCCGGAAGGCTCGGGGCGTTTTTGTTTGTTCGCAGGCACCGAAATTCCAATCACAAAGGAGAGGACCATGAAATTTGAAGCAGAAATCGATCTGAACTACCGCCAGCTTCTGGCGCTCTACCAGGTTTCGGAACGGTTGTTCCGCCGCTGGCAGATGCTGTTGTTCCGGGTGGTGTGCCTGGCGGTAGGCGTTTGGCGCGTCTGGAAGACCTGGGGTGACATCCAGGCCGACGGACTGTCCTTCACCCGGGTGAGCTACCTGCTCATCGGCGTCCTGTTTTTATCGGCGGCGCTGATCCCTAATATCATCAGCGCCGGCTGCGCCCGGATGCGGGTGATGTACAGCGGCAAGCTGCATTTCACCGACCGGGACTTCTACGAGGTCGTCGGCGGGAGAACCATCCGGCACGACTATGAGAAGGTCTTTGCCCTGGTGCATTTCCGGGGATATGACTTCATCTTCCTGGATAAACTGGCAAGCCTCATCGTCCAGCTGGACCAGGTGCCTGGCCAGGATCCCAAGGAGCTGCGGAGCTTTTTGGAGAAGAAGTGCGGCCAATCCTATCATTATGTTTGATCCATCAGGAGATATAGAAAAGGAGAATCCCTATGAACAAAGAACTGCCGAAGGTGTATGAACCCCAGCAGGTGGAGTCCCGCATCTACCAGATGTGGGAGGACAACCACTGCTTCAACGGCGATCCGGATCCCAAGAAGAAGCCGTTTTCCATCGTGATGCCGCCTCCCAACGTGACAGGCCAGCTCCACATGGGCCACGCCCTGGACTCCACGCTGCAGGACATCCTCACCCGTTTCAAGCGGATGCAGGGCTATTCTGCCCTGTGGCTGCCCGGTACCGACCACGCCGGCATCGCCACCCAGATCAAGGTGGAGGAGGACCTGCGGGTCAATGAGGGCAAGACCCGCTATGACCTGGGCCGGGAAAAGTTCCTGGAGCGGGTGTGGCAGTGGAAGGAGAAGTACGGTGGCCGCATCGTGGAGCAGCAGAAGAAGCTGGGCGTCTCCTGCGACTGGGACCGCTCCCGCTTCACCATGGACGAGGGCTGCTCCAAGGCCGTCCGGGAGACCTTCTGCGAGCTCTATGACAAGGGCCTCATCTACAAGGGCAGCCGCATCATCAACTGGTGCCCCCACTGCGCCACCGCCCTCTCCGACGCGGAGGTGGAGTACGTGGATAAGCCCGGCCACCTGTGGTATATCCGTTACCCCCTGGCCGACGGCTCCGGCGACCTGGTGATTGCCACCACCCGTCCCGAGACCATGATGGGCGATACCGGCGTTGCCGTGAACCCGGAGGACGAGCGGTTCAAGCACCTGATCGGCAAGACCTGCATCCTGCCCATCATGAACCGGGAGATCCCCATCGTGGGCGACGAGTACTGCGAGATCGGCTTCGGTACCGGCGCCGTGAAGATGACCCCCGCTCACGACCCCAACGACTTTGAGGTGGGCCTGCGCCACAACCTGGAGGTCATCCGCTGCATCGGCGACGACGGCCGCATCAACGAAAACGGCGGCCCCTACAACGGCATGGACCGCTACGAGTGCCGCAAGCAGATCGTCAAGGATCTGGAGGAGCAGGGGTATCTGGTCAAGACTGAGCCCTACAACCACAATGTGGGCACCTGCTATCGCTGCCACAACGACGTGGAGCCCCTGATCTCCGCCCAGTGGTTCGTGAAAATGGAGCCCCTGGCTCAGGAGGCTCTGCGGGTCGTGAAGGAGGGCGAGGTGAAGTTCGTCCCCGAGCGTTTTGCCAAGACCTATATCAACTGGATGGAGAACGTCCATGACTGGTGCATCTCCCGCCAGCTGTGGTGGGGCCACCAGATCCCCGCCTGGTACTGCGACGAGTGCGGCCACATCAATGTCTCCCGGGAGGACCCCACCAAGTGCGAAAAGTGCGGCTGCACCCACCTGACCCGGGACCCCGACGTGCTGGATACCTGGTTCTCCAGCGCCCTGTGGCCTTTCTCCACCCTGGGCTGGCCGGAAAAGACGGCGGATCTGGATTATTACTATCCCACTTCCGTCATGGTCACCGGCTACGACATCATCTTCTTCTGGGTGGCCCGGATGATCTTCTCCGGCTGCGAACAGATGCACAAGATCCCCTTCCACACCGTGCTGATCCACGGCCTGGTCCGGGACGACAAGGGCCGCAAGATGTCCAAGTCCCTGGGCAACGGCATCGATCCGCTGGAGATGGCGGAAAAGTACGGCGCCGACGCTCTGCGCTTCAACCTCATCACCGGTAACTCCCCCGGAAACGATACCCGGTTCTACACGGAAAAGTGCGAGGCCATGCGCAACTTCGCCAACAAGATCTGGAACGCCAGCCGCTTTGTGATGATGAACCTCACCATCGACAAGTGTGAGCTGCCCGGCGCGGACCAGCTGGCCCCCGAGGACAAGTGGGTCCTTTCCAAGCTCAACACGCTCATCAAGGAAGTCACCGAGAATCTGGAGAGCTATGAGATCGGTGTGGCCTCCGCCAAGGTCTACGACTTCCTGTGGGACACCTACTGCGACTGGTATATCGAGCTGACCAAGTCCCGCCTCAACGGCGAGGATGAGCAGGCGAAGCTCGTGGCCCAGAACGTTCTGTGCTACGTGCTGACGGAGCTTTTGAAGCTGCTCCATCCCTTCATGCCCTTCATCACCGAGGAGATCTTCCAGGCTCTGCCCCACGAAGGAAAGTTCATCATGACCTCCCAGTGGCCGGTGTACCGTCCGGAGCTGGACTTCCCGGCGGAGGAGTCTGCCATGGAGGCGGTGATGGACACCATCAAGGCCATCCGTGCCCGCCGGGCGGAGATGAACGTGCCCCCCTCCAAGAAGGCGGAGGTGCTGATCGTCACCGCTACGCCGGAGGTCTACGCCCAGGGCGTCCATTTCATCCAGCGTCTGGCCTATGCCAGCGGTGTGACCTTTGCGGAGAATGCCCCGGCGGACGTCACCGGCATGATCAGCGTGGTGACCCACAACGCCACGGCCTATCTGCCGCTGAGCGAGCTGGTAGACATCGCCGCGGAGCTGGAGCGCATCGCCAAGGAGAAGGAGAAGGCCGAAAACGGCCTGCGCATCGTGGAGCAGAAGCTCTCCAACGAGAAGT
>CALXDH010000010.1 GCA_944387015.1 uncultured Oscillospiraceae bacterium
ACACTTGATTCAAACGCAGAAGAATAACTTTGTTTCCCCACAAGGGCAGCCGAGAAAATCGACTGCCCTTTTTCCATTCCTACAGGCAGAAAGGAGAGACAGCCATGGCGAAACTGAGGGAGAAAGAAACTGGCCTTCAAGGTTTAAGGTGGAGCCTCGTTATGTCCCCTAATGAATATTTCTACATCTAATTTCAATGGCTAAGCAGTAGCAACACTTAACCTAAATGGGAGTATTGGAAAAGGAAAAGGTCTGGATGGTGTTATAGATCTCCTCCCGTAGATTGGCCGACAGGCCCGAGGATGCACTGGCGGCAAATTTACCTGCCAACGCACCAAAAATGAGACTGAGAAACGCCATGACTACCAGGATCACTCCGTACCGGTACACCACAGGCAGACTCCCCGTCTCCAATCCCTCGTCAATGATCCGTGCTGTCACAAAGGGCAGCAGGATCTCCATGACCACCTCCAGGGCGGTCAGACCCACGCAGGAAAGGGCATCCCGCTTATACTGTTTCAACTGCTGCAGAACTTTTTTCACAATGTTCACTCCTCTTGGCTCTTGGTTTTCCGTGATGCTCTGTCAAGTTCCGTATGATCTTTTTTTGCAACCGATCCAGTTCCCGCAGTTCCTCGTCTGAAAATCCCTGATAAGCCTGGTCACAGGCTTCACAGACGGCACCTTTCAGAAAACTCTGAACCTGCGCGCCCTTCTCGGTCCCAAACAGAATCTTGCGCCGTTCATCTCCCAGGCAGGCCTCCGCCCGGACATATCCGTTTTGCCTCAGGTACTTGAGGATCCGGCACAGCGCTGCCTTGGAAAATCCAAATTCACGATGAATATCCGTCAGTGAGGTTCCCTCGTCAGAATGGCTCAGGATGAAAAAGAGCATGTTGGCCTGGGCGGCTGTCAGCTCCTTCCTGGCCATCAGCTGATCAGTCAGCTGCTCTATCCCGATGCTGATCCTTCGATTTTCCAAAACCAACGTTCTTCGGTCAGTCCTCACGTCCCGATCACCTCTTTCCCATAATTGTTCGGATGAGAACTGTTTTGCACTTTACCGTTTATAGCACAACAAACCTTGTTTGTGAAATTCAAATATGTTATCATTTATAAAAAACATTTATTGATCTTTTTTATTTTACTTGTCTGCATCCGTGGGAGGGATCGCTATGAACACCACACAGCTGGAGTGCTTTCTGGCAGTTGCGAACTTTCTGAATTTTTCCCGCGCCGCCGAACAGCTGCGCATCACGCAGCCTGCCGTCAGCCACCAGATCAGTTCCCTGGAGGACGAATTGGGAACGAAGCTGTTTTTCCGGACCAGCAAGAGCGTCCGCCTGACCCAGGCAGGCCATCTGTTTACCCAGTACGCCAATGAGATCCTGAAGCTCTCCGGTCTCTCCAGAGCACGGCTGAAGGAATGTCAGGAAACCCTTCCGCAGCGTTTCGGCATCGGCTGCCGAAACTTCATAGAACTGCGGCTCCTGCGCCCAGTACTGGCGCAGCTGGGACAGCAACAGCCCCGGCTGCTGCCGGTTTTGCGGCTGCTGCCGTACGCCTCCCTGGAAAACCTGCTGGCAGAGGATGACGTACAGGTCCTGCTCTCCCTGCAGGAATCCGCTCCTTCAAAGGCGGTCTACCGGGAGCTTGCCCGCTGTCCTCTGGTCTGCATCTGTACCCCTGACCATCCTTTGGCTGCCTACGATCAGCTGACCATCGAACAGGTGAAAAACGGCGGGCGAATCGCCACCTGTCCGCCGCCCATCTATCCGCCGGCACTGTTTTCCGTGCAAAACCAGGTGGTGGCCGAACGGGACCCGGATCAGATGCTTTTCTGCGACAATCTGGAAATCGTCCACACTCTGGTGGAGGCCGGCTATGCCTTTGCCATTATGCCGGACCTGCCGCCGGCCCGGATCCCCGGGCTTCGTTACATTCCGATCCCTGCATTTTCCACCATCTCCTTTGGCGCTGTCTACCGCAAAGACAGCCGCAATGCCACACTGCGTCTGTTTCTGTCCTCTTTGGAATCTCTGATGCAAAGCGCCTTTTCTCAGGCTCCGCAGGTCTGAGTACCGCTGGAAATGCACATTGGTCCCACGCCTGCTGTCTCCATAAAAACAAAAACCGGCCCTGTGGGGTCGGTTTTTGTTTTGCCTCCATGCAGAAATTTGTGCCAGTTTTATATTTCGTTGTGATAACAACGGAATTCAATGTACAGACTCTGTATAGTAAGCACATCAAGCGCAAGCCATCCGGGCGGTCTTTGAAGCCTCACCGCCCGCAGCCAACACAGGAGGAATCAAACTATGGAGCGTAAAATGTTTTGCTATCAGTGCCAGGAGACTGCCGGCTGCACCGGCTGCACGCTTTCCGGCGTCTGCGGAAAGAAACCGGATGTAGCGGCCATGCAGGACCTGCTGGTCTATGTGACAAAGGGCCTTTCCGCCGTGACCACTGCTCTGCGGGAACAGGGTGCAGAGATTCCCGCGGACGTCAACCACCTCATCACGCTGAACCTGTTTACCACCATCACCAACGCCAACTTTGACAAGGAGGCCATTGAGTCCCGCATTCGTATGACTCTAAGCGAGACGCAGCGCCTGCTGCCTCAGGTGGAGAACCAGGCCGCCCTGCCTGCCGCCGCCCTCTGGGACGGCAGTGAAAACTGGGAGGCCAAGGCTGCTCAGGTGGGCGTCCTGGCCACGGAGAACGAGGACATCCGCTCCCTGCGGGAACTGATCACCTACGGTCTCAAGGGCCTTTCCGCCTACTCCAAGCACGCCAATGCCCTGCTTCAGGACAATGCTGCCGTGGACGCTTTCCTGCAGCGGGCCCTGGCCGCCACGCTGGACGATTCCCTCACTGCGGAGGATCTGATCGTCCTGACCATGGAGACCGGCAAATACGGCGTGGAGGGCATGGCGCTGCTGGACCAGGCCAACACCACCGCCTACGGCAACCCGGAGATCACCAAGGTCTCTATCGGTGTGGGTAAGAACCCCGGCATCCTGGTCTCCGGCCACGATCTGCGGGACCTGGAGATGCTGCTCCAGCAGACCCAGGGCACCGGCGTGGACGTCTACACCCACTCCGAGATGCTCCCGGCCCATTACTATCCCGCCTTCAAGAAGTACCCCAACTTCGTGGGCAACTACGGCAACGCCTGGTGGAAGCAGAAGGAGGAGTTCGAGTCCTTCAACGGTCCCATCCTGATGACCACCAACTGCATCGTCCCCCCCAAGGACAGCTACAAGGACCGCCTCTACACCACCGGCGCCGCCGGTTACCCGGGCTGCAAGCACATTCCCGGCGGCATTGGGGAGGAAAAGGATTTCTCCGCCCTCATTGCCCAGGCCAAGACCTGCCCCCCGCCTCAGGAGATCGAACAGGGTGAGATCACCGGCGGTTTCGCCCATGCCCAGGTGCTGGCGCTGGCGGACAAGATCGTGGACGCGGTCAAGTCCGGCGCTATCCGGAAATTCGTGGTAATGGCCGGCTGCGACGGCCGGGCCAAGAGCCGCGACTACTATACCGAGTTTGCCAAGGCTCTGCCCAAAGATGCGGTGATCCTTACCGCCGGCTGCGCCAAGTATAAGTACAACAAGCTCCCCCTGGGCGACATCGGCGGCATCCCCCGAGTCCTGGATGCCGGACAGTGCAACGACTCCTATTCCCTGGCGGTCATTGCTCTCAAACTCAAAGAGGTCTTTGGCCTTGCGGACATCAACGACCTGCCCATTGTCTACAACATCGCCTGGTACGAGCAGAAAGCCGTCATCGTGCTGCTGGCTCTTCTGTATCTGGGCGTGAAGAACATTCACCTGGGCCCCACGCTGCCCGCCTTCCTCAGCCCCAACGTAGCCAAGGTGCTGGTGGATACCTTCGGTATCGCCGGAATCGGCACTGTGGAATCGGATCTTGCGCTGTTTTTCGGGGATTCCGAGGCCTCCCGCTGAGTTTCTCTTCTCTCACTGCAAAAAAGGACAGGGCACTTTGTGCCCTGTCCTTTTTTGTATGATTTTTGAATATCAGCTGTCGATCTTTTCAATCGACACTGCCACCGGAGCAGGGTCTTCCCGGTCCAATTCACCAACATAGAACACCTTCACACTGTCCCCTTCCGCCAGGCTTTCCTTGTCCACGCCCTCACCGAGGTCAAAGATATGATAGTTTTCGTCGCTGCCCAGCAGCACCAGATAGTCGCCCAGGCGGTTGATAACACCGTTGATGGTCTCCTCATCAACAGGCTCCTCCATGAACTGGGATTCCTCAGTGGACTGGGACTCTTCTGCGGTCATGGGCTCCTCCGTGTCCTTCTTGGTCTCCGTGTTCTTGCCGCAGGCGGCCAGAGACAGCAGCAGGCACGCAGCCAGCACGAGCATTCCGATCTTTTTCATATCATTCATCCTTTCATGTTGTTGCAAACGGCTTTCCCAATAGCCTCTCACAGGTCGTTTTGCCGATGGTCTTCTCCTCTTCCCCTGCCGTAATGGAACGCATATCATTTCCTCCTTACCCGGCAGTGGCCATGATTGTATCAGCATCCCAAGCCAGCAATAAACGTCAATTTGGAAACAAATATTTTCTGAAAATGACAATTATGAAGAAATATATTTCTTCCCAAAGCAAGCCGCCGGTTCTCCTGTTGCCCTTTCTTGTTCCGTGGGATCCCTTGCAGGCCAAGCGGCTGCGGACATTGCTGCTGCGTTTTCCGCAAATCTGCGTGCGCTTTTTTCTCAGCCCAAGCAGCTTTCCCTTCGAGATAATTCAGAAAAAATTCACGGAAAGAGTCCCATGCCATGATATAATGCCGCCCATACCGCACACTGTACAGGCGGAGCGGAAGTATCCTGTCTCCCACTGGGAGCATATGAACCGGAGGCAGCACACATGGTCAAGGAAATCGAGATTCACGGTTGTGTACAGATCCAGCCCGACATGACAGTGGAAGATTTTTGGGATGCGTTCATCCCGTTTTTGGAAGAGCGAGGTTGGTATTTTGGAGGCGGGCTGTCCACCATTGTAGACGGATACTACCTCAACGAGGACGGTACCAGAGGCCCTCACGTGATGGACGGTCTGCCGCCCATCCAGTAAGCTCCCCGTCTGCTGTTATTGCCGGGACGGTGCGGCCCCGGCACAGCTTTTTGGGAAAGAGTGCCTCCCTTATCTGCAGATAACCGGAAGGCCTGCGGCTTTTGCCGCAGGCCTTCCGGTTTTATAAAACAATTTAAAATGCCATCTCTTCTGGGGGGATTTTGTCCTGCTCCGTAACCGGGCGAATGGGCCGGCAAGGCGTCCCCGCCGCCACCACACCGGCCGGAATATCCCGGGTCACCACACTGCCGGCTCCGATCATGGAACCTTTTCCAATGGTAACGCCTCCGCAGATCACCGCGTTGGCACCGATCCACACGTCATCCTCCAGCGTGATGGGCGCGGAGGTACTGATCCCCTCCGACCGCTGGGCCGGATCCAGAGAATGGCCGGAACAGGCCAGGCACACTCCCGGGGCAATGAAAGCACCGGCGCCGATATGGACCGGCGAGGTATCCAGAATCACACAGTTATAATTGATGACTGCAAGGCCGTGGGTATGGATATTGAATCCGTAGTCACAGTGAAAAGAGGGTTCAATAAAGGTCAGAGGGTGGCAGGTGCCCAGCAGTTGGCGCAAGATCTCCTGCCGCCGCCCGGTTTGATCGGGCGCAGATTGGTTGTACTCCCAGCACAGCCGCTGGGCCTTGGCCTTCCACTCCTGAGGGATATTCCGGTTTTGCCCCGCATACCTCTCAGAGCGCTTGAGAACTTCCAGTTGTTCCATATTGGAAGATTCCTTTTGTATTTCGCAGATTCTGCCGCTGTATCTCAATCCGATTCACCCGGGATCGCGGCTGTTCATGTATTTTATGCAAAACCGCCGCAGCGCAGGGATCAACACCGCTGGCTTTCAGGTCGAGGACAACGTGGGGCGCCGATAATTTCCCCGGTGGGTCCGGCGCTCCGGAGCCTCCGCAGGCTCCAGTGTTTCCTGCTCCGCGGTCTGGTTCATGATCAGCATCTGGAGCCGGTTTTCCACGTTGGCGTAACTGGTATCCGGGTCCAGGTCCAACGGCAGGATCTGCACGCCGGGATAGAGCTCCTTGAGCCGTTTGGTAACGCCCCGGCCGCATACGTGATTGGGCAGGCATCCGAAGGGCTGCAGGATGATGAAGGACCGGGCGCCCTCGGCTGCGTAGTGGGCGATCTCCCCGGCCATGAGCCAGCCCTCGCCGCAGGTGAGGGTCTTGGGGATGATGCTGCTCACTCCTTCGTAGAGATCCTGGGGACGAGGCGCCTTATGGTACAGAGGATGGGCCGCGGCGATACGCTCCAGATAGCGCTGGATCCCCTCCACGGCGGCATCCAGCACAAAGGAGTAGGGCGCCAGATGGGCTCCGAAGTCCCGGATCTCGCTGTTGGCCGCCTGGAAATCCTTGCGGAACTGATACGTGATACGGGGCAGGATGGTCTCCATGCCGTTTTTCTCCAGATACTCCACCACATGGAAGTTGGTGCCGGGATGGAAGTTCACCAGCAGCTCGCCGGTGACCAGCACCCGGGGCTTACGGACAGAGCGGTCATAGTGGAGGCCGCAGAAGGCTTTGATAGACCGGCGGAACGCCTCGATCATCTGCCCCAGCCCCTTCTTGGAACCCTGGGCAATATCTTCCACACAGTCCCGGAACACCCGGTTGGTCTCACCGGCAATGGTCTCGTAGGGACGGATCTTCCGGCAAAGCTCTTCCAGAATATCCAGCATGGAGAAGGCCCACGCCGCCAGCAGCACCGACCGGGCCCCCAGCATAGAGACGCCCGGGTGGATGCCCTTAGTGTCGCCGGGATCCGTGGTGAGGATGGGTACGGTCTCAAAGCCCGCGCTGTCCAGGGCCTTGCGGAGAATGGCCGTGTAATTGGCCATGCGGCAGTCGCAGCTGAGCTTGGCCATACCCACAGCCACGGTGCCCTCCGGGTAGTTGCCCTTCTGCAGGGCGTCGATGAGTTCGCCGATAACCATCTGGCAGGGGAAGCAGATGTCGTTGTGGGTGTACTTCTTCCCCACCCGGATCTGCTCCGGACCGCCCACAGGCAGAGCCTGGGCCCGGATCCCCTCCCGGTCCAGCAGAGCTGTCAGGAGCGTGGACACCGGAGCGGAGATGTTGGGCACCAGAACCGTGCGCAGCTTCTTGTCCTCTTTCCGGTATTTGGCGGGATAGGGCTCCGGCAGATGGCCGGGCTGGGCCGTGTTCTCCGTCTCGGCGGCCCGGCGCAGTTCCACCGTTTCGATAAAGGACTGTACCCGGATCCCCAGCGACCCGGCAGCCTCGCTCTCGTCCATCTTCAGGATCAGCGGCGGCTTGCCGCTGCCCTCTCCCAGCAGGCGGATGATCTCGTCCGACAAAATGGCGTCGTGACCGCAGCCGAAGCTGACGATCTGCACGTATTCCAATGAGGGGTGTGCCGCCGTCACCATAGCGCCGGAGAGCATCCGGGCGTGGAAGTCGTTGGTGATCTCCACCCGGGACTGATGCAGGTCCGCCCGGTCCAGGCCCGGCAGGCTGTCCACCGTCAAAACCGGGATGCCCCGGCGGGTGAACATCCGGGCAAGATCGTGGTTGATGAGGGGATCCGTGTGATAGGGCCGTCCGGCCAGCACCACGGCAAAGGTACCCGCCTCTTCGGTCCGGGCAATGACCTTCTCCCCTTCTTCCACCAGCTGGCGGCGGAAGGTCTGGATGGCGGCCGCTCCCTGGCGGTAGGCCTGCCGGGCCTGTGCCTTGGTGGCACCGCAGTGTTCCACCGCGTACTGACAGATCTGCCGCTGCCGGTCCGCTTCCGTGAACCAGTGGAACACCGGCGTCTCAAAGCGCACGGGGAAATGCTGCTCCGGCGACTGGAAGTTGCGCACCACCATGGAGTAGCCCATGATGACCGGACAGACATAGGGGCTCTTCTCCCTCTGGTTCTCCGTGGGCATGTGGAGGATGTAGGGCAGGAAGATCCGGTTCACTCCCTGTTGGGACAGGTCCAGCACATGGCCGTGGACCAGCTTGGCCGGGAAGCAGATGGTGTCCGACGCCACATACTGAAGGCCGCTCTCATACTGTTTGCGGCTGCTGGGGTGGGAATAGCGCACCTCATAACCCAGGGCCCGGAAGAACGTGCTCCAGAAAGGCATGCTGTCCCAGAACTCCAGCACTCTGGGCAATCCGATGACCTCGCCCTGGTCCTCCCGCACCGGAGAGACGGGATAGGTCCGGAAGAGCATCTCCCGGCGCAGGCGCATCAGATCCGGTACTTCGGCGGTCGTTTCCGCCGCTGCGCTCCGGCCCTCCGTCACCACGGCACCCCGGTCACACCGGTTGCCGGTGACAAAGCATCCCCCATCCGGGAAGCGGAGGATGGTGCGGCTGCAGTGGTTGGCGCAGTGCGGGCAGACCACGCCGCTCTCCCGGGTGTAGGTAAACTGCTCCACCGCATCGAACCCGATGAAGGCGGAGCAGCGGCCGTTGGCGTAGCCGTGGGCCTCCACCTCCTGTTTGACGGCCAACGCCGCGCCCAGAGCGCCCATCTCGCCGGGGTACGGGGCCAGGGTCACTTCCCGGCCCAGATATTCCTCCAAGGCCCGGAGAACAGCGAAGTTGCGGAAGGTGCCGCCCTGGACCACCACCTTGTCCCCCAGTTCGGAGACATTGGCGATCCGCACCACCTTGGTAAAGACGTTTTCAATGATGGACCGGCACAATCCTGCCATCAGGCCGTCCGGCTGCTTGCCGTTGCGTTGTTCGTTGATGATGGTGCTGTTCATGAACACCGTGCACCGGCTGCCCAACTCCGCAGGTGCCTGGGAACGGAACGCGGCATCCGCCACCTGCTGGACCGGCATCCCCAGCGTGGAGGCGAAGTTTTCCAGGAAGGACCCGCAGCCGGAGGAGCAGGCCTCGTTGAGCATGATGTTAGTGACCACGCCGTCCTTGAGCCAGATGGCCTTCATGTCCTGGCCGCCGATGTCCAGCAGGAACGTGGCATCCGGGAAGAAGCGGCGGCAGCCACGGGCGTGGGCCACAGTCTCCACCGTGTGGTAGTCCGCATGGAATGCTGCGGAGAGCATCTGCTCGCCGTAGCCGGTGGTACCCAGGCCCAGCACCTCCAGCTGGATGCCTAAGTTCCGGTATTTCTCCGCCAGGGCCATGAGTCCCTGTCGGACCACCCGCAGGGGTTCTCCTTGGTTATTGGCGTAGAAGGTATCCGTCACCTGCTCGTCCTCATCCATAAAGACGAACTTGGAGGTAGTAGACCCAGAGTCGATACCTAAGTATCCCCGCAGCACCTTCCGGTCGGTGGCGTCCACCGGCTGTTTCAGTTCCGCCTGATGGCGGCGGAGAAAGGCGTCCCGCTCCTTATCATCGGCAAAGTAGGGCTTTCCCGTCCCTGCGGCATCCTCCGGCTGGGCCGGCGCATGGTCCAGCCGCTTCAGCGCCTGAGAGAGCGTCACCGCGTCCTGCTGGCCGGGGAAGAGTTCATCCACGGCAATGGCAGTACCCCGGGCCACGATGGTCTCCGGGTGCTCCGGGCGGACGATGTCCGCCTCCTCCAGGCCCAAACGCTCCGCAAACACCCGCACCAGCGTGGGGTTGAAGGTCAGGGGACCGCCCTCAAAAATGATGGGAGCCGTCAGCTCCAGCCCCTGGGAGAGGCCGCCGATGGTCTGCTTGGCGATGGCGTGGAAAGTGGAAAGGGCAATGTCGGTGCGCTCCGCTCCCTGGATCAGCAGGGGCTGAATGTCGGTCTTGGCAAAGACGCCGCACCGGCCGGAGATGCTGTACACCGTCTTGCCCTGAGCCGCCAAGTGCTCAAATTCGTCCGCCGGGACATTGAGCAGCGCCGCGATCTCATCAATGAAGGCGCCGGTGCCGCCGGCACAGCTGCCGTTCATCCGCATGTCGGAGGTCTGCAGCCGGCCGGCATCCTCATCGTAGTGGAAAAAGATCACCTTGGCGTCCTGCCCGCCCAGCTCCACGGCAGTGCGGACCTGGGGATACAGTGCCCGAATTGCCGCCGCGTTGGCAACCACCTCCTGGACATAGTGGGCCCCCAGGGCGGCGGCAATGGGACGGCCGCCGGAGCCGCAGACGCCGATCCGGAACCGGACATCGGGAAACCGCCCGGCCGCTTCCGTAAGAAGCTGCCGGACGGTGGTCGCCTGGTGGGCATTATGTCGCTGGTAGCGGGTAAACAAAACACCGTTGGTATTGGGGTCCAGAACCACGGTTTTCACAGTTGTGGACCCAACATCCACGCCGAGACGCAGGACTTTGGAATCTGCTTGTGCCATATTTGCTCCTTTCAGGAAGCCCTCCGGCAAGATCAACCGCAGCGTTTTAAAACGCTGCGGCAATGCTGCGGGATGCCTCCCAGTAACTGTTAATTCAAAGTTATCATAGCACAATT
Source organism: uncultured Oscillospiraceae bacterium (assembly GCA_944387015.1). Lineage (GTDB taxonomy): Bacteria > Bacillota > Clostridia > Oscillospirales > Oscillospiraceae > Oscillibacter. The sequence goes on from CALXDH010000010.1 coordinate 10,501, forward strand.
TTCCATGAAATGCTGTACAATTTTCGCCAAGAATCTCGGTTTTCGTCCTTCTTCCCCGCCAAAATATTGCAGAGCCGATCGGCTCTTTTTTCGTCAAAATGCTGCATTTGACCGTAGGGAACACCCACGCGCAGGTACTCCGGAAGTCCTGCTGCCGCAAATTTGCACACTGGAAATGCTGATCCATTTTTCAAGTCTCCCTGAAAAAGCGGACCACCGGCAAAGGTCACCGGCGGTCCGCTTTTTTCACTTGTACGCTGATATGTCCAGTGCGCCAAGGGCAATGCATTGGCCGCTCCTGCGGTCAAAGAGCATCACGTTATCACCGGAGATGTCCACATGGATCTTGGAGCCGATGGCAAAGAGCGTACTGCCGAAGACCACGCCGGTGAGCAGGAAATCATCCACCCGCACCTTGATGGTGGACTCCATGCCGGTGGGCATGGCGCCGTAGATCTCACCGTCCAGATGGCCGGACTCCACAATATCGATCGCCTCCGGGCGGATGCCCAGCACAAAGTCCTCGTTGGTCAGGACCGGTTCCTCCTGAAGGGAGTAATCGTCCTCCACCACCTTGGCGATGTGGTAGCGGAAGATCTCGTCCTTGTTGCTCTTTTCCACATAGGTCTTTTCCGCGGATTTGGCCTTCAGCGCGGCATCCTTCTCCGCGGCGGCGCGGTCCCGCTTTTGGAACCAGCCGCCAAGATCCAGCGGAGCGGCCGGGCGGAAGAGCACCTTCCGATCCTGGAAAACGGTCAGTTCCAGAGCACCGTCCTCCCGCTGTGTCCCCTTGGCCTCCACGAAGTTGATGGAGGGATTGCCCACGAAATCCGCCACGAACAGGTTGTTGGGACGGTTGTAAACCGTCAGCGGCGCGTCGTACTGCTGCAGGACGCCGTTTTCGATCAGGCAGATCTGGGTGGCCAGCGTCATGGCCTCCATCTGGTCATGGGTCACATAGACGAAGGTGGAACCGGTCTCCACGTGGAGTCGCTGCAGCTCATAGCGCATCTCCAGTCGCAGCTTGGCATCCAGGTTGGAGAGGGGCTCATCCATAAACAGCACGGAGGGTTCGGGGGCCAGGGTCCGGGCAATGGCCACCCGCTGCTGCTGGCCGCCGGAGAGCTCGGCGGGATAGCGGTCCATGAACATGCCGATCTTCACGATCCGGGATACCCGGCGCACCGTCAGGTCGATCTCCTCCTTGGTCATCTTCCGGGTCTCAGTGACCACCTGCCCGTCCTTTACCAGCCGGAACTCCCCGTCCAGCTCCCCGCCGGCGGATGCGGCCGCCTTCCGGGCGGTGTCCACCTTGCCCATGAGCTGGGCGATGGTCCCGGTCAGGTCCGGGGACTTTTCCAGGTGGTAGGAAAAGAGCTGCTTTGCCGTGTAGATGGAGATGGTGAAGGTGTCCACCAGCTTGAGCTGGGCCTTCTTTTCATCCAGCTTGCCGTTTTTGTCCCGGCACTCCTCCAGCACCTTGACCACTTCCTCGGGCTGACGCAAGATCTCCGCCAGCCGGGCGGCGGTCTTGGCTTCAAAGTCCACCTTGGGGAGGGGTTCCTTGATGTTTTTCAGGCCAAAGGAGATGTTGTCATAAACCGTCATATTGGGCCAGAGTGCGTAATTCTGGAACAAAAATCCCACTTTCCGCTTGTTTGGAGGGACGTTGATGCCCAGTTCGCTGTCAAAGACCACCTGGTCCCCGATGGTGATGCGCCCGGAGGTGGGGGTCTCCAGGCCGGCGATCATCCGCAGCGTGGTGGTCTTGCCGCAGCCGGAGGGACCCAGCAGTGTGACAAACGCGTTGTCCTGAATGACCAGGTCCAGATCATCCACGGCGTAAAACTTGCCCCAGCGCTTGGTCACATGTTCTAATCTGATTTCAGGCATGGTTTAACCTCCTATTCCCTTGTCCAGGCTGGCTCCCGTGACTTTGTTGACGATGGTGTTGCACACCAGTATGGTCACGATCAAAATCAGGTTGATGCCGCTGGAGAAGGCGTACAAGCCCATCTCGTCGAAGTAGTCCAGCGTGGTGGACAAAATGAAGCCCTGGGTGCACAGCAGCATGAACAGCGACAACTCCCGCAGGCAGGTCATGAAAGGCAGCATGTATCCGCTGATGATGGACGACTTCTGGATGGGGATGATGATCCGGGTCATCCGCTTGATCCAGGGAATGTCCTGGATAATGGCGGCCTCCTCGATCTCCCCGGAGAGCTGGAGCATGGAGTTGAGGGAACTGCGGCTGGCAAAGGGGATGTACTTGATGGTGCCCACGATGATCAGCAGGCTGTACGTGTTGAAGAGATTCACGTGCTCATTGGAGAACAGGATGAAGAAGGCGGCACCCACCGCGATGGAAGGCATCAGGTAAGGCAAAAACGCCATGGCGTTGACGTAGTTGGCCCCTTTGCTCCTCCGGTTTTTGGAGACGGCGTAACCGATCAGGGTACCGATGGTGCCGGCCAGCAGAGCGCAGGCCACGCTGACCAGGATCGTTCCCTTGAAGGCGTTCCAGATCGTATCGTTATAGAGGATGCCCTTCTGACCGTACATGCCGTTTTCCGTGATGTTCTCACTGGTAAGCCACCACTTGGTGGTGAGGTTTGCCGTGTCCCCGGTGTACAGGAAGGAATAGTCGCCGGGGTTCGGCAGGAAGGTCTCAAAGGCAAAGGAGACGATGGGGAAAATGCTGGTAAAGAATGTGACCACTACCAGTATCAGGGCGATGACGTACTTCCCCACTTTGCCCAGATTGATCTTGGAGGTCTGGCCGGACTTGCCTGTGACGGTGGTATAGTTCTTCCGGCTGTGGAGGGACATCTGGTTGAGCAGCATGATCGCCACGCCGAAAACCATCATGATGATGGCCAGAATGCTGGCCTCACCGGTGTACTTGGAGTTCAGGGAGACATACTTGGTGGAAAGGGTGGTCAGGCCCAGATAGTGGGGCACGGGATAAGAGCCCATGGAGCTGCCGAACACCAGCAAAATGGTGGACAAAATGGCGGGCTTGACCATAGGCAGCGTGATCTTGCACATGGTCTTCCACTTGGGGGTGTCCAGGATCGTGGCGGCCTCTTCCAGGTTGGCGTCCATGTTCCGGAAAATGCCGCCGATGAGGATGTAGGCAAAGGGCGCATAGTGCAGTCCCAGCACCACCAGGCTGGGAAACAGCCCCTTGCACCACCAAAGCGGCATGTTGATGCCCAGCGTGGCGGCCAGCAGTCCGTTGGAGGTTCCTGTGACCGCATTGGAGTCAAAGAGGTTCTGCCACACCACGGCCAGCGTCCACTGGGGCATGATGTAGGGGAAGATGAAAATAGAGCTGAGGTACTTCCGCCAGGCCAAATTGGTGCGGGTGACCAAAAAGGCGAACACACCGCCGAAGAGAATGGACACCACGCAGGTCCCGACGGCCAGATACAGCGTGTTCAGCAAGGGGCTCCACAGGTTTGTTTTGGCCAGGTTGCTGGTAAAGAGGTCGATGTAGTTGACCAAGGTGTAACCGCTGACCTGGCCGGTAAGGTGCGCGTCAATGGTTCCGGGATGGATCTTGAAGGTATCTTCCACAATGGCCACCACCGGGGCAATGGTGGTGACGGTCACCACGATGCCCATCAGCAGCAAGATCACATTGTGGGGCTTGGAAAGGAAGGTCAAAATCTTGTTCCAAACAATCCCGGACCGGCTTGTACGCAGGGTGGGTGATTGGTTCATAGCGGCACTCCTCTCATGCGGGAATCAGCAAGCGCCCTTGGAGACAGACGGTGCTCCAAGGGCGCTCAAATCTGCTTTCCATTCAAAACTGGTCGCCAGCAGCGCCCCAGAGGCTGCTCCCTTCCGGGAGGCTCTGTGTATCAGCCGGCGCTGTACTTATCCAGCATCTCGATCCAGCTGCCCACGGTGAAGGAAACGGAAGCGCAGTACTCAGGGTCCTCCAGGACCAGCTTGCCGTCGCCCACCCACCAGTCGTAGCCATGGTCGTTCAGCGCGGCAAACTCCACAGTGGTGCCGTCCTCGGCCATGCCGCCGGTCTCATGATGATAGATCTCCTCGTTTTCAGCGGCAACCTCGGGGTTGGAGGAATAGCCGCCGATGTCCTTGCCCCAGGCGGAGAAGCCGTCGGCAGTGCAGGTCATGTAGGCGATGAAGGCGCAGGCAGTCCAGGGCAGCGGGCTGTTGTCGGTGACGAACAGATAGTGGCAGTAGCCAAAGCCGCCCATGCCGGTGTAGCCGTCGTTATAGGCGGCAACGGTAATATTGTTCTTGGAAACGGAGGCAGACTCCTCCACGGAGCGCAGCTTGGAATAGACAATCAGGCCGCTTTGATCCGTGGCGGACTTATCGACCAGCGTATTGCAGATGGGGCCGTCATCGGTCTGGGCGTTGTAGCTGCCCACCCAGAGCTTGATCCAGGCCAGCGCGTACTTGCCGTTCTCGCCCAGGCCCAGGCTCTCAGCCTCGGAAGCCATCTCGTCCACGGTAGGCTGGAAGTAAGCCTGCTCATCGGCGGAGAGGGCGTCATAGGCCTCCTTGAGCATCTGGGAATAGTCGTCCCGGGTCAGCATGTACAAAAAGTTCTTGCCCACGATCTCGGAGTCGATGTCCATGAACAGCGCATGCTCTCCCTCGGCCACAAAGTCCCAGCAGTTGTCGTAGGTCTTGGAGCCGGTGTTATTGTACATGAAGATCTTGTTCAGGGTCTGCAGCGGCAGATAGCCCTCATACTCCTCGGCAGTGGTACCGTTGGCCTCCGCCCAGTCCTTGGGGATAAAGGTATCCAGGATCCCGGTCTGGACCATCTTGGACTCGATCTGGTTTCCGTCCTGGATCAGCGTCATGGCAAAGGTGCCGGTGTCCTTCAGGGAATCGGCGGTAAGCTGATCGAAGATCTTGTTGTTCTTGGGCTGCTGCCACTCAAACTCCATGGTATAGTTGGGATCGATGGTCTGGAGATACTCGATAAACAGGGGCAGTGCGCTCTTGCCGCGGCTGGAGTTGCCGACGCCATAGAACATCTTTCCGTTGGACTCCTCAATGGCCTTCTGGGCCAGTTCCTCCAGGGTCATCCCCTGGGCCTCCTGGATGATCTTCTGGGTCGCGGTGAGCTCCGCAGCAGCATCATCAGAGCCGCCCTCGTCACCGGCAGGGGCGGTGTCACCACCGCAGGCCGCCAGCGTCAGCGCCATGCACGCGGCCAGGAGCAAAGAGACCAATCTTTTCTTCATTTCATACCCTCCTCCATCATTTTCACTAAAATCAGGATTGAATTCGGCAATCCTTTTGGATGATTTAATTGTAAACCCGGCAGAGTCCACTGAACAGGGGACAAATCTGCGGTTTTTTGAGTCAGGCTGCGATTTTCGTATGAAATGCATGAACAGCCAGCTTGCTTTGTGCTATAATTAGCGAAAGTAGACAACGCCGCTCCGACGGCGGAGAGGATGGGCACATATGAAAGGTCACAAAGCCGTGAAGATACTCTGCCTGCTGCTGGCAGTCATCATCGCCGCCACCAGCTGCGGCACGGGAACGTCGGACACCTCCGTCCTGCAGTACGCCCCGAAAGAGGAGGACCGGCTGGTGGTCTATACCTCTCACAAGGAAGAAGTCTACTGGCCCATTATCAAGGAGTTTGAAGAGCGCACAGGTATTTGGGTGGAAGTCGTCTCCGGCGGCACCAACGAGCTTTTGACCCGCCTGGTAGAGGAAAAAGATGTACCGCAGGCCGATGTGATGTTTGGCGGCGGCGTGGACAGTCTGGCTGCATATGGGGACTGCTTTGCCCCCTACTTCTGCCGGGACTGGGTGCTGCTGGACTACACCATGCGCTCCATCGACGGGCTGTGGACTCCCTTTTCCGCCCTTCCGGTGGTGCTGATCTACAACACAAAGCTGGTCTCTCCGGGTCAGCTGACCTGTTGGGAAGACCTCTTCTCCCCTGCCTGGCAGGGTCGAATCGCCTTTTGTGACCCCAGCGTCTCCGGGTCCTCCTTCACAGGCCTTGTGACACTGCTGCAGGCTGTGGGCGGAGCTCCGGATGAAGTGCTCCAGGCATTTGCCGTCAGCCTGGACGGCAGACAGCTGGAGACCTCCGGAGAGGTGCTGGACTCCGTGGCAGAAGGAACCGACCTTGTGGGCATTACATTGGAAGAGACTGCCCTGAAGCGGGCGGCGGCAGGTGCCGAGATCGCGCTGGTCTACCCCAGTGACGGGACCAGCTGCGTGCCGGACGGAGGCGCCCTGGTCAAGGGAGCGCCTCACGAAAAAAACGCCCAGCGGTTTTTGGACTTCATCGCCAGCACGGATGTCCAGCAGCGGATGGAATCCGAATTTTCCCGCCGCCCCATCCGCCAGACACAGACCCAAACAGCGGACCTCCTTCCTCTTACAGACATTCCCTCTGTAAACTACGACATCTCCTGGGCCAGTGAAAACCACAATAAAGTTCTGATGTCCTGGGCGTTTTATTTCGGAGGGGGCGAGGAAGCATGAAATTCATCCACTCCTTCCGCACGCGTCTTTTCACCGGGTTCCTGGTGGCCTCACTGGTCCCGGTGCTGGTATGTTCTTCCATGCTGCTGCAGATCTTCCGTCTGCGGCTGGACAGTCAGGTGGATGAGGAATCCCAGGAATATTTGAGCCAGGTGACAGAAAGCCTGGACGGCCTGTACACCGGATTCCGCCAGACTATGCTGGCATTGCGGGCAAGTCCCTATGTGGCACCTGCTCTGGCACGGGAGCAGACGAAGAGCAGCCGGGTCTACAGTGAACTGTACAGTGCCACTGAAGGCAGCCGGTCAGGTGCCCAGTTCGACCTGTACGACAGCCAGGGAACCTGGCTCTACTCCACCAGAAGCGTGCCTCCCGGCACCAGATTGCCTACTCAGTGGGGCGTTCTCTACGCCGCCCGGCAGACGGATGATCTTGTTTTCTCCCAGGTGGACGGCGGTGAAGGGAATACAGCCGTTCTGCTTCGGGGCGCCGCACAGATCCCGCTCACCAGCGGTCAGGAGGCGGGTTATCTCGTGATCACCATGACCCGGGCGGACTTCCACCAGCTGCTGGACGGCAAGTACGGAAGCCGAAACGATCTTCTGCTGTTGAACCGCTACTGGCGGCCGGTCTATTCCTCCAAGACCTCCCTGGCCGCCTCCGTGGCGCCCCAGCTGCGCCAACAGCTTTTGGACGGCGAGCCGCTGCGTCTGGAGGGTGAGGAGTACGCCTACCGGGCGGCAGTACAGGAGGAAATGGGCCTCTATGCGGTTTTGCAGCATCCCCAGGCTATGAACCAGAGCACCCGGGGGCTTTTGACCACCGTCACCGCCAGCAGTGTCCTGGTGTGCGTGGTGATGTCCGTTTTGATGTGCCTGCGGCTGAGCCGGCAGATGTTCCTGCCCATCCAGCGGCTACACAGTGCCATCAGTGAAGTGGTTCAGAACAATCTGGATGTGTACATCCCGCCCTATCAGGACGATGAGCTGGGACAGCTGGCCCAGCGCTTTAACGGCATGGTAGCGGCACTCAAGCATAACCAGGAGCAGCTGGTGGAAAATCAGCGGGAGCTCAACGAGGCCCAGATCCGGATGCTCCAGGCCCAGCTCAACCCGCATTTCCTCTGCAATACGCTGGACACTATGAAGTGGATCAGCAAAATCAACCAGGTGCCCCAGGTGGCGGTGATGTCCACCGACCTTGCGGACATTCTTCGCTTCTGCATCTCCCCCGACGAGTTTGTGCCGCTGCGCCGGGAGGTCGAGATCCTGCAGCGCTATATGGAGATCCAGTCCATCCGCCTGTCCGGACGGTGCAGGTTCGAGGTGGCGCTTCCCCCGGACCTGGAGGCGTGCATGGTGCCCAAGATGATCCTCCAGCCCATTGTGGAAAACGCCGTTCTTCACGGTCTGGAGGACACGGAAAACGGCGTGGTACGGGTAGATGTACGCTCCGATGAAACCGCCGGGACTTTGAAAATCTCCGTCACCGACAACGGCCGCGGTCTGCCGCCGGAGATGGTGGGGCCCTACGTACGCCGGGAAACGGATGGGCGTGGTCACCTGGGTCTTTACAACGTAGACACGATCCTGAAAAAATATTATGGAGACACCTGCGGTCTCTCTCTGGGCTGCCGGCCCGACGGACCGGGGACGGTCGTTACGGCAATATTGCCGCTTCAAAAGGAGGAATCCCATGCTGAAAGTACTGATTGTGGAAGATGAAGAGATGATCCGAAGGGGGATCGTCCTGGCGGTGGACTGGGCGGCATTGGACTGTGTGGTGGTGGGCGAGGCCGCCGACGGCGCGGCGGCTCTGGACGCAGTAGAGCGATATGATCCGTCTTTGATCATCACGGATCTGAAAATGCCCAGGATGGACGGCATCCAGATGCTCCAGCAGCTGCGGGCCCGGGGAAACAACGCCTATGTCATCATTCTCACCGCCTACGACAGTTTCGCCTATGCCCAGAGCGCCCTGCGCCTGGGGGCGGTGGATTTTCTGCTCAAGCCCTTCCACGACGGGGAGCTGGAGCAGGCCGTCACCAACCTGCAGCGCCGGATGGCAGCCGCCCGGCAGCCGGAGGACGATGCCATCCCCGGGCTGAAAAAGGGCGACAAGAGCAAATATGTGCTCCAGGCCATGGACTACATCGGCGCCCACTACGGCGAACAGACGATCTCCGTCAGTACCATCGCCCAGCATTTGGGGCTGAGTGAGAGCCATCTGAGCCACCTTTTCCGCAAGGAGACAGACTATACGATCATGAATTACCTGACCCGATACCGTATCCATAAGGCCATGGAGCTGCTGCGGGACTGCCGTCTGAAGGTCTACGAAATCGCCGAGCGTGTGGGGTACCGGGATATTACATACTTTTCTTCTACCTTCAAGAAGGTGGTGGGGATGAGTCCCTCAGAGTTTCAGGATACTTGCCGATGAGGAGGTGTATGGGGTGATCAAAGGCATCTTGTTCGATCTGGACGGCGTACTGCTCTCCACCGATCAGTTTCATTTCCAGGCCTGGAAGGCCCTGGCAGACCGTCTGGCCATCCCCTTTGACCGGCGCCAGGGGGACCGATGCCGAGGCATCTCCCGGATGGAAAGTCTGGACATCGTGCTGGAAAACAGCACCCGGACCTATACGCCGGAGGAAAAACTGCAGTTTGCAGAAGAAAAAAACCATGCGTACCGAGCCTTTCTCCAGGGGCTGACCCCGGCAGATGTGCCGGAGGAAACGGTACGTGTCCTGACGCAGCTGCGCATACGCGGGTATCGGCTGGCACTGGCCTCCGGAAGCAAAAACGCAGAGCTGATTCTGGAAAAAACCGGCCTTTGCAGCCTGCTGGACGGCGTGGTAGACGGGAGGGACATCACCCGCTCCAAACCGGATCCTGAGGTCTTCTGCAAGGCCGCTCAGGCGCTGGGCCTCTCTCCCAGGGACTGCGTCGGGGTGGATGATGCCTCCGCCGGTGTGCAGTCCATCCGGGCGGCGGGAGCTCTCGCCGCCGCCATAGGCCCCGCCGCCCAGGCCGGCGAAGGGGACTGGAATCTGAAGTCCCTTTCCCAGCTTCTGGAGCGGTGCCCGGGAATGGAGGCGGTTTTATGCCGGTGATTCGATTGATCGCATGTGATGTGGACGGTACATTGCTCCGGAATGGTCAAACCAAACTCTCCTCTCAGGTGGCAGAAGAAATCGTCCGGCTTCAGGCAAAGGGGATCCTGTTCTGCCCTGCCAGCGGCCGTCAGTACAACAGCCTCCGAAAGCTTTTCGCCCCCGTGGCAGACCAGCTTTATTACATCTGCGAGAATGGCGCCGTGATATTTGCTCCCGGCAGTCCCGGCAAATTACTGGCCAAAGAAACCATGGAGCGGACTGCTGCCATGGAATTGTGCCGCGACATTCTCACTGCCGACCAGTGCGAAATCGTGATGTCCGGGGTCAATCTCAGTTATCTTTGTCCCAAAGGCCCGGACATTGTGGAGCACGTTCGGGATGTCGTGGGAAACCGGGTCGCTCTGGTGAACCGGCCCGAGGAGGTCCCCGAGGATCTGGTAAAAGTCTCCGCCTATTGCCGGCAGAGTGCCCGGTCGGCGGAACCATTGCTGATCCCCAAGTGGAGCAGCCGTTTCCGGGCGGCAATCGCCGGCGAACAATGGCTGGACTTTACCGTGGCCGACAAGGGCACCGGACTCCGTTCCCTCTGCACAGTTCTTGGGATCTCTCCCCGCGAGGTACTGGCCATTGGGGACAACTACAACGATCTTCCCATGCTGGAACTGGCGGGAAATCCCTATATCATGGAAACTGCAGCGGAAGATCTGCGCCGGCGCTTCCCCCGCCGCTGTACCCGGGTGGAAGATCTTTTGGCCCGGCTCTGATAAACCGGGATCAGTTGGATCAATATCCTCTATAGCGGCAGAGATCCTGCTGCCCAGCATATAACGGGCCGGTCCCGCGCAAATGCGCGGGACCGGCCCGTTATATATTCCCGATCGAATCTCCCACCGTGTCGGCGCATTGGGAAATATCCCCCAGAACAGCACGCTCCCCGTCAGAGCTTCAGCTTCCGGTAGCGGTTAAAGCAGGCAAAAAGTTCCTGTTTCCGGGGCCTTGCCAGAAAAGCCACTTCGGAGCGGCCCTCACACAGTGCCGCAAGTCCCTGCCTCTCCAGCAATTCTTCCAGCTCATCCACGACCTCTCTCAAGGTCTTTCTTCCATTCAGCAGATGCTTCTGGGCATACAGCAAACAGGCTCCCAGAGCCGCTGTCTGTTCGCTGTCCACGATCTGCTCCACATACCGCAAATCCACGGTCTCCCGGTTCAAGGACACTCCGTCCCGGCCCAATGTCTTGCACTTCACCCGATCCCCGCACAGCTCCGGCGACACTTTGGGCCTGCGGTCAAAGGTCGGCACGCTGACAGACGGCAGCGGTTCACTGCACAAAGGAAACGCCTGCGCTTCCCGCTTTGCAAGGGCAGTGATGTCCCGGGGGACATAACGGTCCATCTGGATGATACAGTCGGCAACATGGAAATACGCCCCGGAACTTCCTGCCACGATCACAGTGGAGACCCCATAGGTCTCATACAGTTCCCGGATCCGGTCGATCAGCGGCGTAATAGGCTCCATATCCCGCCGGATCACCCGCTGCATCAGCTCATCCCGGATCATGAAGTTGGTGGCGCTGGTATCCTCGTCGATCAGCAGCAGCGAGGTCCCCGCCTCCAAGCTCTCCACCACATTGGCCGCCTGAGACGTGCTTCCGCTGGCGTCCTCCGTCACAAAGGCCCGGGTATCCGCTCCGTTGGGCAGGTCGTGGATAAACATGGAAATATCGGTCCCCCGGATGCTGCGGCCGTCCTCGGCCCGGATTTTCACGGCGGTCTCATCGGTGATGACGTATTCCCGGCCGTCTCCGGCGATATGGTTATAGACGCCCCGCTCCAGGGCCTTGAGCAGGGTGGATTTTCCATGATAACCGCCGCCCACGATCACATGGATGCCCTTTTTGACGCCCATGCCGGTGAGTTTTCCCCGGTGGGGCAGCTCCAGCGTCACCGCCAGTTCTTTCGGCGACCGGAATGCCACAGCGCCCTTCATAGGCAGATCCGAGACCCCGGAGGCCCGGGGCAGGATGCTTCCGTCCGCCACAAAGGCACACAATCCCAATTCCGGGAGCATCCGGCGGATCGCCTGCTGGTCCTCCGCCAGGTCTGCCACGGCCCGCAGCCGCCGGGCATCCAGGTTCGCATAGAGCAAGGAATCCTCCACACACCGGGGCAGGAGCTCAAAGAGGATCTTCTCCAACTCCCGGGCATTGATGGTCCTGCCATTGGCCGGGAATCCCACTTCCAACCGCAGCAGAATCTCTCCGGTTTTGGGATCCAGCGAGCAGGCAGTCCGCTCCAGCACTTCCTGGCCGCACCGGCTGACGCAGATCAGTCCGCTGCGGCCGGAACCCTTGGCCTGATAGGAGACCTGCTCTGCCCGGGAGCCAAACCGGCGGGTCAATTCATCCTGAAGGGCAATGCGCCGACAGGGCAGGCTGTACAGCTCCGGCGGAAACGCCGCGGTTTTCCCCTCCACACGAATGCTCAGCCGGGAAGGCGAGGCAAAGGGGTCCCCCTGGACATGGTCGATAGAGAGCACGTAATCTGCAAAGCGATATGCGCCTTTCGTATCCTTATAGGCCGGATAGCCTCTCCGGTCGATCCGGGCAAGCAGCGCCTTCAAATCCGATGATGTCTGCATCATGATCCCTCCGGTTTCATCCTCATTTGATCCCATGCTGGCGTGCAAGGTCCGCCAGCTCTTCCGGACCGGCCTGCCGGATCTTCTCCTCATCCAAAAGCATGGCTCCCAGTCAGGAAGCCGCACCGGCGTAAATCTCCTCCAGCAGCGACTGACGCAGCTCTTCGGTGTTTTGTGTCAGATCCATGGTCTGTTCCTCCTCACCACTGCATATTCCGCCAGGCCGCCCAAGGGCACCGTTTTGCAGATTTGGCGCAGCCCGGCTTTTCTCATGTAGAATGCGTTCCTGCCCTGCGGAACTCCGCCGGCGGACATCCATAATACTTTTTAAACACCTTTTCGAAGTACGAGGCATCACTGTATCCCAGGTAGTCCGAGATCGCCGCCACCGGGTTCGTGCCGGAGGTCAGCATCTGACCTGCCAGTTCCATCCTGTGGCGCAGCAGCAATTGGCTGAACGTCGTCCCTGTCACCTTTTTCACCATGGCGCAGAAATACGGCTTGCTGATGTGGAACCGCTGGGCGGCCTGGCCGCTGGTAATCGTTCGAAACTCCTGCGTCAAAATGGATGTCAGCCGCTCCTGAAAGGCGGCATCATCCAGCCAAACGGCCTCGTCCTTGGCAATGGCAGCTTCGATGAAGCAGGTGATCTCACCCGCCAGCCGTTCCTGCATGTTGGAAAAATAGTGGTCCGTATCATAGCTGTGCCACAGGATCCGGTTATTGGGATCCTGCTTGAGCCGTTCCATAAAGGGCAGCGTGTGGATCTTCTCCGAAGCCTGATCATCGTTTTTACAGCTCACCCAGTAAATCGGTTTTTGCGCCAGCATGCCCATCAACGGAAAATAGGAGTAATAATCCGGATTTTCCTGAATTTCCTGATAAAATTGCTGGCAGGACGTGTTGGGAATAAACTCCGCCCCCTCCTGCAAAAGGTTCAGAAGGCTGGCCTCCAGCTCGGGATCAGACCTGCTCATCTTGTATAACCGCCCCAGATCATACGGCATCAGAAACACCGCGCCATAGATGAAGGGCCGCTGTTCCATGGCCCGGGCAATCACCGGAGCGCCGAAGCTGTGTCCCAGCAGAAAAAGATGCCGCCGGTCGATGTGGTATGTTTCGTCTGCCATCAGAAAATCTATGACATCCACCGTATCCCGGATGCTCCCGGCAAAGGAGAAAACCCCTTCACTGCCCCAGGACCCGCCATAGTAGAAGATCAGGACGTGAAAGCCCGCCTTCCGCAGCAGCTGCGCCAGCGCCGCATTTTTCTCGTGTCCCGGGAACCCATGGGTGAAAATGATGGTGGGATAATCCCGGTCGGCCCCGGCGGAATACAGCATACAGGCAAGTTTCCCCTGTGCGCCGGGAATATGAAATGAGTACAAGGAAGAAGTTGCATTGCCCACAGCGAACACCTCACTTTGAATCGCGTCTTTGGGCTGCCGCATCCCCCATTGGAAGCAGCATTCAGATTTGGTTAAAAAAATCCAGTATGGATTGAGTATAATCAACTTTTTTGAATTTCGCCAGTACATCTTAAAAAATTACAGGAATCTTCCAAAAAAATTACAGTTACACGATTACAAAATCGTGATATGGTGTTCAGCATATAAAAGGCCTTTTTAAGAACGACTCCTCTGCTCCCTTTTCAAATGGGTGCAAAGCAGTTGATGTGTTCTGGAGGTAATGTGTATGAATCAGAAAACAAAAGACGCATTGGTCGTTGGCTTTGCGCTGTTCGCCGTGTTCTTCGGTGCCGGAAACCTGATCTTTCCGCCGCTGGTCGGCGTTGTCTCCGGATCTGCCTGGCCATCCGCCATCGCAGGATTGACGCTGTCCGGAATCATGCTCCCCATTGCAACGATTATCGCCGTGGACAACATGGGCGGTGGGTTTGAGCGGCTCTGCCGCCCCGTCTCCTCCTGGTTCTGCAGCGCGTACATGGTCTTTTTCGTCATTTTTATTCTCACCTGCGGCATTCCCCGCCAAGGCGGCGTGGGCATTGAGACAGGTGTGTTCAGCGTACTGCCCTCCCTGCAGAACAGCCGGGCGGCGCTGATCATCGGACTTTTGTGCTACTATGGATTGGTGCTGTTCTTCACCACCAGAAAGTCCTCCTTCATCGACATCATCGGCAAATATCTCACGCCGTTTTTGCTGGTCATTCTGATCATCATTGTAGCCGCTTCCATTATCAGCCCCATCGGGACCCCGGTGGACACCGGCTCTACCGGGAATTTCACCTATGCCTTCCTGCAGGGCTATCAGACCGGTGACGTGGCGGTGGGCATCGTCATCGCCGGCACCTTCATCGCGTCCATCAAGGCCAAGGGCTACCAGAAAAAGGCTGACCGGAACAAGGCTGTTACTAAGGCCGCCATCGTGGCACTGATCGGTCTTTTGATCGTCTACGGCGGACTCCTGTATCTGGGCGCTACCGGCTCCGGCATGTTTGACTCCTCCATGGACCAGACCGCTTTGCTGGTGGCTCTGGTGGAAACCTGCATCGGCCGCGTCGGCACCGCCGCGCTGGGCGTCGGGATCCTGCTGGCCTGTCTGACTACCACCATCGGCGTCATCACCACCATCTCCCAGCTGACGGAGACGCTGACCCACGGCAAGCTGAAGCTGCGGACCTGCATTTTGATCTATGACGTACTGGGCTTTTTGCTGGCCACCATGGGCGTCGCCAAGATCATCACCTATACCTATCCCGTGTTCGTTCTGATTTACCCGGTGGCCATCGTGCTGACCCTGCTGGGCTGCGCCAGAAAGATCGTTCCCAACCACGGCTCCTGGAAGGGCACCGTCCTGATGGCCGCCTTGGTAGGCATCTATGAGGCCGTAGTCACCATGAACCAAAGCGACATCACCAACATCCACATCTCCTTCCTGGAGCGCCTGTACGACGCGCTGCCCCTGTCTGCCTATGGCTTTGCCTGGCTGCTGCCCTGCATCATCGGCTTTGTGGCAGGCACGCTGATCGTCAAATTCTCCGGCGGCGAGGCATATCCCATGCTTCAGGAATCCGAGGACCAGTAAACGGAGGAATTGCAGTCATGAAAAAGGTTGGTCTTGTGGGCGGCATCGGCCCTGAGTCCACGATCTCTTACTACCACGAAATTGTTTACGGCGTCCAGAAGGAAGTGGGCCGGGACTTCTTCCCGGATGTGTCCATTGAGAGCATCGACCTCTTCAAGTGGGTGGATCTGTGCGACAAGAAGGAATATGACAAGCTGGTGGACTACACCATGGAGCCTATTGAGCGTCTGGCCCGCAGCGGTGCGGACTTTGCGGTCCTCACCGCCAACACCGCCCATCTGATCTTTGACCAGGTACAGTCCCGCAGTCCCATCCCCCTCATCAGCATCGTGGAAGCCACTGCGGAGGAAGCCGCCCGCCGGGGCTATGCCAAAGTGGGCCTTCTGGGTACCGGCTTCACCATGAAAAACGACTTCTTCAAGATCCCCTTCCAAAAGCGGGGGATTGAGGTCGCCATCCCCGGTGAAGAGGACATGGCGTTCATTCACAAAAAGATCTATGAAGAGCTGGTCTACGAGAAAATCGTTCCCGCCACCCGGGATCGTCTGCTGCGCATTTCGGAACAGATGGCAAAAGAGCACGGAATCCAGGGTCTGGTGCTGGGCTGTACGGAGCTGCCTACCATTCTGAATTCTGACATCACCGCTGTCCCCTGTCTGGATACAGTGAAAATCCACGTGGCTGCCATCATCCGGGAGATCATGAAGGATTGAGCTTCCGGTCCCCCCTGCAAAGAGAGCCCTTCCGGCGTGTCTCAGACGTCGGGAGGGCTTTTCGCAGTCCGCAAATATCCACAACTCAGATATTTTTTCTGCCAGGCGCGGTTTGCAGAACGATTGCACAGGCAGGTCCTGTTTTCCATTTCCTATCTTTTTTCACACATTTCAGCGCCATTTTTTCACTTGACAGGCAAAATCGCACACCTGCATCCCCGTGGTCTCCAATCAGGCCCAGTCCTCCCTGTTCGACCGGCGGCCCCAGCGGACGCTGCTGGAATACAGCGCCAAGCACGGCATCTACACCTCCTGCTACGGCACGCAGGCTCCCGGCTCAGCCGGGGGCCTGGTCCTTCTCTTCAAAGCCACCTGTATCCACAGGCCATATTCCGATTCCCTCTCCGCATCACTCGTCCAGAGCGAGACTGGCATCCGCAGCCAGCAGCAAAAGCCGTTTGAATTCTTCCCGCTCCGCATCCGTCATCTGATGCGTCATCCGCCGGAAGCTCTCATCCACCTGCTCTTTTACAGCCGGATATACCGCCCAGGCCTTTTCCGTGGGGCGAATGTCATAGGTCCGTTTATCTTTGGCGTTGGTGGTACGGATGAGAAATCCGGTCTCCTCCAGTTTCGTCACCGTTTTGGCAATGACGCTTTTATCCAGGGAGAGCCGTTTTGTGATCTCGTCCTGGGTCAAGCCGCCAAAATCGCATACGATCAAAATCACCACCGCCTGGGCGGCAGAAAGATGATACTGCGCACAGCCGCTGTTGAGCCAGATATGTGATTTCCGATATAAAATAGAGATGGATTTAAAAGGACTGTCCGCCATATAGGGCATGTCTGCACCTCCTTTGTACCATGGCAGTATTATAGTCCGTTTTAGTGGCACTTGCAACCAGATATTGACGCGCCGCACATTCTGTGATACGCTTTATATGGTGGCATGTGCCACTATATTCATTGCCGTATGCATATAAAGGAGCTTTATCTTCATGGAAAAAACGGAAAAAATCTGGAATCGAAGGTTTATCCTTCTCTTCATCACAAACCTGCTTGTTCTGGCAGCTTTCTACGCATCGATCCCCATTATCCCCATTTACTGCGGAGAAATCGGAATCACCGGATCGAAAATCGGAATCGTCCTGACCGCCATGTCTGTGGCCACCATTTTGTTCCGGCCAGTGGCAGGATACCTGCTGGACAACTTTAATCGCTACCGAGTCTATCTGCTGTTTCTGGCATTGTTTTGTCTGTCTTTTCCCGCCTTCATTGCCTTTCCCCTGTTCGGTGCGCTGATCGTCATTCGTTTGCATATGGGCGCCGTATATTCTGTATGCGGGTCCGCCACCATGACACTGGCCGGCGACGTTCTGCCCCGCACAAAAATCACAGAGGGCATCAGCCGCTTTGCCTTTACGGTATCCATCGGTATGGCATTGGGGCCCTATGTGGGGCTTCAGGTGCAAAACAACATGAGCAGCAAAGCCTCCTTCCTCACCATCTTCGGCATCACGGTGGCTGCGCTGATCTGCGTGTCCTGCTGCAGGATCCGTTACCCCAAGGTGGAACGGAAGAAGTTCTCTATCCGGGATTCTATCTACGGTCCTGCTCTCCCCTTCATGTTCAACATGATGTTTCTGATGATCCCCTACGGTGCCGCCATTGCCTACTCTTCCATTCTGGCACAGGAAAAGGAACTGACCGCTTTCCTTCCCTATTTCTACATCTGTCTGGTGGTGGGCATGCTGGCCTCCAAACTTTCCACACAGAAACTGATCGACGCCGGCAAGCACCGGGCGCTGGTCTATCTCAGCCTTGTGATCCTGGTTGCCACCATGGTCAGCTACCTGTTCTTGTCAACGGGTGTTCATCTGCTCCTTGCCGGTGTGTTCTTTGGAGTGGGATATGGAATCCTGCAGCCTCTCTTCCAGTCCTTTGTGACCGGTACGACGCCGGGCCCGAAGCGCGGCGTGGCCAACGCCACCTATATGCTCTCCTATGATGTGGGCATCGGCATTGGTTCCCTTCTGATGGGGTGTCTCCAGGAGTCCATCGGCCTGTCGGTCGGATTTGCCCTGACAGCCATCGCCTATGTTATCGGAGGAATCATTTATACCACCTATGTGGACCGGTATTATCGCAAGCTGAGGATGGAGCCCGGCACGGTCAGCGGACAATCCTGACAGACGTCCCAGCGTGCAAAACAAACGGCACAGCCGGAATTCGCGCCTGCTCTTCTTTTCCGGCAGTCTTCAAAAACACGATATAGAATCAGGGAACCGGGCGATTTGCCCGGTTCCCTCGATTTTTCTGTTCATATTTTCGGCGGTGTTGACGCACAGCCCGTTCATCCGCCGGCAGCCAGCAGCGACTGGAGAACAGCCGCCGCTTGCTCTGCGTTCAACCAGTCAGTTTCTCTTGCACACGGCATCCGATCTTCCTCAATAGAGCCCCTCGATGATCTCCACGCATTTGTCGATCCCAAGGGTCCCGCTGTTGAGGGTAAGATCATAGTTTTGAGCGTGTCCCCACTTCATGTTGGTATAAAACCGGTGGTAGGCTGCACGGCGCTTGTCCTTGTCCCGGAGCCGCTGTTCAGGCGATTCCTCCCGCTCGCCGTATTCCTTTACGATGCGCTCCACTCGGAACGCCAGGTCCGCATGGATAAAGACCTTCAGACAATCTGCCTTGTCCCGGAGGATATAGTCCGCGCATCTGCCGACGATCACGCACGGTCCCTCTTCTGCCAGCTCCGTAATGATATTGTATTGGATCTTCCAGAGATAGTCCGCATTGTTGGGCCCGGAAGCACGGTGGGAAAGTGCGGACGCCAGGAATCCGCCCGGGGCGTATTCGCCGGCGTCTTTGATGTAGTTTTCGCTAAAACCACTCTTCTCTGCCACCTGCTGGATCAGCTCACTGTCATAACAGGGAATGCCCAGTTTCTCCGCGACCCTTCTGCCGATGGTACGGCCGCCGCTGCCAAACTCACGGCTGATGGTGATCACTCTGTTTTTCATAATCTTTTACTTCCTTCATGCAATATGGTTTCTTCAAATATAACCCGCCCATCATTCAGAGAGGGGGACCTTCTTCAGCTGGTTTCTTTCATATACGATCAATGCCAGAGAAAGGACAAAGGCCAGGCCATCTGCCACAGGCCCTGTCCAGAGGACGCCCTTGACTCCCATAAAAACAGGGAGGATCACCGCCGCCGGCACAAAGAAGATGATCTGCCGGGACAGCGAGAGCAGTGCCGACTTTGCAGGTTTGCCGATCGCCTGCAGATAAATGGCTGCCACCGTCTGGAATCCGGTCAGCGGGCAAAGCAGCAGAAAAATCCGGAAGGACATCACCGCAAACTCATTGTACAGTCCCTCTTCAGAACCAAACAGGGAAACGACACGCATGGGGGCAAACTGGAAAATCATAAATGCGATAACCGCCACGATCTCTGACGCAACCAGGGCAATGTCGAAGGCCTTTCTCACCCGGGTGAGGTTTTTGGACCCGTAATTGAACCCGATGATGGGCTGTGCGCCGGTGGAAATGCCCACCAGGATGGAAATCAGGATCTGGTTGACCTTCATCACAATGCCCATGGCTGTCAGCGGGATCTCGGAGCCGTAAATGGAATCTGCCCCGTATCTGGCCAGCAGATTGTTGGACAGCGCCATCACGATGGTAATGGCGATCTGGGTAATGAAGCTGCTGACGCCGAGGCTCAGCACCTTTTTGCAGGTTTTCCAGTGCAGGCGCAGCGCGGAAGTATCAAAGCGGAAGGTCTTGAAATGAAAAAGATAGAAGACCGACACAAGGAAGGTGGCTACCTGCCCCATGACCGTGGCAATGGCAGCACCCCGAACGCCCATATGGAACACAAAAATAAAGATAGGGTCAAACACCGTATTGATCACCGCGCCCAAAGCCATGGAGAACATGGCATATTTCGGACTTCCGTCCGCCCGGATCATGGAATTGAGCGCCGCCGGGATCATCATGAAGGGAAGGCCGATGCCAATGACAGTGCCGTACTCCAACGCGTAGGGCCGCAGGACGTCTGTTGCACCGAACAGCGTCAGGATCGGATCGATCCATATCAGAAAAACCACCAGCAGCACAATGCTCACAACGGTCACCATGGTGACGGCATTGCCCACGCCCTTTTTCGCCTGTTCGATATTTCCCTCTCCCAGCTTCAGACTCAGGTAGACCGCACCGCCGTCACCGATCATCAGGGAAAGCGCCAGCGCAATGATGGTAATGGGAAATACCACATTGGTAGCACCGTTGCCGAGATAGCCCACGCCCCAGCCGATAAAGATCTGGTCTACAATGTTATAAAGCGAGTTCACCAGCAGAGAAATGACGCAGGGAATGGCGAACTTTGCGATGAGGCGCCCAATGGGCTCCGTGGCAAACGGGCTTTTGTGTTCTGAAATTGCTTGTTCCATTTTTTGACTCTCCTTTTATAAGTAACTAGTTACGTATTTAGATAAAAACAGACAGCGTATCCGAGCATCATCCTCGTCACGCTGCCTGGGGAATTCAGTTTTCAGCCCTAAACATCACAGGGAATCCACGTTTTTCAGCAGCAGGTCTGTCAGTTGGGTCAGCATTTCTTTCTGCTCCTGGGTAAAGTTTTTGCAGAATTCCCCCAGGACTTCCGCATCCTGGGCAAGAATTACATGATGGATTCCGGCAGACCGCTCCGTGCAGGCGATTTTTTTGTACCTGCGGTCCTTCGCGCTGGGAACACATTGAATGAATCCCTTGCTCTCCAACCTTTGGAGCAGCTTTGTCATGGCCGGATGGGTCACATGTTCGATCTGTTCCAGATCGTTTTGATGGATCTCTGTTTCTCCGGATGCCTCCAAACGGCTGATGGAGCCCAGCACGCGAAGCTGCACCGATGTAATCCCCATGGAAGCGGCTTTTTCGTCCATTCTCTTGCGGAAAGCCCGGTTGATGATGGCAATTTTCAAACCGAACGGCATCATTGCCGGCATATTTGCGTCCCCCTCTCTCAATAGGTAACCATTTACTTATTATATTCGGTTTTTGTGCGTTGTCAAGGCCGCTTGCACGCTGACGTGCCGCTTTTCCGGGATCTTAACGGCACTTTCTTCTTGTAAGCCGCAAAATTCGCTGTATAATAGGGAGAAAACCCGCAAAAGGAGTGATCCCCGTGCCAAACGCCACCAAGCAGGCGCTGGAAGCATCTTTGAAACGGATGATGCTGAAAAAGCCCCTGGACAAAATCACCATTCGGGATATTACGGAGGACTGCGGTATCAGCCGCATGACCTTCTACTATCACTTCAAAGACATCTACGATCTGGTGGAGTGGTCCTGCATAGAGGATGCGTCCCGTGCCCTTCAGGACAAAAAGACATACGATACTTGGCACGAGGGACTGCTTCAGGTCTTTGAGGCTGTACTGGAAAACAAGCCGTTTATTCTCAATGCCTATCGCTGCATCAGCCGGGATCAGATGGAGCGGTTTTTATTTAAGCTGACTTACGACCTGATCCGCGGCGTAGTGGATGAGCGGAGCCAGGGCGTTGAGATCTCCGAGGAGAACAAGGCATTCATCGCTGAGTTTTACAAGTACAGTTTCGTGGGCATCATGCTGGACTGGATCCGTCAGGGCATGAGCGCAGACTATCAGGTCATCGTGGAAAAAATCAGCACCACCATGCAGGGCAACATCTCCAACTCCATCCGAAATTTTGCCGCAGGCAAGTAAACACTTTACAAATCAGGGCCGGTGATGAAATTTTCATCACCGGCCCTGATTTGTAAATGGAAGCCGCCGCAAAAACGGGGTAGGATAATGCCATCACAAAAAAGCACCGCCGAACCGGCGGCATGATTTGGAAAGGTGGCTCTCTCAATGGCAAAGAATCTTGGAAAGCTGACGGCCGCAGCTGCCGGCCTGGCTGGCGCCGGCGCGGCGATCGTGGCCGCAAAGAAACTGACACAGGCCCCAAAAACAACGGCGGGTCCCAAGTCCGCACCCAATGATTACCGCAATACGGAACTGGGCCGCCACGAAAAAAACAGCAAGGGCATCTACTACTCCAGCGGCAACTATGAGGCTTTTGCCCGCCCGGAGAAGCCGGAGGGCGTGGAAGGAAAAAGTGCCTATATCGTCGGCAGCGGTCTGGCCGCTCTGGCCGCAGCCTGCTTCCTGGTACGGGACGGCCAGATGCCCGGCTCCCATATCCACATTCTGGAGGCCATGGACATCGCCGGCGGCGCCTGCGACGGCATCTTCGATCCCAGCCGGGGCTATGTCATGCGGGGTGGCCGGGAGATGGAGGACCACTTCGAATGCCTGTGGGACCTGTTCCGCTCCATCCCCTCTCTGGAAACGCCCGGCATTTCCGTGCTGGACGAGTTCTACCGGCTCAACAAGCACGACCCCAATTACTCCTTGTGCCGGGCCACCGTCAACCGGGGGCAGGACGCCCACACCGACGGAAAATTCAATCTCAGTGAGAAAGCCTGTATGGAGATTGTAAAGCTCTTCCTGACACCGGACGAAGACCTCTATGATAAAACCATTGAGGACGTCTTTGACGAAGAGGTGTTCTCCTCCACCTTCTGGCTCTACTGGCGGACCATGTTCGCCTTTGAAAACTGGCACTCCGCCCTGGAGATGAAGCTCTACTTCCAGCGCTTCATCCACCATATCGCCGGCCTGCCGGACTTCAGCGCCCTGAAATTTACCCGCTACAACCAGTACGAATCCCTGATCCTTCCCATGCAGAAGTACCTGGAATCCGCCGGCGTGGACTTCCAGTTCAGTACCGAAGTGACCAACGTTCTTTTTGACATCCGGGACGGCAAAAAGACTGCCACTGCCATCGAGTGCCGGGTCAAGGGCGTGGAGCAGGGCATCGTTCTGACGGAAAATGACCTGGTGTTCGTCACCAACGGTTCCTGCACCGAGGGCACCGTCTACGGTGATCACAACCACGCCCCCAATGGAGACGCAGAAGTCCGCACCAGCGGATGCTGGAGCCTGTGGAAAAATATTGCCCGGCAGGACCCGGCCTTCGGCCGTCCGGAGAAGTTCTGCTCCGATGTGAGCAAGACCAACTGGGAATCCGCCACCATCACCACACTGGATGACCGGATCCTCCCCTATCTCACCAACATTTGCCAGCGGGACCCCAGAAGCGGAAAGGTGGTCACCGGCGGCATCGTCAGCTGCCGGGACTCCAAGTGGCTTTTGAGCTGGACCATCAACCGCCAGGGCCAATTCAAGGAACAAGCTCCGGAGAAGGTGTGCGTCTGGGTGTACGGTCTTTTCACCGACGTTCCCGGCGACTACGTGAAAAAGCCCATGAAGGCGTGCACCGGCAAAGAGATCACAGAGGAATGGCTCTACCATATCGGCGTGCCGGAGGCTCTGATCCCGGAGCTGGCGGAGAAGAGTGCCGTGTGCGTTCCCACCATGATGCCCTATATCACCGCCTTCTTCATGCCCCGGACCAAGGGTGACCGTCCCGACGTCATTCCCGACGGCTGTGTGAACTTTGCCTTCCTGGGCCAGTTTGCCGAGACGCCCCGGGATACCGTGTTCACCACCGAGTACTCTGTTCGTACCGCCATGGAGGCAGTCTACGGACTGCTGGGCGTGGACCGCGGCGTTCCGGAGGTCTGGGGCAGCGTATACGACATCCGTTGCCTGCTGGACAGCTCTGTGTGCCTGATGGATGGAAAGTCTCCCCTGGAGGTGGAGCTGCCCGGTCCCCTGAATCTCGTGAAAAAACCGCTGCTCAAAAAGCTCAAGGGGACCGTGGTGGAAAAAGTTCTGCGGGACCACCACATTCTCCGGGACGAAATGCTCTGAGTTCCTTTTTCCGGCGCCGGAGCGAAAGTTCACTGTATCCCCATCAAGTTAAAAACCGGATGGACATTCCAATGTTGCAGGAATGTCCATCCGGTCTTTTTCTGAGATGTCAAAAGCTCTTACTTCAGTTTCGTCCCATCGCGGAAGGCATTTCCCACCTTCTCGCCCAGTACGCGATACGTGTTGTGGATGGGATCAAACGTAATGGGCCGCAGTTTATCCGGATCGATCCGGCCATCCTCCCCCAGCACCGCCTCATCGGCGCTGACGTTGACGATCTCCCCCACCAGGCGGCAGCTCTCCGGATCGTAGCTCACCAGACGGCACTCCACTGCCATCGGCAGCTCATCGATGAGCGGTGCATCTACAAATTCCGATTTCGTGGTATGCCAGCCCGCCTTCTCCAGTTTGTTTGCCACGTTGCTGCCGGACTCGATGCCCACATAGTCGCAGGCCACCACCTGCTCCGCAGTTGCCATACTGACGGTAAACGCCTTCCGGAGGAGAATGTTTGCCGTGGTTTTGTGCTCGGCACTGATGCACATAGACAGTTCCTTGTCATCACTGATGCCGCCCCAGGCCGCATTCATAGCGTCAGGCGTACCGTCTTCACCATAGGTTGCGAGAATCAGGACCGGCTGCGGATAGGTCCAGGGTTTGGCTCCAAAATTTTTGCGCATAGAAAATACCTCCTGATTGAAAGATCTTAGTGGATTTGTGCATAAAAGCCGCGAAATAGTACCGTCAGTTTCTCCGGTGCTTCCCGGCTGCGTTCGTGACGCGCGTTATGCACGATTCAGCAGTTGCCCGTGTACACATACTGCAGCTGTTCCCGTGCCACATCGGCCAGGCGATAGACGGTCTCCACCGGAGTGGGCGGACGGTCTTTCATGCAGTGGCATGGGAAAAACCGGGAGATGTGCAGCGGGATGTCCGCTCTTACGGAGGCAAGCCAGCCCGACAGCGCCCGTATCTCGTCCTCACTGTCATTCTCCCCCGGTACGATCAATGTGGTGATCTCCACATGACAACTCTGCGCAGCCAGAGCAATGGAGCGCTTGACTGTTTCCAGGTCTCCGCCCAGAACTCGGTACCAATTTTCTGTAAAGCCCTTCAGGTCGATATTCACCGCGTCTATCAGCGGCAGCAATTCCCGCCAAGGTTCTTCCGAAATGGTGCCGTTGGTCACCAGCACATTGCACATTCCGGCTTGGCGCACCAGAGCCGCGCAATCCCGTACATATTCATAGCCCACCAGGGGCTCATTGTAGGTATACGCGACACCGATATTGCCCCGGCTGCACAGGCGGAGGGCCTCCTCCACCAGCATTTCCGGGGAACAATGCCGGGTACGGCTCTCCTCTCCCGCCGCAGCGATCCGGGCGTTTTGGCAGAAAGGGCAGCTCAGATTGCAGCCGAAGCTGCCAACTGACAGCACCTCACTTCCCGGACGGAACCGGCGCAGAGGTTTTTTCTCGATGGGATCCAAAGCCAATGCGGTCAGTTTGCCGCAATTGAGGCAGGTGATCCTCCCATCCCGGTTGGCCCGAGCCCGGCAAACGCCCGTCTGACCTTCCTCCAGCCGACAATGATGAAAGCAGAGATCACAGAAAATACTCATAGATGCCGCACCACCTTGAATCGCTGGAGGGTATAGGGGTCCGTTTCCCGGATACCGCCTTTTTTGCGGGCAATGTCGATCTGCTGCTCCACTGTGTCCACTCCGTCCAAATCGGGCAGCAGCAGTCCGCGCCGGTTCCCATAACCCACGATGACGCCATACCGCTTCGGATCCAGCTGATCGGGCGAATCCACAGATTCCGCCCGGCCCAGCACATCCACACTGTATTCCAGCTCCTCCAGTTCGTCAGCCCGCACGGCCGGGAATCGCGGATCCCGGGTCCCGGCAGACACCGCATTCTGTACGATCTCCCAGGCAACACTTTTCGCAGTGGGGACGGTGGTGCCGATACAGCCCCGCAGCCTCCCGCCCGCATGCAGGGAAACAAAGGCCCCCGCCGCCTGTCCGGTCAATTCCTCCGGCAAATCATCCGGCAAGGATCCCAGCTGCTGACCGGTCCGCACATAAGTCTCCAGCGACAGCCGGGCCAGCCGCACCCAGGCATCCTCCCGGTCCCGGCGTTCCTTCAGACGGGCGCGCTGGGCCTGTTCACAGGCTTCGGCAAAGCAGCGCGTCTCGTTCCGGCCTGTCACCCGGAACAGTGCCACCGCATAGCCCACACCAAAGGGCCCCTCATGGCTGAGCAGCCGCGCGGCTACGGTCAGTCCGTCCAGGGCACCTGCCATCATCTGGAAAGACCGCAGGCCGCACTCGGCCGCCCGCTCACAAAGGGAGGGATCCATCGTGAGAAACCGCAGAAAATCGCCGGACGCCATCGTCTCTGTCACAGCCTTCTCGAATACCGGTCCCTCCGGTGCGAAGCCATAGGGCCCATCGGATCTGAGCTTATGGGAAAGGTCGCCGCTGGCCACGAACACCGCCCGGCGGCCCAGAGCCCTCACCGCTTCGGCCACGCACCGGCCCAGCCGATAATGAGCCAATGCCGAAAATCCGGACAGGCCCATCCGTACGATGGGACACACTACCCCCGCCCTGCGCAGAAAAGAAAGGGGGATCAGGACACCGTGATCCAGCTGCGGGTCACGTTCTCCCAAGGTACCGGCTTCCAGGCCCGCAGCCTGTGCCCTGCGCACGATCTCATCCCGCAGCTGGGCATCATACTGTGCTTCTATGCGCACTTGGGGTGCTCCAAAGGCAGCCATGGAGCCCACTCCGCTGCTGCCGGGAGAGATATGGAAATAGTCCCCATACAAAATGGTGTGCGGCGAGGACACGATCAGCACATCAGGATCCCACCGGGCCACCTCCGCCGCCGCAGCACCCATGGCACGGGCGGTGGCTTCGATTTCAAGCTCTTTTCCCCTGCCTACTTCGCTCAGCAGCACCGGCGGGTGCGGGGTCAGGATCGCGCCAAGCATCGGCATATCCGAACTCTCCTTTCTCCTGTACAGCCATAAGGAACCACTTTCTTCCTTATGAATTGTACCCCATCCGCCGGCCCCTTACAAGGATGAAAGTTTCCGCAAATTCAAAAAGGCTTCTGCCGAGACAGCAGGAGCCTTTTTGATTGCAGATACGAGATACAAAGGGAAGATCTCTCAGCCCAGCTTGCTGTACTCCGCGTCGGAGACAGCCTCCAGCCACTCGTTGGAACCGTTCTCCCCAGGCACTTCCAAAGCCAGATGGGAGAACCAGCTGTCCGCCGCGGCGCCGTGCCAGTGCTTCACTCCCGTGGGGATGTTGACCACATCTCCCGGGTGCAGCTCCCGAGCCTCCTGACCCCATTCCTGATACCAGCCCCGGCCGGCCACGCAGACGAGGATCTGTCCGCCGCCCTGATCGGCATGGTGAATATGCCAGTTGTTCCGGCAGCCCGGCTCAAACGTCACATTGTACACCCCCACCTGACTGGTGGAAAGGGGCTGCAGATAGCTCTGTCCCACGAAATATTGGGCAAAGCCGTCGTTGGGAGCCCCGATGGGGAACACCATCTCTTTCTGGTGCTGGGCCTTGCCGCCATCACCGGCATCATCGTCTGCCCAGACCTCCTTAGCCATGCGGAAAGCCGCCCAGGCCTTGGGCCATCCGGCGTAAAAGGCCGCGTGGGTCAAAATCTCCGCGATCTCCTGCCGGGTGATGCCGTTTTGCCTGGCGGTGGCCAGGTGGTACTGGAAGGAGCTGTCCACCAGCCCCTGGGACATCAGCGCCACCACCGTGACCAGAGATCGGTCCCGCAGGGAGAGCTTGTCCTCCCGGCTCCAGACCTCACCAAAGAGCACATCGTCATTGAGCTGGGCAAATTTGGGGGCAAATTCCCCCAAGGCATCTCTGCCCGCCGTCTGTTTCACTGCCATACTGAAAACGCCTCCTATTCAAGCGAAAAGGTAACGGAAACTGTGCCCTCCCCCAGCACTTCCTGTAACCCGGAGGGATCGTCGATCCTGGCAAGCCTGGTAAAACTCCAGGAATTGGTTCCGTAATAGATGGTAATTTGATTTCCCTGATAGAGGATCACGTCACCGGGTTCCGTGGTGATCCGGGTATCGTTCCGGGTCAGCGTGGTACCCAGCGGGCCCACTTTCTCAAAACCGCCGTAGTCCTCCATCTCGATGGTCAACGGCCCCTGAGAGAGTAGTTCCCGGAATTCCTCGGCGGAGCTGTTGTCTGCAAAGGTAGCCAGCAGTTCCTGATCTCCAACGGTGATTTTCAATGCAGATCCCTCCTGATCGGATTCTGTGCTCTCGGTTGCCTGAGATTCCGCAGTCTCCGTTTCTGCGGTCCCGGTCTGGGCCGCGCCGGGATCCGCCGGAGCCCCGGTTCCTCCACAGGCGGAGAGGCTGAACACTGCAAAGAGCATGCAGAGTAATTTTACCATAAGCCCCTCCTTTATCCTTTACTGTAAATACGCCCGGAAGAACTCCTCAATTTTGTCAAAAGGAATGATGTCCTTCCGGTCATAAAGGTCGGTATGGACTACTCCGGGGATGATGAGCAGCTCCTTGTTATCGGACCAGGGATTATCCTTCACCATATCGGCAAAGGCATCCCGGCTGAAATAGCAGGAGTGAGCCTTCTCCCCGTGGATCACCAGCACCGCGCTGCGGATCTCGTTGCTGTAGCGCAGGATGGGCATATTGAGGAAGGACAGGGACGACGTCACGTTCCACCCCTGGTTGGAGTTGAGAGAGCGCTCAGTATATCCCCGCTCCGTCTTATAGTAGTCATAGTAGTCCTTCACAAAGAACGGTGCGTCCTCCGGCAGCGGGTCCACCACGCCGCCTGCCCGGGCGTAGGTCCCGTTTTTGCAGTCCTCCGTCCGCTGGGCATTGAGGGCTTTCTTCGTCTCATAGCGGGCGTCGGCGCTGTCGGCGGCATCAAAGTACCCCTTGGCATTCACACGGGTCATGTCGTACATGGTAGCGGTGACGGTGGCCTTGATGCGGGTGTCCATGGCAGCAGCATTGAGGGCCATGCCGCCCCAGCCGCAGATCCCCAGGATCCCCACCTTCTCCCCATCCACAAAATCCCGGGTGATGAGGAAGTCCACCGCGGCGGAGAAGTCCTCGGTATTGATGTCGGGAGAGGCCACGTTCCGCACCTCACCGCCGCTCTCTCCGGTGAAGGAGGGATCGAACGCCAGGGCGGCAAAGCCCCGGGACGCCAGCTCCTCAGCATACAGTCCGGAGCACTGCTCCTTCACTGCGCCAAAGGGTCCGGACACGGCCACGGCAGCCAGCTTTCCGTCTGCCTGTGCGGGCAGGTACAGATCCCCGCAGAGTTCAATGCCGTAGCGATTGCGAAAGTGCACCTTCTCCCGCTTGACCGTGTCCCGCAGTGGGAACGAGTATCCGTTATATTTGGAATGCATATTCATTCTCCTCCTGAACCATCAGACATTTTTACCCATCTCATAGGCCTGTTTCAGCGCGGGATGACCCTGGATCTCTCCCACAGCCGTCACACCGCCGGCAAAAACCGTTCCCGCCAGACGGGCCTTTTCAAAGCAGTCGATCCACCCCTGCAAACCGGTGACAGCACCGTCGGGGGTGTGGCTGTCTTCCTCCGCCGCGGCGGAGAGCAGATAAATATCCCGGAATGCGTAATCGGCGGAAAACAGCGGATTGGACCGGTCCAGCATGGTTTTCATCTGGCCGCACATTCCGTAGTAATAGATGGGCGTTGTAAATACGATGACATCCGCCGTCAGCATTTTCTGGGCAATGGCATCCGCATCGTCGCGGATGACACAGCGCCGGGTACTCTGACAGACAAGGCACCCTTTGCAGAACCCGATCACCTTGTCGTACAGCGTGACCTTCTCCACACTGTTGCCGCCCTCCTGGGCGCCGCGGACAAATTCATCCGCCAGGACGTCGGAGTTGCCGCCCTTCCGGGGGCTGGTGGATATGACCAAAACCTTCTTGCTCATTGCAGTTCCTCCTTACTCAAGTGCCGCATGATGCGTGCGGGCACGCCGCCCACGATGGTGTTCTCCGGAACGTCCCGGGTCACCACAGCTCCGGCTGCCACAATGGCGCCGTCCCCAATGGTCACGCCGGGCAAAATGGTGGCATTGGAACCGATCCAGACGTTCTTTCCGATATGGATGGGCGCGGGGATCATGGTGCCGCGGTCATGGGGTGACATAGCGTGATTCAGCGTGGCCAGCACCACGTTATGGCCGATGAGGGCACCGTCTCCGATGAAAATGCCCCCCTGATCCTGAAATTTGCAGCCCATGTTGATGAAGACATGCTTCCCGATATGGATGTTCTTTCCGCAGTCGGTATAAAAGGGCGGGAACATCGCAAAGCTCTCGTCCACTGGTTGGCCGATCAGCCAGGAGAACAGGGCCCGCAGCTGCTGTGGCTCATGGTAGCTGCCGTTGATCTCCGCCGTGATCTTCAGCGCCTCCTGGCTGACGCCGTGCATGAACAGGTGGGCTTCACTGCCGCCCTTTACCGGTTTTCCGCTGTTCAGGTGTTCCAAAAATTGCTCTAAGTTCATGTAACGCTCCTGTTTCTTCATTTTGACAGTCCCATTTTACCATCCACCGCTTTCAATAACAAATACCTATAAAGAATAGTTCATTATGCTTGAAAACTATGGATACTTTGAGATATAATGCAGCCATCAGGAGGTGTCCTCTATGGAATTGAGAGTACTGCAATACTTCCTGGCTGTGGCCAGAGAGCAGAACATCTCGGCGGCGGCCCAGTCCCTGCACCTGACGCAGCCCACCCTCTCCCGCCAACTGAAGGAGCTGGAAGAGGAACTGGGCAAACAGCTGATGATCCGGGGCAACCGGAAGATCACCCTGACGGAGGACGGCATGCTGCTGCGCAAGCGGGCGGAGGAGATATTGGATCTGGTGGGCCGGACGGAAAAGGAGATCGCCCAGTCTGACGAAACCATCAGCGGGGATATTTATATCGGCACCGGCGAAACCGACGGGGTACGGCAGATCGCAAGAACAGCCCACCAGCTCCAGCAGCGCTATCCGGGCATTCTCTTTCACATCGTCAGCGGAGACGCCGTGGACGTGTGTGAGCGGCTGGACAAGGGGCTGCTGGATTTTGGGATCCTTCTGGGTGATATTGATAAAACAAAATACCACTACGCAGAACTGCCCATGAAAGACACCTGGGGCGTTTTGATGCGGCGCAGCAGTCCTCTGGCGGCAAAGGAGGCAGTCTCCCCCCGGGATCTGTGGGACAAGCCGCTGATCCTCTCCCGGCAGATGGACAACAAAAGCGGACTGTACCGCTGGCTGGGAAAGGACCCTACGGAACTGCACACAGTGGCCACCTACAATCTGATTTACAACGCCTCCCTCATGGTGGACGAGGGAATGGGCTATGCCTTCACCCTGGATAAGCTGGTGAACACAACAGGCAGCGGCTTGTGCTTCCGCCCCCTGCACCCCAAACTGGAGCTGGGCATGTATCTGGTGTGGAAAAAATCCCAGATCTTTTCCAGAGCTATGGAGCTGTTTCTGGAACAGCTCCGCGAAAATCTGACTGCCTTTTGTGCGGAGGCGGAATGACACGGCAGCATCTGAAAGGAGCATGAAAATGGAGGTCCGTATTTCAGACTTGTTCGACCTGCAGAAAATCACCGACAGCGGCCAGTGCTTTCGGGTCGCTCCCCTGCCGGGAGGTACTTATCGATTCATCACCGGCGGAAAGGTGCTGTACATCCGAAAAGCGGCGGAGGAAACCTATGAGGTCAGCTGTGATCAGGACACCTGGGAACGTATCTGGAGTCCCTATTTCGATCTGGCCCGGAATTATCAGGACATCCGCAAGGCCATTCCGGCGGAGGATCCCTTCCTGGCTCTGGCCGCACAGACCGGCGCAGGCATCCGAATTCTGCGGCAGGACCCCTGGGAGATGCTGGTCACTTTCATCATTTCCCAGCGCAAAAGCATCCCGGCCATCCGTTCCGTAGTGGAACTGCTCAGTGAGCGGTATGGCTCAAAAATCTGGACCCCCGCTGAAACGCTTTACACATTTCCCACAGCCTCACAGTTGAAGGATGTACACCTGGAAGACTATATCGCCTGCAAAGCGGGATACCGGGCCCCCTATCTCTGTGACGCGGTGCGCCAGGTCCTCTCAGGCAGTTTGGACCTGGAAGGGATCGCGGCGCTTTCTGATGAGGCTCTGATCACTGCCCTGGAAGGAGTAAAAGGCGTAGGGGTAAAAGTCGCCAACTGCGTGGCACTGTTCGCCTATGGCCGGACCGCCTGTGCCCCGGTGGACACTTGGATCAAGAAAATCATCCGGCAGGAGTATCAGGGACAGAATCCCTTTGACCGATACGGTGATTCCGCCGGGATCATGCAGCAGTATTTTTTCTACTACGCCCAGAATCACAAAGCGGAGACGGCTTGATGCCGTCTCCGCTTTGTTTGAGGAAAAAGGCCGGGGTCCGCACATGGTCTCCGGCCTTTCTGATTTTCTTTCAAATGTACAGCTCTCCTGTTTTCCGGTCCGAGCAAACCTTTTTCAGCGCCATTTCTGCCGCTGTCAGCATCACAGAACTGACTTTCCGGGCGGACTTGGAACAGATGGACACACACCGCATACAGGAAATGCACTTGTCCTTATCGGTATGTCCGGGATCCTGGACATCAATGGCTGCCACCGGGCACTTCTGCGCGCAAAGGCCGCAGCCGCTGCACTCTTTCGTAGGCTTCGGTACCATGCCGGAGCCGCCGGCTTTCTTATAAGGACGATTGCCGGGAATCTCCGGTTGCGTGTCATCCCCGGCGGACAGCTTCTCCCCGATCTTGCCGGCAAAGGCCTGAAGCTGCTTTGCGTCCTCGGCGTCAGGACGCCCCGCAGCGTAGCGACGGACAATGGAATGCTCTGCAATGGCCGCCACTGCGGCAATGATCCGGAATCCCGCCTGTTTGGCGGCATCCTCCAATTCCACCAGAGTATCCTCATAAGCCCGGTTGCCGTATACGCATACCAGCACCGCCCGGGCGCTGCTGCCTTTCATGGTCTCCAGCCGCTGCACAGCCGCCGCAGGCACCCGGCCGCCGTAAGATGGCACAGCGATCACGGCCACATCCTCCGGAGTAAAGGCCACGGCGGAAAAATCGGCTGCGCGGTCCGTCAGGTCCACCGCGATACGCTCTCCGCCCAACGCCTCTGTCAGCAGATCGGCAGCCTTCTGGGTTCCGCCCGTGGGACTGAAGGTAATCTCATAGAGTTTCATGGATGTGTTCCCCCTTATAAAATTTTCAATTCCCGGAGTTTTAAGCACCTGAGTGCAGTCCTCCCCCATCATTCTTCTTTCAGAGCGGGCAAAAATCTGACCGCTGCCAGCTGATGAAAAATGACAGCGAACACCAGTCCAAATGTCACGCCAAGAAGGGTATCCACAATACGCAGGAGCACCGTTCCCTGGAGCCCATAGATCCCGGTGCCCAGCATCAGCGCTCCAAAGCAGTTCATTGCTGTTTTATACCGATAATCGGTGCAAAATCCCAGGCACAGTCCCCCCAGCGGGCCCATCAGTGCATGAAACGCTTCAGGCGTCACCAGATAAAGGACAAAAAACGCACCGGAACCCGCAACCGCCCCCACGATCCGCTGCCGGAAGCGGACAGTTGTATTGCCGGAGTATGGATATTCCGACAGCAGCGACGCACAAGCAAATCCCATCCACATAAACCGTTCCACGCCAAACACCTGTCCGGCAGTCAGCACCAAGCTCACGCCAAGCGCCATACGCAGCTGCCACAGGTGGACCGGTGCGGAAAGATCAAACTTCCGCACTACATGATGGAAACGAGTTGTTTTGTGCTGGTCCCGATGTTTGGCAAACAGGATCGCACCGCAGATCAGGTATCCCACCAGAGCCAAAAGTCCGCGGCGAACGAGAGCCTCACCGACGACCGGGTTCCCTGTCAGATAGATGTAGGCAAAACTGTATAATCCGCCATTTCCCATTTCAGGCCGCTGGGTCGTCATATAGAGCAACGCAAAAAAGGCCGCGAAATGCAGGGGGATCAAAAAGGCCGACGGAAGCACCGCTGCGGCACAGGGAACCAGTACCAGAATCGCCAGTACAGCCGCCAGGGTCAGGAGCGAATCTCCGACGCAGTATTCAAAATTCACAAAACGAATGCCCAGCATCATGCAGAATAATGCCACTGCCATCGGCGTGTTGTCAGCGCCAAACACCCCTGACAGCAAACTGATAAACACAATGGCAAACCCCACGATCAGCACGGAACGCACCGCCATCGCGATCCAGTAATATGCTTTCTCCTGCCTTGTGTCACAAGCTGCGATCTCCCGTTTCAGCACAGCGGGATCCATTTGCAGCGCATCATAAAACTTCATGGTCACGGATCTTTTCCCGTCCTTTCTCAATGTGTGCGGCAAGTCTATCCGCATAATGCATAAACGCCTCAAAATCTTCCGGGGAGCTGCGCCACAGATCGTAGAAGGGCTGCAAAATGCTCTCATACCCCTTTCTCAATTCGGCAAGGCCGGTCTCTGTGATAAACAGCTGATAACTCCGCTCATCCGCTGTCTGCCGCTGTTTCCGTATGCAGTCTTTCTCATAGAGTCCCTTCAAACAGCGGCTCACCGCTTCTATTTTCATGCCGCTGCTCTGACTGAGCAAAACAGGCGTATTTTGTTCTGGCTGCAAATACAGCCGAGCCAGAAGTTCGCATTCACTGGCCGTCAGCACAGACTTCCGCACAGGCAGCAAAGAGCGCATGATCTTTTGCATCTGCTGTTGATAATGCATCATATCTGTCCATTCCATCTGATCACGGCCCCTCATTTTTAGTTAACTTTGTTAAGTATATTTCAAAAATCTTTGTGTGGCAAGTATTTCGGGCAAGCAGGGGCATCCGGTCCCTCCATTTTATGTGCGATGAGCCAGTCCCTCATTGATGCGAACTGCGGCTGCCTGCAAAAGAATCGTTGTCTTTCCCCCTCCAATTGCCAGATAGGACCGCTCATGGTATGATGGATCTATTAACTGTATGGTACATCAATGTTGTCAGCGGGATCCCGCTGGGTATCCAGAACCCGGAAAGGAGAACGATATGCCCCATACTGATGTGACACAGATGCCCTTTTCAAAGCTGTACCCTCTGCTGGTGAACAAAGCCGTGAAAAAAGGCCGCACGCGGGAAGAAGTCGACCAGGTGACCGCTTGGCTCACTGGATATACTTCTGAGGAAATTGCCCGCCTGGAGCAGTCCGACATCTGTTACGGAGACTTTTTCTGCGGCGCCCCCACCATGAACCCGAACCGAACGCACATCACCGGCAAGGTGTGCGGTGTACAGGTAGAGATGATCGGTGACCCGCTGATGCGGGAGATCCGGTATCTGGACAAGCTGGTGGATGAACTGGCCAAAGGGAAATCCATGGATCAGATTTTGAGAAAATGATTGTTTGCCGGATATATCGAACCATAATTTTCAGGAGTGTGCTGCTAGGAAAGAAATCAGGAGAAGGTTCTCAAAATGCAAATGAGGTTGTCTCCCGTCAGGCCGCTGAATAAATATGAAATCCCCCTATATGTGCGTGTAAGCCTGACAGCACAATAGGGGGATTTGATACTGAAAAAATGGAATGGAGCCGCTGTTCATTCCTGACTGCAGCGGCTTTATGCAGGAGATGGCAAGTTCACCGGCGGCACAGAAAATGCCTTCACATCTGCCCCTTCCATACCCGGGCCAGAATATCCTTGAGTACCAGCAGGGCATCGGTGTGGTTGTAACCGTAGTCCACCCGCAGCTGGGGGAGCATCTCCCTCAGCGCGGGAGCGTAGTCGCTGATCCGCACCGTTTTATGGTAGGTTGCCAGCACCGGATATTTCTTGCTCCACACCTTGTTCCAGTCGATCCGGGCCTGTGCCTCGTCGCTGACGCTTTCAATCATCTCTCGGGCCTGCTGCTCGTCAAAATCGTACTCGATCAGCTCGTCCAGAGTCAAGTGATAGAGCATGGCCAGCCTCTTGGACTGACGAATGTCAGGCAACGTCTCATTGGTCTCCCATTTGGAGATGGTCTGGCGGCTGACTCCCAGCTTTTCAGCCACATTCTCCTGTGAAAGTCCGCTCTTTTTCCGGGCGTGGTATAAGCTGCTTCCCAAACTCATGGCGAATCCCTCCTGATTTACGGTTTTCGCGTTTCAGTATACCGTCCGGTCCATAAAAAATCCACCTAGGAAAATTGCCACTTTCGCCCGGTTTCCTGACATTTCCTTCGCTGGTATGCTATACTGGAAAAAACAACGTCAGGAGGGGTTTGCGTGACAAATGAGGAATATCAAGCTGCCGCCCGCTACTGGGAGGAAAAGGATGCCGCCGGCGTCAAGCTGGAGCAGGACAAACTGAAGGCCATGGCAGAGGAATACATCCTGTCCAACAATACCTGTGCCCTGGCCACCGGGACCGGAGACTATGTGCGCTGTACCCCCATCGAGTACAGCTGGCATGGAGGCTGCTTCTGGATGTTCAGTGAAGGCGGCAAGAAGTTCATCGGTCTCCAGAACAACCCCCATGTATGTCTGGCCATTTACGACCGGTATGAGGGGTTTGGTTCCCTCCACGGGATGCAGGTCATGGGTCTGGCGGACCTGATAGAGCCATTCAGTGATGATTACAATGCCCACGCCGCTTGGAAAAAGATCTCCCTGGAGGCCCTGCGCAAGCTGCCCAGCCCGATGCACCTGATCCGCGTCCGACCCACCCGTATCGACTGCCTGTTCTCCGACTTCAAGGATCTGGGCTGCTCCCCACGGCAGACGCTGCTGCTTGGTGAAACGGCAATGCAGTGAGATTCCAACAGAGCCTGGGAGGAACAGGCATGGTCCCGGTCAGCCAGATGTGACTGACCGTTCCCCCAAGCGGCAGGCATCCATTTTTCAGGAGGCAGAGCATGATCTATTCCAAAGAGGAACTTCTGGAGGCCAAACGGCAGATTGACTCCACCCTGCACAAGCTGCGGGAGGTCGTCAGTACCTTGGAGGGAAAAGAAACTCCTACCCGCTATCAATCCCAGATCACCCTGGCCAAGCGCCGCATCCAGGCTTTCACCATCGCCATGACTTTGATTGAGCGAGAACTGGAACAGCGGCCGAGATGACGGCAAAAGGCCCGGAGCCTCTGTACGTTCAGAGACTCCGGGCCTTTGTTATCCCAAAATCATTCCAGCACGCCTGTCTGAATGCGGCGCTTCAGGTCAAGAATCTTTTCCTCGATCCGTTCCATAACAGCGAGAAATTCGCTGTCCGCTCTGCCGCTGGGATCGTCCAGTCCCCAGTCCTCCCGGTGGGAACAGGGCAGGGTCGGACACTGGACATTACACCCCATCGTGACCACAATGTCCACGGCCGGCAGCTGCGTGAGGGACTTACTATGCTGGGTCCGCTCCATATCTATGCCGTAGACCTGCTTCATCAGGCGCACCGCATCCGGATTGATTTGGGCACCAGGCTCGGTGCCGGCAGAAAAGCTCTCAAACACATCTCCGGCCAGCTCTTTGCCCAGGGCCTCCGCTATCTGGCTGCGGCAGGAGTTGTGGACGCAGAGAAACGCCACCTTGGGCTTTTTTCGGCCCGCTGCCGAGAAAGGACAGCGTCTGCCGATGCACTGGTTGTTCCGACTGCTGTAAGAGCAAACAGGGACTGTCCGCTTCATTTCCACTCCCAGATGCTCCCGGACAAAATCCACGGCGGCCAGGATGGCCAGAAAGGAATCCCGTTTGCAGCACCGGGGCCCGCCTGCCTTGCCGATGTTCTCCAGAGCCCGGGCGGTCATTTGATTGCTCAATCCCCAGGGCTCCGCGGCCAGAGGCGTAGATTCTGTGGCAATAGACAGGAACTGCCCCGCGCTGATCCCTGCCCCGCAGGCCCCCCAGAAGCCGCAGGCCCCGCCGGGGACCTCTTTGCCCCGGCGATACATCTCATGAAGCGCTTTTTCCAGATCAAGCTCGCCCCCAGCGTTTTTGTAAGCGGTGAGCAGTGCCGCCCCCACCATCACATGGTGCTCCGGCCCGTGCATATGGCAAAAGGGCAGATTCATCATCCGCCGGACAATGGCCACAGGGTCGGCAGAGGTCTCGGCAAGACACACTCCGGAGATGCTGTCCATGCCCTGGGTGTGGCAGTCACTGCACACATAGTGTCCCTTTACGCAGCGGGTCTTGCTGGGCTCCTTCTTATGGCAGATGGCACACTCCATGAATTCGTCCTCCACCAAATATTCCAGAGGGGCCTTGCAAATCAGACATTCTTCCGTATTCAAGTCTCCGTCTCCTCCCATTCCTGCAATACGGTCAATTGCTCAGGTGTGTGGAACCAGTGTTCTCCACGCTCCATCACGGTGAGCTTGGCATCATGCTGGTGAATATAGTCTTCTACGGTCCGGCGGGAAATCATCTTGTCCTCGCTTCCATAGAGAATGCGGATCGGACAGGTCCAGTCGCGGATGGTGTGTTCCCGCACCCAACACAGGTAGTTCCAGGATAGAATCTGACCAGAAGAGGCAGCGATCTCACCTTGCCGGGCAGGTTCCCCATATAAAACAGCGGGGATCGTGCCGATTTGAAATCGTTCTGTTTTCATGTTTCTGCCTTTCATGCAGTTCATATTGCCGCGATCCGCTCCAGCCCCTTTCAAATTCCCTACGGGCGGGCGTCTCCTATCGGCGGCCGCAGGTCCGGCCAAAAGGCCAGTCCTTCCCTGCCGTTCAACCTGACCTCAGAAATTTTCCTCCGCTTCTGCAATAAACGGGCCGCTCGGTACGTTATTACAATAAGAAGGATACAATATCGGTTGAAACGGAGGAATCTTATCATGCTGAAAAATCTGAGCGGAAAAGTTCGTGCCATGCTTATCGCCGGGATCGCCGCCGTGGTGGTGCTGGCAGCTGTGTTGATCGGCTCCCTGGCACTCCGGGTGGACGCGGCACAAGCCCAGGAAACAGCCTTGGCCGCTGCAGGCGGCGGTGAGGTCGTTGGCCAGGAGATCGACCAGGAGGGACCTTGGAACGAATACAGCTTCGATATTGTGAATGGGGATGTGTGGTACGAGGTCGAAGTCAACGCCTTCGGGCGAGTCACCGGTCTGGAGAGCGGACAGCTCGGCTATGGCGACTACAGCCATTGGGAGTGATCGTCTTTGTGAAGAAAACGCCGGCGCCAAAAGCCGGCGTTTTTCTTGGATCACAGGGACAAGGCGATCCGCTCCAGTCCCCATCCCAGCCCGTCAACCCCCGCGCATCGGCTGGGGCAGGTATTGACAGCATGGTCCAGCAGAGGCTGGGCCTGACTGTCAGTATCCAAGCATAAATCCATTTTCAGCACATCCTCCCACGCCCGGTTCAGGAAAGCCACCTCCCGGCGGCCATGGGTGCGGGTGACTTGCAAAGACCCTGCCTGTCCCAGGTATCCCTTCACCTGCCCCTGGGAAAATCCAGCGGCGGTAAGGCTCTCAAGGACTCCCTCCCGGAACAGTCCGGAAATATCCGCCCACGCAATGGGGGCAACGTCATAGCGCACGAATGTGTACCGGCTGTGGCAGTGGACAGCCAGCAGGCACTTGCGTCCACGCAGGTCGATAACATGAAGGTCCCAGCAGTAGCGCCGGTCCGGCTCTGTGCCATAGACCGGCGCTTTCTCTTTCAAAAAGCGCTGGAGCGGAAAGGTCAGCCCCAGTTCCATCACTTCACCTCGTGGGAGATGCTGATCTTCTCCACTTGGACCTTTCCGTCTGTGAGTTCCGCCATCATCATGGTGATCTCCTGGTGGAACCGCCGCGGGCCGCAGGAGCCGGGGTTGAGCCAAAGGATCCCGTTTTTTTCCTCCTCTACATACTTATGGGAGTGGCCAAACACCACCACATCCACACCCGAGAGGTCCGCCGGGATCTCTTTTCTGTTGTGGACCATGGTAAAGGTCACGCCGTCCAGAGTGACGGTGAGGTCATGGGGGATGTGCTCCGCCCACTCCTTGTCGTTGTTTCCCCGGACGATGTAGAGGGGTGCGTACTGCTGCAGGGTATCCACGATACACTGCTTATTGATGTCACCACCGTGAAAAATGACATCGGCGGTTTTCAGATACTCTACCACCTCCGGCCGCAGCAGTCCATGCGTGTCAGAAAGAATGGCAAGTTTCACGGAGTCCCCTCCCCTCGCGGCCCGATGCTGCGGATCCGTTCCAGATCGCCGCTGCACAGAGCCTCCAGATTGCGGAAGATCTTTTCCGCATCCCAGTCCCACCACCGGAGCTCCAGAAGATACTCCGTCAGATCCCGGTCAAAGCGGGGGCGGATCACACGGCAGGGGTTCCCGGCCGCAACGGTGTAAGGCAGAATGTTGCCTGCCACCACGGAATTGGCTCCGATGATGGCACCGTCACCGATGTGAACGCCGGGCAGGACCGTGACATTCTGGCCGATCCACACATCATTGCCCACCACAGTATCACCCTTGAAAGGCAGTTCGTCCAGTACCGGCGTGCATTTCTCCCATCCGTGGGCAAAGATATTGAACGGATAAGTGGTGACCGAGTCCATGCGGTGGTTGGCCCCGTTCATCACAAACTCCACGCCTTTCCCAATGGCGCAGAACTTTCCAATGATGAGCTTGTCCCCGATAAATTCATAATGGTGGGTCACATGGGCCTCAAAGTCCTCACCGCCGGTGGCAGCGTCATCATAGTAAGTATAGTCCCCTGCCTCGATATTCGGGCGGGTGATAACATTCTTGATATAACAAACGCTGGGGATGTTCTCATTAGGGTGAACAGCGTCCGGGTTTGGTCCAAACATCATGTCCCCTCCCTCCTGTTCCTGTTTTTCCAAGTATACCAGATTTTTGAGGCTGCCGGAAGAACTATATTTTTCTCTTGGCTTTGACGCTCCACACAAGCCTCAGCCTGTACAGCGGTGGCGGGTCCAGGGGCAGCGTGAACATACAGCCTGCCACATCTTCCTGTATGGCAACCGTGCCGTCTTCTGCCACGGAAAATTCCGCGCAGGAGGGCACAAAGCCCTGGTACACCGTGCAGTCCGCGAATATCTGGATATCCACGGTATCTGGCCCTCCCATCCTGAAGGAAGGAGACACATTACCTGTTCAGGCCACGGACACCATCAGCAGCGCCACTGCCGCAGCAGCATGGGGCTGCATGTTTCCACCACACGGCGGATGGTCTCATCGGTACCAGATGAACACAAGTGACCTCACTCCCTTCTCCTGCCACACGAACCAAGACAGGCAAATTTTTCAGCTCTCAAAAAATTTGTCCGTTTTTTTAAAGTGCCCGCCGTTTGGCGGGCACTTCCTGTGTGGTTTCAGTGCAGGCGCTCTTTTATCTCCCGGTAAAAGCTGCAGGCTCGCTCCAGATCCTGCGTGTTCGGGTGCCCCTTGGCAATGCCGCCCACCAGTTTGAACGGCCCAAAGGTGTCGAATCCTTTACAGCCGAATTCCCCCAGTACCGGACAGTTCTTCTCCTTCGCGATCTCCAAGAGGACCTTCGTGCTGGTCCCTTTGTCTCCGCCATAGGTGCAGGCGAAAAAAACAGGCTTTCCCTGGGGCAAATACTGCCGGGCAAAAGACAAAACGCCATCGTGAAATTTTCCGAAATAAACACCCGAGGCAAAGCCGATGCAGTCATACTCCTCCAGCCGGGTCTCCTGTTGCGCGGTCACATCGATAAGGTCGACTCCGCCCTCTCCGGCCATAGCGTCCAGAACTTTCCGGGTATTGCCGTGGTGACGGGAATAGTAACAGATCGCCGTTTTCATTCCGTTCCTTCCTCCCGGAGGGTCCAGCCAAAGTCGTTGTGGTAGATCATCTGTCGGGTCATGCCTCCGTCGATGCAGATGTTCTCTCCGGTGATAAAGCCCGCCTTGTCCGAGCAGAGGTAGAGAACCATATTTGCGATGTCCATTGGATTTCCCACCCGGCCGGCAGGCTGCTGATCGGCATCGGGGCCCTCGTAGACCGTGTAATTGGTGTCGATCCAGCCGGGAGAGACGGCATTTACCCGTACCTTCCCGCCGAGGCTCACCGCCAAAGCGTGGGTCAGGGCAGAAATACCACCTTTGGCCGCCGTGTAGCTCTCCGTCTGGGGCTGGCTCATCCGATCCCGGGAGGAGGAAATATTCACGATGGCCGCACCGGGGGCGAAATGGCATGCAAACAGCTTGGTGAGATAAAAGGGTGCGGTTACCCCCACCCGCAGGGCATAGTTGAACTCCTCATAGGAGCATTCGTGGATGCCTTTCATCAAAGGCAGCGCATTGTTGATGAGATAATCCACATGACCATAGTCGGCGATCACCTTGCGGGCAAAGTCCTCCAGAACCGTCTGGTCGGCCAGATCTCCTACATAATAATCGTTGGGCAGCAAGTCAATGACGCATACCTTGGCGCCTTCCTTTTGACATTCTTCCACGATCGCCTTGCCGATGCCTTTGGCGCCGCCGGTGACCACGGCAACTTTATTTTCAAACATGGTATTTCCTCCTCAATCTGCGTCTTCGTCCAAGGCTTCCACCAGAAAACTCACCGGACGAAACCCGTCATTGCAGGAAAGCATCGCGGACTTGGGATTTTTCATCCAGCCGTCATAAAAATTCTCTCCGCCGTGACTCAGGGCCAGCACAAAGGGCGAGATCGTATCCCAGGCGCTTTGGCAGAATCCCTCGGGTTTCTCCCAGCCGTTGGCAAGGAAGCTCTGCCCTGCCTCCATATCGCAAGCGTGGGAGATGGGGTTCTCGTATTGGAGCATCAGGTCCTCATACCGGGTGATGCGCATGACCGTGATCTTGCATTTTTTCATATGATGATCCCCTCGCAGTGGTCGATCTCGTGCTGGATGATCTGGGCTGTCCAGCCGGTGAAGGTTTTCAATCGCTCCTGAAACTTTTCATTCTGCCAACGCACCTTGATGGACTTCCACCGCTTGGCCGGACGGACACCGGTAAGGGAAAGGCATCCCTCCTCCGCGTCGTATGGACCGGACTTTTTCACGATCTCCGGGTTGAACATGACCATGTATTTTCCCTCGTTGTCGAAGGCGATGATGCGGCGGTTAACGCCGATCATGTTGGCCGCCATCCCCACACAGCCGTCCTTGTGGTGCTCCAGTGTTTCCAGCAGATCGGCGGCGATTGGAATATCGTCGGGCGTGGCAGGCTCCGCCTTTTGGGCCAGAAACGCCTCATCTTTGCAGATCTCTCGAATCATAGTTGTTTCTCCTTATGTGCATGAATGACTGCCGCGATGGTCTCAGCGGCGATACGGGATCCCAACTCATTGGGGTGAACGCCGTCGCCGGCGTAGAGGTCCTGGGCAGCGGACAGTTCATAAAAACGCTGTCCTGCATCGGCGACAAGGGCGTGATTCTTCTGTGCGGCCTCGTGGTAAGCGTCATGCAGTTTGTGGGCCATCTCATCATAGTCCCAGCCCTTGGCCGTCAGCTTGCCCCCGCCTTTCTGATAGGCCCAGGTGGCATAGAGAACCGGGACAGCTCCGCACTCCCGGATCTGCTTGCAGAGCTGCTCCACACTGGAAAAGAAGCGCTCGGGGGAAGTCATGGGCCCGTGGCTCATCTCCTGCAGCACCACGTAATCCCAGTGCTCATCCCGCAGTGCCGCCTGGGTCTGAGCCCCCAGTTTGGTGCTCGGGTTCAGATGCTCCGACAGCCGTGCCCCGCCTCGGGTATGGCAGACCACTTCCGCGCCGGTCAGCCCAGCCAATGTCTGCGGCATATGATTGGTAAAGGTAAAGCTGTTGCCCAGCATGAGGATACGCATCATGGAGGTTCCTTTCTCTGAAGATGCATCAAAGGACAGCCGCGGTCACCGAACCGGGGTGTCGTCGATTTTGGAGACCGCATCCGTGGCCTCCAATTTGAAAATCACCGACTGCAGGCCAGTACAAACACATACTGATAGATCGCCTTCCCGCTTCATCGCACATTCCATCAGTCTTTGCATCGCCGGCATAAAACATTTGACCGGCCTTCAGCACAGAACAAGCGGTCAGCTCTGCGAGCCAAGTCCGGAAATCTGGAACTCACCTGTCCCATCCCAGCACCCTTTGGAGTGCAGCTTCCGTGGCCGCCGGAAAGTTCTTTCGCACCTGCTGATAAACCAGTTCCTTGGACTGCTCCGGCTGCATCGAATAGGCAGAGGCGATGTGTTCGCAGCCCCACAGAGTCTCCGGCGTAGCATAGACGGAGATCGGCCACCCGTAGGGCAGGCCTTTTTTGTTGAGACGCTGCCGGAAGTCCCGGATCAGCAGATACCCTCCCATCTGGAGATCTGTGACCGTCCCCTCGAAGTT
Source organism: uncultured Oscillospiraceae bacterium (assembly GCA_944387015.1). Classification (GTDB taxonomy): domain Bacteria; phylum Bacillota; class Clostridia; order Oscillospirales; family Oscillospiraceae; genus Oscillibacter. The sequence continues at coordinate 54,817 of CALXDH010000010.1, forward strand.
CTTTTCACCCTTCTTTCCAAACCCGGCCAGACGCTTGAGTTCAAAGGAGTACAGCTCGTCCGTGACGGCAAACTGATCCATGATGCGCTTTTGACGCAGGCTCGCCAGTTCCTCATCCCAGCGGCTGTCAAAGTCATAGCCATCCCGCCGCCAGTTCGCAAAATGGGGGAACCAGGCCCTGGAGATAAATCCCGCTTTCTTGTTGAAAAACTTGCCATAGGCTGCCTGACCGCTGCGGGCAATGAACTGCCGCCACTCCCAGGGGTCCTGCTCCGGGTCGCCGCTCCACCAGTATAGGTCGGAGGTATGCTCCTCGGCAGAGAACCCGTCGATCTCATTTTTAAAAAGGGGCAGGAACCCCACTTCGTCGATCCAGCGTATCAGCTCCTGCCAGCTGCGGATACGGCAGGGATCGTCCCAACGAAGTCCCCGCATGATCCACGCACCGCTCTCAATGGCCACGGCAGACACCTCCTCTTCCAACTCGTTACCGGCATTATAGCACACCAACAGGGGAAAAGCCATGAGGCTCCCGCCTGTTTTCCCGTCAAAAGAAAAGCGGTAAGGCCAAGGTCCCCTTGGTTTCGTTGGCATTATATTTTTACAAAGAAGGTGCTTGCCGTATTTCACAGCTGTGGTCATTTGCAGCCCATACAAAATCACAATCAGATCGTTAATCGCAGCATTTGCGCTTGGAAGGGGTTTTACAATTTGTTCGTTTCTGGTCCCGTATATTCCAAATGCCGGGGCAATCAAAATAAGCCATCCGCAAGCAGCATTTGCTTGCGGATGGCTATGATTTTCAGGGGCTGCCTTATTCCTGCCGCAGGCGCTCCACCACGGAATAGCGCTGGGCGGCACGGCAGCTCAAAACCGGAAGCAAAATGCCCAGCGCCCCGAACAGGGGCAGCACCATGGCGATGGGCCAGATGGTAAAATGATAGGTGAAAAACCAGATCAGTCTGTTGAGAGCAGGCCCCACAAACGGGGCCGTGACCACGATCAGTACCAGCGCCAGGAGTGCTGCGCCTACGGTGTAGAACAGTCCCTCCAAGGCCAGCATGGTCCGCAGCTGCCGGGCCGTCATGCCGATGGACTGGAGTACCGCCAGCTCCCGGCGGCGGGCGGTGATTCCGGTGAGGATGGCGTTGAAGAAGTTCAGCACCCCCACCAGACCCACGATGAAGCTCAGGGCTCCGCCCAGCAGAAGGAACATGCTCCGGAAGCTCTCAAACTCTCCGGCATAAGAGGCTTTGCTCTCATAGTCAAACTGGGGGTTCTCCGTTCCTGTGTAATCCGCCAGGAAGGATTCCATGGCGGCATTGGCCTCGTCGGTAGTGTCGAAGGCGTAGTACATGACGCAGTCCGTGCCGGTGTCCCGGATAAAGGTCTCGCTGCTCATAACAAACTCATCGGCACCATAATAGCGGTAGGAGAAGGCGTAGGGTACCGTCACCAGGGCGGCCACGGTGTAGTCCACATCCCGGTACTTGACTGCCCGCTCAGCGTAAGCGGCTCCTTCGGGCACATTCTCCCAGGGACCGTAAACTTCGCCGGTATCGACGTCATAGTACGCATACTCTTCCACATACCGGATGGTCACCGTGTCGCCCAGCCGGGCCCAGTGACTGTCCATATCCGGTCTGTCATAGTCATCTGTGCTGTATACCGCGGCAATATAATTCCCGTCGGGATCGCCCAGCTTTGAAAGATCCCCTTCCAGCACCGTCAGATGGTCCAGTGCAAAGGGATCCATGCCGTAGAGCTGCACCCGGTCCGCCAACAGGCCCTCCGGCGTGCGGTCCATGTAGCGGATGGCCTCGTCCAGCTGCTCCGGGGTATTCCACTGGCTCCAAATGGAGCGGTAATACTCCTCGGTGACAAATTCCACCGCCGGGCCGGTCTTGCCATAGATGCAGCCGCTGTCTGTAATGCCGCCCTGGGCATCCACGGCGTCGATGACCTCCTGCGGCACCGCCATCTCATCGTTAAACGCGTCCCCGCCGGTCTGGAACTGTCCTGCGTCCGCCAGGATGAAGTCACTGGCAGTGAAGTTGGCAGTGTATTTGTCCATGTCGAAGCTGCTTACCAGTGTTACCGTCATGGTCAGCAGGACCACCGCCAAAGAAAGGGAGAGAATGGTAATGAAGGTCTTGCCCCGGCTGCGGCTCAGGTTGGCCCAGGCCATGGACAGCAGGGACACTCCCTTGCCGCTCCGTTTTCCCTTCCGCTTCAGCTCCTTGCCCTCGGTGTAGCGCACCGCCTCCACCGGGGAGACCTTGCCCGCCAGACGGCCGGGACGGCGGCAGGAGATGAGTACCGTCACCAGGGCAAAGATGGCCGCACCCGCAAAGAGGAGCGGGCTGACCGAGACCACCGTGGTCACCCCATTGAGCCGTGCGGTAATGACAGGAGTGAGCACACCGCCCAGCAGCCATCCCAGCAGCAGCCCGACGGGAATACCGATGAGAGAGAGCAGCAGCGCCTGGGTGCGGATGATCCGCCGGAGCTGCCGGGGCGTGGTGCCGATGGTTTTCAGCAGGCCGTAGAAACGGATGTCCCCCGCCACGGAGATTTGGAACACATTGTAGATGATGAGATATCCGGTGAGCAGAATGAGGATCAGCACCCCCACGATGATGGCCGCCACAGTAGGGTCCAGCTTGTCTGAGAGCTGCGCCCCGGTATAGCCCCAGTTGACGCCCAAAGCAATGTGGTCTGCCCCGGCGGTTTCGCTCTGATAGCCGTGGTTCGCCAAAATCTCATTGAGATCCTTGGCAATGCTGCGATCACCGTTTTTCAGCATCACATCCAGGTTCCACTCCCCTGTCATGCCGTCGCTCCCCGGCGGGGTGACACCTACCTCCTGCAGCACTGCATCTACCCGGCTTTCAGGAACCAGAATATGGTTAGCCACGATGGCCTCATCGTACTCCCACCAGCCACACAAGGTAAAGGTCTGGGTGGTCTCGCGGCCGTCCACGAAAAACGTGACGGTGAATTGAGCACCGATCTCCGGCTCCACGCCCAGCAGTGCCAGCACATGGGTGTCCGTGGCGGCCTCGTTGGTGCCCTCCTGAGGAAGGCGTCCCTCCACCGGGTCACAGTACATCCAGTGGGCGTTATTGGCATCGGAGTAGCCGATCTCCACATGGGATTTGTTGAAGGGGACGTCCGTGGGCATACCTAAAAAACGGCGCAGGCCCCATTGGTCAATGAGGGGATCGTCCTTCAATTCTTCAAACTGCTCCTCCGTCAGGTACTTAAAGGTGCCATGGGACCAGCCCCCAGCCTGACGGAAATTGTTCTGCTGGATGCCCTCGTTGATAGAGAGGGCGATGGTAAAGAGGGACATAAAAAGCACCGCTGTCAGGGCGATGGCCAGCACTGCCACGATATTCCGGGCGCGGCTGGCGAGAAGGGAGCGCAGGCTCAGGCGGCGGATACAGCCGCGGTTGGAGACCTTCATCCTGCTCGCCCCCTTACCGCGTCACGATCCGCCCGTCCTCGATGCGGACGATGCGGTCGGCCATCTGGGCAATCTCCTCGTTGTGGGTGATCATCACCATGGTCTGTCCGAACTTCTGACCAGTCACCTTCATCAGGCCCAGCACATCCTGGCTGGTCCGGCTGTCCAGGTTTCCGGTGGGTTCATCGGCCAGGAGAATGGCCGGCTTGGTAGCCAAAGCCCGGGCAATGGCCACACGCTGCTGCTGACCGCCGGAGAGCTGGCCCGGCAGGTTCCGGAGCTTTTTCTCCAAGCCCAGCGTGACAATGACTTCCTCCACATAGGCTTCATCCGCTTTTCTTCCGTCCAGCTCCACCGGCAGGACGATGTTTTCCCACACACTGAGCACCGGTACCAGATTATAGGCCTGGAACACAAAGCCGATCTTCCGGCGGCGGAAAATGGTCAGGGCCTCGTCCTTCAGGGCGAAGATGTCCTTTCCGTCCACGATAACGGTGCCGGAGGTGGGCCGGTCCAGCCCACCCAGCATGTGAAGCAAGGTGGATTTTCCGGAGCCGGAAGTACCTACAATGGCCACAAACTCCCCCTGCTGGATGTTAAGATCCACGCCGTCCAGGGCCTTTACCTGGGTGTCCCCGGCGCCGTAGTATTTTTTCAGATCCCGGGTCTCAAGAATCGTCATACTGTTCTCCTCCAATGAAAAAGTCTGTACCGTCTTTTGACAATACAGACTTTAGCAGGGAAATCTGTCCTGGTCCTTTCAAGAATGTGACAGTTTTGAAAGAAGTCCGTTACGGACGAGGGAGAAAAAGGGAAAACACGCTTCCCTTTCCAAGTGCGCTCTCTACTTTCACATAGCCTCCCTGTTTTTCCGCAATCTGCCGGGTGAGATAGAGACCGATGCCCACTCCCTCCGCCTGCCAGGCGCCCGGGGCGCGGTAAAACCGTCCGAAAATTTTGGCCTGTTCCTCCTCGGAAATGCCCGGGCCCGTATCGGTCACCCGGATGGTGGAAAACAGCTCATAGTTTTTTACCTCCACCGTCACGGTACCGCCGGGCGGGGTGTACTTCACGGCGTTATCCAGCAGGTTGCACACCGCCTCCTCCGTCCACTTGAGATCGAACACGGCGGAACCTTCCTTCTGTCCAACGGTCAGGGTAATGCCCTTTTCCCCCGCCCTGGCGGCATACTGCGTGACAGCCCGCTCCACCGCTGGGGAGATCTCACCGGGCTGAGGGTGGAGGGCCAGGATCCCCGTCTCCAGCCGGGAGGTCTTAACCAGGGCCTCGATGAGGTTTTGGAGCTTTTCCGCCTGAGCAGAGATGGCAGCAGCACAGTCCTTCCCCTGGGGCGTGAGAGGCTGCTCTGAGAGCAGCTGGGCGTAGAGCTGGAGATTGGCCACCGGGGTCTTGGTCTGGTGGGAGATGTCAGAGATCAGGGCGCTGATTTGGTCCTTCTGCTCCCGCACATTCCGCTCAGACAAGGCGCTGGCTGTCAGATACCGCCACAACCGGCTCTCCAGAGCGGAGAGTCGGCTCTCGTCAAAGTTCTTTTCAGAAAAGCTGCCGTTTATGGCTGCGGTGAGCATGTCATCCAGCCGCTTCATGGTGCGGGCGGTCCGCCAGCGATCATAGATGACCACGGTCAGGGCCAGCAGTAGTACCGCCCCTATCACAAGATACTTGGTCATGACTTCACCGCCCAGGTGTAGCCGATGCCATACACCGTTTTCAGATATTCCGGTCTGGAGGGATCCGCCTCCAGCTTGCTCCGCAGCCGCTTGACCGTGACAGACAGGGCGTTTTCCTCCACGAATTCCGCACCGTCCGTCCATACCCGGTCCACCAGCGTGGCCCGGGACACGGCATGCCCCCGGTTCTCCAGAAGCACCCGCAGCAGCTTCTGCTCGGTTTTGGAGAGCTCCACTGCCCTGCCGTCCCGGCGAAAGTCCATCTGTTCGAAATTGAAGGCAAAGGGCCCCATGGTTAGTGCCTGGGAGGCCCCCGGGGCACTTCGGCGGAGCTGCGCATTCACTCTGGCCCGGAGTATCGCCAGAGAGAATGGCTTGGTGATATAGTCGTCCGCTCCGGCCTCCAGTCCGGTGACTTCGTCCAGCTCCAGATCGTTGGCAGTGAGCAGGATCACCGGGGTGGCATTGCCCTCTAAGCGTATCTGACGCAGCAAGTCCAAACCGCTGCCGTCAGGGAGGTTCACATCCAGGATCCATAAATCGAACCGGTCTTCCTCCAGCGCTTCCCAGGCGCTGGACAGGCTGGTCCTGCAGCCGACGGATGTTTCCGGCCCGGTTAAGGCCATGGTGATCCCCCGCCCCAGGGTCTCATCGTCCTCCAAAAGAAAAATGTGTTTCATACTCGGTCCTCGTCATTTGCTGCTTCCGTTTCCAGCGGAAGGGTCTTGTGATGTTTCATTATACCATAAGTTCCAGCCTTGGAACACGGGAATCGGTTGCCGTCCATGATGTGCTATGATAAAATCTACCTGCCACTGCTGACCGAACCGGATTTGACCGACAAAATGGAGAACGATATGAAAGAAGTAGATCCAAAGAGCACCTCCCGGGCGCTGGCCTTTGAACTCTGGATGAAGGCCCCTATGCCCATGGTGACCCTGATGAAGACGCTGGATGTGACAGCGCTGGTGCGCATGAGCCGAAAAAAAGGCTACAAGTTCAATATGCTTCTTTGCTGGTGTATCGGAAAGGCAGCAGAGCAGACGAAGGACTTCTACCTGCTTCCGGTGGGAGATAAGCTGATGCAGTACGACCGTCTGGCAATCAATACAGTGGTAGCCACCCGGGACGGCGGCATCGCCACCTGTGATATTCCCGTTTCCACTGATCTGGAGCAGTTTGCGCAGGATTATCGAAAGCTCACCGGACAAGTCCGTGAGAGCGGGGAAAACTTTGAGCTGGGCGAGGAGTATATGGTCATCGGCACCTCTGCTCTGGCGGGGTACGAGATCGACGGCGCGGTGAATATCTACGCCGGGTGTTACAACAATCCCTTCCTCATCTGGGGCAAGTACCGGAAGAAGTGGCTACGCACCACCCTGCCGGTGTCCTTTCAGTTCCACCACACCCAGATGGACGGCATCCCCGCCGCAGAATTTTTGGAGCGGCTGCAGCGGGAGATCCTCCAATAAAAGCAAGTCTCCCATGCTGTGTTTCGTTCAGAGAACAACACAGTATGGGAGGCTTTATGTTTGCTGTCGATTCGTTTGCCGCAAGCCCTTTTGCAGCATCCCCACGGTAATAGCTGCGATCACCGCACAAATCACGGCACTGGAGGCGGCGGAAAGCGGGAGCATCTAACCGATCTAATTATTCCGCATGGCTGCCGTCTCTGGGCCGCACGCAGGACTCGATGATGTCGGCTATCATCTCCACCTCATCTGCGCAGTCCTGCCGCAGCCACTCCTTGACAATCGCGATGATACCCTCTACATAGTAGGCCATGTAATAGGGCCAGTGGGCGGCTGGGATCTCAAACCGTTCCAGAATGGGGGCGAGGACCTGCTGCTTCAGTTCCCCATATCGTGTATGAGCCTGCATGCTGCTTGGGTTCCGGAATGCCGCCCGATAGACCTTTTTGTTGTCCCGGATGAAGCGGAGATATGGAAGCAAGTATTCCCGGGTGACCAGCACCAGGTCTTCCCGCTCCCTGCTGCCCATATTCCCCAGGACCTCTTCTTCCTGTTGAGGAAAATAGGAGAGAAAGCGCTGGTTGATCATCTCCAAGGTCTCGTCTACCAGGTCGGCAATGGTCTCATAGTGCAGGTAAAAGGTGGACCGGTTCACCCCGGCCCGGTGACAGATCTCCTTCACCGTGATATATTCCAGATCCTTCTCCTCCAGCAGGGCCAGGAGCGTCTCGTCCATTCGCAGGGCGGTATTGAAGTATTTGCTTTCGGACTTGTTCATCTGCCGCCCTCCTCTTGTGTTTATTCCGCCGATTCGCTGATCTCCCGGGCCAACTGCATGATCTCAAAGGCATACTTTTCCTTACCGGTCCGCAGGAGCTTTTTATAGATGGGGTAGTTCAGGCCCACGCCGACGATGCCCAGAATCCCAAGAATAATCCCGGCTCCCGTCATCAAAATGCCGCCCCCTCCGATCACCTGCATGGAAAGGCACATTCCCAGGCCCAGGACCAGAGCCATCCCGATACCGAAGCCATAAGCAAAAACAGTCGCCGAGCGCTTCGCTTTCCAATCCAGTTTTCTCAGTGCGACGACCTTGGAGGTGTCCTTGGGGGCATATTCGTTGGCAATGGCTTCCGCAAAAATTTTATCCGTGTTCATGGTGATACTCTCCTCTTATGATCCATTCTTTGCAGCTGCTGAGATGATCATAGAGGATGTAAAGCCAAAAGAGAACGACACGGTTTGTGTTTCGTGCTGATTTCAGGCATGGATCAGGAATGACGCAGCAGTTCTCTCCGCAAATCATCCAGATACAACTTCTGCTGCCGCTTCAAATAGCCAGGGACAACGGGGCGCATCCACCAGCGCTTGGCGTTGACGGTCTCGGTGCAGGTCAGCCGGGTGCCGCCCTCTGCCGCCTCGAAGATACCCTCCCAGGAGCCGGACATATTGCCGTTCTCCATGGTGAAGGCCCAGTGTCGGAGCGCCTTGCAGTCTGTAACGGTAAAATTCGTGGCGTAGCCGCTTTTGGTGTGCTCCACAAAATGGGTTTCGTCCAAGACCTCCACCCAGGCCAAATCACTGCGCCAGGCAGTGTGGGCAAGGTCGGTCACGGTCTGCCACACCTGTTCCACCGGACAGGGAAATTGAACGGTCACCTTGGAAGTCGCCATGCGCTCACTCCTCTTTCGGTCTCTTGTTGCGTTTCAGACTGATGCCCTGGCGGTCCGCCGCCTCCTGCAGCAGTCCCACAGCAGCAAGCGCCCGTTCCTTGACCGTCTCTTCACTCAGTCCCATCCGGCTATCCAGCGATGCCATCACAGTTCGCAGATCCTCCAAAGGCAGGAGATAAACCGCCGTGTTGAAAAGGGTCTTGCGGCGGCCATCGTTGTAATGGGCCAGAAGTTCCTCTAAAATTGCCCGCCTTTCCTCCAACTGGGCAAGGTAAGCATTCAGTCCCAGCGCCCCGGCCCGGGCAATATCCTGCTTCCGGTTCCGGTGCGGAACAAAAGAATCTCCATCGTCAAAGCCTTTGTAGCGGGGACAGGGATACTCCGAGCACTTCCAGCAAAACTGGATGCCGCCATGCTCCAGGGAGCACTTGGCTATAGTGCAGCTCTGATTGCCTGCTCCGCCGCCACAGCCAGGACAGTAGCCGCCCAGATGCATACTGCATAGGGCACAGTTCAGACCGCACAGGGAAAAACGCGTTTCTGCACGGGTAAAACCTTTCATCGTAACCTCCTGATTGGGTGCCGGATGACGGTTTTTATCCGCTCCGGTTTGCACCGCCGCACATCGCTCAAATAAATTTCGTGGTGGAACCGGCCTTCCCCAAAGTCTTCCTCGCAGCCCTGGCGCTTGGTGTATTCCTCCATGGCGGCCACGGTGGCGGGTTCGTTGTCATAGGGGCCGATATGCATGCACTGGACGCACAGTCCCTCCTCCCAGGAAAAGAACTCCACCGGGGAGAAGTCCTGCTGTTTCTTTTCCGTGGCCTCCCGGATGGCCCAGTCAAAAACTTCCCTTGTCACAAACTCCGGCAGGCGGATGAGGGAGATCCACTGAAAATCCTTTTTATGGGCATCATCTACTCCTTGGACGCCCTCCTGCCACCACAATCCCTCCAAGGGAGGCACCACATAATCAAAGTAGCCCTCCAGTTTGTGCTGTTTGCTCATTTTGATGGTGTATGCCACGGCATAGAGCATCCCCAAGGCCTGCTTGTAGGCGCCGTTCTCCTCGTTGGGGTCTCCCTGGCCCCGCACAGCCAGAAAGTTCATGGCGGGTACCGTGACGATACCCGGTGTCTTGGGCGGCAGATAGAATTCCTTGTACTCCTTCTTATAGTCAAAGGCCATGGTCATTTCCTCCGCTTCTTCGATGGTTTCTCTTGAAGTGCCAGACAGGTCAGGCGGGTGAGCACCGTCATGGTGTCCCGGTCATCCACATCCTCCACCCAGATGTAGTCCCTGGCTCCCTCATAGGGCGGAGCTTTGGGCAGGGCTGGAAACGCAGCTTCGCCCTGCGGGGTGGCCTTCACGAAAAGCTGGTCGTCACAGATAACAGCGAAGAACACATTGTCACAGTATAGGCCGTATTCGCCAAACATCTTCCGGCTGCGGATGACTCCGGCCTGGCGCAGCTGCTCGGCCACATAGTTCACAAAATCCGGATGAGACGCCATGTCAATTCCCCCTGTAATGGTCGGCCAAAGTTTTCGCCAAATCACCAAGCCGTTCCCGCAGCTCTTGCGGCTCCAGCAGCTCCGCCTTGTCTCCGAAGGTCAAAACCCAACTGAGCACGCTGTCCGCGTCCGGGAAGCCTCCGGTAAAGCGCAGTTTGCCATCGGGCTCCACTGTGAAGCGGTCCGCGCCATATTCCTCCACCAGCCGCCAGCGGCAGGCGGGATCAAAGAGAACTGTCACCTGATACTTGGCCGGAAAGATGTGCTCCGGCACAAGGTCCGGCAGAGGTGCGCAGCGAGGGACAAAGGGCTCTCCGGCGGTGAGCTCCGTCATGCGGTTGAGCTTGAAGAGACGGAAATCTTCCCGCATCCGACACCAGCCCCACACATACCAGGTGGACCAGTGGAACACCAGGTAGTAGGGCTCAACGGTGCGCACTGACTCCTCCTTGGGAGAAAAATAGGCAAAGCGGAGGGTACAGTGCTGCTCAATGGCTCCCTGGATAAGTTCGATTTTCGGCGGCAGGCTGGTCTTGTACCAGGAGGAGAGGTCAATGAGCATGTGAGCGCCGCCATTCACCAGGCCGCCTGTTCCGGCGGACAGCTTCTCCATCAGCTGGGCATAGCGCCGGGTACCACTGACACTGTCCAAACTCCGCAGCCCTGCCAGAATGGCCTGCATCTCGGGATCAGTGAGCACCGTACGGTCTACCCGGTAGCCCTCCATAATGGAGATGCCGCCGCCCGCACCCTGAGCGGTGGAGATAGGGATACCTGCCTGGCACAGGGACTCAATGTCCCGCTGGATGGTCCGGCGGGACACCTCGAACTGCTCTGCCAGCTCCGGGGCGGTAACCTTCTCCCGCTGGAGCAGAATGGACAAGATGCCGATGAGCCGCTCCATTTTCATGCAGGACTTCCCTCCCCCTTTCCTCTTTTCTGTATTATAGCACAGGAACATGACAACTGTCTGTCATGTTCCTTTTTGCCTTGTTCTTTTTGCAGCATTTGGGTACAATAGGGGCATCGATCAGCTGTGGCTGTCCATCATCCCCACAGTGCTGGGAAAGGGCGTGCTGCTGTTTCCGGAGCTTCCTCCGGAACTGCCGCTGAAGCTGGTTGGGGCGGAACATTGGAGCGGGATCGTGGATCTGGTGTATGAAAAGCGGTGCGTACAGGTATGGAGATCAAGGAAGTTAAAACCCATAAAAAACAGTACCTCGATTTGCTTCTGCTGGCAGACGAGCAGGAGGACATGATCGACCGCTATCTGGAACGCGGGACCATGTATGTGCTGGAGGATAACGGAGTGAAAGCCGAATGCGTGGTGACTGACGAGGGCGGTGGGATTCTGGAACTGAAAAGCATTGCCGTAAAACCAGGCTTTCAGGGCAAGGGTTATGGGAAAGCTCTGGTGGATTACATCATCCAAACTTACATAGGACAGTATACAGTATTGCAAGTAGGCACCGGGGACAGCCCGTCCACCATCCCGTTTTATGAATCCTGCGGCTTTTGCAGGCACCATCTGGTCAAGAACTTTTTCACCGACCACTACGACCACCCCATTTACGAGTGCGGGGTTCAGCTGGTGGATATGGTGTACCTGCAACGAGAACTGTAAAAAAGTGGAGTGTCCTGCAGGACACTCCACTTTTTTGCAAGATCCGGAATGCTTTACAGCTTCAGCCCTTTCGCCCAGGCCTTCAGCTCCGCCTCGTTCAGGCGGCCGCCCAGCACCCGGCCATCTACGATCTTGGCGCCGGGGGCACTGGAGCGCAGTCCAGCCGCCGACTTGCCCAGGCCGCTGCCGCCGGAGGTGGCGAAGAGCACGATGGTCTTACCAGTGAAGTTATAGGCCTCCAGGAAGGTATTGACGATGGTGGGGGCCACATACCACCACACAGGGAACCCCAGGAAGATCACATCGTGACTGGCCACCGGGGCGTCGGTGTCAGCCAGAGCGGGCCGGGAGTGGGCATCCTTCATCTCCACGCTGGAGCGCGACCCCTTGTCCATCCAGTTCAGGTCAGCGCTGGTATAGGGGATGGCGGGTTTGATCTCATAGAGCTCCCCACCCACGGCATTTGCCAGAGCCTTCGCCGCCTTGGCAGTGGTGCCGGTAGCAGAAAAATAAGCAACCAATGCGTTCATGCGAATAACCTCCTTACGCATTTTCTGGCTCCATTGTAAATCCGGCGCCCAGAAATGTAAAATACTCATTTTCTATTTACAGTTATTCTGCGAAGGCATATTTATCTTGCAGGAACAGAATGGGAATGATAGGATGAAATCAGGAGGGATCCCCATGGAACTTCGTGTTTTAAGATATTTTCTGGCAGTGGCCCAGGAGGAGAACATCACCAAGGCCGCTGCCCTGCTCCATCTGACCCAGCCCACCCTGTCCCGGCAGCTGATGCAGCTGGAAGAGGAGCTGGGCGTACAACTCTTTCACCGCAGCCGCTACCATATCGTCCTCACTGACGAGGGGATGCAGCTGCGCCGACGGGCTCAGGAATTGGTGGACCTGGCAGACAAAACAGCCCGGGAATTTGCCGCCCGGGAGACGGAGCTGATGGGCGAGATCGCCATCGGCGCGGGAGAGACCCGGAGCATGACCTTCCTCTCCCAGGCCATCCGCACCTTCCGGGAGCGCTACCCCAAGGTCACCTTCCGGATCTTCAGCGCCAACGCCGATGATGTGAAGGAACGGTTGGATATGGGACTTCTGGACATGGGACTGCTGACGGAACCGGTGGATGTGGGCAAATATGCCTTCTGCCGGATGCAGGAGAAGGATCGCTGGGGCGTGCTGGTGCGGACAGATTCCCCCTTGGCTGAACAGGATGCAGTCACGCCGCTGGATTTAGAATCGGTTCCTCTGCTGGTCAGTGGACGGGAGCGCGTACAGGGAGAGCTGGCCAGTTGGTTTGGGGATCGTTGGGATCATCTGCAGATCGCCGCCACCTTCAACCTGATCCTCAACGCCGCCAACATGGTGCGCTGCGGCGTAGGGGCAGCTCTGGGTTTTGATTTGAACCTGGCCTTTGATGATCTCCGCTTTCTCCCCCTTTCTCCGGCCATGGAGACAGGCACGGTGCTGGTCTGGAAAAAAGATCAGGCGCTGACTCCAGTGATAGAAGCTTTCCATCAGCACATCAAAAATGTCCAATCCGCATATGGAGGGCAAGAAACCAAGCATTAAGCATCATGCGTGAATCACTTTAGATGTGGGCGTCCGACGACGGACGCCCACATTTTTTCATTCCGAGGCTTCGATATGACCATACAGGAGGCGGGCAAGGGCCATCACATCCCCGTGCACATTCTGCCGGAATACGGGCATTGGCGCCTGTGCGGCGCGATAAAAAAGTGATGGGCGATCGGCACCGACCTGGAACAGCGGGCGCCATCAGGACTCTTTATGATATTGGTCACCGTTTCACCAGTCTCCCAGCAAGACGCCGTCTGCCGGGTCACATGCATCTTTTCTGCAAGCCGTCCCTGGGACCGTCCATGCTCAGTGCGCAGTTCCGGAAGAAGTTCTTTGGGATCCATGGGGAAAATCCCGCCGTCTTAAAGATAATTAAGAAAAAATTCATTTTAAATGTGCCGTTATTTGATATAGTAGTGCCCACTTTCTAAAACTTGCTGCCATGACGGCCTGGGAGGTCCCTATGGAATTCACTTGTCATACCACATACGATCAAAAAGCGCTGACTGCTATGGCACGAGCAGTTCGAAAAACGGTCCGGGCCAAGAGAAGTCGGTGGATCCGCCTTTACGCCTGGATCATTATCGGGCTTCTCTTAGTAGCTCTCTGGCTGTCCTGGGGAAATGTCTGGCAGACGGCGGTCAACTGTGCAGTCATTGCGGCTCTGTTGCTGATCAGCTGGAAAGAGGATGCGCTCAACGGCTATTTTGCAAAGCGTAAGGCTCTGCCTGGAACAGATTTCGCCGATACCACTTTTTATCCGGACCATTACCTTGTGAAAACCGCCGCCGCGGAATCCAAGTGGCAGTATGACAAGATCCTCGCATTGGCGGAGACTCGGGATTATCTTCTTCTGGTGATGGGGATGAACCATGCCATGGCCCTTGAAAAGGCGGCACTGGAGGGTGGCAGTGTCCCGGAATTCTGCCGCTTTATAGAAGAAAAGTCCGGGCGCAAGATTCAGAGCATCGGAGGATAAAGGAATATGAAGACAGGTCACAAACTTGCAGTCCTGGGCTGCCTGGCAGTTGTCGTTGGCTCCGCTGTCTGCTGGCGCTGGATGTTCCGGATGCCGCTCAAGGAGTTCACCCGATACGCTCTCTATATGGCGGTCATGGACGATGAGATCTGCCGGAATGAGCTGGAGGGCAACCAGATCGGGGACGTGGTCATTACATTCCCGCCTAAGGCAGAAACCCTGCAAGAGCGGTACCATCTCTTTCTGCAGACAAACCGGGCAAAAAGCCGCCGGCAGATCCGGGAGGAAATCGTGGAAATGGAGCAGCGGCTCCAGGAGTCCCGGCAGTACATCGGCCAACCCAAAGAGCAGCTGGAAGTCGCGTTCTCCGGGGAAACCGATTCATGACAGACCGGTTTTTGTCCATCAGGCGCAGTTTTTAACAAGTTATAGGCAAAGAATACGCCCCTGAATTTTCTTCATTTCAGGGGCGTATTTTTATTATTTATGAGATGTATGTTGGGAAAACCAGTCCGGCACTGGCTGTGACAGCAAAACCTTCACTTTTCTGCTTCTCCGGGTTTCTCTTTGGGCTTCATCCCCCAAAACACTGCATTCATCAAAATTACAATGAGCAAAACGGCGGACAAGGCAACCCAGAAGCCCATGTCAATTCCACAAAAGGACGTGCTTCCAAACAAGTCCATCCACAGCTTAGACCAGGTCATACAAATTCCTCCGATCATCAAAGTAATTCGCCGTAATGGCGTACATAGGCTTTTTTCAGGCTGGTCGCCAACACCATATAGAGCAGGATACAAGGGATCAGATACGCAAAGTAGGCAGCAGGCAGGGCAACAAATCCAAGCATCGCACCGAGGGGAGTAAAGGGGATCACCGTCAGTATGGTGATGCCGGTCATGGTAAGCAGGGTCAGTGGTGCAGAGGCCCGGCTCTGAAGGAAGGGCAGCTTGGGGGCGCGGATCATATGGATGACCAGGGTCTGGCTCCACATGGATTCCACGAACCATCCCGCCTGAAAGAGACCGATATATTTTGCCTGCATCAGGGCCAGCTCCGCGCCGCTGAAATGGGCGGACAGGTCGTTAAAGAGCACGCCCCCGGAGACAAACATAGGACAGAAGACAAAATACATAAAGAGATAGGTGGTAAAGTCAAAGATGGAACTGGTGGGCCCGATCCAGAGCATGAAATTACCCACGCTGGAGGCATCCCACTTCCGGGGCTTAGCGATAAATTCCTCGTCCACATTGTCCCAGGGAATGGCGGTGCAGGACAGGTCGTAAATCAGGTTGAGGAAAATGAGGTGCACGCTCATCATGGGCAGGAAGGGCAGCAGCGCCGAGGCAGCCAGGACAGAGAACATATTGCCGAAGTTGGAGGAGGCGGTCATCTTGATGTATTTGATCATGTTGGCATAGGTCTTGCGGCCTTCGATGATCCCCTGCTCCAGCACCATCAGGTCCTTCTCCAGCAAGATAATATCCGCCGACTCTTTCGCTACATCCACTGCCGTGTCCACGGAAATACCGATGTCGGCAGCCTTCATGGCGGCCGCATCGTTGATGCC
The DNA here is from genome assembly GCA_944387015.1 of uncultured Oscillospiraceae bacterium. Lineage (GTDB taxonomy): Bacteria > Bacillota > Clostridia > Oscillospirales > Oscillospiraceae > Oscillibacter. The sequence goes on from CALXDH010000010.1 coordinate 70,399, forward strand.
GTCCCCCATAAAGCCGACGGTGTGCCCGCTTTCCCGCAGCACCGATACAACCCGGGCCTTCTGGTCCGGAGTGAGCTTGGCGAACACATCAGTAGACGCTGCCGCTCTTGCCAGCTCATCGTCGCTCATAGCCTCCAGGTCGGAACCAAGCAGCATATTGCGTACCTTCAGCCCCACTTGCTTGCAGATGGTTCTTGTCACCTTGTCGTTGTCACCGGTGAGGATTTTGGTGGTCACGCCATGTTGTTTGAGGGCCCGGATCGCGTCCGCCGTGGACTCCTTGGGCGGGTCCAGGAAGGCCAGATAGCCAATGAGTACCATGTCACACTCGTCCTTCACCCCAAACGCCCCCACAGGAGACGGGTTACTCTTTTGCGCAATGACCAGCACACGGAAGCCCTTATCATTGAGATCGTCCACTGTTCGAAGGATCCGTTGACGCACATCACCCGTCAACGGCTGAACTCCACCATCGCACTCAGCAAAGGAGCAGATCGAATGCCAGGGCATCAGGCGTATCAGTATTTAACAAGCTATAATCAAAGAAATAAGTCGTACGGTAGTCATATTATCCTTCGTTTATACAAGATAGTTTTAATCAGCATCGATGCGGTGGAAAACTACAACAGCCCTCCCGATTCCCATTGCAGGTATCAAAGCATTGCCGAAATCACACTACAAATCACACCATAAAACAACAATACATCCCCATATTGACACAATAATGCAGTTTATGCTAACTTAAAAGCAACATAATTGAGAGGTGTATTATGTCTAAATACGAACCCTTAAAAGAATTTTTAATGTCGGAGAAGCAATCAGAAATCAAATTATCTTTTTTGGAAATTGAGAGAATCATGAAATCTCACTTGCCCAATAGCGCTTATACTTACAACGCATGGTGGACAAATGGCGGGCACAGTCAGGCAGAAAGTTGGATGAGTGCGGGCTATATTACTAAAAGTGTGGATATTCCAAATAGAACCGTCGTATTTTGTAGACAGAACATCTCGAAGATTCAGAAACAAACCTTTCTTAATCAAAACAATAAAAGTAATATCTCAGACACAGAAAAAATCCCAGTTCAACCGCCGCACATAACTCCTAACACCAGTTTAACTGTTTGTGGATATGAGTTCCATTTTGTACAGCAGCTTATTCCCCAATGCGAAAACGGACGAGTAAAGGAATACACGCCACTGAAAGAATACTCTAAATGTAATGGTTTGCCACTTGGCCCTAATGGATCAGGGACATTTTGCCGTTTCTCTATTCGTGCTCACCCCATTCCGGGTGTATATTTGTGGGTGGTAGGGAATAAGATTATTTATATTGGTGAAACTTCAAACTTGCAAAGGCGGTTTAACAACGGGTTTAACAACGGGTATGGTATAATTGGTCCACGTAACTGCTATGTGGGTGGTCAAAGCACGAATTGTAAAATGAATAAAGTGGTCATGGAGTACTATAAAAATGGAACGCCAGTCAGTTTGTATTTTTATCAGACAACCGATTACAAACAGGTGGAGCTGAATTTATTAAAGCAAATTCGCACGAAGTATAATGTAAAAGATAATTGATCCGCTTTCTTTAAAGCATCCTTCTATAATCAAAATAACAAAACAATAGCAAGAAAAACCCGCCCAAATCTTGTGATTTGGGCGGGTTTTGTCTTTTGTTGCCGAAAAAGATACAGCCCGGAAAGCCTTGCGGCTCAATGGGTTCGCGGTTTTGCGCATCTTGTAT
>CALXDH010000011.1 GCA_944387015.1 uncultured Oscillospiraceae bacterium
ACGCTCTGCCGGACGGAGAAGATGCGGGAGGATCAGTACTACTTCCGGTGTTCTACCTACGGCAAGAGAGGCAAGGAGGCCTGTACGCCCCATCAGATCCGGGAGGTTGACCTGAAACAGATCGTGCTGGACGATCTGCGCAGGGTGACCCACTTCGCCCGGATGAAGGAGAGGCAGTTCGCGGAGTACATCAACCAGAAGAACACCCTGGAACTGCGGCGGGAGATCAACCGTGTGCAGAAGGAGCTGGACGCCATGCACCGCAGGGATGGAGAACTGAGCGCCCTGTTCAAGCGTCTCTACGAGGACAATGTGCTGGGACGGGTGACCAACGAGCAGTTCCGGATGCTCTCCGCCGACTACAATGCAGAGCAGAAAGAACTGGAGTCGGACATCCCAGCGAAGGAGGAGCAGTTGGAGAGGCTGAAAGCCTCGGTCGCCAATGTAGACGCCTTCATCGAGAAGGCCAAGCAGTACACCGCCATCGATGAACTGACGCCCCAGCTGCTGCGGCTGTTCATCCAGCGCATTGAGATCGGGGAGCGGTCGAAAAAGCACTCCCGCTCCGCTGGCCAGAGCGTTCGGATCGTGTACCGGGACATCGGCGCCCTGGATACACCTATGCGGGAGGGCGACCACGCACCGCACATGGCGAAACAGATCACAGAGAAAGAAGAAATCATGCGGTTGTTGGCATGAAAACACAGAGGCGGACGGCTTCCGCCGTCCGCCTCTATGCCCAATGATCCACCAGGTTCAGAAAATGTACCTATGGGAAACATCAGATCGGGGTGTCCTTTTTCGTTTATGAGACGGACGAACGCGCTGCCTCCACCGCGCGCCGGGCGCGCAAATGAAAGTGGAGGTGAGGCAGGGCTCCTGCAAATGGACGAAGGCCATTTGCGGGATGCCGGGAAGCGAGTTCGAGCCTCGTTGCCCGCTCCAAATAAAAGGACATCCCAATCGGGGTGTCCTTTTTCGTTTTCTCAGCAATGGAACGATGCATTTTCCCTGCCCGGGATTTTTGCGTGCGGTCCGGTTACTGCCCTGTACAAAGTTTGGGGGAATTGGTATAATATCCTCAAAAATGATCGAAAGGGGGAAACCCTCCCGTGAAATGGACCCACAGGGAGCAGCCGCAGGAAACCGCAGCACCCGGCCGCCGGGAGATGCCCCTGCTGCACCCGACAGCGGACAAGGGCCTGACCTCCGCCCAGGCAAAGGCATTGGCGGAGGCCGGTTGGGACAACCGGCCGGTGGCCTCGCCCACCAAGTCGGACAAGCAGATCGTGCGGGAAAATCTGCTGACATATTTTAACCTGATTTTTGTGGTGCTGGCAGTGTGTCTGCTGCTGGTAGGGGACTGGAAGGACATGACCTTCCTCTTCATCGTGGCTGCCAACGCCGTCATCGGCATCGTCCAGCAGCTGCGGTCCAAGCGCACCATTGAAAAGCTGACGCTGCTCTCTGCTGCCAAAGTCCGGACCGTCCGGGACGGGGCGGTGGCGGAGCTGGCGTCGGATGCACTGGTGCGGGAGGACGTCATCGAACTGACCGCCGGGTGTCAGATCCCGGCGGATGCCACGGTCCTCACCGGGCAGGTGCAGGTGAATGAGTCCCTCATTACCGGCGAGGCGGACGCCATCGCCAAGGCCGTCGGGGACAGCCTGCTCTCCGGCAGCTTCGTCATCAACGGAAAATGCCGGGCGCGGCTGGACCAGGTGGGGGCGGACTCCTATGCCGCCAAGCTGACCTTGGCCGCCAAGAAGGACGCCGGCCCCGGAAAGAGCGAGATGATGCGCTCCCTGGACCGGCTGATCCGGTTCATCGGCGTGGTGCTGATCCCCATCGGCGGCGCTCTTTTTTATAATCAGTATGCCGTGCAGGAACTGGGACTGCGGCAGGCGGTGGTCTCCACCGTGGCGGCCCTCATCGGCATGATCCCGGAGGGGCTGTTTTTGCTCACCAGCGTGGCGCTGGCGGTCAGCGTGGTGCGCCTGGCCCGGAACCGGACCCTCATCCACGAGATGAACGCCATCGAGACGCTGGCCCGGGTGGATGTTTTGTGTGTGGACAAGACCGGCACCGTCACCAGCCCCCAGATGGAGGTGCGGGAAGTGGTTCCGCTGGATGTGGAGGCCTACCCGGAGACGGAGATCTCCGACATCCTGGGGGCCTTCTACCGCTGCCTGGAGCCGGACAACGACACCGCCAAAGCCATCGCGGAGCGGTACTCCTACGGCCCTGCCTGGCCCCATCGGGAGACGGTGCCCTTCTCCTCCGCCACCAAGTGGAGCGCGGTGAATTTCCCCGGCCGGGGGGCCTACGTGCTGGGAGCGCCGGAGTATGTGCTGGGCAGCGAGTTCGCCCCCCTGGAAAAGCGGACGGCCTACTATGCCGAAAAGGGCTGCCGGGTGCTGCTGCTGGCCCAGTGCGACGGGGCGGAGCCGGGGCGCCTTATCGGGTTGGTGGTGCCCATCGCCCTGGTGGTGCTGGAAAACCCCATCCGTCCGGCGGCGCCCAAGGTGTTTGACTACTTCCACAGCCAGGGGGTGGCCGTCAAGGTCATCTCCGGCGACAACCCCGTCACGGTATCCGCCGTGGCGGCCCAGGCGGGGATCGACGGCGCCGGCAGCTGGGTGGACGCCCGGGAGCTGCAGACGGACCAGGACATCGCCCGGGCCGTGGGAGAGTACACGGTGTTCGGTCGGGTGGTGCCCAACCAGAAGCGCAAGATCGTCCGGGCCCTTCAGAGCCAGGGCCACACGGTGGCTATGACTGGCGACGGTGTCAACGATGTGCTGGCCCTCAAGGACGCCGACTGCGGCGTGGCCATGGCCTCTGGCGCGGACGCGGCCTGCCAGGTGGCCCAGCTGGTGCTGCTGGACAGCGACTTTGCCGCCATGCCCAAGGTGGTGGCGGAGGGCCGCCGGGTGATCAACAACATCCAGCGGGCCTCGGCGCTGTATCTGGTAAAGAACATCCTCTCGTTCTTTCTGGCCATCATCACGCTCTTTGCCGATTTTCCCTATCCCTTCGTGCCCATTCAGCTGACGCTGATCTCCGCCCTGACCATCGGCGTGCCCTCCTTCTTCCTGGCGCTGGAGCCCAACCACGACCTGGTGCGGGGGAAGTTCCTCCACAATGTGCTGCGCCGGGCCTTCCCCGGAGGCCTCACGGCCATCGCCGTGATCTTGTTCGCGGAGCTTTTCGTCTACACCTTCGGATTGACGCTGGAGGAGCTGTCTACCATCTGCGTGGTGCTGATGGCGGTGAATGGACTGACGGTGATCTACTACGCCGCCCGGCCGCTGGACGCCAAGCGGATCGCACTGCTGGTGACCATGAGTGTTGCGCTGCTGGCGGCCATCCTCTTCTTCGGAGAAGTGTTCGCCCTCTCCGGCCTGAGCTTTGCCGCCTGGCTGGTGCTGATCGTGCTGGTGCTTTTGGTGGTGCCGGTGCAGATGACCCTGGAGCGGATCTTTGACAAGTGCAGCGCCTTTTTCACCGCCCGGGCGGAGAAGAAGGCCCGCCGCAAAGGCGCCCGCCGGGCCTTCCGCAAGCAAAGACGCCGGTAAGAAAAGGCTAATAAAAAATGCGGGACAGGCAAAAGCCTGTCCCGCATTTTTAGCAGAAAAAACATTCCCTGCGCCGCAAGGCGGAAGGATCCGGCAGACGCCGGGTCATTCCAGCTTTCGGGTGAAGTTTCCATAGATATGGGTGCCCTCCTGAACCGTCAGGAAGGCATGGGGATCGATGGTGTGGACTGCCCGAAGCAGCTCCTCGATCTCATACTTGGAAAGGCACACGCACAGCACATGGATATTTTCACCGGTATAGGCGCCGGTGCCGTTCCAGTAGGTGACGCTGCGGCCCAGGGACGAGATGATGAAGTGGGCCAGCTCGTTCTGGTCCTCCCGGGTGAAGATCAGCGCCTGGACGTTGATGTTCTGCTGATGCACCCGGTCCAGCACCATGGCGGTGAAGAAGTTGTAGATCACGGAGTAGATGGCCACCTGGGGGCTGAAGAGCACCAGGAAGGCGGTGTAGAGGAAGACGTTGAAGGTCAGGGAGAATTTTCCCACGGTGAAGGTACTGCCTCGTTTGCTCAGGCACAGCCCCACAATATCCAGTCCGCCGCCGCTGGCACCGCAGGTGAGGACGATGCCGCTGCCCACGCCGGTGAGGATGCCGCCCAGCATACAGGCGGTGAGGTAATCGTCAATGATCGGCGTGGAGGGAATGGGGATGATGGAGTAGAAGAAGGAGTAGGAGACGGCGCAGACGATGGTCTTGACCACCAGCTCTCGCCCCAGGGTCTTGTAGGCCAGCAGCAAAATGGGGATGTTGGTAATGAAATAGAGGATACCGGCAATGTCGTAGGACCCGGTCTCCAATCCCAGGGCGGACTGCAGCAGCGTTCGGATCAGCTGGCACAACCCCAGCGTGCCGCCCGTGTAAAGTCCCAGCGGAACGATGAAGAGATTCAACGCAGCGGCGGCGATCAGCTCTCCCACCACGGAGGCCACCAGTCGGGGCCAGCGTTTGTGCAGAGTGGAATACAACATGTGCAGTACCTCCTCCGGCGGTTATCAGACCTTTTTAGCTTGCCCTATCTAAGCCGATTATACGGGGACGGGGAGAAAAGCACAAGGGGGAATGCAAAAAGATTTACAGTCCGTAGCGCACATGGCGGTAGAGCCGCTCCCGTGCCCGGCGAAGGGTGCGGGACACCGTGGAGCGGTTGAGCCCCAGCAGTACGGCGATCTGAGGAATGTTCATCCCCTGATCGTAGTAGAGCGTGAGCATCTGCCGCTGCCGGGGCGTCAGCTCCCGGACCCGGGCCTGGCGCAGATTCCGCCGCAGCCGCTCCAGCCGTTCGCTGTTGTCGGCGCTGTTTTCCCGCAGCCACACCGTCATGTCGCCGATCCACTCGCTGGAGCGGGTATCAAAGCGTGTATCGTTCATGTTTGTGATAGCTCCTGTCATAATAGTGTGCGGTCAAAACCGCCAGCTCCCGCATCTCCCGCAGCAGCGGCGTCAGCTCTGCGATCCGCTGCCGCAGGGCCTGGGCCGCTGCGGGGTCCGTCTGTTCCTTGGCATCGGCCCGAAGCTGCGCCATCCGTACGCGGATGCGGGTTGCGCTCTCGTCATAGAGCGCGGACAGTTCCAAAAGTGTCATTCTTCGGCCTCCCTTCCCCGCGTTTGCCGGTAAGGAGCCAACTCCGTCCGGGCAAATGCGGTGAGACAGCGGCAGCAGATCCGGCTGCCGTTGCAGATCCAATAGTCCTCGCCCTCTGTGATCTCCTGTCCGCACAGGGTACAGAGAACTTGCCGCCGTCGGGGACGGCGTCGCAGATGCAGCAACAAAAATCCCTCCCAAAAGAAAAAACAAAAAAATGTAAAAATCCTGTTGACAAATCCCTATATGTCTGGTAATATAAATCCTGCTGTTGGAACTGCTGGTGTAGCTCAGCTGGTAGAGCAGCTGATTTGTAATCAGCAGGTCGGGGGTTCGAATCCGTCCACCAGCTCCAAATTTCATATGGGGGAATTCCAGAGCGGTCAAATGGGGCAGACTGTAAATCTGTTGCTTCGGCTTCGGTGGTTCGAATCCACCTTCCCCCACCAAAAGGTGCCTGCAATCGCGGGCGCTTTTTTATTTTCTGATTTACAAGAAAACTGGAACTTATAGGCTTTATCAACAAGAACCTTGTGAATAAGGATACAATAGCACAAATGTTCTATTATGTCAAGTGCGATTTTACAAGTTTCTTGTTATTCTTTGGTTGACAGGACAGGGAAAGTGCGGTATCCTGAGAAAAATGCACCGGGAAAGGAGCGGCAGCCATGACATTTGGGGAACGGGTCCGGGCACGTCGGGAGGAGATGGGCATGTCCCGCCAACAGCTGGCGGGTCTTCTGGGTGTAACGCTCTCCGCGGTCAGTAACTATGAAAAGGGGATCAGCTTTCCGCGGGAGGATGTGATCCTGCGGCTGTTTGACGCCTTGGAGACGGAGCCGAACGTGTTGTTTCAGGACAGCTTCCGTTCCGGTGGGCAGGTGCTGACCCAAGGGGAGCAGACGCTGCTGGCGCAGTACCGGGGGCTTTCCATGCTGGGGCGGGAGACGGTACGCTCCATGGTGGAGGCGCTGTGCGCCTATCGGGACGATCTGGAGGAGAGCCGTACCGCGGAGCAGGAACCCCGGGTGATCCCGCTGTACCGGAGTCCGGCGGCGGCGGGCTATGCGGCCCCGGTGTTTGGGGAGGACTTTGATTACCTGCCGGTGAAGGGGGATGTGCCAGCCGGGGCGGAGTTTGCCGTCCGGATCCAGGGTGACTCCATGGCACCTTATATTGCCGACGGCTCGGTGGTGTACGTGAACCGGGACCCGCTGCGGCAGGGAGATGTGGGGATCTTCTGCGTGGATGGTGAGATGGTGTGCAAGCAGTACCGGAAAGATCCCCTGGGGACCGTGTATCTCTTTTCCCTAAACCGGGCACGGGCTGACGCGGACGTGGTGCTCACCGCCTCCAGCGGCCGGACATTGGTGTGCTTTGGCCGGGTGATCGTTCACGCGCCGCCGCTTCCCGGAATGGAGGATGAATAAAAAGAAAGGACCCGCTGCCAAGTGCAGCGGGTCCTTTTTCATATGCAGGTGCTGGCGGCGGCAGCGGGTCCACTGACGGGCCGTCAGACGGTGAAGCCGCCGTCGGCGGTGAGGATCTGCCCCGTGAGGAAGGAGGCCTTCTCCGAAGCCAGAAACGCTACGGCGTGGGCCACGTCCTCCGGGGTGCCAAGACGGCCCAGAGGTGTCTCCTCGATCAAAAGGTCCCGGGTCTCCGGCCCCAGCATCCGGACCATATCGGTTTCAATAGAGCCCGGCGCCACGGCGTTGACCCGGATATGGGAGGGAGCCAGCTCCAGAGCCAGGGAGCGGGTGAGGCCCACCAGCGCGGCCTTGGTGGCAGCATAGGCCACCTCACAGGAAGCGCCCCGCAGGCCCCAGATGGAGGTGAGATTTACGATGCAGCCTGTCTTCTCCGAGAGCATGTGGGGCAGCACCGCCTGGATGGCATTTTTGGCGCCGCCGACGTTAACGGCGAAAAAGCGGTCCCAGGTCTCGTCGTCCATGTCCTGGAACAGGCACTGGCGGGAGATGCCGGCGTTGTTCACCAGCAGCGTCACGGGGCCCAGTTCCCGCTCCACGGTGCGTACCATGGTCTCCACGGCACTCCGGCTGGCCACGTCTGCCTGCACGGCGATGGCGTCCTGGCCTCCCCGGCGCAGCTCCTCCGCCAGGTCCTCGGCTTCCTGGCGGTGCTGACAATAGTTGACGCACACGGCATAGCCCTCTCCGGACAGTTCCCGGGCGATGGCCCGGCCGATCCCCCGAGAGGCTCCGGTGACCAGTGCGACAGATCTCATAAGCAATGCTCCTTCCCTGTACCGGCCAGCCACAACAAGACGGTCCGGATATACAAAAAAGCACCTGCCTTAGCAGGTGCTTTTGTTGGTGGACGATACAGGACTCGAACCTGTGACCCCCTGCACGTCAAGCAGGTGCTCTAGCCAGCTGAGCTAATCGTCCGAAGCGGAACGTGTATATACTACACGACTTTATTTGATTTGTCAACTGCTTTTTGAAAAAACTGCATTTTTTTTGAAAGACCGCATACAAGGTGAGGGAACGGCCGGAAACGGCGTGAAAATTCGAACAAGAGTAAACGGTTAATGACCTAAAAAAATTGGAAAAACACACAAGATTGGCGGAAGGGGCCTGCCTCAACCCACAAAAAGATTGACGGAGAAGTTTTAATTGTGCTACGATTTAAACAACTAATGTGTGACAGGCGCGGCGCAGCATTCGCTGTGTGCAGTCAACGGCCTGCCTCGGGAGGTATAGAGCATGAACATTCAGCACGAATATCTGAACGGCCTGATGGAGCGTGTCATCCGCCGGAACCCGGCGGAGCCGGAGTTTCACCAGGCGGTCCACGAGGTCCTCACTTCTCTGGTCCCCGTGGTGGAGGCCCGCCCGGAGTACATCACGGAGGGCGTGATGGACTGCCTGGTGGAGCCGGAGCGGATCATCAAGTTCCGGGTGCCCTGGGAGGATGATCAGGGCAAGGTCCACGTCAACCGGGGCTTCCGGGTGCAGTTCAACAGTGCCATCGGCCCCTACAAGGGCGGCCTGCGGTTCCACCCTTCTGTCTATGAGGGCATCATCAAGTTCCTGGGCTTTGAGCAGATCTTCAAAAACTCCCTCACCGGCCTGCCCATCGGCGGCGGCAAGGGCGGCAGCGACTTCGACCCCAAGGGCAAGTCTGATGCCGAGGTCATGCGCTTTTGCCAGAGCTTCATGAGCGAGCTCTTCAAGTACATCGGGCCCGACACCGACGTGCCCGCCGGCGACATTGGCGTGGGCGCCCGGGAGATCGGCTACCTCTTCGGCCAGTACAAGCGGCTGCGCAACGAGTTCACCGGCGTCCTCACCGGCAAGGGCCTGACCTACGGCGGCAGCCTGGCCCGGACCGAGGCCACCGGCTACGGCCTGTGCTACTTCACCGACAATATGCTCCGGGACGCCGGCCGCAGCTTTGAGGGAGCCACCGTGGTGATCTCCGGCTCCGGCAACGTGGCCATCTACGCCTGTGAGAAGGCCACCGAGTTCGGCGCCAAGGTGGTGGCCATGTCCGATTCCAACGGCTATGTCTATGACCGCAACGGCATCGACCTGGCTGCCGTCAAGCAGCTCAAGGAAGTGGAGCGCAAGCGGATCCGGGAGTACGTGGAGACCCACCCCTCCGCCGAATACCACGAGGGCTGCGCCGGCATCTGGCAGATCCCCTGCGACATCGCGCTGCCCTGCGCCACCCAGAACGAGCTGGACGAGAACGCCGCCAAGGCGCTGATCAAGAACGGCTGCTTCGCCGTGGCCGAGGGCGCCAACATGCCCTGTACGCCGGAGGCAGTGGCGGCCCTGCAGGGTGCCGGACTGCTCTTCGCCCCCGCTAAGGCGGCCAACGCCGGCGGTGTGGCCACCTCCGCCCTGGAGATGAGCCAGAACTCCATGCGCTTCTACTGGACCTTCGAAGAGGTGGATGAGCACCTCAAGTCCATCATGACCAACCTGTACCACAACGCCTCCAATGCCGCCGCGGAGTACGGCAAGCCCGGCGACCTGGTGGCCGGCGCCAACATCGCGGGCTTCCTGAAGGTGGCCGACTCCATGCTGGCCTACGGCTTGGTGTGAGGAGGGCAGCGGAATGAGCGAGTATGCTGCCAGCGTGTCCGCTGCCCTGGAGCAGCGGTACGCCAATCAGCCTGAGTACCTGCAGGCAGTGCAGGCCTGGCTGGAGATGATCCAGCCGGCTGTGACCGACGATCCCCGCTTTGAGCGGCTGGATCTTTTGACCCGGATGGTGGAGCCGGAGCGGATGCTCTCCTTCACTGTGCCCTGGGTGGATGACCAGGGCATGGCTCATACGAACCACGGATACCGGGTGCAGTTCAACAGCGCCATCGGCCCCTACAAGGGCGGATTGCGCTTCCATCCCACGGTGAACCCCTCTGTGGTGAAGTTCCTGGGATTTGAGCAGACTTATAAGAACGCCCTGACGGGCCTTCCCATCGGCGGCGCCGCCGGCGGTGCGGACTTCGATCCCCGGGGCAAGAGCAACCGGGAGATCATGCGCTTTTGCCAGAGCTTCATGACGGCCCTGTACCGCCACATCGGCTCCGACACCGACATCCCCGCCGGTGACATCGGCGTGGGCGCCCGGGAGATCGGCTACCTCTTCGGCGAGTACAAGCGCCTGACGGGCCGCTCCGAGAGCAGCGCCCTGACCGGCAAGGGGCTGACCTACGGCGGCAGTAAGATCCGCCAGGAGGCCGCCGGCTTCGGCACCGTGTATTTCCTGGCCCGGATGATGGAGCAGCAGGGCGAGACCCTGGAGGGCAAGCGCCTGGCCGTCTCCGGCTTCGGCAACATGTCCTGGGGCGTGTGCCGCAAGAGCGCCGAGCTGGGCGGCAAGGTGGTGACCCTCTCCGGCCCCGACGGCTATGTCTACGACCCCGACGGCATTACCACCCAGGAGAAGTTCGACTTCATGCTCTCCATGCGTGCCGCCGGAGAGGACCGGGTGGAGGCCTATGCCGACCGCTTCGGCGTGGAGTTCTACGCCGGCAAGAAGCCCTGGGAGGTGCCGGTGGACATCGCGGTGCCCTGCGCCACCCAGAACGAGCTGGACGTGGAGGACGCGGTGATGCTCGTGGCCAACAACGTGCGCTACTACGTGGAGGCGGCCAACATGCCCGCCACCGCAGAGGCACTGAAGCTGCTGCGCCTGAGCCCCCGCATCCTGACGGCGGGCTCCAAGGCCTCCGGTTCCGGCGGCGTGGTGGTCTCCGCTCTGGAGATGGTGCAAAACAGCGTGCGCTACAGCTGGTCCCGGAAGGAAGTGGACGACCGGCTGCGCAGCATCATGAACAACATCTACGATCTGTCCGCGGCCGCTGCGGCCGAGTACGATCTGGGCTATGATCTGATCGCAGGCAGCGACATCGCCGCCTTCAAGAAGATCTCCGAAGCCATGATCGCCCAGGGACTTTGATTGAAAACGAAAACGGCCCGGAGGGAAGTTCCCTCCGGGCTGTTTTTTGCCTTGCGGTCTCTGCAGGACGGTCTCAGCGGTGTTCCGCCGCATAGGCGTCCAGATAGTAGATGGCGTTGATGAGCGTCTCCCGGGAGAAGTACCGGGGCACGTTGGTGACGTTCCAGCGCTTGCCGTAGACCTCGTCCACCAGGGCCTCCACGCTCCGGTCCCGGTTTTCCTCCGTCAGGCCGATGTCCGCCGTGCACACCGGCAGGCCGATGTCCCGGCAGAAGGAAAAGGCCTCCCCGAAGCGCTCCATGTCGTTTTGGACGATCAGCTGCACCAGGGTGCAGTAGCCCACACCGGTGCCGTGGAGCAGCGGCCGGATGGGCAGCACATGGAAGCCCGCCTCCAGGCCGTGGGCGATGGAGACGCCGGTGCACTCAAAGCCCAGGCCGGAGAGCAGCACCGTGGCCTCCACCACGTCCTCGTAGGCGGGGGTGCGGAGGTGGTGCCGGGCGGCGAGAAGGGCTTCCCGGCCCTTGGAGAGCAGGACGTCATAGCTCAGCTTGGCTGCGGCCATACCTAAAAGCGTGGGGCCGTAATCTCCGGCGCCGGCGTTGCAGACGTTGTTGTTGGCGAAGGAGGCCTGGGCCTCGATGTAGGTGGCCAGGGCGTCCCCCATGCCGGAGACCATCATCCAGGCGGGGGACTGGACGGTGATCTCCGTGTCCACCACCACATAGTCCGGGTTTTTGGAGTGGACCACCAGCTTGGGCTGCTCATGGGGATTGTGGAGCACGGTGTGGGTGGAGGTGGGCGCGTCGGTGGTGAGGGCGGTGGGGACACAGATGAAGGCCTTGCCGTAGAAGGCACCCACCGCCTTGCTGATGTCGCAGGTTTGCCCGCCGCCGATGCCGATGACGGTGTCGGGCAGCTGGGGCAGCGTCCTGCAGAAGTCCACCAGCTGGCGCAGCGTGTCGTCGGTGGCGGTGCCGGGGTAGGCCACGGTCCAGGCGGTCATGCCCGCGCTTTCAAACAGCGCCGGGATCGTCTGGCGGTAGGTCTCGTAGAAGAAGGAGTCGATGATGGCAAGGGCCGTGCTCCCGTAGTTGGACGCGAAGTGAGGGAGATTGCGGATCTCGCCGGGACCCTGGATGTACCGGGAAGGGGACTGAAAGGCGCGGGATTCGTTCGCTTTTCCGCTGGGCATGGGAAGGACCTCCGTATCAGAATCAAATTGGACGAACCGTCCGGGATCTCTTCGTCCAGTATACCGCCCCGGATGGGGGATTGCAACGCGGCGGGGCGGCGGAGTCCAGGCTTCATGAATCCAGACAAAATTCCGAGGCCGTTTTGGGGGAAAATTCCCAACTCCTGCTCCCAAGGAGGAATGCCCCAGGCAGTTGCATTCCCGGCAAAAGTCCGGTACAATAATCTTTTCGCAGGCAATGCCTGCCGCAATCACCCAAGACAAGGAGACATGACCCATGAATGAAACGTTTCGGGGCAGCAGCCAGTACGTGGCGTCGGAAGATCTGATGACCGCCGTGAACATTGCCGTCACGCTGGAAAAGCCCCTGCTGATCAAAGGCGAGCCGGGCACCGGCAAGACCATGCTTGCCCAGGCGGTGGCGGACGCCCTGGGCAAGCAGCTCATCATCTGGAACGTGAAGTCCACCACCAAGGCCCAGGACGAACTGTACGTCTACGATGTGGTCCAGCGGCTCTACGACAGCCAGTTCGGCACAAACGGCGTGGATGACATCGCCCGCTATATCAAGATGGGCAAGCTGGGAGAGGCCTTCCGGGCGGAGGAGCAGGTGGTGCTGCTGATCGACGAGATCGACAAGGCGGACCTGGAGTTCCCCAACGACCTTCTCTGGGAGCTGGACCAGATGGAGTTCTATATCCCGGAGACCAAGGAGACGGTGAAGGCCAAGCACCGGCCCATCGTCATCATCACCTCCAACGCGGAAAAGGAGTTGCCGGACGCCTTTTTGCGCCGGTGTGTGTTCCATTATATCGAGTTCCCCGACCAGGAGCAGATGGAGCAGATCCTCCGTGTCCACTTCGGGGACCTGGATGGCCGGCTCATCGCCCAGGCCCTGGCGGCGTTCTACTGGGTGCGGAGCCTCCGGGAGGTGGAGAAGAAGCCCAGCACCTCGGAACTGGTGGACTGGCTGCGGGCCCTGGTGGCCGGCGGTGTGGACCCGGAGCGGCTGGAGAAGGAGATCCCCTTCGCCGGTGTGCTGCTGAAAAAGGACAAGGATCTGCGAGCCCTGCAGCGGGCCAGGCGGTGAGCCATGTTCGCGTCATTTTTTTACCTCCTGCGCCAGCGGGGGCTGGACGTGTCCCTCAATGAGTGGCTGACGCTGCTCCAGGGTATGGAGCAGGGGCTCCACCGCTCCAGTCTTACGGGATTCTACCAGCTGTGCCGGGCGGTACTGGTGAAAAGCGAGGCGGAGTACGACCGGTTCGACCAGGTGTTTCTGGAGTTTTTCAAGGACGTCCCCTGGCAGGGCGAGCTGCCGGAGGAGGTGCTGCAGTGGCTGGAGCACCCCAAGGAGGACCTGGGGGAGACGGTGCGCCGCCTGCGGGACCTGGGGATGCCGGAGGAGTCGCTGGAGGAGCTGCTCCGGCGTCTGGAAGAGCGGCTCAAGGAGCAGACCGAGGAGCACAACGGCGGCAACTACTGGGTGGGCACCCAGGGCCGCACCCCCTGGGGCAACAGCGGCTGGTACCCCGGCGGCATCCGCATTGGCGGCCAGGGCCGCCACCGCACCGCCATGACGGTGGCGGGAGAGCGGAAGTACCGGGATTTCCGGAAGGACAACACCCTGGACACCCGCCAGTTCCAGATGGCCTTCCGGCTGCTGCGGCAGCTCTCCGTCCAGGCGGACAGCAATGAGAAGGTGCTGGATGTGGACGGCACCATCCGGGATACCTGCGACAACGCGGGCACGCTGAAGGTCCGCTACAAAAACCCCCGGAAAAACGCGGTGAAGGTGCTGCTTTTGATGGATTCCGGCGGGTCCATGGAGTACTACGCCGGTCTTTGCAGCATGCTCTTCCAGGCGGCCACCAAGTCCAACAACTTCAAGGAGCTGCATACCTACTACTTCCACAACTGCGTCTACTCGGAGGTGTATACCCATCCGGGCCTGCGGTGGGACAGCGTGGTCCCCACGGAGTGGCTGCTGCAAAACTACGACGCCAGCTACAAGGTCATCATCGTGGGGGACGGGGCCATGAGCCCCTACGAGCTGCGGGAGCCCCGGTACGACTGGGAGAAGCGGACCTACGGCGATTCCGGCCTTGCCTGGCTGGAGCGGCTGCGGCGCCACTATCCCTACCTCATCTGGCTCAACCCGGAGCCCATGCCGGCCCGGCCGGACTACTGGAGCCAGACCCACTGGCAGCTGGCCCAGATCTTCCACATGTACGACCTCTCCGCCGAGGGCCTGGAGCAGGGCATGAAGCGGCTGATGGTCCGCCGGTAAGGCGCAGATTTCCACCGGAATTGTGGAAAACCATGGGCGCTCCAAACAAAAAAATCCGCGTGTCTCGCACGAGACACGCGGATTTTTACAGTCAGTTTCCACATTCCATGGAGATCTGGTTGAACATGGTGAGGATGTCGTCCATGGAGGTGGCGCGCTTCTCCTTCCCGGCCCGGTCCAGCACCACATGGCCCCGGCTCATCATGAGGATCCGGTCGCCGTATTCCACGGCGTGGCGCAGGTTGTGGGTCACCATCATGGCGGTGAGGTGCTTTTCCCGGATGACCTTGTCGGTCAGCTCCATGATGATCTCGGCGGTCTTGGGGTCCAGGGCCGCCGTGTGTTCGTCCAGGATCAAAAACTGGAGAGGCGTCATGGTGGCCATCAGCAGTGCCACGGCCTGCCGCTGGCCGCCGGAGAGGGCACCCATCTTCACGTCCAGCTTATCCTCCAGCCCCAGCCCCAGGGACTGGAGCTGCTGGCGGTAGAAGTCCACCCGCCGCCGGTTCACGCCCCGGCTCAGGCCGAAGGAACGGCCCTTGTTGTCCGCGAGAGACAGGTTTTCCAGCATGGTCAGGTTGGGGGCAGTGCCTGCCGCCGGGTTCTGGTATACCCGGCCCATGGAGGCGTAGCGCTGGTAGTCCTTCTGGCGGGCGATGCTCTTGCCGCCCACCAGCACGTCGCCGCCCTCGATGGGGATGGAGCCGCAGATGATGTTCAAAAGAGAGGTCTTGCCGCTGCCGTTGCTGCCCACGATGGAGACGAACTGCCCTTCCTCCACCGTCAATGAGAAGTGGTCGAAGAGCCGCTGCTCCGTCACGGTGCCGGGATTATAGACCTTGGTGATGTCCCGTACTTCAAGCATGGATGATCTCCTCTCCTTTCCGGCCGGAGACCACCAGCACCAGCAAAAACAGTACCGCGGTCACCAGCTTGAGCATATTGGTGGGCAGGCCCAGGCTCATGGCGATCTGGATGCAGGCCTTGTAGAGGAAGCTGCCCACGATCACCGCCGTGGTGTCCCGGGGGGAGCCCAAAAACCGCAGCGGACGGCACCGGCGCAATGCCTGGGCAAGGCCCGTGGCTCCGTAGAAGCGGAAGAGGGACACGCCGATGATGACCGCCGCCAGACCGAACACCAGCTGGCCGGTGCCCATGGTGGCGGAGAAGCTCCGGGTCTCGTGGCACACCAGGCAGCCGCCCAGGGCCACCAGGGCGTTGGAGATCATAAGGCCCAGGATCTTCACGCTGCCCTTGTCCCGGGCAAGGGACGTCACGAGAGAAGCGTTGTCGCCCACGGCCCGCAGCAGCAGGCCGGACTTGGTCTTGAAGTAGAGATCCAGCACCAGCTTGACGATCACCGCCAGCACCAGGGAGATGACCAGCTTCCGGCCGGAGAGGGTGAGCCCGCCCAGGACGGCCATGGTGGAAGGCGCGGTGAAGATGGTGTCCACCGCCCGCTCCACCGGCAGATTGGCGCCGCCGGCGATGAGCAGGTTTACGGAAAACAGCGCGGTCATGGTGATAATGCCCGCCAGAAGGTCCCGGACTTTGAGCCGCACATGGACCACACCGGTGAAGAGGCCCGCCAGAGCGCCCACCAGCAGGGAGATCACCAGCGTCAGCCAGGGGTCCACGCCCTTGATGAGCAGCAACGCGGTGACGGCGGCACCCAGGGGAAAGGTGCCGTCTACCCCCAGGTCGGGGAAGTCCAGAATGGAATAGGTGATATACACGCCGAAGGAGACCAGGGCGTAAATGAGTCCCTGGATCAGCGTGCTGACAAACAAGTCTGCCATGGCAGACCCTCCTTTGCAGAGAAAATCAGCGGACGGTGTTGCGGATGGTGCCGATGCCCTGGATGGTGCACTCCACCACGTCGCCGGACTGGAGGAACTTGGGGGGATCAAAGCCCATGCCCACGCCGGCAGGGGTGCCGGTGGCGATGATGGTGCCGGGCAGCAGCGTCATCCCGGTGGTGAGCTCCTCCAGAAGGGCGGGGATGCTGGTGAGGAAAAGCCGGGTGTTGGAGTGCTGCCGGAGTTCGCCGTTGACGGCGGAGGAGATGTCCAGGGCCGGGGGGAAGGCAATCTCGTCGGCGGTGACGATGCAGGGACCCATGGGGGTGAAGCCGTCCAGGCTCTTGCCGAAGTACCACTGCTTGTGGCTGGTCTGCACGTCCCGGGCGGAGACGTCGTTGAGGACCGTGTAGCCGAAGATGTAGTCGCCGGCCTCCTCCGCCTTCACGTTCCGGGCGGCCTTGCCCAGGATCACGCCCAGCTCCACCTCGTAGTCCAGCCGCTCCACCAGATCGGCGTGGCGCTCAATGTCGCCCTCCGGCGCCACCGCCTGGGAGACCCGCTTGGAGAAGTACACCGCCACCGGCTTTTCCTTGGTGAAGGCCTCGGCGTTGTACTGAGCGGCCTCATCGGCGTGGTCCTTGTAGTTCATGCCCAGGCACAAGATGTCCTGCCGGGGGCGGGGGATGGGAGCCAGCAGCTCCACCTCTGCCAGGGGCACCCGGACGCCGGCGCGCTCCGCCGCGGAGGCGGCGGAGCGGAGATCGGCGGGGGACGTGGTCTTGATGAGGGTGTTCATGTCGGGATAATCCAGAGGCAGGACGGCGGTCTCGTCCTGGGTGAGGACGCCCACACGCTGCGTGTTTTCAAAGCGATAGGTGACAAGTTTCATAAAGCTGCTCCTTTTTAAATGTAGAAGATCATTCCGCACACTCCTGGGCGGACTGGGCGATGTCCTCGGGAACGGTGATGCCCAGGGCGGAGAGGGAGTCGGAGTTGATGTAGAGACCGTAGTTCTCAATGGTCTCGTAGGGGAGATCCTCGCAGGTGGCCTCACCGGTGAGGACCTTGGCGGCCATCTTGCCGGTCTGGATGCCCAGCTGGACGTAGTCCAGTCCGGCGCCGGCCACGCAGCCCAGCTTCACCTGCTCCACCTCGGAGCCGTAGACGGGGATGCCGGCCTCATCGGTCTTTTCCAGGATGGAGGTGAGGACACCCACCACATTGTTGTCGGTCAGGTTGGACAGGCAGTCCACGCCGTCGGCGATCAGCTGATCCACTGCCTGGGGAACTTCCGCCTGGGAGGTGACGCCCACGGCGTCGATGGTGAAGCCGTAGTCCGCGGCCAGGTCCTCATAGATGCCAACGGAGTAGACGGAGTTGGGCTCGCTGGTGGTGTAGATGATGCCCACCGTGTCGGCATCGGGCTGCAGGGCCCGGATCAGCTCCAGCTGGCCTGCCACCGGCAGTGCGTCAGAGGTGCCGGTGATGTTGCCGGAGTCCAGGTGGGCGCCTACAGGATCGGTGATGGCGGTGAAGATCACGGGAATGTCCTTGTCCTCGGCGGCGTTGAAGCAGGCCACGGCGGAGTTGGTGGCGATGCCTACCATCAGGTCCACGTCCTCGGCAGAGAAGGCGTCGCCGATCTGGGTGGTCATGGTGTCGTCAAAGTCGGCATTGCGGTAATCCACCTCGAAGTCCACGCCTTCCTTCAGCCCGGCCTCTTCCAGGCCCTGGAGGAAGCCCTCCCGGCAGTTGTCCAGAGAGCCGTGCTGGCCGTACTGGCTGATGCCGATGAGGTACTTGGGGGAGGAGCCGTCACCGGAGTCGTCGGAAGTGGTTTCCTGGCTGCCGCAGGCGGCCAGGGACAGGGTCAGGGTCAGAGCCAGAGCGGCGGATACGAAGTTACGGAAGTTTTTCATAGCGATTCTCCTATTCTGAAATCAAAATGATGGTTGTGGATGGGGATCAGAGGGAAGGCATCTCCCGCCATCGTCTGGTATTCCGTTTCATCGCTTTGGCCTCCTTTTTGGAAATAAAAAAAGTCCTGTCCCATCATTGGGACAAGACTGAAAAATCCTGCGGTACCACCCAAGTTGACGCATAGCGCCCGCTCGTTTCACGGACCATTATCCGTGCCGCCCTGGTAACGGGTGCGGTCCCCGTCAGAGGCTACTGAGGCGCTGCCTGTTCGCTCTGCCCTCGCAAGTCCATTCGCCGGAAGGTCCTCTGCCGTGATCCCACCATCCACGGCTCTCTGAAAGGTTGCCCGACCGGGTACTCCTCTTGCTCATCGGTTTGACTAATTGCTTTGCATTATACGCAGGGAGAAGGGGAAAGTCAACTGTTTTTTTGCACAAAACCGGGAGTAAAAAATCTGCCCGCTTCACAAAGCCGGGGCGAAAAAAGCAGGACGATCCGCCTTCCGGTGGAGGACGGGATCAGGCCGTCCCCCACCAGGATATGGAAAGGTCAAAAAGTGTCCGCCAAGTACAAACGGGGAGAGGTCAGACTCAGGAGAGCAGCAGTTTGTCGTCGGCCTCGTCGGAGCCGCTGGCCTTGCTGAAAAGGGCCAGCAGATCGGGGACCGTCAGCTTCTTCTTGTCCTCGCCGGAGACGTCGATGACGATCTTGCCGTCATACATCATGATGAGCCGGTTGCCGTGGGCAATGGCGTCTTTCATGTTGTGGGTGACCATCATGGTGGTCAGGTGGTTCTCCTCCACGATCCGGTCGCTGAGGGCGAGGACCTTGGCGGCAGTCTTGGGGTCCAGGGCGGCGGTGTGCTCGTCCAGGAGCAGCAGCTTGGGCTTTTTCAGCGCTGCCATCAGCAGCGTCAGCGCCTGGCGCTGGCCGCCGGAGAGCAGTCCCACCTTGCTGGTGAGACGGTCTTCCAGGCCCAGATCCAGCCCCTTGAGCAATTCCCGGTAATCGTTGCGCTCTGCCCGGGTGATGCCCCATTTCAGTCCACGGGGCTGACCGCGGCGGGCCGCCAGCGCCAGATTTTCCTCGATCTGCATGGTGGGAGCGGTGCCCATCATGGGGTCCTGGAACACCCGGCCGATGAAGGGGGCCCGCTTGAATTCCGGCAGACGGGTGACATCGGTGCCGTCGATGGTGATGGACCCCTCGTCCACGGACCACACGCCGGCCACGGCGTTGAGCATGGTGGACTTGCCGGCGCCGTTGCCGCCGATGACGGTGACAAAATCCCCGTCGTGGAGGGTCAGGCTCACGCCCCGCAGGGCCTGCTTTTCATTGATGGTGCCTGCGTTGAAGGTCTTCCAGATGTTGCGCAGTTCAAGCATTGTCCTTACCCTCCTTTCCGGCGGAAGCAACAGCGGTCTCTGTGTTTTCCGGCAGGTGCTTGATTTTCACGGGAATGTACTTGCCCTTCCAGTAAGGCACGGCCAGGAAGATGGCCACGATGGCGGCGGAGAGGACCTTGAGCATGTCGGAGTCCACCTTCAGCCACAGCACCACCTGCATCACCAGATAGTAGATGATGGCGCCGAACACCACGCCCAGCAGCTTGAGGGCGAAGTTGCGGAAGATGCGGGAGAAGAGCACGTCGCCGATGATGACGGCGGCCAGGCCGATGACGATGGCGCCCCGGCCAGTGTTGGTGTCGATGAAGCCCTGATACTGGGCCAGCAGGCCGGAGGAGAGGGCCACCAGACCATTGGAGAGCATCAGCCCCAGCACCTTGTTGAAGTCCACATTGATGCCCTGGGCCCGGCTCATGTTGGGATTGGCGCCGGTGGCCCGGATGGAGCAGCCCATCTCCGTGCCGAAGAACCAGTACAGGATCACGATGATGGCAACGCAGAAGACGGCGCCCCACAAAATGGGGCTCTTGTACCAGGGATAGGTGCCGTCAAAGAGGTAACGGGAGGAGACCACCAGGTCGTACTTATCCACGCTGATGGCCTGATTGGCCCTGCCGGCGCCGCTGCCCCAGCCCATGATCTTGAGGTTGATGGAATAGAGGGACAGCTGGGTCAGAATGCCGGCCAGCAGCGCCTGGATGCCCATGGCGGTGTGGAGCAGGCCGGTGATGAGTCCCGCCGCCATGCCCGCGAGAAACGCGCACAGCAGCGCCACGGGGACACTGTGGCCGTTGATGATCATCATGACGCATACGGCGCCGCCGGTGCACATGGTGCCGTCCACGGTCAGGTCGGCGATGTCCAGGATCTTGTAGGTGAGATAGACGCCGATGGCCATGATGCCCCAGATCAGGCCCTGGGCCACGCCGCCGGGCAGGCTGGACACCAGATTTGCGAAGTCTAGCATGGTTGATCTCCTCCAGAAGATTTAATAGTGTGATAAGATAGGCCGCTGCCTGTCAGAAAACCGCGAGAAAGGCTTCCCTCTCTCGCGGTTTTTTGTGGGAAGGATCAGGCGATGGCTTCGTAACCCTCGGGAATGGTGACGCCCAGGGAGCTTGCCAGATCGGGATTGTACTTCTTGGTGAACTGAGGTGCGTACTCAATGGGCATCTCGGAGATGTCCGCCTCACCGGTGAGGATCTTGACGGCCATCTTGCCGGTGGTCACACCCAGATCATAATAGCTGATGGAGAGGGTGGCCACGCCGCAGCCCTTGCAGATGCCTTCCTCACCGGCCACCACGGGCACGCCGGCGGGCTGAGCCACGTTGTTGATGGCCTCGGTGTTGGAGGCGGCAGTGTTGTCGGTGGGGATATACAGCACGTCGCAGCTGCTGCAGGCAGTGTTGGTGACGGAGGTAACGTCGTTGGAGTCCACGAAGCTGTACAGCTCACAGGTGTAGCCCAGGTCCTCCAGGTAGCCCTTCACGGTCTCCACCTGATACTGGCTGTTGGCCTCGGCGGAGCAGTAGAGCAGGCCCACGGTCTTGGCGTTGGGGAAGAGCTCCTTGACCATGGCGGCCTGTTCATCCAGAGGAGCCAGGTCGGAAGTACCGGAGACGTTGTTGCCCACGGTGCCGCTGAAGTCGTCAATGCCCAGGGCCACGCCGTATTCGGTGATGGAGGTGCCCAGGATGGGAATGGTGCCGGTGGCGGCGGAAGCGGCCTGGAGGGCGGCGGTGCCATTGGCCAGGATCAGATCCACGCCCTCGGAGACGAAGGAGCCGCAGATGGTGGTGCAGGTGGCGGAGTCACCGGCGGCGTTCTGCTCGTTCCAGATGACGTTCTCGGCGCCGAGCGCTTCCTCCACGGCGTCCTTGAAGCCCTGGGTGGCGGCGTCCAGCGCCTCGTGCTGGACCAGCTGGCAGATGCCGATGGTGAAGGGGTGGGCATCGGTGGTCTCACCGACACCGTCATCCGACGGGTCGATGGCGGGATTGCTGCCGCAGGCGGCCAGGGACAGGGCCATACAGGCGGCCAGGGACAAAGCAAGCAACTTCTTTTTCATACGCTCAATCTCCTTTGCTCTTCATTGGATGAGAAAATTCTGATCATAAAAGCGGCCCTGCCCGAAGGACAGAGCCGCTTTCCTGAACGGAATCAGCGCCTTTCTCGATCGGACGGACGGACGGCCCGTGTCTGCGCATACCCAAAACGGCCCGCGGGGCGGACCTTATAGGCGTAGTAAAAGCGGCTGAACAACGGATGCATCGCAAGCCCCTCCCTAACTGAAGAAAGGTGATCTCTCTTTACTTTCGTAGCATACAGCTTTAAAGGAATAAAGTCAACCGTCATTTTTGACAAATTCCAAAAGCTGTCCCGGAAAAGCGGGGACCCGGCGGAAAAAACGGGCCGGAAAACGGCTGGGAGAGCGGGGCGGAAAGGGGTTGTGCGATTTGAAAAAAGCAGGATAAAGCAGGCGGAAAGCCGCCGTTGACAATTCAAAACGGGGATGCTATATTGAAACAGTATTTTTGGAAACGCTCTGAGCGGCGGTTTGCGGCAGGAGCCGCACGGCGACAATCGAACAGACAGCTTTCACCGCGGATCGCAGCTGAACGTCCCGAAAAAGACGGGACTTTTAGCCGCAAAATGGGTCCGGCGGTGCTTCTTTTTTCAGGGCCGCGCAGACGTTCACACCGGGCATTCTCCCCCGAAAGGGTGGGTATGATACAAGAGCAATCTACAAAGGTAAGGTGAGTGGCATGTCAACCAAATTCGTATTCGTCACCGGCGGCGTGGTCTCCGGACTGGGCAAGGGCATCTGCGCCGCATCCCTGGGCCGTCTGCTCAAGCAGCGGGGCCTGCGGGTGCGCAACCAGAAGTTCGATCCCTATATCAATGTGGACCCCGGCACCATGAGCCCCTATCAGCACGGAGAAGTCTTCGTCACCGACGACGGCGCCGAGACGGATCTGGATCTGGGCCACTACGAGCGGTTCGTGGACGAGGACCTCTCCGGCAACTCCTCTGTCTCCTCCGGCAAGATCTACTGGTCCGTTCTGAACCGGGAGCGCCGGGGCGACTATCTGGGCGCTACGGTCCAGATCATCCCCCATATCACCAACGAGATCAAGAGCCGGGTCTACGCCATGGTCTCTGAGGATGTGGACGTGGTCATCACCGAAATCGGCGGCACCGTGGGCGACATCGAGTCCCAGCCCTTCCTGGAGGCGATCCGCCAGGTGTACGCGGAGCGGCCCCGGGGCGACGTGCTCTTCATCCATGTGCCGCTGATCGTCCAGATCCCCGGCAGCGGCGAACTCAAGAGCAAGCCCACCCAGCACTCCGTCAAAGAGCTGCTGAGCCTGGGCATCCAGCCGGACGTGCTGGTGTGCCGGTGCGATGTGCCCATCACCGACGATGTGAAAAAGAAGATCGCCCTCTTCTGCAATGTGGAGCCGGACTGCGTCATCCAGAACACCACCGCGGAGACCCTCTATGAGGTACCGCTGCTGATGGCCAGGGAGGGCCTGGACGAGGTGGTCTGCCGGAAGCTGGGTCTCATCACCCACCAGCCGGACCTGCGGGAGTGGAGCGCCATGGTCCGCCGGGAGAAGAACGCCCACCGAAAGGTGCGCATCGCTCTGGTGGGCAAGTACACCCAGCTCCATGATGCCTACCTCTCTGTGGTGGAATCCCTCAACCATGCCGGCACGGCCAACGACGCTGTGGTGGACATCAAGTGGGTGGACTCCGAGACGCTGACGGAAAAGAACGTGCGCCAGGAACTCTCGGATGTGTCCGGCATCCTGGTGCCCGGCGGCTTCGGGGACCGGGGCATTGAGGGCATGATCTGCGCTGTCCGCTACGCCCGGGAAAACGGCGTGCCGTATTTCGGCATCTGCCTGGGCATGCAGATGGCGGTGATCGAGTTTGCCCGCCACGTGCTGGGCTATGCCGACGCCAACTCCTCCGAGTTCTCCGAGACCAGCCAGCATCCGGTGATCGACCTGATGCCGGATCAGGTGAACATCACGGACAAAGGCGGCACCATGCGTCTTGGCAAGTATCCCTGCGTGCTGCTGGAGGGCACCCGCAGCCGGGCACTGTACGGCCAGCCCGAGATCTCCGAACGGCACCGCCACCGCTTTGAGTTCAACAACGACTACCGGGAGGAGATGCAGTCCCACGGCATGACGCTGGCGGGCCTCTCCCCCAACGGCCGCCTGGTGGAGATCGTGGAGCTGCCGGACCACCCCTGGTTCGTGGGCGCCCAGTTCCACCCGGAGTTCAAGAGCCGTCCCGACCGTCCCCATCCGCTGTTCTTCGGCTTTATCCAGGCGTCTTTGGAGCGGGAAGAGAGCGGGAGATAAATGCGCCCGAACCGCGGCGCACAGCACCGTCAAACAGGAACGTGCCCGCCTGCGGGCGGCACCGGAAAAGCCTTTCGACAGGCTTGCAGAAAGGATGGTACCGTGAATCATTTTCATCAGATCGCTGCCCTGCTGGACAGCTACGGCCTGGATGCCATGCTGCTCACCGGCGAGGCCAACCGCTTCTATGCCTCCGGGTTCCACTCCGCCGGAACGGACGGCGTGGCCCTGGTCACCCGCAAGAAGGCGTATTACTTTACCGACTCCCGCTATATCGAGGCGGCGGGCCGCAGTGTCCAGGGAGCAGAGATCCGGGAAGTGGGCCCGGGCCGGGGATACGGCGTGCTGCTGAGCGAGGCGCTGGGCGAGCAGCAGGTGTGTCGGCTGGGCTATGAAGAGGCGTATATGACGGTGCTGGAGCATGAGCGCTACCGCAAAGTGCTGCCCTGCGATCTGGTGCCGGCCACAGAGCTTTTGTGGAAGCTGCGGACGGTGAAGGATGATGAAGAGCTGGACGCCATGGTGGCGGCCCAGCGGATCGCCGAAAAGGCGCTGGAGGTGATCCTGGAGGAGATCCGGCCCGGCGTTACGGAGAAGGAGATCGCTGCACGGCTGCAGTATCTGATGCTCCATTTCGGGGCGGAGAACATGTCCTTTGACCCCATCGTGGTCTCCGGCCCCAATGGCAGCCTTCCCCACGGCGTGCCGGGAGAGCGGACCATCCAGAACGGGGAGTTCGTCACCATGGACTTCGGCTGCATCTATCACGGTTACTGCTCCGATATGACCCGCACGGTGGCGGTGGGATTTGCCACCGAGGAGATGCAGAAGGTGTACCAGACAGTGCTTTCCGCTCAGCAGGCGGGCATCGCCGCCGCCCGGGCCGGAGTCACCGGACGGGATGTGGACGCCGCTGCCCGGGCAGTCATTGCCGCCGCCGGGTATGGGGCGTATTTCGGCCACAGCTTCGGACACGGCGTGGGCGTGGAGATCCACGAGGCCCCCAATGCGTCCCCTTCCAATGAACAGCCTCTGCCCGCCGGCGCGGTGATCTCGGCGGAGCCGGGCGTGTATCTGCCGGGGAAGCTGGGCGTGCGGATCGAGGATGTGATCCTGCTCACGGAGACCGGCTGCCGGAACCTGACCAAGGCCCCCAAGGAGCTGCTGATTTTGTGAAAACGATTACGGCGCGGCGCTTTTGCCGCGCCGGCGTTTTTTCTCTCTTTTGCAGCTTGACAACCGCCGCCGGGCGGCGGCATAATCAATCCAGATAAAAATGTAACGCAATGTTACGTGAAAGGAACGAAACGATGGATACCATTTACATTACCGGACACCGCAACCCGGATACCGACTCTGTGGTCTCCGCCATGGCGTACGCTGCGCTGAAAAACGCCCTGGGAGACCGGCGGTACCAGGCCGCCCGTCTGGGCCAGATCAGTGACGAGACCCAAACCGTGCTCAACCGGTTCGGCGTCCAGCCCCCCAAGCTGATCGGAGACGTCCGCACCCAGGTGCGGGACCTGGCCTTCGATACGCCGCCCACCCTCTCTGCCGCAGCCACCATCAGCCGGGGCTGGCAGACCATGCAGGCGGAGAAGATCTCCGCCATCCCCGTGGCCAATGAGGACGGGACCCTCTTCGGCATGCTCTCCGCCGGCGACGTGGCCAACTACGATATGTCCTCCGTCCGCAATCCCCAGGTGGCGGAAATGCCGATCTACAACCTGCTCTCCGTGCTGGAGGGCAAGATCCTCAATGCCGACGGCGAACTGCGGGATTCGATCTCCGGCGAGGTGACCATCGCGCTGCCGGTGTGCCGGGAGAACCTGCTCTTCTCCAACCGGGACAGCATCGTCATCTGCGGCGACCAGCCGGATATGATCCGCCGGGCGCTGGAGATGCAGGTCAACTGTGTCATCGTCTGCCAGGCAGAGGTGAGCCAGGAGCTGCTGGACATGCAGACCGGCACCTGCATCATCTCCACCCAGTACGACGCGTACCGGGCGGTGCGTCTCATTTATCACGCCCTGCCCATCTCCCACATCTGCAAGACCAAGGATCTGGTCTGCTTCCATCTGGACGACTATATCGACGACGTGCGGGACACCGTGCTGGAAAGCCGGTTCCGTGCATACCCCATCCTGGACGAGGAGGAGCGCGTGGTGGGCACGCTGTCCCGCTTCCATCTGCTCAAACCCCGCCGCAAGCAGGTGGTGCTGGTGGACCACAATGAGAAGGCCCAGTCCGTGATGGGCCTGGACCAGGCGGAGATCCTGGAGATCGTGGACCATCACCGCCTGGCGGACATCCAGACCAAAAACCCCATCTATGTCCGCAACGAGCCGGTGGGCAGTACCGCCACCATCGTGGCCGGTATGTACCAGGAAAAGGGCCTGATGCCCACCGCCAAGATGGCGGGTCTGCTGGCCTCCGCCATCGTCTCCGACACCGTTATGTTCAAGTCCCCCACCTGCACCCAGCGGGATATGGATGTGGCAAACCGTATGGCCCGCATCGCCAATGTTTCTCTCGATGAGCTGGGCAAGGCCATCTTCTCCGCCACCTGCGGTGATGACAAGAGCGCCGAGGCCATTTTGTACACGGACTACAAGGAGTTCCACATCGCCGGCCATGACCTGGCGGTGAGCCAGATCACCTGCATGGACTCCGAGCGGCTGCTCAAGCGCAAGGACGAATTTCTGAAGATTATGTCCGACATCCGGCAGAAGAAGAAATTCGACACCGTGGTGCTGATGATCACCGACGTGCTGCTGGAGGGCAGCCAGCTGCTCTATGTGGGCGACGAGGACACCATCCACCAGGCCTTCAACATCAAGGGCAGTGAGAACTGTGCCTTCGTGCCCAAGATCATGAGCCGGAAAAAGCAGGTCATCCCCATGCTCTCCGGCCTGTGGGGCTGATGGGCGGCCCAAGGAAACCTTTGCAAAAAAACCCGGAGGGAAAGACTTTGCTTTCCCTCCGGGTTTTTCTCATGTCGTTTGCGGGAATCAGCGCCGCAGGGCGTCTCCCAGAAGAGCCAGCAGCGCGGCAATGTCCTCCGGGGTCAGGTCCCGGGGCACAGGGGCGGATGGATTCATGGCGCTCACCGCCTTTTCCGCCGGTACAGGCGGATGGAGAAGGGCACGGAGAGGACCGTGAGGACCACAGCGGCCAGGGCGGCGGCGGAGAGGGTGAGGGCGAAATAGGCGTTCCCGTTCAGGTCGGGGGCAATGCCGGCCACGGCACCGGCGCTGCCACACACCAGGAAGATGATGAAAAACATCAGGAGACGTCCCCGCTCTGTGCCGAAGCGGAACATCAGCGGCAGCGTCAGGTCCAGTACGCACACGCTGACGCACAGCGCCAGCAGCAGGGCGGCAGGGGAAGCGCTGCCGGCGGCGGGCCATACCAGGGAGAGTGCCGCCTGCAAAACCAGGGAAGCCACGGTGGCCGCCAGGATGAACAGCCACCCGAAGGCGTATTTGCTCAGCACGATGTCCCGGTCGGAGTAGGGCATCATGGCCGCCAGCTGGTTCCACTTGCTCCGCTCGTCATAGGCCATGGCCGTGTAGGGCAGCATGGCGGAGTAGATGACGGCAAAGACGGCGTTGAAGGAGCCGGGGATGGCGGAAAAGACCAGGATCACCAGGAGAAAGATCCGGGTCTGCTTCCACATGACATAGAAGTCCTTTAAGATCAGTGCCTGCATGAATCCTTCGCTCCTTTCACCAGAAAGAGAATGATGTCCTCCACGGTGGGCCGCTCCAGCTCCAGTGTGGGAGGGACTTCGCTGCGCCGGACCAGGCACCGTGCCCCGCCCAGTCCGCTGGAGACCCGGCCCACCACCGCCTCACTGCGGAGGCTGTCGGCCTGCTCCGCTGTGCCGGTAAAGACGGCGTATTCCTCCAGAAGGCGGTCCTTCTCATCGCAGAAAAGGAGCTGCCCCTGGTGCAGAAAGGCGATGTAGTCACAGAGCTTCTCCAGGTCCGAGAGGATGTGGGAGGAGATGAGGATGGAGTGGTCCTCCTCCCGGGTGAACTCGTTGAACAGCTCCAGCACCTCGTCCCGGACGATGGGGTCCAGGCCGGCGGTGGCCTCATCCAGCACCAGCAGCTTGGGATCGTGGGCCAGGGCGGTGGCGATGGCCAGCTTCATTTTCATGCCCCGGGAGAAGTCCTTGAACTGTTTGTCCCGGGGAAGGGAGAAGCGGTCCAGGTAGCCGTCATAGCGGTCCTTGTCCCAGCGGCGGTAGGTCTTGGAAAGGATCTTTCCCACCTGGACGGCGTTGAGCGTCTCGGGGAAGTAGGCCTCATCCAGCACCACCCCCACGTCCTCCTTGGCGGCGAGGATCTGCGGGGAATCGGTGTCTACCCCCAGCAGGGTGCAGCGGCCGCTGTCCGGCCGCAGGGCCCCCAGCATCAGGCGGATAGCGGTGGTTTTTCCGGCGCCGTTTTCCCCCACCAGTCCGCAGATGGTGCCGCTGGGAACGGCCAGGGACAAGTCCTGGATGGCAAAGCCCGGAAAGGTCTTGCACACATGGGTCAGTTCAATGGCATTCATAAAGAGGGGTCCTCCTTCTGCAGGATGTGGAGCATTTCCGTCAGCTCCCCGGAGGATACGCCGCACTGGGCCGCCAGCCCCACGGCGGCGCTGAGGTGATCCTCCAGCTCCTTGAGCTTCTGCTCCCGGATCAGATCCAGATTCTTCTCCGCCACAAAGCACCCCTTGCCGGCCACGGTGTACAAAAAGCCGTCGGCTTCCAGCTCGTCGTAGGCCCGTTTCGTGGTGATGACGGAGACCCGGAGATCCTTGGCCAGCGCCCGGATGGAGGGCAGCGCCTCTCCCGGGGCAAGCTTTCCGGAAATGATCTGGGCTTTGATCTGGGTGCAGATCTGCTCATAGATCGGTTGGTTGTTGGTGTTTCGGATGATGAGTTCCATGGAGTTCCTCCGTTCGTACTGTACATGTACAGTATATACACTATGTACAGATTGTCAAGGGGTTCCGCGAAATTTTTCTTTGTGGGGTTTGGCACTAGGAAATGGCCGGAAAATGTGGTATACTTCCCAGTTAGATTGAAAACAGGAGGGTTTTGGCTTGGAAACCGTCAGCGGTGTGAGCAACTGGAAACTGGTGATCCGGCGGGAGGAGCGGTCGGTGTGTATCCTCCGGGCCGTGACCTGCGATGAGCGGGCCATTTTACCGGAGGAGCTGTTCGGCCTGCCGGTGACGGAGCTGGGGGGCCATGCCCTCTCGCCCACCGCCCCCGCCGGAGCGGAGGGGGAGGAGGTACTGGTTTCCTGCGGCCTCACGGATGAAGGGGCCCAGTGGGACAACCGCCGCCTGACGGACCTGACGCTGCCCGCCGCGCTGCAGAAGGTGGGGGACTACGCCCTGCTCAACTGCAGCGGCCTCAAGACCCTCCGCCTCCACGACGGCGTGACCTTCTGGGGCGGCGGCGCGCTGATGAACTGCCGCAGCCTGGACACCTTCTTCCTCACCCGGGTGGGGGAGCAGCAGGAGTCGCTTTCGTTCTTTGCCGACGAGCTGAGCCGGGAGCTGGACGTGACGATCTACGAGACGGATGGCCAAACAGTGCATCTGATCTTCCCGGAATTCGTGGAGGCCTATGAGGAGAACTGTCCCGCCCACCACTTTGATTACAACATCTACGGCGCCGGGTATCCCTATCACCACTGCTTCCGCCAGAAGAAGCTGAGCCTGCGGGAGTACGACACGCTCTGGAAGGGCTTTTTGGGAATGGAGCACGACGAGGAGAGCGGCGTGCGCCTGGCGTGGTGGCGCCTCCGCTGTCCGGCGGAGCTGACGGAGCGGGCCGCCCGGCGGTACTGGGACCACCTGGAGCATCATGCCGACACACTGCTGCGGTGGCTGGTATCCCGGCGGGACGCGGCGGGCATCGTCTTTTTCCTGGGGCAGGTGACCCCGGAGGAGGGGGCGCTGGCCCAGGCCTGCGAGGCCGCCCGGGAGGAGCGTGCGTCGGAGTGTCTCGCGGTGCTTCTGGAGCAGCGCCACCGGAAGGGATCCGCCGGGGCGGAGAAGCGGTTTGACCTTTGAGTACGGCGAAAGGAGGAGCGGCCATGGAAAACCGGAGCGAACAGACACCAGGCAAGGGCTTTGCGGACATCGGGCGGGAGATCTTGTTTGCCGCCCGGAATGAGCTGTATCTGAACCTGCCGTATCTGGATGTGGCGCTGTGCGCCCTGGCATTCCAGCCCGGCGGGGAGGTGACGCTGTCCCTGGCCACCGACGGGGAGACGCTCTACTACGACGGGTCCTGGCTCTCGGACCGGTATCTCCGCTCCCGGGTGCTGACCAACCGGGCCTACCTCCATGTGATCCTCCACTGTATGCTGCGGCATCTGGGGAAGAAGCAGGGCAAGGCCCCGGAACTGTGGGACCTGGCCTGCGACGCGGCGGTGGAGAGCATCCTGGATGAGCTGAACTACGCCTGTTTGAACGAGGGTACCGTTCCCATGAAGCAGAAGTTTTGGGGGGAGTGCCGCCGGGAGATGAAGGTGCTGACGGCGGAGGGCATTTACCGGCACCTGCTGCGGCGGAACCTGCCCCCTTATGAGCTGGCCCAGCTCCAGCGGGTCTTTCTGGTGGACGACCACGGACTGTGGGCACCGGAGGATCAGCAGGACCAGGAGCAGCAAAGGCGCCAGGACCAGAAGTGGCAGGACCTCTCGGAAAAGACCCAGACGGGCCTGGAGACAGTGATGAGCCAGCAGGGTGCCGGCGGGGAAACCGTGCTGGAGCAGGTGCGGGTGGCCAACCGGGAGGACGTGGACTACCGGGCGTTCCTCCGGCGCTTCGCGGTGCCCCGGGAGGTGATGGCCGTGGACGGCGACGCCTTCGACTACATCTTCTATACCTACGGCCTGCAGCTCTACGGCAACATGCCCCTGGTGGAGCCGCCGGAGACCAAGGAGGAAAAGCGGATCGAGGACTTCGTCATCGCGGTGGATACCTCCATGTCCACCTCCGGAGCCCTGGTGCGGGAGTTTTTGGCCTGTACATATGCCATTTTGCGCTCCACGGAGACCTTCACCCGGAAGGTGAACATCCGCATTCTGCAGTGCGACGACCAGGTCCGCGCGGATACCGTGATCCACGACCTGGAAGAGCTCAAGACGTATATGGAGAACTTCCAGCTTGCCGGCGGCAGTGCCACGGACTTCCGGCCGGTGTTCGCCTATGTGGCCCAGCTCCAGGCACAGGGGGAGTTTACGAACCTGCGGGGCCTGGTGTACTTCACCGACGGCATGGGAATTTACCCCAAAAAGCGGCCACCCTACGACACGGCGTTCGTGCTGCTGGAGGAGCCGCCCCTGAGCGTACAGATGCCGCCCTGGGCCATCCGGCTGGTGCTGACGGAACCGGCCCTGGAAAAGGCCCGGCAGGAGACGCAGGCGGCGTGGACGGATGACATCGACTGGGACGAGCTGCCCCAGCTGTAAGGAGAGAATCGGCATGAATATCAAACAGGCAAAGCAGGAGATCACCAATACCCTCAAGGCGTATCTGACCCGGGACGAGTGGGGAAACTACCTCATCCCCACGGTGCGCCAGCGCCCCATTCTGCTCATGGGCCCTCCGGGCATCGGCAAGACCCAGATCATGGAGCAGATCGCGGCGGAGACGGGGGTGGGTCTTGTGGCCTACACCATCACCCACCATACGCGGCAAAGCGCCATCGGCCTGCCCTTCATTGAAAAGCGGACCTACGGCGGGGAGACCTTCTCCGTGACGGAGTACACCATGAGCGAGATCCTGGCCTCGGTGTACCAGCTGATGGAGCGGACGGGTCTCAAAGAGGGCATTTTGTTCCTGGACGAGATCAACTGCGTCAGCGAGACCCTGGCCCCCATGATGCTGCAGTTCCTCCAGTGCAAGACCTTCGGCAATCAGAAGCTGCCGGAGGGCTGGACCATCGTGGCGGCGGGCAACCCGCCGGAGTACAACAAGTCCGTCCGGGACTTCGACGTGGTGACGCTGGACCGGGTGAAGCGGATCGACGTCGAAGAGGACTTCGCGGTGTGGAAGGAATACGCCCAGCGCAAGGGCATCCACGGGGCGGTGGTGTCCTACCTGGACATCAAGAAGGAGAACTTCTACCGGATCGAGACCACGGTGGACGGGCTCCAGTTCGCCACGGCCCGTGGCTGGGAGGATTTGAGCGAGCTCATCTGCGCCTATGAAAAGCTGGGGCTGCGGGTGGACCGGCAGGTGGTGGGCCAGTACATCCAGCTGCCCCGCATCGCCAAGGACTTTGCCAACTATCTGGAACTCTATTATAAATACCAGCGCACCTACCATGTGGACGAGGTGCTGCGGGGCGAGTGGAAGCCGGTGACGGTGTCGGAGCTGCGGGCGGCGCCCTTTGACGAGAAACTCTCGGTGATGGGGCTGCTGTTCAGCCGGATGTCGGAGTCCGCCCGGTTGGTGCGCAAGCAGGACGCCCTGGCCACGGCCCTCCACGCCGACCTGACGGAGTTCAAGGAGCGCCTGGCCGCCGAGCCGGCCCAGGAGGTGCTGGAGGACCTGGTGCGCCGCCGCCAGGCGGAGATGAAGCGGGCCCGGGAGGCCGGTCAGCTGGACAAGGAGCGCCGGGAGCTGGACCAGCGGGAAGTCCAGGCTCTGGAGACCTACCGGATGGACCTCAGCAAAGAGGACATCACCGACGGCGATGCTGCCATGGAGGCGGTGCGGGGCTGGTTTGCCGGAGAGGTGGAGCAGCGGCGCAAGCTGGGGGCGGAGACGTCCACGCAGTTCGACAACGCCTTCCGCTTCCTGGAGCAGGCCTTCGGTCAGGGCCAGGAGCTGGTGATCTTCGTCACGGAGGTCACCGCCGGGTACGACGCCAGCTGGTTTGTGGAGAACTTTGGCTGTGACGCCTACTTCCGCCACAACCGGGAGCTGTTGTTTGATGATACCCGCCATCGGATCCGGGAGGAAATTGAGGCGGCCAGAGCCGCCGGGAGCAAGGAGGAGACCAAGGATGAGTGAAGAACTGAAACGGGTGGAAGCGGTGCTGGACGAGAAGGTCCGCCCCTCTCTGCGCAGCCACGGCGGCGCCATTGAGGTAGACCGGCTGGAAAACCGGGTGCTGTATGTGAAGCTGCTGGGCCAGTGCGCCGGCTGCCCCTCGGCGGACCTGACCACGGAGACGCTGGTGGAGGCGGAGCTGGTGAAGGAACTGCCGGATCTGGTGGAGAAGGTCTGTGTGGTGCAGAGCGTCAGCGACGAGCTGTGGGAGCAGGCCAAAAAGCTCCTGCGGGACCACCATCTGTAAAGAAAGCGGACGTTCCGCTGCAAAGTGTGAAAAAAGCCCCGTGCGCTTATACCGCGCACGGGGCTTTTGTTACCAGCTGTGGTGGCTCCAGGATTCCGAGGGGGTCATGGCGAAGTAGTCGTAGTTGATGCTGTTGCCGCTGTCTCCCCAGGTGGTGTCGATGTGGTACTGGGTGCCGTCCAGGGTGGCCAGCGTCCAGATGTGGGAGTCGTTGGAGACGGTGCTGCACTCGATGCCCTCCAGCTTGAGCAGCAGGTTGTACGCGCCGGTGTAGCCGTCGCACACCGCCTTGCCGGAGTGGAAGAGGCTGTACGGGATGTGGCTGATGGAGGTCTCTCCTGCACTGTAATCGTAGACACAGTTCTCGCAGATCCAGGTGAAGTATACCCGGGCCATCTCGTATTCCGTCATGTCGGAGCGGAGGGCGCCGCTGCGCCAGAGCTGGTCGTGGACGGCAATGGCGGAAGCCATGGTTTCGTCCCGGTAGGTCTGGATGGCGTCTCCGGCACTGGCGGCGGAGAACGTCAGCGTCACATCGCCCGAGATGGAGTAGGTGCAGGTGACGGTGTTGTAGCACTGCTCGCAGTAGGTCTTGACGATGCGCAGCGCCTGCTGCATCACCTGCCGGGCAAAGGTGCTGGTAACGCCGGTGCCGTACCGGAGCTTGAGGGTGTTGGAATCTGTGGAGAGCATGTAGCGGATGGACTGGTCCATCTCCTCGTCCGTGGAGGGAGCGGAGATGTAGGTCCCGGCAGGGACCAGAGAGGCAAGGGTCGTGCCGGCGGCGGAGTAGGCGTCGGCGACGTCCCAGTCGGGGGTCAGGCGCAGCGAGGCGTCCACCATCCGGGTGAGCATAGCGGCGCAGGCACCCCGGGTGATGGCCTGGCCGGGCAGATAGGAGCCGGTGGCATCACTGCCGATGGAAACGCCGGTGCGGTAGAGGGTCAGAATGTCCCGGTAATAGGGGGTGTACTCCGTGACATCGGTGATGAACTTCCGGGAGGCATAGGCCTGGGTCACCAGGGCGTCGTTGACAGGGGGCAGAGCCGTCTCCGGCAGGGTATTTGCCAGCACGTGGGCCACCTGGGCCCGGGTGGCGGCGGAGAAGTAGGTGCCATCCAGCTCACTGCCGAGAACTCCCTCGGCCTGCAGATAGCGCAGATAGGGCACGTAGGCGGCCTGTCCCTCCGCGGCGTAGCCGGAGGGGCCGGCCTCTGCGCTGCCGGTGCGGTAGAGACTGCGGATGCGTCCGGCGAAAATGATGATCTGCCCCACCGTCATGGAGTCCTGAAGACCGAAGGTTCCGTCGGCCTTGCCCACAGACAGTCCATACTCATACAGGGCCACCACGTTGTCATAAAATACCGAGCGCTCGCTCAGATCGGAAAATTCTCCGGAATAGGTTTTGCTGCGGGTGAAGTTGCTGGTGGAGTCCGTGGCGGCCAGGGCGGGGACGGTCAGCAGCAAACTCACGGCCAGCAGCATGGCGGCGATCCGCTTTTTCATGTGGCACCTCCTTGGTAAGCGTGAAATGGTTCTATGTAGTTTGCGGAAACCTTAAAAAACGAAGAACCGGACCGTCAGGAGGGGATCTGCAGATCCTCCATGACCCGGTCCTCCACGTAGGGGTTGAGATGTTCGTTCACCAGCGTCAGTGTCTCCTCGGCATCCAGGTGGATAAAACCGTCGCTGCTGTGCCATTCGCCGGGCAGAGTGGAAAATTCCACAGCACCGCTGCCCATCTTGATGGCCTCGGTGCCGAACCAGGCCATGTCGCTCAGGGACATGGTGGTGTCCACGTACTGCTGGAAGATCTTGACGAAATCTCCCACCTTGCCCAGGTTGGACACGGTGAGCATCTGGGAGGCCACGGTTTTCAAAAAGGCCTGCTGGGTCTGCATGCGGCCGATGTCCTCGGTGCCGTAGCCGCTGCCGTCATTGTTGTGGCGGAAGCGGACCACCTCCATGGCCTCCTGGCCGTTCAGGTGCTGCATCCCCTTGGAGAAGTGGATGTGGAGATCCTGATAGGGGTCATCGTAATCCATATCGACGGGGACCTCGAAATCCACGCCGCCGATGGCGTCCACCAGAGCCTCAAATCCCTTGAGATCCACGGAGACGGTGAAATCCACCGGGATGCCCAGCTGCTCGGAAACGGTGTCTGCCAGCAGCTCGGAGCCGCCGGAGTTGTAGGCGAAGTTGATCTTGTGCTTTTTGCCGTTGATGATGGCCTTGGTGTCCCGGGGGATGCTGGCGCCGTAAATGGCGCCGTTCTGACCGTCAAAGCCGATGAGGATGTTGGTGTCGCTGCCGCCGTTGCCGTCGTCCTCGCCGGAGAGGAGAATGGTATAGAAATAGGGCTTGCGTTCTTTGTGGGCCGCCAGGGCGGCGGACTGTGCGTCTTCCAGCTTGGTGTCGGACAGCGTCTCCTCCTCCGCGGCGTCTGCCTCCGCCAGTTTTGGGGCCTGGAACAGACAGTGGACGCCGGCATAGAGGGCGGCGGCCACAACGACCACCAGCAGCAAGGTCCGAGGCCAGCTGCGCCGGCGGCGCCGCCGCTGGCGGCGGGGGGAGGGTGCTTCTCGTTTACCCATGGGTCAAATGCTCCTTTGTGCGCGCGGCGGATGGCCGCGGAAATGATCTGCGAAGATTTACATAATATTGAACCCATTATATAGGGACGCTGTGGAAAACTCAAGAGAAACTTCACCGGGTTGTCCGGCTTTTGTACCGCCGGCAGGCCAAAAGGGCGGTCCGGGATCTACCGGGCCGCCCGGCGGGATCAGGACTCCCGCTCTGCCAGCTGCTGAAGGAGCGCCTTGATGTCCGCCAGCAGCTGGTTCTGATAGGACAGGGCACAGCGGATGTAGTGCAGCGTGGGGTCCGGCGCAATGGCCGCGGGGACATCCACGGGATGGGGCCAGCGGCGGACCGGAGGCTCCGGCGTGACGGGCCCGGACGGCGCCGGGGGAGTACTGGGCCGGCCCTGATGATTCCGGCCCCGGGAGCAGTTTGCCATATTGATTCCTCCGATACAAGCAGTTTGAACCAGTTTATGCGTGTCTCAGCCGCCCCGGTACTTTTTTCGGGTGGCGATGCCGCCCCGGATGTGGCGCTGGGCCTTGTTGACCTCCAGGATCTCCTTGACCTGGAGATACAGTGCCCGGTTGAACTGGGGCAGCCGCTCTGAGATGTCCTTATGTACGGTGGACTTGCTGATGCCGAATTTCTGCGCGGCGGCGCGGACCGTGGTCCGATTCTCTATGATGTAAAGGGCCAGGCGTTCCGCCCGTTCCTCCATGTTACCCTTCAAAACGCGTTCACTCCCCACCTCTTGTTGCTAAAGACTATGCGCCGGGGCAGGGGGTTATGCGGCAGAAGGGCGGAAAAGCAGGCAAACGGGGATCGATCCGGATGCCGGCAGCAGAAAGCCGCCCCGGGATCCCGGGGCGGCAGACGATGGAAAAGTTATGGAATGCTTGGCGACGGATCACTTCTTCAGCTTGGCCATCCGTTCCAGGCGGTTGAGGGCCTCGTTGAGGGTGTCGTCGTTTTTGGCGAAGTGCAGCCGGATCAGGTGGTTCACCGGCTCCCGGAAGAAGCTGGACCCGGGCACCGCGCCCACGCCCACCTCCCGGGCCAGATTCTTGCAGAACTGCAGGTCGCTCTCGTAGCCGTACTCACTGATGTCCAGCAGCACGTAATAGGCGCCCTCCGGGTCGTTGTGGACGATGTGCAGATCGTCCAGACCCTTCAAGAACAGCTCCTTTTTGTGGGTGTACTTGGCCAGCAGATCCGCGTAGTAGTCATCCCCAAACTCCAGGCCGGGGATCACCGCCTCCTGCAGGGGGGCCGCGCAGCCCACTGTTAGAAAGTCGTGGACCTTCTTGGCCCGCTCGATG
The DNA here is from genome assembly GCA_944387015.1 of uncultured Oscillospiraceae bacterium. Lineage (GTDB taxonomy): Bacteria > Bacillota > Clostridia > Oscillospirales > Oscillospiraceae > Oscillibacter. The sequence continues at coordinate 36,834 of CALXDH010000011.1, forward strand.
ATGTCCTCCTGGGCAATGATGTACCCCAGGCGCCAGCCGGTGATGGAGTAGGTCTTGGACAGGGAGGAGCAGGAGATGGTCCGGTTCCACATTCCGGGGAGGGTAGCAAAATAGGTATGTTTATGGGGAGCGTAGACGATGTGCTCGTAGACCTCGTCGGTGATGACGTAGACGTCGTACTTTGTGGCCATCTCCGCGATGGCCAGAAGCTCCTCCCGGGTGAACACCCGGCCGCAGGGGTTGGAGGGGTTGCACAGCACCAGGGCCTTGGGGTGCTGACGGAAGGCGGCCTCCAGCTCGTCCACGTCAAAAGTGAAGGCGGGGGGATGGAGAGGCACGTAGATGGGCTCGGCGCCGGAGAGAATGGTGTCGGCGCCGTAGTTTTCATAGAAGGGGGAGAACACCACCACCTTGTCGCCGGGGTTGGTGACGGTCATCATGGCGCACATCATGGCCTCAGTGGACCCGCAGGTGGCCACGATCTCCTTGTCCGGGTCGATGGTCCGGCCCATGAAGCGGGACTGCTTTTTGGCCAGGGCTTCCCGGAAGTTCTGGGCACCCCAGGTCACGGCGTACTGGTGGGGGCCGGTGTGGGCCACCTCTGCCAGACGGTCCAGGATCGCCTGGGGAGGATCAAAGTCGGGAAAGCCCTGGGAGAGGTTCACCGCGCCGTATTTTAAGGACACGCGGGTCATCCGCCGGATCACGGAGTCGGTGAAGCTGGCGGTGCGCTGAGACAGAGGCTGGGGCATGGGGGTCGCTCCTTTCGTGGTTCAATACCTGTATTGTACGGAAATCCTGTTAGGAAAAAAAGATGAAAAACCAACAAAATTCCCGCGGGAAGAAAACGCCTTTCCCCGGCGGGACGGCCGTGGTATAATCAAGGGGAAGATTTTGACAAGGAAAGGAAGCGTGTCCCAATGACCAATGAAACACTGCGGGTGCTCAAAGAGCGCCGGAGCATCCGGAAGTTCCGTCCCGAGCAGATCAAGCCGGAAGAGCTGGACGCCATTTTGGAGGCGGGCACCTGGGCTCCCACCGGCATGGGCGCCCAGTCCCCGGTGATGGTGGTGGTCCAGGACCCGGAGACCATCGCCTACCTCTCCCGGATGAACGCCCAGATCATGGGCAACCCGGGCAGTGATCCCTTCTATGGCGCCCCCACCGCGGTGGTGGTCCTGGCGGACGGCGGACGGCCCACCTGGCTTCAGGACGGCTCTTTGGTGATGGGCAACCTGATGAATGCGGCGGCCTCCCTGGGGGTGGGGTCCTGCTGGATCAACCGGGCCATGGAGCTTTTCGACATGCCGGAGGGCAAGGAACTGCTGAACAAGTGGGGCCTGCCCGAGACATTGCGGGGCGTGGGCCACTGCGTGCTGGGCTATGCCGACGGACCGGCGCCCGCACCCAAGCCCCGGAAAGAGGGCTACATCGTCCGCCCGTAACGGGGCGGCGGAGCAAAGCGGCGGCAGGGATTTCCTGCCGCCGCTTTCCTTGTCAGTCATAGGAGAAAAACGCCTGGTCCATCTCTTGGTTGTACAGCAGCCAGCAGCCCAGCTGTCCCTCCGGCACCGTCTCCGGCAGGTTCCACTCCGGCCACTCCACCCGAAGCGCGTCGGTGGTCAGCACGTCGGTGGAGGATTCCGGGGCATAGAGAAAGAACTCCGTTCCGCCCTCCAGACCGTAGGGGGCGGACCCGATATAAAGAATGCCGTCCTCCGTCCACTCCTCGCCCTCCGTCTCCTGGGCCGTCAGGGTGTCCAGCGTCATGACATAGGTGGTCTCATCCAGCTGCCGCAGGTCCTTAAAGGTTCCGCTGAAAGTACAGATTTGATAGATCCCGTTGGGGTATTGACTGGGGTCTCCGCCGGCGTCCCAGTCGGTGTACTGCCCGGTGAAGGAGCCGTCGGGCTGGAGGGTGAGGACCGTCCGCCAGGCGCCGGCGCCGCTGGAGAAGGTCAGTTCCATGGGAAAATCCTCCGGCAGGGCGGAGATGGGGGTGCCGTCTGCTGAACTGTCTCCGGCGGGAGCATCGTCTGCATCGGCCTGGCGGTCGCTCTCATTGCTCTCCGGTGCGCCGCCCTCCGGCGCTGCCGGAGCCTGGGACGTCTCCTCTGCCGCATCGTCCGGCTGGGAAGCGGTGCCGCACCCGGCCAGCAGACCCAGACAAAGGACCAGCGCCGCCAGGAGAGTGCTCAGCCGTGTGGTGTTCCGGTGTTTCATATCCTGACCTCCCTGTGGGAATGTGATCGTGAGGTGAGCATAGCACCTCACGGAGGTGCTGTCAACGCTGTCCGGGCAGAAGGGCCTTGGCGGGAAGCCCCTTGCGCGGCGGGGAGAATTGGGTTAAACTGAAACCAACGAACAAAAAGGAGGCGGCGGCCATGACTTATGAAGCCCAGCGTGTGGAAATCTGCCAGGTGGGAAAGCTGCTCTATGACCGGGGATACGTGGTGTCCAACGACGGCAATCTCTCGCTCCGGGTGGCGCCGGACCGGCTGCTGGTGACGCCCTCCGGCGTCGGCAAGGGCCGGATGACGCCGGATATGCTGGTGGTGACGGACCTGGAGGGCAATGTGCTGGAGGGGGACCGGCATCCCTCCTCTGAAACGAAGATGCATCTGGAGGTGTACCGCTGCCGCCCCGACGTTCAGGCGGTGGTCCACGCCCATCCGCCGGTGTCTACGGCTTTTGCCGTCTGCCGGCAGGGACTGGAGACGCCGTATCTGGCAGAGACGGTGGTGGGATTGGGCTCGGTGCCCTGTACGCCGTCCTTTGCCATGCTCTCCACCGACGAGGTGCCGAAAAGCATCCGCCCCTATCTGCCGGATCACAACGCGGTGCTGCTGGCAAACCACGGCGCCCTGACCTGGGGTGCCGATCTGTGGCAGGCCTTCGACCGGATGGAGACGGTGGAGCACACGGCGAAGATCTTTTTGAACGCCCGCCGCATCGGCGGCGCCGTGGGCCTTTCGGGCCGGGACGTGCAGCGCCTCCACGACCTGGAGGACCTGTACCGCACACTGCGGGAAAAAACGAAGTGAGGAGCGAAGCATGGAAGCAATCCAGACTGTGATCCGCGTCCAGAACATCCGCTACGACAAGGCGGAGGAGGCGCTGTACATCATCGATCAGACCAAGCTGCCCGGCGAGGAGCGGGAGATCCGCCTGCGGACGGTGGAGGAGATGGAGGAGGCCATCCGGGCCCTGCGGGTCCGGGGCGCACCGGCCATCGGCATCTGTGCGGCGTATTGCCTGTACGTGCTGGCCCGCTCCATCGACGCCCCGGAGAGCGGTGCGTTTTTGGAGCAGTTCCGGGCACTGGCCCAGCGCATCGGCAATGCCCGGCCCACGGCGGTGAACCTGAGCTGGGCGGTGCGGGCCATGGTGGAGACCGCCGAGGCCCACCGGGACGAGCCCCGGGCGGCGCTGCTGGAGGCCCTCTATGAAAAAGCTGTGGACATCCACCGGGACGACATCGAAAAGTGTACGAAGATCTCGGAGTACGGGCTGACGCTGGTGAAGGACGGAGACGGCATCCTGACCCACTGCAACGCCGGTCCCCTTGCCACCTCCCGGTACGGAACGGCCCTGGGCCCCATCCTGCTGGGGACGGAGCGGGGCATGACCTTCCATGTGTTCTCCGATGAGACCCGGCCTTTGCTGCAGGGCGCCCGCCTCACCAGCTATGAGCTGCAGCGGGCGGGGGTGGACGTGACCCTCATCTGCGACAACATGGCCTCCATCGTTATGAAAAACGGATGGGTCCAGGCCTGCTTCGTGGGCTGCGACCGGGTGGCCGCCAACGGGGACACCGCCAACAAGATCGGCACCTCCGGCGTGGCCATCCTGGCCAAGCACTACGGCATCCCCTTCTACGTGCTGGGGCCCACGTCCACCATCGACATGGCCTGCCCCGACGGAGACCATATCCCCATCGAGCAGCGGGACCCCCAGGAGATCAAGACCATGTGGTACGAAAAACCCATGGCCCTTCCGGAGGTCAAGTGCTACAACCCCGCCTTTGACGTGACGGACCACAGCCTCATCACCGCCATCGTCACGGAACAGGGCATCTGCCGCCCGCCCTATACGGAGAGTCTGGCGGCGCTTTTTGAAAAGAAACCGTAAGCGCGGATAAAACCATCATCAGGAGGAATGAACATGGCAGTGAAAGAATCCCCCTCCGCCTCCATCGCGGCGGATGAATCCCTGATCGCCAAGGCGGTGCTGATGCCCGGCGATCCCCTGCGGGCCAAGTACGTGGCGGACCACTATCTGGAAAATCCCGTGTGCTTCAACACGGTGCGCAACATGCTGGGCTATACCGGCACCTACAAGGGCAAGAAGATCTCCGTCATGGGCCACGGCATGGGCGTGCCCTCCGTGGGCATTTACAGCTATGAGCTCTACCAGTTCTTCGGCGTGGACACCATCATCCGCATCGGCTCCGCCGGCGGCATCGGAGACGATGTGAAGGTCCGGGACGTGGTCATCGCCATGGGTGCGTCCACCAACTCCCACTTTGCCGACCAGTACCGCTTCCCCGGCCAGCTGTGCGCCACGGCGGACTTCGGCCTTTTGCGCACCGCCGTGGAGGAGGCGGAGCGGATGGGCGTCCGGGCGGACGTGGGCCAGGTGTTCACCGCCGACCAGTTCTATAACGACAACCCCGAGGCCGGGGAGATGTACCGCAAGTTCGGCATCCTGGCGCTGGAGATGGAGGCGGCGGGCCTCTACTGGACCGCCCAGCGGCTGGGGAAGAAGGCCCTGGCCATCCTCACCATCTCCGACCACATCTTCACCGGGGAGGCCCTGAACGCCCAGGAGCGGCAGGACTCCTTCCACGAGATGATGGAGATCGCCCTGGAGACCGCCTGGAAGTCTCTGGAGGACTGAGCATGGCCCTGTTCGGAAAGCGGGAGAAAATATTCGAGGTCTGGGGCGATGCCCCACGCTGGAAGGCCGCCAAGCGGGCGCTGAAGGATGCGGGCATCAAGATCATGGAGTCGGGCTTTTACGACACGGAGATGCCCGTCTGCGGCTGCGGCGCCAAGCTGGACCACCGGGATTTCGGCCCCAACGGCAAGATCGACCGCCACACCTATTACCTCTCCGTCCGTCCGGAGGATGTGGAGCGGGCCCGGGAAGTGCTGTCGGGCATCTGAAAAAAGAAAGAGGGAAAGGCCCTTTGGCCTTTCCCTCGTTTGCATTGTTTTTGGAAACGGCTCACTCCGCCTGGATGGGGAACACCACGCCGCCCACCGAGATGCTTGCCATCTCCTCCATGGGGATGATCTCGGAAAACACCTGGCTCTTGGAGCAGACGGTGGTACCGTCTTCAGGGCTGATGCTGCCGCCGGAACTGGAGAGATCCATCACCGTGCCGTCGGTTCGGGTGAGCAGGATCTCCACGTTTTCCATATAGCGTGCCATCTGCTCTGCGTCCTCATCGCTCTGGCGTCCGCTTTCATTCCCGCTCCAGACCACTTCTTCATCCGCAGTGTAGTCCACCTTCATGGCCACTGGGGAGAGGGTGATGGAGTCGATGGTGAAGGTCATGCCATCTTGGGTAAAGGTCTCGCCGCCGCCCAGGGTGATGGAGGCGTCCTCATACCGCACGTCGAAGCGGAGCTTCCAGGTCCCCTCCGCAAAGGGGACAGCCTCGCCGCGCTCGTCATCCCAGAGCCAGAGGTTGTCAAACTCTGCCGTGGCAGTGCAGTCGTTGATGGGTACGTCGGCGCTGATGGTCTGGATCAGCTGGACAGTGTTGTCGGTGGGGTCCTCATCCACGAACCAGCTGCTCCCGTGGGTGCCGCCCAGAATGTTCAGGTCCGCGCCGCCGCCCCGGACCAGCAGCATGGCGTCCTCCGTTCCGGCAGGCAGCAGGGCCGTGCCGTCGTCCCGGGTGATGGTGAAGACGATGGCGGCGTTGTAAGCATCGCCCATGACGGCGTCGGCGGTGATGGTGACGCCGCCCGCCGTGTCGCTGGCGCCGATGGGATAGCCGATCTTGTCAATGATCTCCGTCTGGGCGGCGCTGCCGCCGAAAATGGGGGCAAAGACTTCCGCGGCGGACTTGAGGATGCCGGTGGCACCGGCGGTGCCCACTGCCAGGACCAGTACCGCCGCCGCGGCGATGAGGACGGTCCGCCGGATGGGACGGCGGGTGCGGGATTGCTGCTCCTGGGCCGCCTGAAGGGCCCGCCGGGCAATGTCCGATTTCTGTTCCGGGGTAAAATGCAGGGAATCCAGGGTGCGCTGATAGTCACACTGTCTGTTCATAGCCGTAACCTCCCAAAAGTTCTTTCAGACGGGTCCGCCCCCGGGCCAGCCGGGTGTGGACGGTGGCGGTGGGAATGCCCAGGATCTCGCCGATTTCAGAGGCCTGGTACCCTTCGTAATAGAAAAGGTAGATCACTGCCCGGTAATGGGCGGGCAGGCGGTTCACCGCCGCAAGCACCGAGCCGTCCTCCGCCTCCGGGGCGGGGACCTCTGCGCAGGCTGCCAGATCGCAGGTCCGCCTGCGCCAGGGACTTTTCAAAAGGTCCTTGCAGGCGTTGGCTGCCATCCGCAGCACATAGGCCCGCTCATGGGCCGGAGAGTCAAACTCCCGGGGCTCCGTCAGGAGCTTTACAAAGACGCTCTGGCAGATGTCCTGGGCGTCGTGGGTGTTTTTCAAATAGCTGTAACTGAGGCGGAGGATGGCGTCGGCGTAGGTCTGCGCCAGGTATTCCGCCCGTTCGTTCTGATTCATGGTGTCAACTCCTTTGGCGCGCGCTCATAAAGGATACGACCGGGCGGCAGGAAAACTTTCAGGGGACTTTAAAAATTCTCTGCAAAAAACGACCGGGCGGAGGGAGGGACCGCCCCGGGACACAAAAAAAGAGCGGCCCGGCCGCTCTTTTTTGCTGGGAGATCACTCCATCACGATCAGGGCGATGAGCTCCACGGGCTCCTCCGTCCGGTTTTCCAGGCCATGATGCTGACCGTAGCCGGTGGCGCAGATGTCGCCGGCGTGGACGATCACTTCCTTGCCGTCGTCGTTGAACACGGCCTCTCCCTTGATGATGTAGTAGAACTCGGTCTCGTGCTCATGGTTGTGGTAACCGATGGAGCAGCCGGGGTCCACCGTCACGTGGGAGAACATGCGGCCGTGGCCGTAGAGACCCTCCTTGTCGGTCAGGTCCTTGATGTGGATGAGGCCCTTGCCGTTTTGGACGCAGACGTCCTTCCGGGGGCAGTTTTCAGACAGGGTGTACATGGGATGGAACCTCCTTGGTAATGGCCCGGGCCATCGCTTGCGCCGGAGAGGCCCGGGTGATAAAATGAAGAAACCGCACACAAGCGGTATTGAAAAGTATTGTAGCAGAGCGGCGGGGCAAAGTCCAGAAGCCGCGGAGAAGAAGGAGCGTCCTATGAGAAGATTTTTTTCCCTGCTGGTGCTGGCAGCGATGCTGACTGGCCTTGCGGGCTGCGGACAGGAGCAGACCCAGGAAACTGTGCCGGAGGAGCCGCTGGTGCTGGAGTCGCTGGCGGTGGAGATCAGCAAAAACGGCCTTTCCACAGAGCGGCTGCTCCAGGCCAAGCGGGAGCTGCCAAAGCAACTGCAAACGGCGTTTTCCCAGGCGGGGGTGGACATCGGACAGGTGACGGTGACCATCGGCTCCTCGCCCGACGCCACGGCCCAGGCCCTGAAGGAGGGTACCGTGGACCTGGCCTTTTTGCCGGCGGAGGACTTTCTGCGGGTGGGCGGCTCGGCGGTGCTGCTGGGAGACGCGCCCCAGCCGGCCCTGACGCCGGAGGCCAGTGACGACCCCGCCGACTGGAACGGAGCGGAAAATGCCCGGAGCTATGATGAAAACGGAACCTGGGAGGGCGGGACCTTCGCGCTGATCTGCACGGCCCCCACGGAGTACGGCCGCCAGCTGGCGCAGCGGGACACCCCCACCTGGGAGGAGCTGGACCACGCCCGCTGGGGCGTTCTGGGGGAGGAATCCCTGGGAGGCTATCAGTGCCTGGAGCTGTGGCTGGAGGACACCTATGAAGGAAACCAGATCACGGACCTTGCAGACGTGACGACCTACGAGAGCTACGAGGCGCTGTTCCGGGCGGCTGCCGCCGGGGACATCGACGCCTTCCCCATCCGGGCGGATGCCCGAATGGATGTGGCGGATGCCTGGACCCTCTCGCCTCTTCGGACGGCGGAGAGCGGCATGCAGGGGTTCGACCGGGAAGAGAGCGTGTGGGACGAGGTGCGGGTCATCGCCGTGACGGAGCCGCTCTATGCCACCCTGGCGGCGGTGCCGTCGGAGCGGCCGGAGCTGACCGACGGCCGGTTTGCCGCGGCGCTGGAGCAGGTCCTCTCCCAGCTGGGCATTGACGCGCCGGAGCAGATGGAGGTGCTGGGGTGCTCCCACTTCGCACCCCTGACGGACGAGGCGCTGGACCCGCTGCGCCGGCTGATGACGGCCCGGGGTGAGGTGCTGGGAGGCGCAATGCCCTGAAATTTTGGAAAAAAGCTTGACCTTCAAGTGGCTTTACCCTTTACACTGACGGCAGAAGGGAGGCATCTTTATGACCAGCAAGGAAATGGAAGCGCGCTCGGGGGTGCCCCGGGCCAACATCCGCTATTATGAGGCGGAGGGGCTGCTGCACCCGGAGCGGCTGAAAAATGGCTACCGCTCATACAGCGAAGAGGACCTGCGGACCCTGGAGAAGATCAAGCTGCTGCGGCGGCTGGGAGTGTCCGTGGAAGAGGTGCGGGAACTGGTCCGGGGCGGGGAGACGATGGAGACCGTGCTGGACCGGCGGCTGGCGGCGCTGGGAGGTCAGCGGGCCTCTCTGGGCCGGGTGCAGGCGGTGTGCGGCGCCCTGCGGGATGCCGGCGTGAGCTTTGATGAACTGGATGCCGGGCGGTATCTCCAGGACCTGGACGCCCCGGCGCTGCCGGAGGAAAACGGTACCTGGTGGACAAAGACCCAGGCGCCGGACCTCCCGGCGGGGGACGCGCTGCCCACGGTGTACAACGTGCCCAGGCGGCTGCTGGCCCGGCTCTTTGACTATCTGCTGGTGAACTTGGCGCTGCTGGCGGCCCTGTGCCTTGCAGGGTATAATCCCGCCCGGGCCAACTCCCTGGCCATCAGCCTGGGGACCACGGTGCTGCTGGGACTTTTGGAGCCGCTCTGCCTGCGCCTCTTTGCCGCCACGCCTGGCAAGGCCCTTCTGGGGATGCGCCTGACGGCGCCGGACGGGGAAAAGCTCTCCTACGGCGCGGGAGTGAACCGCTATCTCCGGATGCTCTGGCACGGTCTTGGCTGTTACATCCCCATCTGGTCGTTGGTGCAGCTCTACCGCTCTGCCGCCCGCTGCGCCAATCAGGAGCCCCAGCCCTGGGATGAGGGGGTGGCTTACACGGCGGCCCCCTTCCGGCTCCGGTACGCCCTGGCGTTCACTGCGGTGGGGGCGGCGGTGCTGCTGGGCAGCGAGAGCGTGAACTGTGCCAGCCAGCTGCCGCCCAACCGGGGGGAGCTGACGGTGGCGGAGTTTGCCGAGAACTTCAATCGGCAGGCCGACTATATGGGCGCGGATCTGGGAGGCTATCTGGACGAGACGGGTTCCTGGCGGGAGGCGCCTGCGCCGCCCAATGTGATCCGCTTCGACATGGAACAGCTCCCCGGCGCGGAGCAGTTCCGCTACACGGTGGAAGACGGCCGTCTCACCGCCGTGACCCTCTCCGGGGAGGTGGAGAACACCGCCGAGTGGTATCACCTGCCCACGGAGCGGATGGCGGTTGCCCTGATGGCCTTTGCCTGGGCTCGGGAGGACGCCTCCTTCTGGACCGGCCCCCGGAAAGACCAGCTGGCAGCACTGGACGCGCTGGACTGGGAGGAGGGCCTCTCCCTTCGTCAGGGAGATCTTGCCATCACCCTGGAGACGGAGAACAAGGACTTTGCGGTCTCCGGCGCTACGGGGATCGCCGTTCCCATGAACGAGACGGACAACCGCTTTGCCTTCACCTTCACGATGGCGGTGGAGCCATAATTGCCAAAATGGGGTACAGGGTGTAAAATCACCCTGTACCGTTTCTTTTTTGCGGAGAGGCTTTGTGCAAATCCTAAAAATTTTATTTGCTACCGAATTAGCGCTTTACTTTGATAATAAAATGAAGTAAAATAACCACCATCAAATCAACTGCGAGGAGGGGCTTCCTTGGAACTGAATCTGGATTTTCTGCGGCCGCAGGAGCGGCTGTCCCTGCAGCTGCGGCAGCTGTATGAGGGCGCCGGTTTCCGCCACTATCACATGAGCCGCTTTGAAGAATATGGGCTCTACCAGCAAAACCGCCGCTTTCTCTCCGATGAACAGGTCCTCTCCTTCACGGATCTGGACGGACGCCTCATGGCCCTCAAGCCGGACGTGACGCTCTCCATCGCGAAAAACGCCCAGGTAGAGCAGGGGAGCTGCGGCCGGTTCTACTATTTGGAAAATGTGTACCGTCCCAGCCAGGAGAGCCATACCTTCCAGGAGATCAGCCAGATGGGCCTGGAGTGCATCGGCTGCCTGGAGGAGGGCACGGCGGCCCAGGTGGTGTCTCTGGCGGTGTCCAGCCTGGCGCTGACGGAGCGGGACTTTGTGCTGGAGCTGAGCCACATGGGCTTTGTCTCCGGCTTGATGGACGCGGTGGGGGCGCCGGAAGGGGTCCGGCCCCAGCTGCTGCGGTGCATCCGGGACAAGAACCGCCACGAGCTGCGCCGCTGCGCGGCGCAGGCGGGCCTCTCCCCCCAGGGGACGGAGGCGCTGTGCCGGCTCTGGGCGCTGAACGGCCCCTGGGAGACGGTGATGGACGCGGCGGAGCCCCTGGCCCTCAACGCCGCCATGGGCAGCGCCCTGGCGGAGCTGCGGACGCTGTGCGCCGCTCTGGAGGCTCAGGGGCAGACGGGGAATCTGAAGCTGGATCTGTCCCTCGTCAATGATATGGAGTACTATAACGGCCTGGTGTTCCAGGGGTATCTGGCAGGCAGTCCCCGGGCGGTGCTGCGGGGCGGACAGTACGACCCCCTGGCGGAGCAGTTCCGCCCCGGCGCCCGGGCCATCGGCTACGGCCTCTACCTCAGCGAGCTGGACCGTCCCGTCCAGCCGGAGAGCGGCGGGACGGTGATGCTCAACGTGGCGCTGCCCAAGGGCCGGCTGGGCGACAAGGTGTACGACCTGCTCTCCGGCGTGGGCTACGGCTGCCCGGAGTCTTACAGCGACACCCGCAAACTGGTGGTGGAAAACCCTGCCGCCGGCATCCGGTACTTCCTGGTCAAGCCCAGCGACGTGGCTATTTACGTGGAGCACGGCGCGGCGGACATCGGCATCGTGGGCAAGGACATCCTGGCTGAGTCCGGCGCCGACGTCTACGAGCTGCTGGACACGGGCCTTGGCAAGTGCCGCATGTGCGTGGCAGGGCCCAAGGACTTCACGGAGGACCAGAGCCGGGCGCTGCGGGTGGCCACCAAGTTTGTCAACATCGCCAAGCGCTATTACGCCGCCCAGGGCCGGGACATCGACATCATCAAGCTCAACGGCTCCATCGAGCTGGCCCCCATCCTGGGCCTCTCCGATGTGATCGTGGACATTGTGGAGACGGGCACCACCCTGCGGGAGAACGATCTGAAGGTCCTCACGGAGTTCATGCCCATTTCCGCCCGGTTCATTGCCAACCGGGCCAGCTATCAATTCAAGCGGCCGCAGATCGATAAGCTCCTGCGGCGTCTGACGGAGGTGACCGAGTCGTGATACCCATTGAACGCGTGGAAAAACTGGACCCGGCCCGGCTGCTGCGCCGGGACGCTCAGGCGGAGGCGGACGTCAGCGCCGCGGTGGATGAAGTGATTGAAGCGGTCCGGACCCGGGGGGACGAGGCGCTGCGGGACTACACCCGCCGCTTTGACGGCGCGGAGCTGACGGACCTGCGGGTGACGGAGGCGGAGATCCAGGCGGCCTGGGAGGCAACGGACGCCGACTTCCGTCGGACGCTGGAGCTGGCGGCGGAGAACATCCGCGCCTTCCACAGCCGCCAGATCCACTCGGACTTCGTCCTCACCCGGGAGGGCGGCATCGTCATGGGCCAGCGGTACACCCCCATTGAAAAGGTGGGCGTGTGCGTGCCCCGGAGCCCGGTGGCCTTCCCCTCCACCATTTTGATGAACGTGATCCCCGCCAAGCTGGCGGGAGTCAAGGACATCGTGCTGGTGACCCCGCCGGAGGCCGACGGCTCCGTGAGCCCCGCGGCTCTGGCGGCGGCGAAAGTGGCGGGGGTGGACCGGATCTTCAAGATCGGCGGCGCCCAGGCGGTGGCGGCCCTGGCCTACGGCACCGAGAGCGTGCCCCGGGTGGATAAGATCGTGGGCCCCGGCGGTGTCTTTGTGGCCGCCGCCAAGCGGAAGGTATTCGGCCAGGTGGCCATCGATATGATCGCCGGCCCCAGCGAGATCCTGGTGCTCTCCGACGCCAGGTCCAACCCCGCCTGGGTGGCGGCAGACCTCCTGAGCCAGGCAGAGCACGACGTCCACGCCTCCGCCGTGCTGGTGACGGACAGTATGGACCTTGCCCAGGCCGTGCAAAAAGAGGTGGAGGTCCAGCTGGAGCAGCTCCCCCGGCGGGACATCGCCCGCAAGTCGTTGGAGACCAACGGCCGTATCTTCGTCACCGCCAGTCTGGAAGAGGCGGCGGAGGCGGCCAATGTCATCGCGCCGGAGCATCTGGAGCTGTGCGTGGACGATCCCTTCGCCCTCCTGAGCCGGGTGCGCAACGCCGGCAGCATCTTCCTGGGCCGCAGCGCCCCGGAGGCCCTGGGGGACTACTACGCCGGTCCCAACCACACCCTGCCCACCTCCGGCACCGCCCGGTTTTCCAGCCCCTTGAGCGTGGACGACTTTGTCAAGAAGTCCAGCTTCCTCTATTATCCCCAGGCGGCGATGCAGGAGGCCGCCCCCCGGATCGCGGATTTTGCCCGGCGGGAGGGCCTGGAGGCCCACGCCCGCGCTGCGCTGATCCGCTGTACAACCGAAGACAAGAAGGGAGAGTAATACCATGAGCCGATTCCTTTCCCGGGAGGCGGGACGCCTGGCGCCCTACACCCCCGGTGAGCAGCCCACCGACGCCCAGTACATCAAGCTCAACACCAACGAAAGTCCTTTCCCCCCCTCCCCCAAGGTGGTCAAGGCCATCTCCCGGGCGGAGCTTTTGAAGCTGGACCTCTACCCGGACCCCACCTGCGGCACGCTGCACCGGGCCATCGCGGCCTACTACGGCTTGAAGCCGGAAAACGTGCTGGCAGCCAACGGCTCCGACGAGGTGCTGGCCTTCGCCTTTCGGGCTTTCTGCGGCGAGGGGAAGGGCGTTGCCTACGCCGACATCACCTACGGGTTCTATAAGTCCCAGGCGGCCCTCTTCGGCCTGGACGCCACGGTGATCCCCCTGCGGGAGGACTTTACGCTGAACGTGGACGACTACATGGACTTCCCCGGTACCATCGTCATCGCAAATCCCAACGCCCCCACCGGCATGGCCGTGCCCCGGACGGACATCCAGCGGCTGCTGGAGGCCAATCCCGACCGGGTGGTGATCGTGGACGAGGCGTATGTGGACTTCGGCGCTGAGAGCTGTGTGCCCATGATCTTCCGGTACGACAACCTCCTGGTGGTGCAGACCATGTCCAAGAGCCGGTCCCTGGCCGGCGGGCGGCTGGGCTTCGCCCTGGGCCAGCCGGAGCTGATCGCGGATCTCAACCGGGTCAAGTACAGCTTCAACCCCTACAACATCAACCGTCTGAGCATGGAGGCCGGCGCCGCCGCCATGGCGGACAAGGCCTATTTCGACGCCTGCTGCGCCTCCATCTGCCGCACCCGGGCCTGGACCGCGGGAGAGCTGGAGAATCTGGGCTTTACGGTGCTGCCCTCCCAGTCCAACTTCCTCTTTGCCAAGTCCGACCGCATCGGCGGCGAGGAGCTGTACCGGACGCTGAAGAAAAACGGAATCCTGGTGCGCTGGTTCGACAGCGACCGTATCCGGGATTACGTGCGCATCACCGTGGGCTCCATGGAGCAGATGGAGGCTCTCATCGATGCCCTCACCGCGCTGCTGGAAGCGCTGTAAAGGAGGATCACCATGCGGACTTCCACCATTGAACGAAACACCCTGGAGACCCAAATCACCCTGACGCTGAACCTGGACGGCACCGGCAGCGCCGACGTCAAAACCGGCTGCGGATTTCTGGACCACATGCTCACCCTATTCACCCGCCACGGGGACTTCGACCTCACCCTTCGGTGCCAGGGGGACACGGAGGTGGACTACCACCACACCGTGGAGGACATCGGCATCGCCCTGGGCCAGGCCTTTGAGGAGTGCCTGGGGGACAAGCGGGGCATCACACGGTACGGCCAGTTCCTGCTGCCCATGGACGAGGCGCTGGTGCTGTGCGCCGTGGACCTGAGCGGCCGGGCGTATCTGGGCTGGGCGGTGGACCTGCCCGCCCAGAAGGTGGGGGACTTCGACACGGAGCTGGGCAAGGAGTTCTGGCTGGGCTTCCTGCGCCACTGTGCCGCATCCCTCCACTTCCGGGAGCTTTCCGGAGAGAACACCCACCACATTCTGGAAGCGGTGTTCAAGGGGGCCGGCCGGGCGCTGAAGCAGGCCGTGGCCCTGGACGAAAAACACCGGGACGAGATTCCCAGCACGAAGGGACTGTTGTAAGATGATCGCCATTGTGGATTACGGAGTGGGGAACCTCTTCTCCCTGGTCTCCAGCCTCCGGGCGCTGGAGCTGGAGGCCCGGGTCACCCGGGAAGCGGCGGCGCTGCGGGCGGCGGACCGGATCATCCTCCCCGGCGTGGGTGCCTTCGGGGACGCCCAGGCTAAGCTGGACGCCACGGGACTGGTGCCCGTGCTGCGGGAGGAGGCAGCCCGCAAGCCCCTGCTGGGGATCTGCCTGGGGATGCAGCTGCTTTTTGACCGCAGCAGCGAGTACGGGGACCACCCGGGCCTGGGCCTGGTGCCCGGGGAGGTGACGGACCTGCGGGCGGATCTGGAGGACCCGTCGCTGAAGGTGCCCCACATGGGCTGGAACAGCCTGCGTGTGCTGCGGGACGACCCCCTTTTCCGGTACTTCCGGGACGGGGAATACGTGTACTACGTCCACAGCTTCTACGCCCATAACTGCGCGGCAAGCACGCTGGCGGTTTCCCAGTACGGCAATGTGGCCGTCACCGGCGTGGTGCGCAGCGGCAATGTCTGGGGGACCCAGTTCCACCCGGAGAAGTCCGGCGACGCGGGACTGCGGCTGCTCAAGGCATTTGGAGAACTGTAAAGGGAGGAAACTGCTGTGCGCAGAAAAGATCGGGAGATCACGGACCCGGAGAAGATCCGGGCGGTGATCGGCGAATGCGCCGTCTGTAGGCTGGGCCTGGCGGACGGGAAGCGGGTGTATGTGGTGCCTGTGAACTTCGGTCATGTGGAAGAAGCGGGCCGTCACGTCCTCTACTTCCACGGGGCCAAGGAGGGCCGGAAGATGGACCTCATCCGGCAAACCGGCTACGCCGCCTTTGAGATGGACGCCGGCTACCGCCTTCAGGGCGGGGAGCAGGCCTGCGACTATACCGCAGCCTTCCGCAGCGTCATCGGCGAGGGCTCCGTCCGGGAGGTCACGGACCCCGAGGAAAAGAAGGCAGGCCTCACGGCCATCCTGCGCCAGAGCACTGGCCAGGACCAGTGGACATACGGCCCGGCCATGCTGGCGGAGGTGTGTGTCTGCCGGCTGGACGTGGAGACGCTGGCCTGCAAGGAGCATCTTTGAGCATCAAACGCGGAGCAAAGCACGGCAAAGAGGAGAGAACGTATGCAGATTTTTCCGGCGATTGACCTGCGGGGCGGACAGGTGGTCCGTCTCTACCAGGGGGATTACGACCAGGAGACCGTCTATGCCGCGGATCCCTGCGCCGTGGCCCGGGACTTTCTGGCCGCCGGTGCCCGGTACCTCCATGTGGTGGACCTGGACGGTGCCCGGGACGGCACCCTGGCCAATTTTGAAACCATCGCCGCCCTGGTCCGGCAGGGCGGGCTGTACATCGAGGTGGGCGGCGGCATCCGCACGGAGGAGCGCATCCGCCGGTACCTGGACCTGGGGGTGGACCGCTGCATCCTGGGCACCATCGCGGTGAAGGACTTTGCCTTCACGGAGCGGATGGCCCAAACCTACGGCGAGCATATCGCCGTGGGCGTGGACGCCCGGGACGGCTTCGTGGCCGTCAACGGCTGGAAGGAGATTTCCCAGGAGCGGGGCGTGGACTTCTGCCGCCGCCTCCGGGACGCCGGGGTCAAGACCGTCATCTACACGGACATCTCCCGGGACGGGGCGGAGCAGGGTACCAATCTGGACCTCTACCGGGAGCTTGCCGGGATCGAGGGACTGGACATCACCGCCTCCGGCGGCGTCAGCAGCATCGAGGAGCTGCGGGAGCTCCAGACCATCGGCACCAAGGCCGCCATTTTGGGCAAGGCCCTCTACACCGGGCGGCTGGATCTCAAAACGGTCATGGAGGAGGTGGGGACATGCTAGCCAAACGCATCATTCCCTGCCTGGATGTGAAGGACGGCCGGGTAGTCAAGGGAACCAACTTCCAGGGGCTGCGGGACATGGCGGACCCGGTGGAGATGGCCCGGTTCTACAATGCATCCGGCGCCGACGAGCTGGTCTTTTATGACATCACCGCCTCCGCCGAGGGCCGCAATCTCTTTACGGACATTCTCCGGGCGGTGGCCAGCGAGATCTTCATCCCCCTGACGGTGGGGGGCGGCATCCGGACTTTGGATGACTTCGACCGGGTCTTGAAGTGCGGCGCCGACAAGGTGTCCGTCAACTCCGGCGCCATCGCGGACCCCTCCCTCATCGGCGCGGCGGCCAAGAAGTACGGCGACCAGTGCGTGGTGCTCTCCATGGACGTCAAGCGGGTGGACGGGCAGTTCCGGCTCTTTGCCAAGGGCGGCCGGGAGGACACCGGCATCGACGCCATGGAGTGGGCGGTCCGGGGCGTGGAAAACGGCGCCGGAGAGATCGTTCTCAACTCCATCGACACCGACGGCGTCAAGGAGGGCTTTGACCTTCCCATGCTGGACGCCCTGGCGGCGCGGGTGGGCGTGCCCATCATCGCCAGCGGCGGCGCGGGGAAGATGGAAGACTTCGCGGAGCTCTTCACCCACCCCGGCATCGACGCGGGGCTGGCCGCCTCCATTTTCCACACCGGCGAGGTGGACATCCGCAGCCTCAAGCAGTATCTCCGGGACAAGGGCGTGGAGATGCGGCTTTGAAAAAACGGGATGGGCAGAGCTGATTTTGCTGCTGTCCCCCCAATGTATGGAAAGAAGGAGCGTAAGACGCTATGGAACTGAAATTTGACGAAAAGGGCCTGATCCCCGCCATCGTCCAGGACCACTACACCAAGGAGGTCCTGACGCTGGCCTACATGAACGCCGAGAGCCTGGCCATCACCATCGATGAGCGGCGCACCTGCTTCTGGAGCCGCAGCCGTCAGGAGCTCTGGCGCAAGGGGGAGACCAGCGGCAACGTGCAGCACGTGGTGTCCATCACCGCCGACTGTGACGGCGACGCCCTGGTGGTGGAGGTGGTCAAGGACGGCCCCGCCTGCCATACCGGCGCCGAGAGCTGCTTTTTCAATGAGATCTATCTCTCCGATGAGCTCAAGCAGTTCAGCTACCAGGGGCTTTACCGCCTGATCCAAGGCCGCAGGACCCAGCCCAAGGAGGGCAGCTACACCACCTACCTCTTTGAAAAGGGCCTGGACAAGATCCTCAAGAAGGTGGGCGAGGAGTGCACCGAGGTCATCATCGCCGGCCGCAAGGAGGACAAGGAGGAGACGATCTACGAGATCGCGGACCTTGCCTACCATGTGATGGTGCTGATGGTTCAGATGGGCATCACCGTGGAGGACGTGACGGCGGAGCTGGAAAAGCGCCACGTCATCGACCACAAGGTCAAGCAGGAGCGGATGCAATGAGCATTTCGCCGGAGCAGTGCTCCGTCCACACCCACTCCGATCTCTGCGACGGCCGGGATCCCCTGGAAGCCATGGCCGCGGCGGCCTTTGACGCCGGGGTCCGGTACTTCGGCGCTTCCGGCCACAGCCACACCCCCATCCCTCATGATGCGGGCAATGTGCTGCCGGAGGACCTGACGGACTACCGCACCCGGCTGGAGCGGCTGCGGGAGGAATACCGGGGCCGGATGGAGGTGCTGCTGGGCATCGAGCAGGACAGCTGCTCCCCCCAGCCGGTGCCGGACTGGGCGGACTACTGGATCGGCTCCGTCCACAATCTCCGCGATCCCCGGACCGGGGCGTATCACTGCGTGGACTGGGACCGGGAAAAGCTGGCATCCTGCCGGGACGAGATGTTCCGGGGCGATGCCCTGGCCATGGCGGAGGGGTATTACGCCGACGTGGCGGCCATGGCCGCCCGGCACCCCACCATCCTGGGCCACATTGATCTTGTCACCAAGTTCAACGAGCCCGCCGCCTTTTTCGATGAGGCCGCCCCCCGCTACCGGGCGGCGGCACTGGCGGCCCTGGAGGCTGCGGACCCGGTGCGGACGCTGCTGGAGGTCAACACCGGCGCCGTCTCCCGGGGATACCGCACGGTTCCCTATCCCGCACAGTTTCTGCTGCGGGCGTGGCGGGAGCGGGGAGGGGACATCATTCTCACCGCCGACAGCCACCGGACGGACACGGTGGCCTGGGGCTACCGGCAGGCGGCGGACTGGGCCAGGGCCGCAGGCTATACCCGGTGTGTGGTACTGACGTTGTCCGGGCGGGAGATATGTCCCCTTTGACCTGCCCGCAAAATGGCGGAAAAAGGCGCGGCAAAAGCCGCGCCTTTTGTCTCTTTGCGGATTGCGGACGGTGGTGGGACCTGCTACAATGGGGGAGAAAATTTGAAGAATGGAAGAGGCACAGCATGTATCAAACCGTGATTTTTGACCTGGACGGAACGCTGCTCAATACCATTGACGATCTGGCGGGGGCGGGCAACTGGGTGTGCCGGCAAAACGGCTGGCCCACATATTCGGTGGAGGAATTCAAGACCATGGTGGGCCATGGAATTCCCAATCTGGTGGAGAAATTCTCCCCGGCGGAGTGCCGCAGCCCCGAGAAGCTGGCGCAGACGCTGGAGCAGTTTTCCGCCTATTACGGGGAGCACAACCTGGACCGCACGGCCCCCTATGACGGCATCCCGGAGCTGCTGGCAAACCTGCGGGACCGGGGCATCACTTTGGCGGTCTACTCCAACAAGGCCCATGAGTTCAGCAAGACCATCGTGGAGCACTTCTTCCCCGGCGTGTTCCACCTGATCCGGGGCAAGGTCCCCGGCGTGCCGGTAAAGCCGGATCCCGCCGGTATCCACCTGGTGATGGCAGACCTGGCGGCGGACCCGGAGCGGACGCTTTTTGTGGGAGACAGCAGTGTGGACATCCACACCGGCCACAACGCCGGCCTTGCGGCCTGCGGCGTCACCTGGGGCTTCCGGTCCCGGGAGAGTTTGATCGAGGCCGGGGCAGACTGCCTGGCGGATACGCCGGCGGAGCTGGAGAAGCGGATCTTGCAGGAATGAAAAGAAGGCGGCGGACGCATCGCGTCCGCCGCCTCTTTTGCATTTTGGCATATAAATATAGGGCAGCTGTTCAGGACACGGAGGACACTTCCAGCTCCGTGCCCTCCGGCAGGGCGGGAGAGAGGAGCTGGCGGACACTTGCTTCCGCCTTGGCCTGGGCCTCGTCCAGCAGGCCTTTGCCCAGCGCCTTTTCCTCCATGGCCTTCTTCTGGTCCGCCTGGAAGGAGGAAAAGTCCTCCACAGTAAAGGGGTTGAAGATGGAGGTCTTTTCGTCGAATACCTCCACGCTGTCCTCGTCGATCTCGTGGGAGAGGATGGCGGCCTGGGGCAGGGTGATGCGGACCGTGCTGCCCTCCACGTCCACCGTGGCCTGGGACAAATCCACGCCGGCCTTGATGGTGCCGTCATAGGTGAGGATGAAGGACTTGGTGGTGAAGGGGATCTTCACGCCGTAAAAGTCGTTGCTGCTTTCGAACTGGGCCATGTTGGTATATGTATAGGTAACGCTGGCCAGCTCGCTGATGTCACGGATCTGGGTTTCCAGCACCACTGCGTCCAGACGGGGCGTCTCACTGCCGCTTCCGGCGGATAGCCGACCGCCGATGAAACAGGCGCATCCCAGCGCAATGCACAGTACAGCGCCCAACAAAAGCGTCTTGGCGGTTTTCAGGGGATGGGAGCGGGTTTTCTCCGGGGTCTCTTCCATGTCGGTTCCTCCTTTTTGCACAATACAGTGTATTGTAGCAGATTGCAGAAAAAACGCAAGATCCCCTGGGGAAATCGGGGATGGCAGTATCCGCCGGTCATACGGACAAAGGCGGTCCGGGGGAAGCGGGTTCCCTCAGACCGCCCTTCGCAAAAGGCTGCATTTAGCGTGTGGATGCGGCACCGGGCGTGACAGCGTTTTCGTAGTCCGTCAGGTCTCCGTCGGTGTCGTGGACTCGGGCGTTTTCCAGCATTTGGTCATAGCTGGAGCCAATCCGGGCGCGATTGCTCCCAGTGTCAGAGTCCAGACCGGACATGGTGCCGTCCTGATTGGAAGTGTGGTTGTCCGTGGCGGTGTCATCACCGGGGACAGGCGCGGTAGTGCCGTTATCGGCGGGCGTCTGGTCCCCGCTGTCGAGCAACCCGTCATCTGCGGTGTCACGGTCGCCGTTCGTCGTGCCCGTACCGTCAAGGATGTCGTCGGTCACGGAAGAATCCGGATCATCCATGCTATCCTCAGTGGTGGGCGTGTCGGAACCGTTGACGCCGTCCTCCTTCTTGTCTCCGCCGCAGGCAGTCAGTGCGAATACCAGAAAAGCGGAGGCCAGAAGCAGTGCAAGGCTTTTTTTCACAACGGGATCCTCCTTTTTGCGGGGGAAAAGTGGTTTGCGATACCCAGATCCTATTATATCCGGGAATCCATATCCGATCGCAGGAAGTTTGTGGAGAGAAACATAAATTTTTGAAAAAGGGCTTGCTTTTTGCGGAAGCACATGATATAACATAAAAAGTAACAATTACTATTATCGAATGGAGAGAAGCCATGCCGGGACAGCGCTTTTCCCACCAGCGGGAACGGATCTACCAGGCGGTCCGAGACAGCGGGGAGCATCCAACGGCGGAAATGGTGTATCAAAGCTTGAAACCGGAGATGCCCCGTCTGAGCCTGGGAACGGTGTACCGCAATCTCCACCAGATGGCCCAGGAAGGGCGGCTGACGGAGATTCAGGGAGTTGTGGTCCGCTTTGACGGCTGCACGGCGCCTCACACCCATCTGCGCTGCCTTCGCTGCGGCGGAGTGTTTGACCTGAAGGAGATCCCCTATGACCGGACGCTGGATGATCTGGCGGCCCGGCAGGGAGTCCGGATTCTGGGTCATGCGCTGCTTTTTACAGGGATTTGTTCCGCCTGTGCGGACAAGGAGAAAATCCAGGAGACTGATCAATCACTATGAAAGGGGAACTATCATGGAACTGAAGGGAAGCAAGACGGAGGCCAATCTGTGGAAGGCGTTTGCCGGGGAGTCCCAGGCCCGGAACAAGTATGACTATTTCGCCAGCCAGGCCAAGAAGGACGGCTATGAGCAGATCGCGGCCATCTTCCAGGAGACCGCGCTCAATGAGAAGGAGCATGCAAAGCTCTGGTTCAAGGCGCTCAGCGGCATCGGCACTACGGAGGAGAACCTGGTGGCGGCTGCTGCCGGCGAGAACGAGGAGTGGACCCAGATGTACGCCGAGATGGCCCGCACCGCTGAGGAGGAGGGCTTTTTGGCCCTGGCCGCTCAGTTTGAGGGCGTGGCCAAGATCGAGAAGACCCACGAGGAGCGGTATCTGAAGCTGCTGGACAACCTGAAGAAGGGCGAGGTCTTCAAGAAGGGTGAAAAGGTCATGTGGTTCTGCCGCAACTGCGGCCACGTGGAGATCGCCGAGAGCGCGCCTGCCGTGTGCCCGGTGTGCAAGCATCCCCAGGCCTATTTCCAGGTCAAGGCAGAAAACTATTGATTCCTGCAAACATGAAACAGGGCGCTCCGCAGGAGCGCCCCGTTTTTACGCTGTGGGAAGGATGGACCGGAAGGAAGCGTGTTCCGGCAGGGGAAGCCGTCGCATTTGGACGAAATGGCGGAAAAAGTCCGGCAGCGGTGGACAAGACCCCTGAAGTTGGCGAAAATTCCGGTATAAACCAATGGAAAAGTGGCGTAAACTACCAAAGGGCCGGAGGGCTTGCGGACGTTTTTGTGAAATGTTTGTGAAAAACGCCGTTGACGATATGGGAAAAAGCAGGTATGATAATAAAGGAATGTTGTCTGATGTATGGAAGCTGCTGAAATGACTTGGTATAGAAAAGGAGAGCTGTATCATGTATACACAGGAGATTACCGTTAACAACGAAGTGGGCCTGCACGCCAGACCTGCCACTTTCTTCATCCAGAAGGCCAACGAATTCAAGAGCGGCATCTGGGTCGAAAAGGAAGACCGCCGTGTCAACGCCAAGAGCCTGCTGGGCGTTTTGTCCCTGGGCATCGTGAAGGGCACCACCATCACCCTGATCGCGGACGGTGCGGATGAAAAGGAAGCTGTCAACGCTCTGGTGGAGCTGGTGAAGGACAACTTCGGCGAATAAACCGGATTCGGTTGCACGCTCCTGCCTGTGCGGGAGCGTGTTTTTCTGTTTTGGGAGAGGGGGATGGTCCGTGACAAGGGCAGAACTGAAGGAAAAGGCAAACGACCTGCCGCTGATGCCCGGCGTGTATCTGATGATGGACAAGACCGGGAAAGTCATCTATGTGGGCAAGGCGAAAAAATTGAAAAACCGGGTCAGCCAGTATTTTCAGGACAGCGCTGCCCACACGGCCAAGACCCGGCAGATGGTGTCCCAGGTGGACCACTTCGACACGATTTTCGTCTCCAGCGAATTTGAGGCGCTGGTGCTGGAAAACTCCCTTATCAAGCGCCATATGCCCCGCTACAACATCCTGCTCAAGGATGACAAGGGCTATCCCTTCGTGCGGCTGTCCCGGGAGCGGTATCCCCGCTTTTCCCTGGTCAACCGCATCACCGGCGACGGCGCCCGTTACTTCGGCCCCTTCGGCGGCCGGTTCGAGACCCGCCAGGCTCTGGACGCGGTATGCGCGGCGCTGCGGCTGCCCACCTGCAACCGGCGCTTTCCCCGGGACATCGGCGCGGAGCGGCCCTGTCTCAACTTCCACATGGGCCGGTGTGACGGCTTCTGCCGTCCGGAGATGACAGAGGAGGAGTACCGCCGCCGCATCGAGCAGGCGGTGGCATTGCTGGAGGGGAAGTCCAAGCAGCTGCTGCGGGACATGACCGCCGAGATGGAGGCGGAGGCCGAGGCGCTGCGGTTCGAGCAGGCGGCGGCGCTGCGGGACCGGATCAACGCCATCGGCGCCCTGGGAAAAAAGCAGACGGTGATCGCGGGCCTGTGCGCCGACACGGACATCTGGGGCCTCTACCGGGGCGCGGGCAAGAGCTGCTATGCCATTTTGCATATGGAGGACGGCAGTCTCACCGGACGGGAGACAGAGCTGTTCACCGCTCCCATGGAGGAGACGGAGGAGGAGATGCTCTCCGCCCTGACGGCCCAGTATTATCTGCCCCGGGCCATTTTGCCCCACGAGATCCTGCTGCCGCTGGACACCGGGGAGTGCGAGGAGCTCTCCGAGGTCTTGACCAAGCGGGCGGGCCACAAGGTTTGGGTCCACGTGCCCCAGCGGGGGGAGAAGGCGGAGCTGCGGACTATGGCCCAGCGCAACGCCCGGGAAGAGGCGGAGCGGGCCACCACCGCCGAGGAGCGGGTGGCCCACACCTTGGCGCTGCTGGGGAAGATGCTGGACCTGCCGGCGCCGCCGGGCCGGATGGAATCCTTCGACATCTCCAATACCGGCAAGAGCGACATCGTGGCCTCCATGGTGGTATACAGCGGGACCCGGCCTCTGAAAAGCGCCTACCGCAGGTTCCGGATCAAAGACCTGGCGGGGCATCCGGACGACTATGCCTCCATGCAGGAGGTGCTGCGCCGCCGGCTCCAGCGGGCTGCCGACGGCGACGAGAAGTTCCTGCCGTTGCCGGACGTGTTCCTCATCGACGGCGGCACCACCCACGCCGCCGCCGCTCTGGCGGTGGCGAAGGAGTTCGGCGTCCATGTGCCCATTTTCGGCATGGTGAAGGACGACCGCCATCGCACCCGGGCGCTGGTGACGCCGGAGGGCCGGGAGATCGGCATTGTGAACAACCAGGCGGTGTTCTCCCTCATCGGACAGATCCAGGAGGAGACCCACCGCTTTGCCATCACCTACCACCACGAAAGCCACCAGAAAAGCGCCCTGCGCTCTGAGCTGGAGGACGTCCCCGGCGTGGGGCCCAAGCGGCGGGAGGCGCTGCGCAAGCACTTCGGTTCCATGCGGGCCATCCGGGAGGCCGACGTGGAGACGCTCTCCGCCGTGGTGCCCCGGGCCGCGGCAGAGGCGGTCTACCGACATTTTCATCAGGAACAAGGGGAACCGGATTGAACAAAGAGCGCCGCACACAGTGCGGCGCTCTTTTTCGGTTTCGTCAAAATCACGAAACCGGAATGTTACAAAATTCAAATTTCATTCTTTTTTGAACAGATTTAGATATTTCATCAACGGATGGCCGGATAAAAGGATCGCAAACCCATATGTTGTGGAGAAGCGGCGTGCTGCAATTTGTTGGAAATGTTCAGGGGAATTTTGTTGAAGTTACCAAACAAAGCATGTATAATGAAGAAAAATGGCGAAGATGCGGGAAAATGTAACTTTTTTGTCGATTGCGTGAAATATCCGGGGAAAGGACGGTTGAAAGGCGCCATGGGGTTTGCAGCGGGCGTGGGTGCCTTTTTGCTCTTTTTCCTCAGTGATTACAACGACTGGCGGTGGAGCCGCCGAAGCCTGCGGGTCTGCTTTCCCCTGGGTGTGCTGCTGCTGACAGCGGGAACTGCCTGGGAGATCTGGCAGGGCACGCCGCCCCTCCACGGGTGGCTCCGGGGTGCGGCGGTGCTGCTGGCGGTGTTCTTTTTTGGCCTGTTGGTCTATACGCTCTTTTTCGCGCTGCCGGTGGAGGCGTCCTACGCCCGTCCGGGAGAGGAGCGGGGCGCCTGCACCACCGGAGTGTACGCCCTGTGCCGACATCCCGGTGTGCTGTGGTTTGCGGGACTGTATGGATGTCTGTGGGCCGCAGGCGGACTGCCGCTTTGGGAGGCGGCGGTGCTGAGCGGATTGAATGTAGGCCTGGTGGTCTTTGAAGACCGGTGTGTGTTTCCGGCGAAGCTGAAGGGGTACGACGATTACCGGCGCACCACCCCGTTTCTGCTGCCCAGCCGGCAGAGCGTCCGTGCCTGGGGGCGCTTTGGAAAAGAGAGGTAGAGAGGTGAGGGACCGTGCGGTTTGAGGAGAAGCTCAAGCGATGCAGCCGTGAACAGCTGTGGCAGGAGTACTGTGGCTTTTTGGACATGAGCCTTGCGGAATATATGTATACCCAGCGCCGGCTGATGGAAGAGCAGCTGGCGCTTTGGTGCGCAAGCGGCCTGGGCCGTCAGCTCCTGCGGGGAAGTCATCCCCGGAATCTGGATGAGCTGAGACGGATGCTGCCTCTGACCTCTTATGCCGACTATGCGGACGTATTGCTGGCCAAGCGGACGGAAATGCTCTGCGGGGAACCCGCCGTCTGGATCCAGACCACCTGGGAGGGCGGCCTGCGGCCCATCAAGCTGGCGCCCTACACCCGCAGCATGCTGGATACCTACCGCCATAACCTCCTTTCCACCATGATGATGGCCAGCGCCCGGAAAAAGGGCGACTTTGATTTGAAGCGGGGGGACCGGATCCTCTACGGCGGCGCGCCGCTGCCCTATGCCACAGGTCTGATGCCCTCCCTTTTTGATGAGGACATCAATTTCACCTGGCTGCCGGACTCCAACACCAACTCCGATCTGAGTTTCAGCCAGCGGATCAAAAAGGGCTTTGCCATGGCCATGTCCGGCGGCGTGGACTTCTTCTTCGGCATCGGCTCCGTGGCCAATTACATTACCGAGAATTTCGGAAAGAGCAGCGGCGGCGGACACCGGGGACTGCGGGTCTCTCCCGGCAATGCTGCGCGCTACCTGCGGGCCAAGTACATCAGCCGGCGGGACGGCCGCCCCATCGTGCCGGGGGATGTGTTCCGCCTCAAGGCGTTTTTCTTCGCCGGGACCGATGCCAAGTGCTACCGGGACCGGCTGACCCGGGCCTGGGGCATCGCCCCGGTGGAGCTGGCCGCCGGAACGGAGTCCACCTGCATCGGCGCGGAGAATTGGGAGCACCGGGGCATGGTGTTCTTCCCGGATGCCTGTTTTTACGAGTTCATTCCGGAGCGGGAGATGCGCCGGAACCTGGAGGAGCCGGACTACCAGCCCCGCACCTGCCTCATGGACGAGATCCAGGCCGGGGAGACCTACGAGCTGGTGATCTCCGTGCTTCACGGCGGCGCCTTCATGCGCTACCGCATCGGCGACATGTACCACTGCGTCTCCGCCGGCGGCGGGCAGCTGCCCCGGCTGACCTTTGTGGATCGGGTGCCCAATGTCATCGACATTGCCGGCTTTACCCGGATCACCGTCTCCTCCATGCAGGAGGTCATCCGCCTGAGCCGGCTGGAGCTGGGGGACTGGGTGCTCAAAAAGGAGTTCAACCAGAAGGAGGACCCCTTCCTCCATATGTATCTGGAGATCCCGCCGGACGCCCAGAGCAGCGAGGTGGTGGCCAAGTCGGTACTGACGGAGCACCTGAGCCTCTATTTCAAGTATTTTGACAGCGACTATGGGGATTTGAAGAAGCTTTTGAATATGGAGCCTCTGGAGATCACCATTTTGAAATATGGGACCATCGCCGCCTATGAAAAGCGGATGGGCACCCGCCTGCCCCGGATCAACCCGGGCATGCTGGACATCATCGGCCTGCTGGCGCAGGAGGCCGAGGGAGAAGGCGGGGTGCGGACGTGAGCAACATTCCCTTTCTCTACATCAACGTGGCGGTGCTCAGCTGCTTTGCACTGATGTTCGTCACCATTCTGGCGGTGAAGAAAACACCGGAGATCTGGGCATTTCTGGCGGTGCTGCTGGACGCTATTTTATGGGCAGGCGGCTCGGTGCTCATGCGGCTGCAGATCTGGCCGGGCCTTTCCTTCTGGTATAAGGTCTCGCTGCTGGCGCTCTTTATCATGGAGCTGCTGTTCTACATCTTCGTCCACACCTTCGCCCACCGGAAGGGCAGGTTCCTGGTCACGGCATTCGTGCTGTGGAACCTGGCCCTCATCCCCGGGACCCTCAGCGGGTTCTTCCTGTCGCCGCCCACGCCGGTGGTACTGGAAAACGGCGACACAGTCTTTACCTATTCCCTCAACTGGCACATCGTGATCCCCTGCATCATGTTCATCGCCATCATCGCCGGAACGGCGGTGCTGCTGTGGCAGGTGATGCGGGAGCAGGGAACCCACTCCCCCGGTATCCAGGTCATCGTCACCGGCGGCCTGGTGATGCTGGCGGGCAATCTGCTGCAGGTGGGCATCCCTGGAAATGTGTTCCCCTTTGACATGGTCTCCGGCCTGGTATTCGCCGTGCTGCTGATGGCGGCATTGTACAAGCGGCGGATGTTCCGGATGACACTGGTGGCTTCCCGCAGCCTTTTGAGCGTGGCCATGGCGGCAATCTGCCTGACCTTTGCCGCCAACCTCATCGAGCCTATGCGGGCCTTTGTGGAGGGCCGTCTGGGTCTGGAAGAGGACTGGGCCATCATGGCGGTGGCCGTGGCCTTTGCCGGCGTGCTGGTGCTGGCCTACATTCTGATCCGGCGGCTGCTGGACGCGGTCTTTACCCGGGAGGAGCAGCAGAACAAGCTGGTCAAGCGCTTCACCGGGGAGATCTCCCAGTCTCTCAGCACGGCGGACATCATGGACAAGCTCAGCACGGTCATCTCCAGCGAGATCCCCACGGAGCAGATCTACGTCTGCCTTCTGGAGGGGGATGTCTACCAGGCCAGATTCTGCTCCAGTCCTCTGGCCACGCTGTCCTTCTCTTTTTCCAAGGACAGCCCCCAGATTGCCTACCTCAAGGAGCAGGAGAGCTATCTCATTTTGCGGGAGTTCCGCAACAGCCCCCGCTATCTCTCCTTGTGGGAGACGGAAAAGGAACTTTTCCGCCGGCTGAACATCGACTGCGTGGCGGCCATGCGGGACGGCAGCGAGATCGTGGGGCTGGTACTGCTCTCCGCCAAGGAGCGGGGGCGGGACTTCAATGCCGCGGAGATCGGCTTTTTGGAGACGGTGTGCTCCATCGCGTCCATCGCCATGAAGAACGCGGCGCTGTACGAGCAGATGTTCCGGGAGGCCCGGATCGACTCGCTGACGGGTGTATACAATTACCGCTTCTTTGTGGAAAAGCTGGACGAGCAGTTCCGCCTGTACGGCCGGGAGTGCCTGACGCTTTTGTACATTGATGTGGATGATTTCAAGCTCTATAACCAGCTCTACGGCGTCGGCGAGGGCGACGCGGCGCTTTGCCGCATCGGCGAGGTCATCGGCCGGGCGGTGGGGGAGAGCGGCACCGTGTTCCGCACCAGCGGCAAGGTGTTTGCCGTACTGCTGCCGCTGCAGGACACCCAGCGGGGCCGGACCCTGGCCAAGGAGATCGAGAACCGGGTGTCCAAGATCAATCTGGAGAAGGAGCGCCGCAGGTTCAAGCCCCTCTCCGTGAGCGTGGGCATCTGCTCGGCGCCCTACGCTGCCTCCAGTGCCAAGGAACTGATGGACAACGCGGACCTGGCTGCCTACAACGCAAAGCAGGGCGGCAAGGACCAGATCGTGGTCTTCCGGGGAGCGTCCGACCTGGTGCCCCAGCATTTGGCGGAGCGGACGGACGCCATCGTAGACCGGATCGAGCGGGGAGACGGGGAGTACCGGACGGCACTTTCCATGATCTCTGCCCTGACGGCAGCCATTGACGCCAAGGACCACTACACCTACGCCCACAGCAAGAACGTGGCCCGCTACGCCGCCAATCTCGCGGTGGCGGCAGGACTCAACGACGACCAGGTGCGTACCATCTACGCCGCCGGACTGCTCCATGACATCGGAAAGATCTCCGTGCCGGAGACGATCCTGCAAAAGACCGGCAAGCTCAGCGACGAGGAATACCAGATCATGAAGGGGCACGTCAACAGCTCCATCGAGATGATCCGCCACCTGCCGGAGATGGATTACCTGGTCCCGGCGGTGCTGGGTCACCACGAACGGTGGGACGGTAAGGGCTATCCCCGGGGGATCGCCGGGGAGGAGATCCCGGTTTCCGCCCGGTGTCTGGCCATTGCGGACGTTTTTGACGCCATGACGACAGACCGGCCCTATCGCAAGGGCCTGCCCCTGGAGTACGCAGTGCGGGAGATCGAAACCGGTGCCGGGTCCCAATTTGACCCGCAGCTGGCCCGGACATTTGCCCGGCTGCTGCGCAGCCGCAGCATCCCCCTCTCTCCTCAGGCCGCAGCCCGCTACGGCAGCGGCGAAAATCGGTGAGGAGGTCCCTGGAACTGGAGACAGAGAACATGAAAAGAGAGGACCGCTCACGCGGTCCTCTCTTCGTGCTTTTTGCAGACGATTCAGTCGATGTCCTTGTAGCGCAGCTTGTAGTAGCTCCACTTGCGCCACTGGTCGATGAGTTGTTCCTGCTCGGTGGAGATGATCTTGGTGTAGGTGCCGTCCATGGTGAGATAGGTTTTTTTCTGCACCACCGGCAGCTCCCGCCGCAGCTGGTTGAGGAAGTCGAACCAGGGGCTCTCCCCGGTACGGCCTGTCAGTTCCACCAGCGCTGCCCCCAGGAAGCTGGCAGAGAGCTCGTGGTTTTCCGGCAGATCCAGGGCCTCCACTGCCGCGTCCCAGTCCAGGATCTCCGCCGCGGCGTCGTTGGCCCAGATCACATAGGGCGTCTCATAGGAACAAAGAGGATCGCTGCGCTCTTCCTCGGAAAGGGCCACCTCGGAGCCCAGCTCCGCATAGCCCAGCTGGTTGTCCCCCAGATAGGGCAGGTGGTCGCCCCAGAAGGCCAGCACCACCGGCTCATCCGTGGCGGAGAAATAATCCACCAGGCGGCCCAGCATGGCGTCGGCATCCCGGGCGCCCTCCACATAGACCTTGAGCAGCGTCTCCACCTCCGGCGAGACGGAGACGGTCAGGGGCACATCGGGATACTCATAGTCCGCGCCGTATTTGTCGGCGGTATAGGACATGTGGTTTTGGATGGTGGTGGTGTAGTTGCAAAGAAGCTCTCCATTTTCCACCGCTTCTTCGAACTTGTCCTCGATGAATCCGGCCATATAGTCGTCGGTGACCCAGCGGCCCTTGTAGTCCACATCCTCCATCTGGTCCACGAACACCGTCTCCTCCGCACCCATCCAGCGGTACACATTCTCCCGGTTGTAGAACCAGTCGTCGCCGGGGTGGAAGAAGGAGGTGTGGTAGCCGTCGTCCCCGAAGAGGCGCAGCACGCTGTCCAGGTTCCGGTTCACCACCCGGAAAGAGGAGGTGGTGGCAGCGGAGAGAGCGTTGGTCTGCATGCCGGTAAGCACGTCGAACTCCGTGTTGGCGGTACCGCCGGCAAAGCCGGGCACCACGACGTGGCCGGAGATGGCGTGGGGATCCGTCTGCAGGGCGTGGAGATTGGGCAGGGGATCATTTTCCGCCGTGTAGGCAAAGACGTCATCGTCCGTCAGATCGGAGAAGGCCTCGTCCATCACCATGATGAGGTGGACGTCCTTCCCCAGGCCCGTCTCGCCGCCATCGTCCCAGTCCTCTGCCTCCGCCTTGTCAAAGCCCTCCGGCTTGTCGATGGGGTAGGTGGTGAACTGGTGGCAGAAGCAGTAGGGAAAGCCCAGCTCATTGAACACCGAGGGAATGTAGTAGGCGTTGGACACGGAGAAGGAGTTGTAAAGGTCGTTGGAGGCGTAGACGGTGAGGATCAGCCCCGTCAAAACGGCGAAGCTGGCCGCGCAGCCCAGCACCCGGCCCAGCCACCCCCGCAGCCGGGCGATGGGGAAGGGCTGTCCTTTGCAGAAGACGCCCAGCACCGCCAGCGCCGCCGAGGCGAAGAGCACCACAGCGATGACGCCCCAGGGGAAGTGGATGTCATAGGTGCCCATGGCGCTGCCCACTTCCTTCAAAAGGGCAAAGTCCCGGGGAAAGACCGGCTCGTCCCGGACCTCCAGCTTGATGCGGTTGGCGATGGAAAGCACGCACACGGCCAGGTTCACCAGGGAGGCGGAGAAAAACACGTTCCGCAGCAGGCAGGTGAGCGCCAGTACCAGCAGCCCGATGGGCATGGCGTTGAGGACGATCAGCAGCGGCTGGGCCTTGAAGTGGGCCAGGACGGTCCGCAGGGCGTTGGGCTGGCACCACAGCGCCAGCAGCGTGATGCACCCGGACAGCAGCACCGCCGCCAGCAGCGAGCCCCACCAGGGCAGCCGGAATTTGGAAAAACGGTCCCGAATCTTCAACGTTACAAAGTCCTTTCCTGAATTTCAAAGAATATCCCCCATTATAGTGAGATTGCCCCGAAAAAGCAAGGAGTGGGCAAAAAAAGAGATACAAATGGTATTTTTCGGCGGAAAAATACCATTTGTATCAAATAAAGACTGGAAGCGGCAAGTCTACGGACCGTAGGGTGCGGCAGCGGGGGATATGTGGTACAATCAAACCACAAGACCAACGAGCAAGGAGCACACCATGGACGCAAAAAGGACAGGAGAACTGATTGCCCAATGCCGTAAAGCCCGGGGATTGAGCCAGGGGGAGCTGGCGTCGCGGCTCCATGTGACGGACAAGGCCGTCAGCAAGTGGGAGACGGGAGTTTCACATAATTAAAGATACCACACCAATCCCATGCTGACTTTTGCTCAACCGATACAGCCGGAGGGCTGGAT
>CALXDH010000012.1 GCA_944387015.1 uncultured Oscillospiraceae bacterium
CGGCGCACCCATCAGCATGGGCCGGGGTGAGATTCCCGTGGAGCTGCGGCCAGCAGCCGTCCGTTTTTTGCCTCTTTAATTTTCAGATAAATCTTCTGCTTTTCTGTTTACGGATAGTTCGTAAACTTTCCATTAGCAGCAGACAAACCCGAAACGGCGCGGTACAATAAGGGTGGAAGTTATGAATGAACACCCTTTTGTGTGCCGTTTCTGACTGGAAAGGAGGCTGCTGTGTCAGAGATTCAGAACGGTACGGAGAAAAGGCCTTTGGAGTGCCGCACCTATACGGTCAATGACATTGCCGTGATTTTAGGTGTCAGCCAAGCACGGGCATATAGCCTTGTGCGGGAGGACCTTTTCAAAAGCGTACGAATTGGCAACGCCATACGGATTTCCAAGCGGTCGTTCGACCACTGGCTGGAGTCACTTGACCTGTGACACAAGAAAGGAAGGTTCGTTATGGCATCCATCATCAAAAGAAAGAAAAACTATTCCATCGTCTACACCTATGTGGACGAGAACGGCGAGACCAAGCAGAAGTGGGAGACGCGCTCCAGCTATCAGGACGCATTGAAGCGCAAGGCGGAGGTGGAGAATCAGAAAACTACCCGGTCTTTTCTCCCGCCCAGCAATCAAAGTATCTCGGAGTTTCTGCTGGACTTCGTCTCCCTCTACGGCGAAAAGCGGTGGGGCGTTTCCATGTACGACAGCCAAAACTCCCTGATCGCCAACTACATCAATCCCATCATCGGGGACATGAAAGTACAGGACATCACACCCCGTGTGGTGGACAAGTACATCCAGACCTTACAGAAAACCCCTGCGGTGAACACCAAGAACCACCATGCCAAAACGGAGTTCGTGACCAACGCCACCATTGACAAGATCATCAAGCTCCTCCGCTGCGCCTTCAAGCAGGCGGTCCGGTGGGAGCTGGTCCCCAAGAACCCCTTCGATAATGTGATCCTGCCGAAAGTGGAACATAAAAAGCGGGACATCTGGACCGCCGATATGATCCGCACCGCCCTGGATCAGTGTACGGACGGGAAACTCTATGTGGCAATGAATCTGGCCTTTGCCTGTTCCATGCGCATGGGCGAGATCATGGGGCTGACCTGGAGCAATGTCCATATCTCCGACGAGGACATCGCCGCTGACAATGCCTATGTCTACATCGACAAGGAGCTGGCGCGGGCCTCCAAGCGGGCCATTGAGATGCTGGGGCATAGGGATGTCTACTATGTGTTCCCGCCCTTGTTTGCCAACACCAGCACCCGGATTATCCTGAAGAAGCCCAAGACCGATTCCAGCATCCGCAAGGTGTGGCTGCCCAAGACTCTGGCCTACATTCTGCTGGAATGGAAGAAGTCCCAGGACGAGCTGAAAGAGATGCTCCGGGACGAGTATCAGGACTACGACCTGGTGGTGGCGCTACCCAACGGGCGGCCCTGTGAGGACCGGGTGCTCCTGAAGGAGTTTGAAAAGCTGCGGGAGAAGGCTGGACTCCCGAAAGTGGTCTTTCACTCTCTCCGCCATTCCAGCACCACTTACAAGCTAAAACTCAACCACGGCGACCTGAAGGCCACCCAGGGCGACACGGGCCACGCCCAGATCGACATGATCACCAGCGTGTATGCCCACATTCTGGACGAGGACCGCAAGGTGAACGCCCAGAAGTTCGAAGACGCCTTCTACGCCAGCGCCAATCCCGACCTGCGGACGGTGCGCCCTCCGGCAAAGACCAGGGGGCCAAAGGAGCCGGAGAGTGTGTCGCTGGACCTGGAGGCCCTGGTGGAACAGCTCCGCAAGTCGCCGGAACTGGCCAACACACTGGCCGCATTGCTGGCGTCGGCCCCATCCGGAAAATAGTTCGGAAAAATCGTGTTAGCAAATCCGCGATTTTCATTAGCAAACCCGGAAAAAATGTTCGAAGCCAATTAGCAGGGATACAGCGGAAAATGTATAAAATCGTTCCGGCGGAGCGGCAAGGCCGTTCAAAAGAAACGATAACAAAAAGCCGCTGTAAACCATCAAAAAACGGCTTACAGCGGTCATTTTTGGCACCCCCGGCGAGACTCGAACTCACTACATTCCGCTTAGGAGGCGGACCCTCTATCCTGGTGAGGTACGGGGGCTTATACAGAAATTATTCAATTATACAAGGCTCCGGGATTCGAACGGTTCGATTGTTAGGAGGCGACCGCTCTATCCAACTGAGCTACGGGGGCTTATACAACAAATATTCAATTTTACAGGGCTCCAGGATTCGAACGATTCGATTTTTAGGAGGCGGTCGCTCTATACAACTGAGCTACGGGGGCATATAGGGGATATGCAGATGGTGCGGTGTACCGTCAGATTCCTGCAGGGGTACACGCGCTTTTTTTATTTTACCTGCTTTTCATCGCCCTGTCAATCCGGAGGCAGGCCGCCGCAAAAAAACCGGGAACCGCTGTTTCAGCGGCTCCCGGCAGAGGGGGCTTTTGCGGCTTACTCGATCACCCGGACCCGGATGACATTGGGCAGGTGCTTGACGTCCTCAATGACGCTCTCGGCTACCTTGGAGCCCAGATCCACCATCGTGTAGGCGTAATCGCCCTTGGATTTGTTGCTCAGGTTCTCCACGTTGACGCCGTCCTTACTGAGGAGCGTGGTGATGCTGGCCAGCATGGCGGGCACGTTTTTGTGGATGATGCACATCCGCATCACGCCGCTGCGGTCCAGATAAACATTGGGGAAGTTGACGGAGTTGCGGATGTTGCCGTTTTCCAGATAGTCCTTGAGCTGATCCACCGCCATGATGGCGCAGTTCTGCTCACTCTCCGGGGTAGAGGCACCCAGGTGCGGCATGGCCACCACATGGGGGGCACCCACCAGGCGGTTATTGGGGAAGTCGGTGACGTAGGCAGCCACCCGGCCGGTGTCCAGAGCCGCCAGCATGGCGTCATCGTCCACGATCTCGCCCCGGGCCAGGTTGATGAACCGAACGCCCCGCTTCATGGCGGAGATGGCCGTCTCGTCGATCATATGAGCGGTCTTTTCCGTGTAGTGGATGTGGATGGTGATAT
Source organism: uncultured Oscillospiraceae bacterium (assembly GCA_944387015.1). Lineage (GTDB taxonomy): Bacteria > Bacillota > Clostridia > Oscillospirales > Oscillospiraceae > Oscillibacter. The sequence goes on from CALXDH010000012.1 coordinate 3,069, forward strand.
AATCTGCCCGCTTGTAGAGCTCCTTAATATCCTTGACCACATGGATGTGCCGGTCCAGCCGCAGCGCCGCGTCCACGGACAGGAAGGGGTCGTAGCCATAGACGTCCATGCCCATGTCCAGCGCCACATTGGCCACCAGAGAGCCGATGGCACCCAGGCCAATGACGCCCAGCGTCTTTTTATAAAGCTCCGGGCCCACAAAGGCGGACTTGCCCTTTTCCACGACTGTGGTGACGTCCACACCGGATTCCACCTGCTGGCGGACCCACTGGATACCGCCGTCCACGTCCCGGGAGCCCATCAGCATGGCACACAGCACCAGCTCCTTGACCGCGTTGGCGTTGGCACCAGGGGTGTTGAACACCGCAATGCCGGCTTCCGAGCAGCGGTCGATGGGGATGTTGTTGACGCCCACACCAGCTCTGGCGATGGCCAGCAGGGAATCGGGGAAGGGGTAGTCGTGGAGCTTGGCGGAGCGGACGAGGATGCCGTCCTCACCGGTCTCGTTGTCGGAGTAGGTGTAGTGCTCCGGCTCCATCCGGTTCAGGCCCATGGGAGAGATCTTGTTGAATGTTTTGATGCGATACATGGCACAATGCCTCCTGGGTGGTCCCAGCGGACCACAATACTTGCGGGGGAACGTGCGGCGCTGGCGCCGCTTCACCTCGCAGCACCTTTATTATAGGAAACGGACGGGGGCGGTGCAATGCGCGAAAGAGCGAAAATCCGCGGCACCGGACGGGATTCTTTGTGGAAAAGGCATACGTCCGGGACGGGCGGACATCTTGAAAACAAAGCAAGCGGAAAACTTTAAAAAAACGGGAACTTTTCTATTGAAATACGCAAAAAAGCGGAATATAATATCAAACTGTATGCGAAGAAACGAGAAACGCACTCGACGGAAGTGGCAGGGCGCAAGCCCTTGCGGCACTGCCGCATAGAAGGAGAGAAAAAGTATGCAGAATGAACACCTGAGAAACGTTGCCATCATCGCCCACGTCGACCACGGTAAAACCACCCTGGTAGACCAGATGCTCAAGCAGGGCGGCGTGTACCGGGAAGGACAGGAGACCGTGGACCGGGTCATGGACTCTGGCGATCTGGAGCGGGAACGCGGCATCACCATTATGGCCAAGAACACCGCGATCCGGTATCAGGATGTGAAGATCAACGTTGTGGACACCCCGGGCCATGCTGACTTCGGCGGCGAAGTGGAGCGTATTTTGAAGATGGTCAACGGTGTCATTTTGCTGGTGGACGCGGCGGAGGGCCCCATGCCCCAGACCCGCTTCGTGCTGAGCAAGGCGCTGGAGCTGGGCCACCGGGTCATCGTGGTGGTCAATAAGATCGACCGTCCCGACCAGCGGATCCACGAAGTCATCGACGAGGTTCTGGAGCTGCTGATGGATCTGGACGCTACGCCGGAGCAGCTGGATTCTCCCATGCTGTTCTGCTCCGCCCGGCAGGGCATCTGCTCCTATTCCCCCGACGTGCAGGGAACGGACCTCAAGCCCCTTTTCGAGACCATCCTCGAATACATTCCCGCGCCGGAGGCGGATAAGGACGCCCCCTTCCAGATGCTGGTCAGCGCCATTGACTACAACGACTTCGTGGGCCGGATCGCCATCGGCCGCATCGAGCGGGGCACGCTGAAGCAGAACCAGGAAGTGGCCCTTTGCAACTACCATGATCCCGAGGCGGTGCTGCGCAAAGCCAAGGCTACTGCCATCTATGAGTTTGAGGGCCTGACTCGCCAGGCCGTTACCGAGTCCACTGCCGGCAACATCATCGCCATGAGCGGTATCGGCGAGGTGACCATCGGCGATACCATCTGCGCACCGGACTGTGTGGAGGCGCTGCCCTTCGTGAAGATCTCCCGGCCTACCCTGGAGATGACCTTCTCCGTCAACGACTCCCCCTATGCCGGCCGGGAGGGCAAGTTCGTCACCTCCCGTCAGCTGCGGGACCGCCTGTACCGTGAGACGCTGCGGGACGTGTCCTTGAAGGTCAGCGACACCGACCGGGATACCGCCTTCAACGTGGCGGGCCGGGGCGAGATGTCCCTCTCCATCCTCATCGAGACCATGCGCCGGGAAGGCTATGAGTTCCAGGTATCCCCCCCGCGGGTGCTCTATCAGGAGATCGACGGCAAGAAGTGCGAGCCCATCGAGCGCCTGGTGGTGGACGTGCCCGCTGAGAGCGTGGGCTCCGTGATCGAGAAGCTGGGCCAGCGCAAGGCCGACATGGTGGAGATGACCCCCGTGGGCGACCGGATGAAGGTGGAGTTCCTGGTGCCTGCCCGTGGCCTGTTCGGCTACCGCAACGACTTCCTCACCGACACCAAGGGCGAGGGCATCATGGCCTCTGTGTTTGACTCTTACGCTCCCTACAAGGGCGACATCCAGCGCCGGGGCATGGGCAGCCTGATCTGCTCCGAGACCGGTGAGTCCATCACCTACGGTCTCTTCAATGCCCAGGAGCGGGGCACCCTCTTCATCGGCGCCGGCGTGCCGGTGTACGAGGGCATGGTCATCGGCGTGGCCAGCCGGGGCGAGGACATCACCGTCAACGCCTGCAAGAAAAAGCAGCTGACCAACACCCGTGCCTCCGGTTCCGATGACGCGCTGCGTCTGGTTCCCCCCAAGCAGATGAGCCTGGAGCAGTGCCTGGAGTTCCTGGCGGACGACGAGCTGCTGGAGGTCACTCCCAAGAGCCTGCGGATCCGTAAGGCCATTTTGAACCACGAGCAGCGGATGAAGGCCATGCACGGCAAAAAGTAAATCGCCTGCTGTACTTGAAATGCCCGGACATATTGTCCGGGCATTTTTCGCGGTCCCGGAAAAAATGTGGAAAATCTTTTGGGCATTGGCAACTTTTTGAAAACACCGTCCGTCTATACCAGCAAACGGGGCTCGGCTCCAAACGACCGTGGGAAAGGATGAACGGATATGAAGAAACGACTGATGCGATGCCTCTCTCTGCTCCTTTGCGCAGTACTTTTGAGCGTGCCCGCCCTGGCGGCGGAACCGGCGGCCGGGGAGCCTGCCCGGCAGGGACCCGTCCGGGTGTGGGGAACGGTGACATGGCTGGACAACGGGGGACTGCTGGTGGAAAACTCCAATGAGAGCGATCCTCTGCACGAGGTCGTCCTCCATGGGGAGTCCATCATCTGCCTGGACGCTGTCACCGGAGAGTCCATGGAACTGGAGCAGATCAAAGACGGCGACACCATTTACGCCTGGGTGGGGCCTGCCATGACCATGAGTCTGCCGCCTCAGGCTACGGCCCAGGTGATCGTGGCCAACATCCCGGCGGACTACGGAGTACCCCAGTATTATGAGATCGCCTCGGTGACGCCCCAGGCCATGATCGCCATCTATCCGCCTCCGGCCCTCACCTGGACGGAGGTCACCGCCACCGACGGCACCACGCTGCGCATCACCGACGAGGCGGAGCTGACGCCCTACCGGACCAAGAACATCGTCCGGCTGGAGGATCTGATCCCCGGCACCGGCATCCTGGTGTGGACTGACGCCCAGGGCCAGCCGGAGCGAGTGCTGGTATTCCCCTATGCCTACCGGGGGTATGTCAGCGTGACGGAAGAGGGCGTGGTATCTGTCAATGGCGGTGCTGTGGCCCAGAAGGCCAAGATCCGTGAGAGCGGGGAGACGCTGCTGCCCCTTCGGGCGGTGGCAGAAGCCCTGGGACTGCAGGTGAAGTGGGATCCGGCCCAGGGTGCCGTGGTCTCCCGGAACGAAGAGACCGTGCTGACCGCGATGCCCGGCGGAGCCATCCAGGGAGTGGATGATGCCGGCGTGGCTTATGAGGTCCCCGGTACGTGCATCGTGGAGGAGGGAGTGACCTACCTCTCCCAGGCAGCGCTGCTGCAGCTTCTGGATCTCTATCCCGCTGCGTAAGCACCTGAAAAACCGGTGAGAAACAGCCGGGCCGCATCAGCGGCCCGGCGTGTTTTTTACCCGGCGGGAACCGTGGACAGTTCCATCTGTCAGAATGGTATTTGACATGTCCCGGCTTCTCTGAGGCGGCGTGTCCGGCGGAGAGGGGCCGGGAGCGGATGCAGTCCATCCCCCGGAACAGATGGGGAATACGGGAAGGTTTCAACAGACATATTCATAAGGCAAGGGCCGGGCCGCTGATGCGGCCCGGCCCTTGCTGCGCTCCGGTGAAATGATTACAGTGTTTCCTGGACCATCTGTGCAACCTGGGTCTGGGTAAGGCCCTCAGCGGCACGGATGGAGAAGATCAGGTTGTTCCCGGTCCAGACCGCCACCCGGATCCTGCCGTCCTGGCCCCGCCAGTGGACGGTGGTGCCGCCGGCGTCCAAGGTGCCGCTCTCGGCGTAGACGGTGTAGTCACCGCTGTTGTCGCTGCTGATGCCATCACCGCCCCGGCTGACCCGGTAGCAGATCTCCTGCACGTCATCGCTCCAGCGGACCTCCGCCATGGTTCCGGCGATGTCCTGGTAGCATGTCACCTGGAAGCCTGCGGGGGCGTCAGGCACCGGGAAGTCAAATCCCACGGTGCTGCGCAGCTCCGCCAGGGTCTCGTGCTGGTGGAGGGGACTGATGACCTGGGTACCGCCGCTCTGGGAGATGGAGACGGAGCCGTCGTCGCCGATGGAGACGGTGCCTTCCCGGTTGCCCAGCAGCACCTGGAACAGTTCCGCCGGCACGTAGATGGTGCCCGGCTCCAGCATGGTGGGAGCGGCCCCCAGGGAGAAGGGAGCGCTCATACCGATGGCTGTGGAGCTCACCGTCTGGTAGGTGTCCTTTCCCAGCGTCAGATCGATGTGGACCTGACCGGTCTCCACCCGGGCACCGGGAAGGGAGCCGTCCCAGGTGACGGTCCAGCCCAGGGCCTCACTGACGGACCGCAGAGGCACCATGGTCACCGCCTCCGCATCGGAGACCGTTTTTCCATCCACAGAGATCCCGGCGGCCAGTGTGGGCAGGCACAGCGAGGCGGAGAGGGCCAGCGAGAGCAAAATCGCAGAAACTCGTTTCATCATCAGCATCCTTTCTTTTATGGATTCTATGAAATGAGACGAGGAGGAAAGAAAAAAGTTCCCGCCCAGGGAAAAATTTTCTCCCGGCCTGCAAAAAGACAACAGAGCGGTTGCGTGGGGGAGACGGGACCGCTATAATGGAGCCATCACAGATGAAACGGGAGGGAACTTGGATGAACACCCGCATGGAACACGACACCATGGGCGCCGTGGCCGTCCCGGCGGACCGGCATTGGGGCGCCCAGACCCAGCGGAGCCTGGAGAACTTCAGGATCGGCGGCCAGCGCCAGCCCAGGGAGATCATCACCGCCTTTGCCTATTTGAAGGAGGCCTGTGCCAAGGCCAATGCCGCATGCGGCAAACTGACGCAGGAACAGGCCGACGCCGTCGCCGCTGTGTGCGGCGAGATCCGGGCGGGGAAGTGGGACGAGGAATTTCCCCTGGTGGTTTGGCAGACCGGCAGCGGTACCCAGACCAATATGAATGTCAACGAGGTCATCGCCCACCTGACGGCGGAGCGGGGCGTGTCCCTGCATCCCAATGACCAGGTCAATGCCTCCCAGTCCAGCAACGACACCTTCCCCTCGGCACTCCATATCGCTGCGGCTCTGGCGGTAGAGCGGGATGTGATCCCGGCGGCAGAGGCCCTGGCGGAGGCCTTTGGGGAGCTGGAGGCCGCCTATCCGGACCTGATCCGCATCGGCCGGACCCACCTCCAGGACGCCACGCCGCTGAAATTTGCCCAGGAGGTCTCCGGCTGGCGGGAGCTGGTGGAGGCCCCGGTGCGGATGCTGCGCACGGCGCTGCCGGAGCTGAGGCGCCTGGCCATCGGCGGTACCGCCGTGGGTACTGGCCTCAACGCCCCCAAGGGGTTTGATGAGATGGTCTGCCAGCGGCTTCGGGAGCTGACCGGTACCGATTTTACCCCCGATGCCAACAAGTTTCACGCCCTTACCAGCAAGGATGCTCTGGTATTTGCCCACGGGGCGCTGAAGGCTCTTGCGGCAAACCTGATGAAGATCGCAAATGACATCCGCTTCGAGGCCAGCGGCCCCCGCTGCGGCCTGGGGGAGCTGCGCATCCCGGAAAACGAGCCGGGCTCGTCCATCATGCCGGGGAAGGTGAACCCGACCCAGTGCGAGGCGGTGACCATGGTGGCGGTGCAGGTGATGGGTGCCGACGCGGCCATCGGCTTTGCCGCCAGCCAGGGAAATTTCCAACTCAACGTGTTTTTGCCGGTGTGCGCGTATAATTTCCTCCTCTCTGCCCGGCTGCTGACAGATGCTATGGAGTCCTTCCGGGTCCACTGCGTAGAGGGCATCGTGCCCAATGTGGAGCGGATAGAGGAGAACCTCCGCAACTCGCTGATGCTGGTGACCTGCCTGACGCCGAAAATCGGCTATGAGGCGGCGGCCAACTGTGCCAAAAAGGCTCTGCGGGAGGGGACCTCGCTGAAAGAGGCGGTGGTATCCCTGGGGCTGCTGTCTCCCCGGGAGTTTGACGAGACGGTGCGGCCGGAAAAGATGGTGTGACCCAAATGCCCGGGGCGGAAAACCGCCCCGGGCTTCTGTTTGCCTGCCTCTCAGCTTCTGGGCGCATAATTCTTCGTCAAAAAGTCTTGGCAGTTCCCCGGGCGGGGCCAGGGGGACTGCCGGTTTCGGTGAGGAAATATATGCATCAATAATGAATATAATCTGTATATATACAGTATTCTGACAGATATATGACAATTCATGCAAAAATGCCCACAAAATGGAAGAAATGTTGTGCAACATCCTAATTGCATATTTATGCATATATAGCGTATAATTTAAACATCATCAAACAACAAATGCTTCTGGGAGGTACATACCATGGCTAAGAATAAGAAAGACATCAAGAAGATCGTGCTGGCTTACTCCGGCGGTCTGGATACATCCATCATTATCCCCTGGCTGAAGGAGAACTACAACAACCCCGAGATCATCGCCGTGGCCGGCAACGTGGGCCAGAACGATGAGCTGGAGGGCCTGGAGGAGAAGGCCATCAAGACCGGCGCCTCCAAGCTGTATGTGGCGGACCTGGTGGACGAGATGGTGGACGACGTCATCATCCCCTCCATGATGATGGGCGCCAAGTACGAGGAGTACCTGCTGGGTACTGCCTTCGCCCGGCCCGTCATCGCCAAGAGCCTGGTGGAGATCGCCAAGAAGGAGGGCGCCGACGCCATCGCCCACGGCTGCACCGGCAAGGGCAACGACCAGGTCCGGTTCGAGCTGGCCATCAAGCGCTTCGCTCCCGAGATGACCATCATCGCCCCCTGGAGAGAGTGGGACATCAAGGGCCGTGACGAGGAGATCGACTACGCCGAGGCCCACCACGTGCCCCTGAAGATCTCCCGGGAGACCAATTACTCCAAGGATAAGAACCTCTGGCACCTCTCTCACGAGGGCCTGGATCTGGAGGACCCCGCCAACGAGCCCCAGTACGACAAGCCCGGCTTCCTGGAGATGGGCGTCTCCCCGGCCATGGCTCCCGACAAGGCCACCTATGTGACATTGGACTTTGAAAAGGGCTGGCCCGTGGCCATCGACGGCGAGAAGATGAAGGCCAGCGCCATCATCGAAAAGCTCAACGCTCTGGGCGGTGCCAACGGCATCGGATTGCTGGACATCGTGGAAAACCGGCTGGTGGGCATGAAGGACCGGGGCGTCTATGAGACTCCCGGCGGCACCATCCTCTACAAGGCCCACGAGGTCCTGGAGATGATCACCATCGACAAGGACACCAAGCACATGAAGAGCAAGCTGGCGGTGGACTTTGCTGACCTGGTGTACAACGGCAAGTGGTTCACCCCCCTGCGGGAGGCCCTCACCGCCTTCGCCCTGGAGACCCAGAAGCACGTCACCGGCACCGTGAAGCTCAAGCTCTACAAGGGCAACATCATCACCGCCTCCGTCACCTCTCCGGAGTCTCTGTACTCCGAGAAGCTGGTGACCTTCAACGAGAGCGACTACGACCAGACCAACGCCACCGGCTTCATCAACCTCTGGGGCCTGCCCGATACCGTGCTGGCCCTCCGGGAGGAAGGAAAGCTGTAAGAGAGAACCTAGGAGGGGAGCAGGCTCCCCTCCTAACCTCCCCCCACACCAGTGACATCGGTCACTGGTGTGCGCGCCCCAGGGGCGCGCGGGTCAAAGTATTTTCGGCAGGTACACGCCCTGCCGAAAATGATTGAAAGACCCGGCGGGGGAAATCCAAGATACAACCACACGACCACAGGAGCGGGGCGGAGAGACATCTTCGTCCCGCCTCCTGGATGAAAGGACACTGCTATGAAACTCTGGTCCGGGCGGTTCGGCAAGGATACCGACGCCCTTGTCAATGACTTCAACGCCTCCATCCAGTTTGACCAGCGGCTCTACAAGGAGGACATCACCGGCTCCATGGCCCATGCCAAGATGCTGGGGGCCACGGGCATCATCTCCGCCGCCGACGCGGAGGCCATCGTGCAGGGCCTCCAGTCCATCCTCTCCGACATCGAGGCGGGGAAGGTGGAATTCACCGCCGACAACGAGGATATCCACATGAATGTGGAGGCCCTCCTCACCGCCCGCATCGGGGACGCGGGAAAGCGCCTCCACACCGGCCGCTCCCGGAACGACCAGGTGGCCCTGGACTTCCGGATGTACGTCCGGGAGCAGATCCCCGTCATCGTGGGCCAGCTCCTGGAGCTGGAGGCGGTGCTCTGCCGCCAGGCCAAGAAGTACCAGACCGCCGTCATGCCCGGCTACACCCATCTCCAGCGGGCTCAGCCCATCTCCTTTGCCCAGCACCTCATGGCCTACGCTGCACAGCTCAGCCGGGACGTCACCCGGCTGGAGGACTGTGCCAAGCGGCTGAACTACTGCCCCCTGGGCTCCGGCGCCCTGGCGGGCACAACCTATCCCATCGACCGCTTCATGACCGCCAAGAGCCTGGGCTTTGACGGGCCCATGGGCAACTCCCTGGACGGTGTCTCCGACCGGGACTACGCTCTGGAGTTTTTGAGTGCCCTCTCTGTCCTCATGATGCATCTCTCCCGCTTTTCCGAGGAGGTCATTCTCTGGTGCAGCTGGGAGTTCAAGTTCATCGAGCTGGACGACGCCTACGCCACCGGCTCTTCCATCATGCCCCAGAAGAAGAACCCCGACGTGGCCGAGCTGGTGCGGGGCAAGACGGGCCGGGTCTACGGCGACCTCATGAGCCTCCTCACCGCCATGAAGGGTCTGCCTCTTGCCTACAACAAGGATATGCAGGAGGACAAGGAGCCGGTCTTTGACGCGGTGGATACCGTGGAGATGTGCCTGCCGGTCTTTGCCGCCATGCTGGACACCATGACTGTCCGCACCGACAACATGCGCAAGGCGGCAGGCCACGGCTTCATCAACGCCACCGACTGCGCCGACTACCTCACCAAAAAGGGCATGCCCTTCCGGGACGCCTACACCGTCACCGGCCATCTGGTGGCCCAGTGCACGGCGGCAGGGAAGACCCTGGAGGAACTGACCCTCCCGGAGCTGAAAGCCGCCTCCGACCTCTTCGAGGAGGACGTCTACGACGCGCTGAACCTGGAGAACTGCATGGCCCTGCGGAATAGCTACGGCGGTCCCGCCGTGGCGGAGACCACCCGCCAGATCGCGGAGATGGAAGATTTCATCCAGGCCCATACCAAATAAATAAGGGAGATGTTCCCATTGAAACCCAAGGTTTATATCGACGGCAAGGAGGGCACCACCGGCCTCCAGATCTATGACCGCCTGGCAAAGCGGGAGGATATTGAGCTGCTCCTCATCGACGAGGACAAGCGCAAGGACCCCGCGGAGCGCAAAAAGCTCATGGACGCCTCGGACATCGTCTTTTTGTGCCTGCCCGACGCGGCGGCCATCGAGGCGGTGGAGTTGGTGGAAAACCCCAATACCGCCATCATCGACGCCTCCACCGCCCACCGTACCGCTCCGGGGTGGGTCTACGGCTTCCCGGAGCTGAAACCCGGACAGCGGGAGGCCATCGCCAAGGCCAAGCGGGTGGCCAACCCCGGCTGCCACGCCACAGGCTTCATTTCCGTGGTGTACCCCCTGGTGGAGGCGGGACTGCTGCCCCCGGACGCGGACCTTTCCTGCTTCTCCCTCACCGGCTACTCCGGCGGCGGCAAGAAGATGATCGCCCAGTATGAGGCGGCGGACCGCCCGGCGGAGCTGGCAAGCCCCTGCCCCTACGGCCTGGGCCAGACCCACAAGCACCTGCCGGAGATGCAGACTATCTGCGGCCTTGAAAAGCCGCCGGTGTTCGTCCCGGTGGTGGATGACTACTACAAGGGCATGGCCACCACCATCATGCTCCACACCAGTCAATTAAAGGGCGTCACCTCCCTCCATCAGGTGTGGGAGGCCTACGCCGCCCACTACGCCGGGCAGCAGATGGTGAAGGTGGCCTCGGAGGGCGCCGCCAAGCTGTACGCCGGCGTCAAGGCCGGGGACAACGATCTTACCATCGTGGTGGCGGGCAACGACGCATCCTTCACCGTCACGGCCCTCTTTGACAATCTGGGCAAGGGGGCCTCCGGCGCCGCCGTCCAGAACATGAACATTATGCTGGGGCTGGAGGAGAGCACAAGCCTTCTCTGACCCTCAGTTTCCACAACATTTCACCCCATCCACCGGCGGCCACAGGCCCCGGCCGATCAATAAGGAGGAACTTATGCTCAAGTATATCGACGGCGGCGTCTGCGCCGCCCAGGGCTTCCGGGCCGCGGGCATCCATGTGGGCGTCAAGACCCACGCCGCCTGGAAAAAGGACGTGGCCCTCATTGTCTCCGACGTGGACTGCGCGGCGGCGGCCATGTTCACCACCAACGTAGTGAAGGCCGCGCCCATCCATGTGGACCGCAAGCACCTGGCGGACGGCAAGGCCCGGGCTATCGTGGCCAACAGCGGCAACGCCAATGCCTGTGCTCCCCAGGGGGAGGAAAACGCCATCAAGATGTGCGCAGCGGCGGCCAAGGCCATCGGCTGCCCACCGGAGGACGTGCTGGTCTCTTCCACCGGCGTTATCGGCCAGACATTGAAGGTCCAGGTGATCGAGGAGGGCATGCCGGCGCTGTATGAGGCGCTGGACCACTCTGTGGAGGCCAGCGATGCTGCGGCCCACGCCATCATGACCACCGACACCGTGAAAAAGGAAGTGGCGGTGGAGACCGTCATCGGCGGCAAGACCGTCCGCATGGGCGGCATCGCCAAAGGCTCCGGCATGATCCACCCCAATATGGGCACGATGCTGTGCTTTTTGACCACTGACTGCGCCATTTCTCCGGCTATGATCCGCGCCGCGCTGAAGGAAGTGGTGTGCAAGACCTTCAACCGCATCAGCGTGGACGGCGACACCTCCACCAACGACTCCTGCATCGTCCTGGCAAACGGTCTGACGGGCAACGCGGAGATCACGGAGCAGGGGGCGGACTACCAGGCCTTCACGGAGGCACTGATGACCCTCTGCACGGAGCTTGCCCGGAAGATGGCCGCCGACGGCGAGGGCGCCAAGCACCTCATCACCTGCACCGTCACCGGCGCGGCGGACGAAAAGACTGCCGAGACCGTGGCCCGGTCCGTTATCTCCTCCACCCTCACCAAGGCTGCTATCTTCGGCGCCGACGCCAACTGGGGCCGGGTGCTGTGTGCCATGGGCTACTCCGGGGCAGAGTTCGACCCGGAGACTGTGGACGTGTCCTTTGCCAGTGCGGCGGGAGACATCGCCGTGTGCGAAAAGGGCCGGGGCCTTCCCTTTGATGAGGACCTGGCCAAGAAGATCCTGACGGAGCACGATGTGGAGATCCGCATCTCCATGGGTGCCGGCGCGGGAACGGCCACCTGCTGGGGCTGCGACATCACCTACGATTACATCAAGATCAACGGGGACTACCGCACCTGACGGTCCGTCCCCATCTCTACACCACAAAAGGAGCTGATTCCCATGTCCTCCCATGCGCAGCAGGCCCAGACTCTGGTGGAGGCCCTGCCCTATATTCAAAAATTCACCGGCAAAACCATCGTCATCAAATACGGCGGCAACGCCATGATCTCCGATGAGCTTCGCAAGGCCGTCATGAGCGACATCATCCTCTTGTCCCTGGTAGGCATCCGGGTGGTGGTGGTCCACGGCGGCGGGCCGGAGATCTCCGCCATGCTCAAGAAGATCGGCCATGAGTCCCACTTTGTGGACGGCCTGCGCTACACCGACGAGGAGACCATGGATGTGGTCCAGAGCGTGCTGTGCGGCAAGGTCAACAAGAACCTGGTGGCCCAGCTGAACCGTCTGGGCGGCCAGGCCATCGGCCTTTGCGGCATGGACGGCGCTATGTTCCAGGCTGAGCAGCTGGACGCAAAGTACGGCTTGGTGGGCAGAATCACCGGCGTAAACCCGGAGCCGGTGGAAAACGCCCTTATGACCGGCTACATCCCGGTGGTGTCCACCGTGGCCCAGGGCGTGGACGCCGACACCGCCTACAACATCAATGCCGACACCGCCGCCGCCAAGCTGGCGGAGGCCCTGGGGGCGGAGAAGCTGATCCTCCTGACAGATGTCCGGGGCCTTCTGCGGGATCCCAAGGACGAGGAGACGCTCATCCATGTGCTGCATACCTACGACGTGCCGGCCCTCATTGCCCAGGGGATCATCTCCGGAGGTATGATCCCCAAGATGGAGTGCAGCGTGGAGGCCATCCACGGCGGTGTGGAGCGAGTCCACATCCTGGACGGCCGCATCCCCCATTCCATTTTGATCGAGCTGCTCTCAGACCGCGGCATCGGAACCATGCTGAAAAAGGAGGACGAAGCATGACCAGCAAAGACATCATGGCCCTGACGGACCAGTACATCATGCATACCTACGGCCGCTTCCCGGTGGCCATCGACCACGGTGAGGGTGCCACCCTCTACGACCCGGAGGGCAACGCCTACATCGACTTCACCAGCGGCATCGGCGTTACCGACCTGGGCTACGGCAACACCGCCTGGGCAGATGCCATCGCCGCCCAGGCCAAGAAACTGGGGCACGTGTCCAACCTCTTCTATACCGAGCCTGCCGCCCGCCTTGCCGAGATCCTGTGCAAGCGCACCGGCGAGAGCTGCGTCTTTTTTGCCAATGGCGGCGGCGAAGCCAACGAGGGCATGATCAAGCTGGCGAGAAAGTACAGCTTTGACAAGTACGGCAAAGGCCGTGCCACCATCATCACGCTGAACAACTCCTTCCATGGCCGCACCATCACCACCCTCATGGCCACCGGCCAGGAGGTGTTCCACAACTACTTCTTCCCCTTCACGGAAGGGTTCCGCTATGCCGACGCCAACGACCTGGACTCCCTGGAGGACGCTGCCGGCAGCGACGTGTGCGCCGTGATGATGGAGCTGGTCCAGGGCGAGGGCGGTGTGCTGCCCCTGGACAAGGCGTACGTCCAGGCGGTGGCCAAGCTCTGCGCCGAGCGGGACTGGCTGCTGCTGGTGGATGAGGTCCAGACCGGCGTGGGCCGGACCGGCAGCCTCTTTGCCTTCCAGCAGTATGGCATTTTGCCCGACGTAGTGTCCTTTGCCAAGGGCATCGCCGGCGGCCTCCCCATGAGCGGCATCCTGGCCAGTGAGAAGTGCCGGAACGTCCTGGGGCCCGGCATGCATGCCACCACCTTCGGCGCCAATCCCGTCTGCGCCGCAGCGGGCCTGGTGGTGCAGGAGACCCTCTCCGACGATTTCCTGCGGGAGGTCACCGCCAAGGGTGAATACCTGCGCGGCGCCATCGAGGCGCTGGACCTGCCCTGCTTCGGCAAGACCCGGGGTCTGGGCCTCATGATCGGCATCGAGGTCAAGGAGGGCTATACCAATAAGGAGATCGCGGGCAAGCTCATTGAAAATGGACTGCTGGTCCTTACCGCCGGCCCTGGCATGCGGCTGCTGCCGCCGCTGGTGATCTCCAAGGAGGAGATGGACCAGGGCGTTGCCATCATGAAAAAAGTCCTGGGCTGAGAAAAACGCTTTTTTCCTGCGCCGCAGGGGAGGCCCGGCACCGCCCCCTGCGGCACGGATATTTGCAACAGTACTTACGTGAACGGTAAAATTTTGCAAAATCCTGCCGGAAGTTGTACACTGGTGTGCAACCAAATCTGATGAAGTGAGGATGACCTATGGAAAACCACACCCATTTTTTGAAGCTCCTGGATTTTACCCCCGCTGAGATCGGGCAGTTCCTGGATACCGCCGCAGACCTGAAAGCCAAGAAGAAGGCCGGCATCCCCCACCGCTATCTGGAGGGGAAGAACGTGGCGCTGATTTTTGAAAAGACCTCCACCCGTACCCGCTGCGCCTTCGAGGTGGCTGCCCAGGATCTGGGCATGGGGTCCACCTACCTGGGGCCCACCGGCTCCCAGATCGGCGTGAAGGAGTCCATCGCCGACACCGCACGGGTCTTGGGCCGGATGTATGACGGCATTGAGTACCGGGGCTTCGGCCAGGACATCGTGGAGGAGCTGGCTAAGTACGCCGGGGTGCCGGTGTTCAACGGCCTCACCAACGAGTTTCATCCCACCCAGATCCTGGCGGACTTCCTCACCATCCAGGAGCACTTCGGCAAGCTCCAGGGCGTGAAGCTGGTGTACCTGGGCGACGCCCGGTACAACATGGGCAACTCGCTGATGGTGGGCTGCGCCAAGATGGGCATGCACTTCGTGGCCTGCGCCCCCAAGGCCTATATGCCGGACCAGGCCCTCATCGACACCTGCCAGGCCATCGCCAAGGAGACCGGCGCCGTGCTGGAGTTCATCGAGGACCCCATGGCGGCCACCAAGGGTGCCGACGTGCTCTACACCGACGTGTGGGTCTCCATGGGCGAGCCGGTGGAGGTCTGGGCGGAGCGTATCCAGGCCCTGGCTCCCTACCAGGTGACCAAGGCCCTCATGGACAACGCCGGGCCCCAGTGCAAGTTCATGCACTGCCTGCCCGCCTATCACGACCACAAGACCAAGGTAGGCAAGGAGATGGGCGAGAAGTTCGGCCGGGAGGCCATGGAGGTCACCGACGAGGTGTTCGAGTCTCCCGCCTCCATCGTCTTTGACGAGGCGGAAAACCGGATGCACACCATCAAGGCCGTCATGTACGAGCTGATGAAGTAAGAAACCCAAAAAGCAGCGCCAGCCCATCCGGGCTGGCGCTGCTTTTTTTCGGAAGATTTACCCCTCGTCCGGGACATAGACGATCACATCCTCTACACCGCAGTCTAGAATGAAGCACAGCGTGTCCAGGGTTTTCAGGGTGATGGTCTCTCCGTGCTTCATCCGATAGAGGATGTAGGACGAAAAGCCATGCTTGTAAATCAGCTGATACTCGGTCATCCCCCGTTCTTTCAGGGTGCGGTAAAACGGCTCGTACGAGATCATAGCATCACCTCTGCACCACCGTATCATGCTCAAATCATTGACTATTACCAATATATTGAGTATAATGAGAGCAACCTGTTCGTGGAAAACAAAAGGAGATGCAGAAAATGAAGGAAAAACTGAAGAATTGCCCGGTCTGCGGCAAGGAGATGGCCGCCGGGGCCAAGGCCTGCCCATCCTGCGGGGCGAAGAACAAAAAGCCGATTTACCGCCGCTGGTGGTTCTGGGTCCTGGTGGTTCTGGGTCCTGGTGGTGCTGGTGATCGCCGCAGTAGGGTCCTCCATGGGCGGCGAGGGCAACGGCGGGACAGACGCCCCTCAGCAGGCCCAGCAGGAGACCACGGATACACCGGAGAGCGGTACCGACCAGGCGGAGGAACCCGCCGTGACCTACACGGCCTATTCCGTGGGGCAGCTGATGGACGACCTGGACAGCAACGCCCTCAAGGCGGAGAGCACCTATCAGGACCAGTATGTGGAGCTGACTGGACGGCTGAGCGTCATTGACAGCGACGGAAACTATATCTCCATCGTGCCGCAGGACGATCAGTTCGCCATTCTGGGTGTGCAGTGCTACCTGCAGACGGAGGAGCAGCGCCAGCAGGTGCTGGATATGAAGATCGACCAGGTCATCACGGTGCGGGGACGGATCACCAGCGTGGGCGAGGTGATGGGATATGCGCTGGATGTGGATGACTTCGGCGCATAAGAGAGCATGAAAAAAGAAGGACCCAGACGGGTCCTTCTTTTTATATAGTTTCAGGGTTTACGATACCAGAGGGGCGATGCTCTGGCCCGGCTGCCAGGTGTTCCGGGCCTCCGCTGAAACGGCGCAGTCGGAAAACATCCCGTTTTGATTTCGGAAGGCGTCCAGAACGTACCAGAGCGTGTCGCCGTGGTCGTCCTGAATCCGGAGGGTGGACACCAGGGTGTCGCCGGGGGAGAGATCGAAGGAGGCCCGGTCCACGACGGGGTTGTTCCGCTCCACCTGATGGGTCTCCTCCCATTGGGACAGCGCGTCCGACAGGGGGAGGACCAGCTCCGGCACCGCAGAGCCGTTCCGGTAGAAGCACAGGTCCAGCCCGGTAGGGGTGGGGGCGGCAAAGGTGGCGGGCCAGTCGATCCAACTGTTGGGAGAGCCCTGAATGGTGAAGCGCAGCTCCTTCAGCTCCACATAGAGGGGATCCAAGCCGGAGTGGGAGACGTCCCCCCAGCTGCCGGATACGTCCAGTCGGAAATCCTTCGGCCGGCAGGAATTCGACAGGGTGGCCAGCGGGCGGCTGACGGAGGTTCCCGCCGTGGTCAGGGCGGCGGAAAGGGAGATCTCCCCATCCATGGGCAGCTCCCAGTCCTGGACGGAGAAGGTGCCTGCCTGCTGGAGTGCCTCTGCCCGGAACTGCCGTCCGTCGGACAAAACGGCGGTAAAGGCACCGGTGGTCCCCTCGTCCCAGGTCTTGGCCTGGGCGCTGACCCGAAGCTTCAGAGTCTCTTCCGACAGATCGTAGTCTGTGACCTGTATGACAAAATCGTGGAAAATAATATCCTTTTCATCTAATATATCGGAAAATTTCCCTGCCGCAGACTGGATCTTCTGCTCCACGGCATACTCAGTCGCCTCCAGCTCCCGCTGGGTGCTTTGCAGCTGGCTCCACAAGAGTACGCCGCTAAGAAGGACTCCAAGGACCAGTACGATGCCGGCTGCTCCCGCGGCGATCTTCCACCGGCGGCTCCGCCGGGACTGGACCGCCAGATACTTCTCGGCGATGGCCTCCGCTGCCGCCAGCTCCCGGTCCGTCAGCTGATGGGTGGGGGTAGTAGGGACGGCCTCCGCAGCTGCATCCGGAGCGCCGTCCTCCGGCCTGCCTTCGCCGGGTGCCGCTGCCTCTCCGGCGGGTGGCTCCACCCCCAGCAGCGCGCCGATGGTGACGCCAAAGATCCGGCTCATGGCGATGAGGTTTTCCAGCTCCGGCACGGCGGCGTCGGCCTCCCACTTGCTGACCGCCTGCCGGGAGACGCCCAGCCGTTCCCCCAGGGCCTCCTGGGAGAGTCCGGCAGCCTTGCGGCCCGCCTGGATGCGGCCGCCCAGCGTATCCCGTTTTTCCATATGCATCCCCTCCTTTGCCTTCAGTATCGCAGAGGGCCGCCGAACCCGCCACCACCGGCGGGTTTCCCTTTGTCAACGGCTGGTTGCGTTTTTTTCAGCATACCATACCGCCGGGGACCTTGAAAAGCCTAAAAACCCAATTTTACCGGGCAAAGCGAGACAAAATACACAAAGCATCTGCTTTGTAAAGCACGTGTTTTGTGCGGCTTGACAAACCGGCTGCCTCCGCATACAATAAAGAAGTCTACTTTCCATATCAGAAAAGGAGTGTATCACCATGCAACGTACAGCCGGCATCCTCATGCCGATTTTTTCCCTGCCGGGCCCCTATGGTATCGGCACCCTGGGCAGTCAGGCCCGGGCGTTTGCGGACTTCCTACAGGCCGCCGGGCAGACCTGGTGGCAGATTTTGCCGGTGGGTCCCACCGGCGCCGGAGACTCCCCCTACACCAGCGTCTCCACCTTCGCGGGCAACCCGCTGCTCATCGACCTGGAGGCCCTGGCGGCGGAGGGACTGCTGACTAAGGCGGAGCTGGAGACTGCCCGGATGCCGGAGGGAGAGCCGGTGGTGTACGCCGCCGTGTATGAGAGCCGGAACCGCTTGCTGCGCAAGGCATTTTCCCGCCTCAGCGGGGAGCAGGCCCAGGCGGCCCGGGACTTTACGAACCGGAATCCCTGGGTGAAAGAATACGCTTTGTATCAGGCGGCCAAGACCCATTTCCAGGACGCCCCCTGGTATCTCTGGCCGGACGAGGCCCTGCGGCGCCATGAGGCATCGGCGCTGGAGCACTGGCGGGCGGTGCTGGCGGAGGATGTGGCGTTCCACACCGCCGTGCAGTACTGGTTCGATACCCAGTGGACGGCGTTCAAGGCGTATGTGAACGCCCGGGGTGTGAAGCTGATCGGTGATTTGCCCATCTACGTCTCGTTGGACAGCGCCGACGTCTGGAGCGAGCGGGAGCAATTTTTGCTGGATGGGGCAGGGAGACCCTCCAAGGTGGCAGGGGTGCCGCCGGACTACTTCTCCGCCGACGGCCAGCTCTGGGGCAATCCCCTCTACAACTGGAGCGCCATGAAGGCGGACGGCTTCGGCTGGTGGATCCGTCGTGTGGAGGGCGCCGCCACCCGGGTGGATGCCCTTCGGCTGGACCACTTCCGGGCCTTTGAGAGCTACTGGGCGGTGCCCGCCGGGGCCAAGACCGCCAAGGAGGGCGCCTGGGAGAAGGGGCCCGGTATGGACCTTCTGCGGGTGCTGACGGGCTGGTTCCCCCAGATCACCTACATCGCCGAGGACCTGGGCATCCTCACCGACGCGGTCCACCAGCTGCGGGAGGAGTCGGGCCTGCCGGGGATGAAGGTGCTGGAGTTTGCCTTCTCCGGCCCGGACAACGCGTATCTGCCCCACCATTACGCCCCTCACTGCATCTGCTACACCGGCACCCACGACAACGACACGGTGCTGGGCTGGTATGACCACGCCCCGGAGCAGGAGCGCGCCTTTGCCGCCCGCTATCTGGGGGCGGAGGACCGGGAGAGCACCCGACAGGCGCTGCTGCGGCTGGGCCAGGGGAGCGTGGCGGAGCTGTTCGTGGCCCAGATGCAGGACTATCTGGCCCTGGGCAGCGAGGGCCGCGTCAACGTCCCCGGCGTGGCGGAGGGCAACTGGCGCTGGCGGATGGTCCCCGGCGCCGCCACCAAGGCCCTGGCGGCGGAGGTCCGGTCGCTGACGGCGGCGTTCGGCCGCTGCTGAGGCTTGACGGCCAGGGCGGGGCGTGCTATGATTTCCCCGTCCCCGGGAAGTTGCGTTCTGACCGGCGAACCCGATCATCCACTGCCGTTCTAAGATGCGAGGACACGCTCCCAGCCGGAAGACGGGAACCAGCGGCACCACCGGCAGCCGACGTATGCCGGAATCTGCTGACGGTCATCCCCTTCGCCTGGCGGCGGAGGGGATGTTTTTTTGGAGAGGGAGGATGCGTATGGAGACCCGGGTGGCGCTGCTTGCCATCATCGTGAAAAACCCGGACGCCGTGGGGGCGCTCAACGAGCTGCTCCACCGGTACGGGCGGCACATCATCGGCCGGATGGGGGTGCCCTATCCCCAGCGGGGGGTGAGCATCATCAGCATCGCCATGGACGCCCCGGCGGACACCATCTCCGCCCTCTCCGGCAAGATCGGCCGGCTCCCCGGCGTCACCGCCAAGACGGTGTACGCCCCGGAGGAGGCCCTGGGCGGGAGATCCGCCCCCCGCGGCGGGGAGGACGCGCCGCGGACCATGTGAGAAAGAAAGGCAGGAAACAACCCATGAAGATCGTAAAGAAGAGTCTGACGCTGCTGCTGGCCCTGGCGATGACGCTGTCGCTGGCCTCCTGCGGCAAGGAGACCGAGAAAGAGCCTACCGTGGAAGAGACCCCCGTCACCACCCGGGTGGCGGCGCTGAAGGGTCCCACCGCCATGGGCATGGTGAAGCTCATGAGCGACAATGAAGCCGCCGCCGAAGAGGGCGGCGAAGAGGACGCCGCCCAGGGCGGATACGAATTCACCCTGGCAGCTTCCGCCGACGAGGTGACCCCCTCTTTGATGAAAGGGGATCTGGACAT
Source organism: uncultured Oscillospiraceae bacterium (assembly GCA_944387015.1). Taxonomy (GTDB): domain Bacteria; phylum Bacillota; class Clostridia; order Oscillospirales; family Oscillospiraceae; genus Oscillibacter. The sequence goes on from CALXDH010000012.1 coordinate 23,234, forward strand.
CGCCTGCGTGCCGGCGAACCTGGCCTCCGTGCTCTACAACAAGACCGGCGGAGACATTGTGACGTTGGCCATCAACACCCTGGGCGTCTTGTACGTGGTAGAAAACGGCAACGCCGTGCAGTCCATGGCGGACCTTACCGGCAAGACCATCGTGGCCTCCGGCAAGGGCTCCACGCCGGAGTACGCCCTGCGGTATCTGCTGACGGAAAACGGCCTGAACCCGGATGCCGACGTGGTGGTGGACTGGAAGAGCGAGCACAGTGAGTGCGTGGCGGCCCTGGCCTCCGGCGCGGCCACCATCGCCCTGTTGCCCCAGCCCTTCGTCACCGTGGCCCAGAGCAAGATGCCGGACCTGCGGGTGGCACTGGACCTGACGGAGGAGTGGGACAAGCTGGACAACGGTTCCGCCCTGCTCACCGGCGTGGTGGTGGCCCGGAAGGACTTTGTGGAGGAGCACCCGACGGCGGTGGCGACCTTCCTGGAGGACTACAGCGCTTCCGTCAGCTGGGTCAACGAGAATACCACCGACGCCGCGGAGCTGATCGCCGGCTATGGCATCGTGGACAGCGCTGCCGTGGCGGAGAAGGCCCTGCCTTACTGCAATATCGTGTGCATCACCGGTGCGGAGATGAAGGAGAAGCTCTCCGGCTATCTGCAGGTGCTCTTTGACGCGGACCCCGCCTCCGTGGGCGCAGACCCGGCGGATGAGTCCACCGGGCTGCCCGGCGACGACTTCTACTACGGCGCGTAACATGAAGCGGCATCCCATCCGCCCCTGGGCGGTGCTGTTCTGGCTGCTGGCGTGGCAGGGAGCCGCCATGGCCCTGGCGGCGGCATTTCCCCACGGGGAGCTGCTGCTGGCCTCGCCGGTCAGCGCCCTGGTCCGGCTGGCGTCGCTGGCGGGGACGGGGGCCTTCTGGGCGGCGGTGGGACGGTCCGCCGCCGCCATCCTGGGGGGCTTTGTGCTCTCCTGTGTGCTGGCGGCGTCGCTGGCGGCCCTCTCCGCCCGGTTCCGGGCGGTGGGGGAGCTTCTTGCGCCGCTGGTGGCGGCGGTGAAGGCGGTGCCGGTGGTATCCTTCATCATCCTGGCCCTGGTGTGGCTGGACAGCGACTCCCTGGCCCTCTTTATCTCGGCCCTGATGGTCTTTCCTCCTATCTACCTCAACGTGCTGGCGGGCATCGGAGCGGCGGACCGGCAGCTCCTGGAGATGGCCCGGGTGTTCCGGGTGCCCTTTCGGCGGCAGCTGTGGGGCATCTGGCTGCCGGCGGTGCTGCCCTACTTCCGCTCCGCCGCGTCGCTGGCCCTGGGCCTTTGCTGGAAGGCCGGCGTGGCGGCGGAGGTCATCGGCCTCCCCGCCGGAACGGTGGGCGAGCGGCTCTACACCGCCAAGGTCTACTTCCAGACACCGGACCTTTTCGCCTGGACCGCTGTGATCGTGGCGGTGTCCGTGGCCTTTGAGCATCTGTTCCTGGCAGCGGTGGACGCTCTGGTGAGAAAGGTGGGAAGGTAATGGAACTGCGCATCGATCACGTTTCCAAGGCCTACGGCGGCCAGGCGGTGCTGCGGGACGTGACGGTTACCGTAGGCAGCGGCGTCACCTGCCTCATGGCCCCCTCCGGGGCGGGCAAGACCACGCTGCTGCGGATCTTGCTGGGGCTGGAGCGGCCGGACAGCGGCACGGTCCATGGATTGGAGGGACGGCGGCTTGCCGCCGTGTTCCAGGAGGACCGGCTGTTGGAGCAGCAGGACTGGCGGGGCAATCTCCGCTTTGTGCTGGGCAGTGCCTTTGACGAGGCGGAGGCCCTGACGCTGCTGGAGGAGCTGGGCCTTGCCGATACCGGGGCGCAGCCGGTGGGGGAGTGGTCCGGCGGCATGAAGCGCCGTCTGGCGCTGGCCCGGGCGCTGCTGTCCCCCTTCGACGTACTGATCCTGGACGAGCCCTTCACCGGGCTGGACAGGGACAACCGCCGCCGGGCGGCCGGGAGCATCCTGGCGCGGACGGCGGAGCGGCCGGTGCTGCTGGTGACCCACGACGAGGCGGACGCCAAGGCCCTCTCCGCCCGGATCATCCATCTTTTTTAAGAGAAAAGCGGTCGGGCAGATGTTTGCCCGACCGCTTTTTCACAGGCGCAAGACTGGTATTTTGGGAAAAGCTATGGTATAATCGAAGCCCCCGGACAGCGGGGAACGAAACGAACACGGTCCCGCGGACCGCAAGGAGGAGCATATTGCCCATGATCAAGATTACCACCGATTCCACCTGTGACCTGCCCCGGAGCCTGCTGGAGCAGCATGACATCACGGTCATCCCTCTGGGGATCGTGAAGGCGGGGCGGCTGTATCAGGACGGCGTGGACATCCGCATTGAAGACATCGCGGCCCATGTGGATGCCGGCGGCGACATCACCACCACCAACGCCGTCAATATCGCCGATTATGAAGACGTGTTCCGCCGGATGACCGAACGGTATGACGCGGTCATCCACATCAACATCGGCATGCAGTTTTCCAGCTGTCATCAAAACGCCAAGCTGGCGGCGGAGGAAGTGCCGGAGGTCTACGTAGTGGACTCTTCCAATCTGACGGTGGGCCACGGGATGCTGGTGCTGGCTGCGGCGGAGGCGGCGGAGGCCGGCAAGTCCGTCAGTGAGATCCTGGACCTGGTGGAGGACATGATCCCCCGGGTGGAGACCAGCTTTGTCCTGGACCGGCTGGATTATATGAAAAAGGGCGGACGCTGCTCCGCCGTCACGGCCCTGGGGGCCAACCTCCTCAAGCTCCACCCCTGTGTGGAGGTCATTGGGGGCAAGATGTCCGTCACCAAGAAGTACCGGGGTTCCATGGAGAAAGTGGTGGGGGACTATGTCCGGGAGCGGCTCACTGGCCGGACGGACATCGATACCCGCCGGATTTTTCTGGTGGACACCTGCCGCACGCCGGGCCTGCGGGAAGCGGCGAAGGCGGCCCTGGAGGCGGACGGCCGTTTCCAGGAGATCATCGAGAGCAAGGCCGGCTGCACCATTTTCTGCCACTGCGGTCCGGATACCTTGGGTATCATCTTTCTGCGCAAGTAAAGAGACATGAAAAAAGACCGCCGGACGGCGGTCTTTTTTTCGTGGGGTGTTTACTTGACGGCGATGGCCTCCACCTCGCACAAAACGCCCTTGGGCAGTTCCTTCACAGCCACGCAGCTGCGGGCGGGCTTGGAGGTGAAGAACTTGGCATAGGCCTCGTTGAAGGCGGCAAAGTCGCCCATGTCCGCCAGGAAGCAGGTGGTCTTGACCACGTTTTCAAAGCCCACACCGGCAGCGGCCAGAATGGCGCCCACGTTCTTGCAGCTCTGCTCCGCCTGAGCGGTGATGCCCTCGGCGATGGCGCCGGTGGCGGGATCCACAGGGATCTGGCCGGACGTGAAAATCAGATCGCCCACCGTCCAGCCCTGAGAGTAGGGGCCGATGGCGCCGGGAGCGTTGGTGGTTTCGATAACCGTTTTGTTCATGGGAAGATACCTCCTCTGTATAGATGATTTCATCATAACACGGGCGGCGAAAAAGTCAACCTCTGCCGCTTGAGGAAGCAGCCGGAACGTGCTATCATAGCTATCATATATGGGAATACACAAATGTCGTTGCCGGAAACCGGCGGAGGAAAGGAGCTATTTTGAAGGATTTCAAGCAGTATTTGATGGATGACGGATACTTCCGCCAGGAGGAACTGATCTTCGCGGACTGCGACCGGAACCAGCGGGCCCGGGTGTCCACGTTTTTGAGCAAAGCGGCTGCCTTTGCCGGGTATGATTATGACGCCCGGGGGCTGGACCATGAGAAGCTTTACGCCATGCGGGAGGTGTTTTTGCTCTCCCGCATCGCCATGCGGATCCACCGCTGCCCTGTGGCACGGGAGGTACTGGACATCTCCACCTGGGAAAACGGCGCCAGAGGTGCCCACATGCAGCGGGTCTATGAGTTGGCGGACCAGAGCGGGGAAGTGTGCGTGTCCATCCGCAGTGAGTGGATCCTGGTGGACCCGGAGACCCGGCGCATCATGCGTCCGGAGACCTTCACCGCCAAGAAGCTGGGCGTGTGCAACAAGCCTATCGACTGCCCGGAGCCCAAAAAGGTGATGCTTCCCAAGGAAGGGCTGGAGGACCTGGGCAGCCGGGTGATCCGTTGGTCCGATCTGGACGGCAACGGCCACGTGTACAGCGGCAACTACGGCGACATCGTCTGGGACGCCCTGCCGGAGGATCTGCAGGAGCGGGTACCGGAGGAGTTCTACATCAATTACAGCAAGGAGGCCACCCTGGGCCAGGAGCTGAAGCTGTGGGGCTTCCGGGACGGGCAGGAGTACCGGATGGAGGGCATCGGCCCCCAGGGGACCTGCTTTACGGCGCTGTGTGTATTTGCGAATGAGTAAAAAAGGGTGATATAGTTTTGTCAAAAACGACAAGAGACTTTTGAAAGGCTTTTCACCAAATATATCCAATCCTGTAACCTTGGTATGCTATACTGCAATTCAGAATGAGGGGTCGATCGACAGGGGGTACCCCCTGTCTCACTTTGCGCAATAAAGTGAGACAGCCTCGGAAAACCCAGGCGCAGTGGAGGCTGCGCACAAGCATGTGGGAATCAGGAAAAAGAGAAAACCGTTCGAAAGTACGGGACGCAAAGCCAGGGAGCTAAAGCGGGAGACCGCCAGGCTGGCCCGGCCGCCATGATTTCGACTTCTGATACAGGAGGAGAATGACAATGGCAAGGAAGAGACTGCAAAAGGTATTCGCGCTGTTGCTGACAGCCAGCATGGCCATGAGCCTGATGAGTGTCGGTGCGGCAGCGGATGAGACCGGCGAGGAAGCCCGCGGGACGATTGAGATCGAAGTGGGCCAAACCCAGGAGATCACGGGCTATGGTGTCCACGATGCGGAAAGCGGCCAGGAGGAGTCCTGGCATTCCAGCAATGAAGATGTTGCGATCGTGGATTCTGCGGATGGAACGGTGACAGTGACTGGTGTGAGTGAGGATACTGCGACGATCACGCACACCTATTATACGGCTGAGATCCAGGCGGAACTGATGTTTGCGGATCCGGCGGATGACAGCGATCAGAGTCTTCCTGATGGGGAAGGCAGCACCTCTGACGGAGAAGGCAGCACCTCCGACGGAGAGGGCGGCACTTCTGACGGAGAAGGCAGCACCTCCGACGGAGAGGGCAGCACCTCCGACGGGGAAGGCAGCACCTCTGACGGAGAAGGCAGCACCTCCGACGGAGAGGGCGGCACCTCCGACGGAGAAGGCAGCACCTCCGACGGAGAAGGCAGCACCTCCGATGGGGAAGACGGCACTCCCGACGGTGGTGAGGAACCCCGGTATGAGCAGCATGTGGAGTATTGGGAAGTCGTGGTGACGGTCTCTGAGGAATCCGGAACGGACTTCGGGGAACTGACGGACAGCGGCGAGGGCTGGGAGTGGTACGAAGAGACCGCTACATTGGTCCTGACGGCGGATACCGGCGATTATCCCGGCTCTTCCAGCACGCGATACCCTTGGCAGGCATATTCTGCTGACATCACTTCTGCCTATGCTGAGGGCATCCACGTGGGAAAGTATGTTTTGTATGACCTGAGCAACCTGACGGATGTGACATTTGTGGACTGCGAGATGTCCGCAGGCTCTGTGATGGGCTGCGAGAAGCTGGAGACGGCTACATTCCGCAGATGCGACCTGGGGGTAGACTGTATCCGCTCCGCAGACAAGCTGACCCAGCTTACCCTGGAGGACTGCGGCGATCTGGAGGACTATGCCTTCCAGAATCTGAAAGCGACTAACCTGAACTTCACCATCATTAATGGCGGCAGAATCGGCGGCAGCGCATTTTACAATGTGGGATTTGAAAATGTGACCATTACCGGCGGTGAGCTTGGGTTTGCTGAGGATGTTTATAACAACGAGACCTATTATTATGCTGTCTTTGACGGTGCCTGGTGGCAGCCGGATGCTACACTGACCATGAATCAGGTGGATATGCCCAGCGACCTGATGGGAAGCTTTTCGTGGTGTGATGTTCCCGATCACCTGGTTCTCAACGGCTGCAAGGTGGGGTATGATGCGTTCAGCTATGCGAATAATCTGCCCACGACCCTGGAGATGACGGACTGCGAGGTAGGTTCCCAGGCGTTCTCCCTTCTGACGGATGGAGCGCTGGAGTCCGGTGACGATCGGCTGAAGTCGGTGAGCATCACCGGCGGAACCATCGCTCAGCTGGCCTTTTGCAATAATGTGGGTCTGACCAGCCTGACGCTGCAGGATGTAGAACAGATTGAAACCGCCGCTTTTTCCGGCTGCTCCGGTCTGACGGAGGTTATCGTCAAGGGAGATACCTACCTTTCCAATGCTGCATTCCGGGGCTGCACTGCGCTGGAGCGTGCGGTGCTGGATGGTGAAGTGGAACTGGAACAGGACGTGTTCGCAAGCTGCCCCGCCCTGAAGGAGATCGTCATCACCGGCACAGAGCTGCGGGGCATTCTGGGCAGCGGCAGCGTGCCGGAGACGGCCCAGCTGGTGGTGGACTTCTCTAAGGTCACCTTTATTGATGACAGCTATTTCCGCAACTGCAAGGCGCTCCAGGGAGAGCTTGACCTGAGCAATGTGCAGTATATCGGGTATCACGCTTTCAGCGGCTGCACGGGTATCACGAAGCTGATCGTCAGCGATGATGCACAGCTGGAGTACAGCGACATCTTCCCCAATGTGATTGAGAACTGGTCTGATCGTGTGAGCGCTATTCTGGACGGAAAGTTCCAGCTGGAAGAGGCGGACCGTATTGACGCCATCGCCCCCGATGGCTGGACCTCCACCCGCACCGGCGCGTATAACAGCACTGTCAACTACGGCGACACGCAGCTGACCAAGGAGGCCAAATGGGCTGACGAGGACTGCACGGTGGCCGATGTGCAGATCAAGGCCTATTACTCTGTGCCCCAGCAGATGGACTTTGTCTTTGTGCTGGACTGCACGGACTCCATGTCCGTCATCGGCAATCCTGACGGAGACCAGTATGCCAAGTTCTACGATATGCAGTCCAAGCTGCTGGACGTCAGCCAGGAGCTGATGACCACCGCCGGCTATGACTGCAAGGTGGCCTTTACCGGCTACGGCGAAACCGACAGTTTCAATTCCGGCTGGTTCACGTCTGCGGATGAGGCGCAGGACTATATCTGGGGCATCACGGACTATAAGTCCCTGACGAACATCTCTCTGGGTCTTGCCGAGGCGCAGAAGCTGGTGGAGGGCAACACCGGACGCAATACCGCCGTCATTCTGATTTCCGATGGTACGCCGCATAAGGGCAACCAGGACTTCCCCTCTGATATGACGTATTATGGCTATGACCAGGCAGCGGCCATCAAGGCGGCTGGCGCGGACATCTACGGTGTGCTCCACGCCATCACCGGCGGCGTCATCACCGATAAGGCCGAAGAGGTCATGACCACTATCTGCGGTGAGGGCAACTACTTCACTGCCTACGATACCGAAGGCTTCAGCCAGGCGATCAATGACGCCATTTCCGTCAGCTACGGTGAGTTTGTTCTGACGGATACGGTGGATCCGGCCTTTACGCTGGATGAATCCACCATTCAGGCGTCCTGCGGTGAGGTGGAGATCACCACCGACAGCAACGGCAACACGGTTCTGGTCTGGACGATCCGCGGCATGCCCTTCATGGTCCATACACTGACCTTCCAGGAAACGCTCAACCAGGTGGACAATGCCTATCCCACCGGTGACTTTGACACCAATGAAGGCGCTGCCCAGCTCATTCCGGAAGGCGGAGATCCTGTCAATGCCGTCGAGACGCCCGTCCTGCCCCGGGAGGACACCCAGGAGCCGACGGATCCCGGTGAGAACCCTGACCCGGGCGATGGCGATGATGACGACGATGATGACAAACCCGAAAATCCCGGCACTGACATTCCTGATGAGGACACCCCCACCACGGATGTGCCCGGCACCGACATCCCCGACGAGGATACCCCCACTACGGAAATCCCGGAGGAGGATCCGCCTATGGCGGAGGCTCCCAAGACCGGCGACTTCTCTGCGCTGTGGCTGGCCCTCACCGGACTGTCCGGTTCCGGTCTGGCGGCGGTGACGTTCCTGGGCCGCAAGAAGCGTGACGAGGAATGACCGCCCCCGCAAAGGAACCCTTAAGAAACAGAAAAAGGCCCCTGACCATCGGTCAGGGGCCTTTTTTGAATAAATGTGGAAAAGAAGCGAATCAGTAGCCGTAAATCATGGAGCGCTTGATGTCCGCCAGGGAGTGGGCGCCGCACATGGCCATGGTGTCCTCCAGCTCCGCCTTGAGCTTTTCTACGTACACCTTCACGCCCTCGGCACCGGCGCCGTAGATCATGTTGATGAAGGGCCGGCCGATCAGCACACCGTCCGCACCCAGGGCCAACGCCTTGAACACGTCCATGCCGCTGCGGATGCCGCCGTCCACCAGGATGGTCATCTTGCCGCCCACCGCGTCGGCGATGGCAGGCAGGACCTCCGCCGTGGAGGGGCACTGATCCAGCACCCGGCCGCCGTGGTTGGAGACCACGATGCCCTTGGCACCGGCCTCCAGAGCCTTCTGGGCGCCGGCAACGGTCATGATGCCCTTGAGGATGAAGGGCTTCTCCGCCCAGGCGACGATCTGCTGGAGCTCCTCCACCGTCTTGCTGCCGGCGGGGGGCGTCATGTTCTTCAGGAAGGGCAGGCCTGCGCCGTCAATGTCCATGGCGATGGCGAAGGGATCGGCGGCCTTCACCAGGTCCAGCTTCTCCTTGATGGTCTCCATGTTCCAGGGCTTGATGGTGGGCACGCCGCAGCCGCCATTTTTGGCCAGGACCTGGGCGGCACCCTGCATCACGGTGGGATCGGTGCCGTCACCGGTGAAGGCGGCGATGCCGTTTTCCGCGCAGGCGGGGACCAGGATCTCATTGTAGGCAAGGTCGCTGTACTTATCGCCGTAGTGCAGCGTCAGGGCGCCCAGAGGGGCGGCAAACACAGGAAGCGCTACCTTGCGGCCGAAGAAGTCGAAGCTGGTGTCCACGGGCTTGTTTTCGCAGATGGTGTCCATGTTCACGCACAGCTCCTGCCACTTCTGATAGTTGCGGATGAAGCCGGTGCCGATGCCCTTGGCGCCGGGGCCGGGAATGGTGTTCTTGCAGGCCAGTCCGTTGCACACGGGGCAGGACTTGCAGTAGGGACCTACACAGTCACGGGCCTTGGCCTGAATCTCCTGATACGTCATAGGAAGTTCCCTCCGAATCTTACTCAAATCTCCTGCACAGCCGGACAGGCTGTGCAAATTTATTGTACCGCGCCGCGCCGGAAAAGGCAACCGGCCCCGGGAAAACTTTCCAAACGGATCTTGAAAGGCGGAACGTTTGCGGAAAAATCCCGTCTAACCTTATAGAGAGACCGGTCCCATACCGGGATACTGCATAAGGGGATGAAAAGGAGGCATGGCGATGAAACGAAGAGGATTGGCATGGCTGCTGGCGCTGGTGACGGCGCTGGCGCTGACAGGCTGTGGGGCAGCAGGCTCCACTGAGATGGCCGCTGCAGACAACAGCAGTTCCGCCGTTATGGAAGAGAGTGTTTTGGCGGAGCCTCAGGCGGCCTATGGCACCGATGGAGGAACTTCCGGCGGAGCCAGCACCGGGGAGCGCACTGCCAAGCGGATCTACACCGCCGACCTGGAGCTGGAGACCACTGCCTTTGACCAGGCGGCGGAGGATCTGGAAACACTGGTGGAAACGTGCGGCGGGTATTTCCAGTCCAGCAGTGTCAGCGGCGGCGGAAGTGATTACCGCTACGCTTACTATACCATTCGGGTACCGTCAGAACAGTACCGGACCTTCCTGGACCAGGCGGGGACACTGTGCCATCAGCTGAGCATTCAGGAGTATACGGATGACGTCACCGAGGCCTACTATGATGTGGAGGGGCGGCTCAAGACCCAGCAGACCAAGCTCTCCCGGCTCCAGGAGCTGCTGGAGCGGGCGGAGACGATGGAGGACATCATCACCATCGAGTCCGCCATCTCTGATACGGAGCAGGCCATTGAGGATCTCTCCGGAACGCTGCGGGGATATGACGCCCAGGTGGCCTACTCCACAGTGAACCTGACGCTGCGGGAGGTCTACCGCCTTTCCAACGGCGAGGAGCCGGCGGAGAACTTCGGAGGCCGGCTGAGCCGAGCCTTTTCTGCCGGCTGGAGGGGCTTTTTGGAGCTGCTGGAGAATCTGGCGGTGGCGCTGGCCTACGGCTGGGTGCTGCTGGTGCTGCTGGCGGTTGCCGGGACCGGTGTGGTGCTGGTGCTGCGCCGGCGGAAAAAGATTCAGAGCCCCCCGGAACGCACGGCAGAGGAAAAGAAGGATGACAAGCGGTCCTGAGAGGCGTATGATAATGGGAGGCGGACGATCGTCCGCCTCCCATTTCCATCAAAGGAGGACGTACATATGCGCATAACCTGGCTGGGACATGCCTGTTTTTTGCTGGAAGAGGATGGCTACCGGATCGTGACGGACCCTTATACCGGAGTGGAAGGCTATCCGCCTCTGGAGGCGGAGGCCCATGCAGTCTATTGCAGCCACCATCATTTTGACCATGACGCTGTGGACTGCGTCAGGCTGCTGCCCGCCCGGGAGAGCCCCTTCCATGTCCGGGAGATCCAGGCCTTCCACGACGACCAGAAGGGCGCCCTGCGGGGCCCCAATACCATCCGGGTGTTCACCGCCGGCGGCGTGTCGGTGGTCCATCTGGGCGATCTGGGCCACGCATTGACGGCGGAGCAGCTGGCGGCCATCGGGCCGGTGGACGGCGTGCTGGTGCCGGTGGGCGGCGTCTATACGGTGGATGCCCAGGGGGCCAAGGCGGCCTGTGATGCCATCGGCCCCAAGTGGATCGTCCCCATGCACTATCACCATGCCCCTTACGGACTGCCTAACATCGCCGGAGTGGAGGACTTCCTGGCCCTGTGGCCGGCGGAGCGGGTCCATCCCCTGTCCGGCGCCTGTGTGGACACGGCGACGGCGCCGGAGGGTGTGCTGCTGCCAAAATTCTGATTGACAAGGAACTCCAAACTGCGTAATATAGTATTAAATACTAGATTACATGGTTTGGAGGTGCGCTTATGGAGCGCCGAACAGAGATCACACTTCTGGGGGATTCTATCCTGAAGGGAATCCAGGTAGATCCAAAGACCCGTGGCTATCAAGTCCGCAACGACATCGGGATCCCGGAGTTGGAGGCGGAGTTTGGCCTGCATGTGCGCAACGACGCCCACTTCGGAGCCACCTGCGTCAAGGGGGCAAAGCTGCTGGACCGGCTGCTGGCCTCCGGCCGGCCCTGTCAGGCGGTGGTGATGGACTTCGGGGGCAACGACTGCGACTTCCGCTGGCGGGACATCGCGGCGGACCCCGCCGGGGCCCATCTGCCGGCAGTGCCGCTGCCGGAGTTCCGGGAGCGGTACCGGGGGATGGTCCGCCGCCTGCGGGAGGCGGGGATCCAGCCGATCCTGATGAACCTGCCGCCGCTGCTGTCCCAGTGTTTTTTTGACTGGTGGTGCCGGGACCTGGACCAGGCAGCAGTGCGGACGTGGCTGGGAGATGTCAGCAACATCTACGCCCATCAGGAGCGGTATTCCCGGGCGGTGGAATCCCTGGCCCGGGAGGAGCGGGTGCCCCTGGTGGATGTGCGGGGAGCCTTCCTGGCCCACGGCCATCTGGAGACGCTGCTGTGTGAGGACGGGACCCACCCCAATTCCGCCGGGCAGGCCCTGATCGGCCAGGCATTTCGGAAGTTCGCCGAAGCGCAGGAATCCCTGCCGGAGACGGCGTGAGCAGGCAGTTTGCCCTTTGCAGGGCAAACGCAGACGAAAAGAAACGGGAGACGTGAAAACACGTCTCCCGCCTTTTTTGTGGAAAAAGGTTTGATTTACCAGCGGTCCGGCCAGCCCACACCGCCGCCGGGGAAGGCGCCGAAGGGCTCGGGGTTTTCGGCATGGAGCATCTCCGCGCGGATCATGGCGGAGGTGTCCGGTACGGTGTCGGGCCCGAAGTCGGCGAAGTCGGCGCTGTCCATCAAAATGGCGCCAATCCGCTCCATGTCCGCCAGGTTTGCCTGCTGGATCTCCTCGGTCTGGGAGGAGCAGCAGTCGGTGAGGATCACGGTGTTGTACTCCAGGGCCATGGCGTCATAGCAGGAGGTGCGGATGCAGTTGGGGGTGGTGGTGCCGGTGAGGATCACGGTGCGGATGTCCAGCCGCCGGAGGATCAGATCCAGCTCGGTGTGGAAAAAGGCGCTCCACCGGGGCTTCCAGATGGTGTAGTCTCCGGGCTGGGGCTGAAGGCCCTCCGGCGCCTGGGCGCTGTTGGGGCCCAGGGAAGCGGGGCCGCAGGCCCGGCCGCCGGCCTTCCAGCCCTCGTACCGGGTCAGCTCCACATCACTGCCGTCGGCGCGGTAGATGCGCTTGACGAAAAACACGGGAATGCCCTTCTCCCGGGTCAGCTCCACGGCCCGCACACAGGCAGGGACGGTGGCGGCGGCGCCCCGGATGCAGTGGCCCCCCTGGGGGGTGACGAAGCCGTTTTCCATGTCGATGACCAGCAAAGCGGCCCGGCTGGGATTTTCTTTCATGATGTGATGACCTCCTTAATAGGTAAACGGGATGCCCCGGTCCGTCAGGTCCGCCAGCAGCAGGCCGTTGTTGGCGCAGGTACCGCTGCTGCAGGCCAGCACCCGGCCCTCCTGGTCCAGCAGCTCCGCGGCGGAGAGAGGGAAGAACATGGCGAAGGTGATCCGCTGCCGGACAGAAGCCACGTCATCCAGGGAGAATTCGCTGGTCTGGAAGCGGACGCTGCGGTAGCGGACGCGGCCGTCGGCCACCTCCATGCGCTCCGCCTGGAACCGGACGGCATAGACCAGAGAAAGGACCATGCCAATCACCGCGATAGCGGCCATGAAAAGCGGGGTGTCCAGCAAAACAGAGTAGATCAGCAAGGCTGCAAAGCATACTGCCGCCAGCGCTACCAGGCCCTTGAGCCACCAGGGGCGGGCCAGGGTATACCGGGCAGGAGCGGCGTCAGGCAGCTCAAATTCCTCGGTGATCTCGTGGGGACCGGGAGTCAGGACCTCAGAGTCGGCGGGGACCGATTCGCTGATGGTGACGTTCCGGCTGCGCAGCTCTGCCAGCAGGATCCCGGCGTTTTCCATGTTTACCCGCAGCCGGAACAGCGTGGAGCGGCTGCGGCCCTGGAAGAGCAGGGTGTTGCGCTTGGTCTGGACGAAGAGCAGGTCGGAGAAGGTGAAGTTCAGCGTCCGCTGCCGCCAGACGTGGTAGCGCAGCTGCTCTCCATCTACCTCCAGCCAGCTCCAGACGTTTTTCAGCGTGTAGGCAAAGCAGGCCAGAAACAGCACCCCCAGCAAGATGCGGTAGAGCTGGGTGGCGTCGTCATCCATACCCCGGGCAGCCATCAGATAGGCCACCAGCAAAATACCCGTCACGACGGAAGCTGCCGCCAGAAAGACGGTCTCCAGCCGGTTGGGGCGAACGATGTAATGCTGGGGAATGGCCGACGTCACCAACCGGGTGCGGACGGGCTGGGAAGGATTGCTGAGCTCGTTTTTGGACTGCATATCAAAGGTCTCCTTTTTTGTCATCTCGGCGGAACACATGGACGCGGAAGGCGATGCGGGTGGTGAGGGTATTCAGGGCCGCCAGCCGCTCCTTGCCGGAGCGGGGCGTTTTCCAAGCATAGGGGGTCATGCGGAAGAGGTTCTGAATGTCGGTCTGGGTGGGTAGGGTGATGTCTCCCTCCACCGGCACGATGGCCTCGTAGGCAAAGCCCTCGTAAGGGGTCTCCTTCTCCTCATTGGGATAGGGCCGGTCGTAGAGCACCTCCTTGAGCTGCCACAGATGGTCCGCCGCCGGCACCACGTAGACGAAGGTACCGCCGGGGCGCAGCACCCGCCGGAACTCCTCCAGCGCCAGAGGGGAGAAGCAGTCCAGCAGCACGTCCACACGTTCATCCGCCACCGGCAGATGGTAGGAGGAGGCCACCGCGAAGGCGATGTCCCGGTCCCGTTTGGCGGCGGTGCGGAGGATAAACTTGGAGATGTCGGTGCCTGCCATCTGGGGGCGGCGGCCCGCCTCCAGCAGGGCACGGTGGATGCCGACGGTGTAGTATCCCTCGCCGCAACCGGCGTCCAGGACCACTGGTTCCGGGCCGGTATGGGCCAAAATGATACTACAAAGCGTATTCAATAGCAGATCATAATACCCATTGGATAGGAAATCCCGGCGGGCGGCGGCCATTTCCCGGTCGTCGCCGGGGGCGGCGGAATGCTTTTGATTGGGGGGAAGCAAGTAGGTGTAGCCTTCCCGGGCGATGTCGTAACTGTGCCCGGCGGGGCAGCGGTAGACCCGTTCCTCCCGGCTGAGGGGAGCACCGCACACCGGGCAGCGGAACAGACTCATGACGCACTCCTCCTTGTGACGTCGTTGATCCACTTGCGGCTGCGCAGCCGCATAACGCCCAGAGGCATCTTGCAGATGTTTTCCGAGTAGATGCCAAGACACACCAGAGGCAGCGGCGCCTCCAGAACCAGGGCCGTCAGTGCGGCCATAGGCACCGCCACGCACCACAGGGGCGTCAGGTCGATGATGGTGGCCATCCGCACGTCCCCGCCGGAGCGGAGGACGCCGGTGATGTTGGAGATGTCAAAAGACTTGAGGGGCAGCAGAATAAGGTATACCACGCACAGCGTGGCAGCGGCCTCGGTTGCCAGGGGCGAGAGGCTGAAGAGGGGATAGAGGTAGGGAATGAACACCAGCGGCAGCGCCAGCGCCAGTGCGGCGGCCAGTCCCAGGCCCAGCAGGAAGGAGACGATCAGCAAACACCAGCTCAGATCATAGACCCGATCCTTGTCTGTCCCCTCGCCGATGGCCTTACCCAAAATCACGGCGGTGGCCCCCGCGAGACCGAAGCAGGAGACGGTGGTGAACTTGTCGATGTTGCCCATAATGGTATAGGCTGCCAGCATGTCGGCGCTGTCGGCCATGTGGCCCAGAATGGAGGTCATCACCGTGGTGCCCAGGCCCCACATGGTCTCGTTGAAGAGCACCGGCGTGGCGTATTTGGTAAAGCTCCGGGCAGTGTCGCGGCCAGGCCGCAGCAGCAGCCGGGGCCGCAGGGGGATGCGGCGGCACATCAGGGCGTACACCAGTACGATGAGAAACTCCACGATCCGGGCGGTGAGGGTGGCGATGGCGGCGCCGGTGATCCCCAGGGCGGGGGCGCCGAACTTGCCGAAGATCAGGCAGTAGTTGAGGAAGGTGTTGAGCAGCATGGACGCAGCGAACACCTTCATGCCCAGAGCCGGATTTTCCGCGCTGCGCTGCATGCTGACATACACGCTGCTGACGGCGTTGAAGATGTAGGAGATGCCCACGATCCGCAGGTACGGCGCGCCCATCTCCACCAGGGTGCGGTTGTCGGTCACCAGCAGCAGGACCTGGTGGGGGAAAAGAAAGAGCGCTGCCGCCATGGCTGCGGCGATCGCCAGTCCGGCGTACATGGCAAAGCCCATACAGCGGTTGATGGCGTCCAGGTCCTGCTTGCCCCAGTACTGGCTCACCAGGATGGTGAGGCCGCTCATGAGGCCGAAGATGATGACCTGGATGAGGTAGATGGGGGCGTTGGCGGCGGTGACGGCGGAGAGTTCGTTGCTGCCAAGCAACCCCACCATGAAGGTGTCCACAAAACCCAGGGATGTGGTAATGAGGTTTTGGATGATCAGCGGGAGCGCCAGACGGAACAGCCGGCGGTAAAAGCCGGGCTCCCGGCGGAGATAGTGAAACATGGGGCACATCCTTTGTGATGAAATAGGGTCCCGGTCTCAGAAGAGAATCGGTCGGGAAAGCATTACAGCATGGGCATCCGGGTGTCGTGATGGCGCCGGAGGGCCTGGACACAGGCATCGATGTCCTCCCGGGTGGTCTCCGGGCCGAAGCTCAGGCGCACCACGCTGCCGGCGGTCTTTTTGGGCAGGTGCAATGCGGCCACCACCTGGCTGGGCTTGCCCTGGTGGCAGGCGGAGCCGGCAGAGATGCAGATGCCCTGGCTGCCCAGGTCGTTGACGATGTTCTGGCTGGGCCAGCCCACCAGGGAGACGGAGAGGATGTGAGGCGCGTCGCTGCGGCCCACGAATACCAGGTCCGGGATGGCGGAGAGCTTCTCTTTGGCGTAAGCTTTGATCTCTGCCATGTGGAGGAGCTTGTCCTCCAGGTCCTCGGTCCGCAGTTCCACCGCCTTGGCAAAGCCGGCGATCTGGGCCGTGGCCTCGGTGCCGGACCGGAGACCGCCTTCCTGACCGCCGCCGGGCAGCAGGGGCCGGGGATTTTTCACCCGGGGCCCGATGTACAGCGCACCGATGCCCTTGGGGCCGCCGATCTTGTGGGCGGAGATGGTGATAAAGTCCGCTCCCAGGGTCTTGGCGGAGAAGGGGATCTTCAAAAAGCCCTGAACGGCGTCGGTGTGGAGGAGGGTCTGGGGATTTTTGGCCGCCAGACCCCGGGCAATGTCCTGAATGGGATAGATGGTTCCCAGCTCGTTGTTCACCAGCATGCAGGAAACCAGCGCCGTGTCCGGCCGGACGGCGTCCAGCACCTGCTGAGCGGTGATGACGCCCTCCCCGTCGGGGGTGAGGTAGGTGACCTCCCAGCCCTGCTTCTCCATCCAGCGGCAGCCCTCCAGCATGGCGCTGTGCTCCACCGCGGTGGTGACGATGTGATGGCCCAGGCGGCGGTTCTGCCAGCAGGCAGCCTGGATGGCCCAGTTGTCCCCCTCCGTGCCGCAGGAGGTGAAAAACAGCTGCCGGCTCTCACAGCCAAGGGCCTTGGCCACCGTCCGGCGCCAGAGTTCTACCTGCTTTTTCGTTTCCAGTCCCATGGGATATTGGGCGCTGGGGTTTCCGAAGTGTTCCGTGAGCACGGTGTACATGGTGTCCGCCACGGCCCGGGGCACCGGGGTGGTGGCTGCGTGGTCCAGATAGATCATGGCGATAAACCTCCTGCCGTTGGGGGTTGCCCGACGGCGAAAATACTCGTATAATAGACGTATCTATACATTATAATCAGGATTTTTGGAAAGCGCAAGGAGTAACCATGAAAGTTGCCATCTATACCCTGGGGTGCAAAGTGAATCAGTACGAGACCCAGGCCATCGAGCAGACCCTCCGGGCCCGGGGCCATGAGGTGGTGCCCTTTACCGAGGAGGCGGACGCCTACGTCATCAACAGCTGCTCCGTCACTGCCGTCAGCGATCAGAAGTCCCGGCAGATGCTCCACCGGGTCCGGCGGCAGCACCCCGACGCCGTGGCGGCGCTGTGCGGCTGCTACCCCCAGACCCACGCCGAGGACGTCCGGGCCCTGGATGTGGACCTGATCGCCGGCACCGGAGACCGCATCGGCTTTGTGGAGCTGCTGGAAGAGGCGGCGGAGAAAAAGGGCCGCATCGAGGCCATCGACCAGTCCTTTGAGCGGCGGGTCTTTGAAGTGCTGCCCGCCGGCGGCCTGGAGGAGCGGACCCGTGCCATGCTGAAGGTGGAGGACGGGTGCGTGAACTTCTGCACCTACTGCATCATCCCCTATGCCCGGGGACCGGTGCGGTCCCTGCCCCTCACGGAGGCGGCCCGCCAGGCTGCGGAGCTGCGGGAGGAGGGCTACCGGGAGATCGTGCTCACCGGCATTGAGATCTCCTCCTGGGGCCGGGATCTGAAGGACGGGACCTCTCTCATCGATCTGGTGGAGGCGATCTGTGCCGCGGCGCCGGGGGTCCGGATCCGGCTGGGCAGCCTGGAGCCCCGGACGGTGACGGAGGACTTCTGCCGCCGGGCAGCGGCGCTGCCGGACCTTTGTCCCCAGTTCCATTTGTCGCTGCAAAGCGGATGCGACGAGACGCTGCGGCGGATGAACCGAAAGTACGATACCGCCAGATATGCACAGTCTGTTGCACTTTTAAACCAATATTTTGACCGGCCGGCCATCACCACGGACCTGATCTGCGGCTTCCCGGAGGAGACAGAGGAGGAGTTTTCCCAGACGCTGGAGTTCATCGCCTCCTGCGGCTTTGCCCAGATGCATCTCTTCCCCTATTCCGTTCGCCCCGGCACACCGGCGGCAGAGATGCCCCAGGTGCCCAAGGCGGTGAAGGAGGAGCGGTGCCGCCGGGCCTCGGAAACCGCGGCCGGGATGCGCCGGGCATATCTGGAGGGCTGCGTGGGGCAGGTGTACCCGGTGCTCTTTGAACAGCCCCGGGACGGCAAGTTCTTCGGCCACGCCCCCAACTACATGGAGGTGCTGGCGGACGGTGAGGGGCTGCACAACCAGGTGCGCACTGTGGAGATCACCGGCACCGACGGCCAGGCCCTGCTGGGCCGGATCCTGGAGGGGTGAGATGAGAAGTCACTTTTTTGCCTATCTCTCCCGGATGCGGTTCATCCAGCGCTGGGCCCTGATGCGCAACACCGCCCCGGAGAATGTCCAGGAGCACAGCCACCAGGTGGCGGTGCTGGCCCATGCCCTGGCGGTGATCCGCAACGGAAAGTTCGGCGGGCAGGTGGACCCGGGAGCGGTGGCGGTGGCGGCGCTCTACCACGACGCCAGCGAGATCCTCACCGGCGACATGCCTACCCCCATCAAGTACGATAACCCCGCCATTCAGGGGGCTTACCGGGATGTGGAGAAAATGGCGGAGAAAAAGCTTCTGGGGATGCTGCCGCAGGAGCTGCGGGAGGTGTACGCACCCATCCTCACTGTGCCGGACGAGGAGACAAGACGGCTGGTGAAGGCGGCGGACAAGCTCTCAGCCCACATCAAGTGTCTGGAGGAGCTCAAGGCGGGGAACCTGGAGTTCCGCCAGGCGGCGGAGCAGACCCGCCGGGCGCTGGAGAGCTACGACCTGCCGGAGGTGCGGTATTTCATCGACACCTTCCTGGAGAGTTTTTCCCTGTCTTTGGATGAGCTGAAATAAGGAGAGGAGGCACCGCAATGGAGCAAGAGAACCTGCATTCCCTGCGGGAGCAGGTGGCCCGGCAGGCCCAGCTCCGCAGCCGGGAGAGAAGCCTGAAAAGTCAGCTGCCCGCCCTGAAGGCCCGGGAGGAGGAATTGGCCGCCGCCCGGAGCAAGGAGCAGACGGACGTGGACAAGCTGGAGGGCGGGAGCCTGAAGGCGTATTTCCTCCGGTTCACCGGTGGTCTGGAGGACCGGCTGGACCAGGAGCGGGCGGAGGCCGCTCAGGCCGCGGTGCGGCATGACATGGTCTGCCGGGAGCTGGCGTCGGTGCAGGCGGACCTGGAATCTGCCCAGGCGGAGCTGGCATCCCTTGCGGGCTGTGAGGAGCGGTACCGGGCGGCACTGGAGGAAAAGGCCCGGCAGCTCCAGGATGCCGGCGGCCCCATGGGAGAGCGTCTGCGGGAATTGGAGGCCCGGACAAGAGGCCTCACCGGGCAGCTGCGGGAGCTGCGGGAGGCCCTGGAGGCGGGAGAGACCGCC
Organism: uncultured Oscillospiraceae bacterium; assembly: GCA_944387015.1. Lineage (GTDB taxonomy): Bacteria > Bacillota > Clostridia > Oscillospirales > Oscillospiraceae > Oscillibacter. The sequence goes on from CALXDH010000012.1 coordinate 42,837, forward strand.
CGGGCCACCGCGGATAGGATCCGCTCCAGTCTGGACAGCGCCGAGGGCTGGGGCACTTGGGACCTGCTGGGGGGCGGACTTTTGACGGACCTTGCCAAGCACGACCATCTGGACGAGGCCCAGCGGCAGGTGGAGACCCTCCAGGTCCAGCTGCGCCGGTTCCGCACGGAACTGGCGGACGTGGAGATCCAGGCGGATATGCAGGTGGGGATCGACGGATTCTTGCGGTTCGCGGATTTCTTCTTTGACGGACTCTTCGCCGACTGGGCGGTGCTGGATCACATTCACGACGCCCAGCAGCAGGTGGAGGGCACCCGGGACCAGATCGACAGTGTGCTCATCCGTCTGAGGACCATGGAGCAGGACACCGTCCGGGAGCTGGCGGAAGTGGAAGCGGAGCGGGAGCGCCTGCTGACCCAGGGATAATGCGCCGCAGCTTTTTCCAGCCCCTTCTCCGGAAAGCCACTGAGGGACCGTTGCGGAGCCATCATACATACGGAAAAAGCGCCCGGAGGGATTTCCTCCGGGCGCTGTATTTTATATGGAGGGAAAGCTGCTGTCTCTGCCCTCCGGCGTGGATGTGCAGGAATGGGGGACGCGCCTCTCGGACCCGGTCACTCAGCACTGAGCCAACGGGTGAAATCCAGGGACAGAAAAGACGTGAGGGCCTCCCGGAACGCCGGAGACCAGGCGGAGACCCGGCCCTGGCCCACCGCCAGCGGGTCGATCCAGCGCCGCTTGGCGTTCACCCGGACCCAGAAGCCTCCTTCCGGCCGTTCCCCGGCAGCGGTCCGGATGGTGTGGAAACGCCGGAAGCGGTCCCAGGCGGGGCCGGAGACAGTGTCTGCCTGGAGTTTGGCGATGACGGTCGGTTCCGCGCCCATCAGGTCTGCCGGAGTGAGCACCCCACGATCCAGGGCGTCCCGCAGCAGTGCTGCCAGGGCTTCCATGGCAAAACGGTCCTCGTCGCAGACGTACACCCGTCCGGTCTGCAGCGCTGCCAGGGCAAAGTCCTGGGCGATCTCCGGGGTGCGGAAGGCCAGCTCCGGCTGTCCGTCCTCCCCGGCGGACACCGTCAGGTCCTGGAAAAAGGCGCTCAGGCGGGTGAGGTCCGCAAAGCCGTAGTGGAAAAGGTTTCCCAGGGTGTATTCCAGCCGGTCCGCCGAGAGGCGGGGGGAGTCGTTGTCGGCGATGGGGTAGCGGTGATAGTCGCTGACGTCCGCCGCATCCAGACCGTATCGGGTCAGAACTGCCGTCACCTCCGGCGAGGCGGCGATGACGGCGGCTGTGTCCGCCTCTGTGGACTCCTGGCGCAGGTGGTCCCCATGAAGAAAGTCCACGGTGTGGGCGAACACGGGGGTGGCCACGTCGTGGAGTAGCGCGGCGGCGGCCTGGACAGGGCTGGCGGTAAAATGCCAGACGATACGGGCGGCACCGGCGCTGTGGTCCCGCCGGGAATAGGGCAGCGTGCGGGCAAAGAGGGGGAAGGCGGTATACTCGCACCCGCAGTTCATCCCCACGTCCGCCAGCCGCCGCAGCAGCGGCGTGTCCAGCAGCTCGGCCAGCAGGGGAGAGGGCGCGGGATCATAGAGTGGCAGAAGTGTTTCCATGGAAATCCTCCTGGAGAATGGAATGGGTACATAATAGACGATTATACACGAAAAAGCGCCGCTCCGGAATGGCCGGAGCGGCATTTTCTGCATGTTTTTGAATTACTCCAGCGGGACCGTCACATCGCCCACCTGGACGGAAGCCACCTGGCTCACGTCCAGCAGATCCCGGAAGGTAGCAGTACAGTTCACAGAGTGGATCAACTTCTCACCGGAGGCGCTGGTGCTGGCACCGGCTCCGCCGCCCAGAGAGGAGGTCAGCTGGTCCGCGGTGACGGTAGTGCCGTCCCGGAACACCAGCGTAGTGCCCCGGAGCAGATCCATGGGAGCGGTGAAGTTGTACCCATAGGTCTCCACCTGCATGGCGAAGGGGGAGAGGACCACCTGGACTCGCATCCGATCTCCGGTCACCTCGCCGGTGAGGGTCTGAGCGTCGACGCATTCCGGCTGGAAGGTGAGAATGGCCGGATGATCTGCCAGGGAGGTGGCGGTGCCGTCAGACTCCACTGCCGTCGGAGGCCCCACCAGCAGCGTCAGGGGCTGGTCCGTCAGGGACTGGGTCTGGGACGTCGTGGTGAAGCTGAGGAGATAGGTCAGGGTATTGGTCTCCGGGTCATAGCCCTGACTCTGGGTACTGCTGGAGCCGCCGCCCATAAAGCGATATGGGTACAGGGCGCTGCCGCTGATGAGATAGCTGCTGCTGGCACTGCGGTCGGCCCAGTCCAGCGATTCCCACTTGCCCTGGTCCGCCGCCCGGAGGTCCTCCCACGTCATCTCGCCGGTGGCGAAATAGCGCACGTTGGGAGTCTGCACCCAGGCGTTTTCGCTCTCGGTGATCTGCTGGAGCCACGCCCGGTCCACCGTGTCCGGCAGCTGGTAGTCCAGCACCAGATAGATGGTCTTGTCGCTGACCAGGGCCTGCCGCACTGTGAGCGTCACGTCATCGCAGACGCTGGAGACAAAGACGTCCTGCAGCGCCGCCTGGCCCATGGGGGTCTGGGCGGCCTCTTCGCCGAACCGCCGGGAAAACACTTTGTCCCAGCCCAACAGCACCGCCGCCCCGGCGGAGACGGTGAGGATGACGGCCAGCACCGCCGCCAGAACCGCCTTGCGGACATAGCCCCGGGGACGAAAGATGCGCTTTTCTGCCTGGGGGGCCGCCGCGAGCACCCGCTGCTGCAGCCGTTCCTCCAGTCCCTCCGGTGGGACACAGTGTTCCATAGCACTGTGATAGAGCTTCATTGTGATCCCTCCCATCGTTTTCGCAGGGCGTCCCGGCCCCGCTTGAGCCGCATTTTCACCGTGGGGACCGTCACCCCCAGCAGCGCAGCGATCTCCCGCAGGGCGTAGCCCTCCCAGTAGTGGAGGTGCAGAACGGTCCGCTCCTTTTCCGGCAGCTCCGCAACCTGCTCCAGAAGACCCAGTTCTTCCGGCGTCACGGCGTCGGAGGCGGTCTCCAGAGGCAGCTCGGACCGGCTGGAGCGCTTCCAGGCATCCCGGCACTGGTTCAGCGCCACCCGGAACAGCCACCGCCGCTCGTGGTCCGGCGAGGAGAAGGCCGGCGCCTGGTAGAGCCGCTTGCAGAAGACCTCCTGCAAAATGTCCTCGGCATCGGCAGGGTTTTTCATCTGCAGCAGGCAGAACCGGTACAGCGACGGGCCGTAGATCTGATAGACCTGCTCAAACAGCGCTTCCTGATCGGTCATCTCCTCACCTCCTTCTACTTTGATTACGAATGAGACGGGCAAAAGGTCACGCATGGGCGCAGAAAAAATCCGGTGCCGGAGACGTTCGCTCCGGCACCGGCTCAGTTCAGGGTGTCTGCCGCCTGGGTGAAGAGCTCCGTCACCCGCCCGGCGGTGGCGGGGCAGCCGGCAAGGTCCGGGTCCCGCTCCAGCAGAGCATCCGCCGCCTCCTGGGCTTCCCGGAGGAGCTGGGTGTCGCAGCCCAGGTCCGCGATCTTCAGCCCCGGCAGACCGTGCTGCCGCACGCCGAAAAAGTCACCGGGGCCCCGGAGCCGCAGGTCCTCCTCGGCGATGCGGAAGCCGTCGGTGGTTTTCGTCATCACCTTCAGCCGCGCCCGGGTCTCCTCATTTCGGTTATCGGAGATGAGGATGCAGTAGGACTGGTGGCTGCCCCGGCCTACCCGGCCCCGGAGCTGGTGGAGCTGGCTCAGGCCGAACCGTTCCGCGTTTTCCACCACGATGGCGGCGGCGTTGGGCACGTCCACGCCCACCTCAATGACGGTGGTGGAGACCAGAATGTCCGCCTCGCCGGAAGCAAAGGCAGTCATCACCGCGTCCTTTTCCTTGGCCTTCATCTTGCCGTGGACGAAGGACACCCGCAGGTCCGGGAACACCTCCCGCTGGAGGGTCTGGGCGTACTCCGTCACCGCCTTGCGCTCGTCGGGCAGGTCGTCGTTTTCTGACACCATGGGGCACACCACATAGATCTGCCGTCCCTCCCCCACCAGCTTGCGGAGGAAGGCGTAGACCCGCTGGCGGTAGCCGCCGGAGACGGCAAAGGTCTCCACCGGCTTGCGGCCGGGGGGCAGCTGGTCGATGATGGACACGTCCAGGTCCCCGTAGAGGATCAGCGCCAGGGTCCGGGGAATGGGGGTGGCGGACATGACCAAGGTGTGGGGGTGGCTGCCCTTGGCGGCCAGAGCCGCCCGCTGTCCCACACCAAAGCGGTGCTGCTCGTCGGTGATCACCAGCCCCAGATTCTGGTAATCCACCCCCTGGGAGATGAGGGCGTGGGTGCCGATGGCAAAGTCCGCCTCCCCGGCGGACAGCCGGGCGGTGATAGCCTTTTTCTCCCGGGCGGAGGTGGAGCCGGTGAGCAGCACGCAGCGGATGCCCAATTTCTCCAGCAGGGGAGAAAGACCGGTGAAATGCTGCCGGGCCAGGATCTCCGTGGGGGCCATCAGCGCTGCCTGACGACCGTTTTTCACACAGAAGTATACGCAGGCGGCGGCCACCATGGTCTTGCCGGAGCCCACGTCGCCCTGACACAGGCGGTTCATAGGGGAGCCGGAGGCCATGTCGGCGATGGCCTCCTCCACGCAGCGCCGCTGGGCATCGGTCAGGGTGAAGGGCAGGGCGTCGTAGAAGGGGGCCATGTCCACCTGCTGGAAGGGAGCCACGGATACCGTCTCCCGCCGCTGCCGCAGCCGCCGCAATCCGATGGTGAAGAGGAACAGCTCCTCAAAGGACAGCCGCCGCCGGGCCAGGTCCAGCGCCTCCTCGCTCTCCGGGAAGTGGATGTTTTCATAGGCGTATTCGGTGCGGCAAAGGTGGTGGGATTGCCGTACCTCGTCGGGGAGGACGTCGGGCAGGATGTCGGCGCAGGCGTCCAGCCCCTGCCGCACGGCCCGGGAAAGTACCAGTTGGCTGACTCCGGCGGTGAGGGGGTAGACGGGGACGATGCGTCCGGTGCGCTCCTGCCGACCCTCCGCCTCCACCACGGGGGAGGCCATCTGCCGCCGCCGGGCGGGACCCTCTGCCTTGCCGTAAAAGTAGTAGGTCTCCCCCTGGACCAGGCTGTTTTTCAGCCAGGTCTGGTTGAAAAAGGTGACGTCCAGCACCCCGGTCTCGTCCACTGCCCGGACCTTCACCAGGTCCATTCCCTTGCGGATGTGGGACACGGTGGGGGGCGAGGCGATCATGGCCGCAACGCATGCGCTCTCGCCGTCCTGGAGCTGGGCGATGCGCCGGGTCTCCCGCCGGTCCTCATAGCGCCGGGGAAAATAGCCGATGAGGTCCCGCAGGGTGAGGATGCCCAGCTTCTCCAAGGCTTTGGCCTTCTGGGGACCGATGCCCTTGATGAACTGTACGCTGGTGGTCAGGTCCGCCATGGAGCGCCTCCTTTCAAGTTGGGGTACGTTTGTTTGATTATATCCCACTTACCGGGGAAAAACAATGCGGGTTTTGGAAAAAAGCGCCGGCCTAACAAAAAAACGTGCCCGCCGGAAATTCGCCGGCGGGCACGTTTTTTGTGCGGAATATTAGAGATTTCGGTTGATATATTCGATAAATGAGAAGGTGATGCCGTTTTCCGTGATAGGGTCGCCGGCGTGCTCCACCTCCCAGCCCGGGAGCTTGTCCAGATTGGGGAAGAAGGTGTCGGCCTCCGGAGCGGCGGCGTCCACCTTGGTGAGGTATACCCGGCGGCACCGGGAGAGCAGGGCAGTGTACACGCTGCCGCCGCCGATGACCCACAGGTGGTCGTCCTCCAGATCACCTGCCGCCTCCAGGGCCTCCTCCAGGCTGCCCACCAGCTCGGCACCCTCGATCTCCAGATCCGTCTGGTGGGAGATGACGATGTTGCGCCGTTTGGGCAGGGGCCGCCCGCCGGGGAAGGTATCCAGGGTCTTGCGGCCCAGAATGACGGTTCCGTTCAGGGTCAGGGCGCGGAAGCGCTTCATATCCGTAGGCAGGGAGAAGAGCAGTCCGCCCTCCCGGCCGATGGCCCACTTTTGATCCACGACAACGATGGCGTTCATAACGTTTCCTCCTTAAATGGCAATGGGGATCTTATCCGTGAAGGGAGCGGGGGTGTAGCCTTCCAGGGCGAAACTGTCCCGGGTGAAGGCGTAGAAATCGGTGACGGACGGATCCACGGTGAACTTGGGGGCTGGGGACTGGGTCTGGGTGAGCATCTTCTCCACGATGGGGACATGCCGGTCGTAAATGTGGGCGTCGGCGATGACGTGGACCAGCTCCCCGGGAACGAGGCCGCTGACCTGAGCGAACATATGCACCAGCACGGCGTACTGCACCACGTTCCAGTTGTTGGCAGCCAGCATATCCTGGCTGCGCTGGTTCAAAATGGCGTTCAACACGTTGCCGGAGACGTTGAAGGTCATAGAATACGCGCAGGGGTAGAGGTTCATCTCGTGCAGGTCCTGGAAGTTATAGATGTTGGTCATGATGCGCCGGGAGGCGGGGTTGTGCTTGAGATCATAGAGTACCCGGTCCACCTGGTCCATCTCCCCCTCGGGATAGCGGTGCTTGACGGCAAGCTGGTAGCCGTAGGCCTTGCCGATGGAGCCGGTCTCGTCCGCCCACTGGTCCCAGATGTGGGCATTGAGGTCGTGGATGTTGTTGGATTTCTTCTGCCAGATCCAGAGAAGCTCGTCCACCGCCGTCTTCCAATAGGTGCGGCGGATGGTGAGGATGGGGAACTCCTCCTGTAAATTGTAGCGGTTGACGATGCCAAATTTCTTCACGGTGTGGGCAGGGGTTCCGTCCTCCCACCGGGGACGGACGGGCAGGTCGGTGTCCCAGACGCCGTGGTCCAGGATGTCCCGGCAGTTCTCAATAAAAAGCTGGTCGGCGCGGCTCATAGTGCGCTCCTCCTTGACGGTCATTTTTTAACAGTATAGCAAATTTGACGCCCGTAGAACAGAGCGGAATCTCCAGCACGGCACTTTTTGCAGCTTCTTCCAAAGACATGGCGAAAAAATCTCTGGTTTTGTGTGAAATTTTGGTTGTGGACGGATTAAAATTGCGTTAAGATAAGGCAGCCAAGAAAAACGGCGCAGAGAGGGGGGCACCGCCATGCTGGACCGCAGCGAAGTGGGTAAGCGGGGGTATCTGCGGGAGGACTTCCGGCTTTTCCATCTCAAAGACAGCCGGGCCCAGAAACTGGACTATCACTACCATGAATTTGATAAGCTGATTTTGTTCCTGGGCGGCAAGGTGACCTATGTGGTGGAGGGCGTGACCTATTTCCTTCAGCCCTGGGATCTTCTGCTGGTGCCCCACCACGCCATCCACCGGCCCACCATCGACCCCACGGAGCCCTATGAGCGGGTGGTAGTCTGGCTGGGACGGGAGTGGCTGGAGCGGCGGGGTGATCCCGGCGAGCCGCTGGAGACCTGTTTTCAGCTGGCCCAGGAGCGGGGGTTCCACCTGCTGCGCTTTGACGGGGAGCGCCGGCTGGACTATATGCGCACCATCCAGCACCTGGAGGAGGCCACTCGTTCCCGGGAATTCGGCGCCGCCCGGCTGGCGGATACGCTGTGCCAGCAGCTGCTCATCGCCGTGGACCGGGACATCCTCCGCAGCCGTACCGCCCAGGAGGAGAAGGACAGCTACCGTGTCGATCCCAAGATCGAGGAGATTTTGCACTACATCGCCGCCCATCTGGAGGAGGAGCTGACAGTGGACGCCCTGGCGGGCCGGTTTTACCTGAGCCGGTATTATCTGATGCACCGCTTCAAGGAGGTCACGGGCTATACGCTCCACCAGTATATCAGCCAGAAGCGGCTGGTGTGGGCCGGGGAGCTGATCCGGAGCGGCATGCCGGTGATGAAGGCGGCGGAGCAGGCGGGCTTTTCCGAATACTCCACCTTCCTGCGGGCCTTCCGCGGCACCTTTCACATGAGTCCCCGGGAATTCCGGTGAGCAAATACAAGGAGGAAAAAACAACCCAATGGATACGCAAAGCAATCAACTGCGGGTGGAATTTACCAAGGCGGATCTGCGCAGACTGATCGTGCCGCTGGTGATCGAGCAGCTCTTGTCCATCACCGTGGGCCTTTCAGACTCCCTGATGGTCTCCCAGGTGGGAGAGGCGGCCATTTCCGCCGTGTCGCTGGTGGACACGGTGAACGTACTGCTGGTCAACGCCTTTGCCTCGCTGGCCACCGGAGGCGCCGTCATTACGGGGCAGTATCTGGGCCGGCGGGAAGTGGGCAAGGCCGGTCACTCCGCCCAGCAGCTGCTGCTGTTTATGGCGGAGGTCTCCCTGGCGGTGATGGTACTCTTTTACCTGGGCAAGGGCTTCGTGCTCAACGTGGTCTTCGGCCAGGTGGAGGCGGACGTGGCGGCCTACGCCAATACCTATTACATGATCGTGGAGGCGTCCATCCCCTTCCTGGCGCTTTACAGCGCGGGGGCAGCGCTGTTCCGGGTGATGGGCAACTCCGGCACCTCCATGTGGGTGTCCACCGCCATGAACGCCATCAATGTGGTGGGCAATGGACTTTTGATCTTTGTGTTCCACCGGGGCGTGGAGGGCGTGGCCATTCCCACCCTGGTCTCCCGGATCTTCGCGGCGGCGGCCATGCTGGTGCTGCTGCGGCGGCCGAATCTTCCCATACAGGTGGAGCGGTTCACCTTCCGGCATGACCGGTTCGTGGTGAAAAACATCCTCCACTTCGGCGTGCCCAACGGCATCGAGGGCAGCATGTTCCAGCTGGGAAAGATCTTGCTGCTCTCCACGGTATCGGTGCTGGGCACCGCCGCCGTGGCGGCAAACGCCATCGGCAATACCCTGGCCTCCTTCCAGGTGGTGCCCGGCACCGCACTGGGCCTTGCCATCGTGACGGTGGTGTCCCGGTGCGTAGGCGCCTCGGAGTATGACCGGGCCCGGTATTACACAAAGAAAATGATGCGCACCGCATATTTATATACGGTCCTGGTCATTGCTTTGATCCTGGCGTGTCTGCCGCTGATCTTGAAGCTCTACAACGTCTCCGACCAGGCCCGGGAGTGGGCCACCCAGATCCTCTGGATGCACGGCCTGTGCGGCATCCTGATCTGGCCCCTGGCCTTCACGCTGCCCCAGGCCCTGCGGGCGGCGGGGGATACCCGCTTCACCATGGTGGCCTCCACCGTGTCCATGTGGACGCTGCGGGTGGGCCTGGGCGTTTTATTGGGCCGGTACTGGGGCTTCGGCGTCCTGGGCATCTGGATGGCCATGTTTGCCGACTGGGCGCTGCGGGCGGCGCTGTTCGTGCCCCGGTTCCACGGCCACAAGTGGGAGACCATGGGCCTGGAGAACTGACGGATTCAAATTTTTCCAATGAGGTGAGCGTATGTACGACGAACTGACGGAAGTGGACATCCAGAAGATGCAGGAGGAGATCGACCACCGGGTCCGGGTGCTCCGGCCCCAGCTGATCGAAGAGGTACAGACCGCCCGGGCCTTCGGGGACCTGAGCGAGAACTACGAGTATAAATGCGCCAAGCAGGCCAAGAACCGCAACGAGAGCCGCATCCGCTATCTGGAGCGCATGATCCGCACCGCCAAGGTCATCCAGGTGGACTCCAAGGACGGCGCGGTGGGCCTTTTTGATAAGGTGACCATCTTCAATGAGATGGTGAAAAAGGAGATGACGCTCCAGATCGTCACCACGCTGCGTCAGGATGCCCTGAAGGGCCTCATCAGTAAGGAATCCCCGGTGGGCAAAGCGCTGATGGGCCATCGGGTAGGGGACCGCGTCCAGGTGGAGGTGAGCCCGGAGCTGAAGTACTTCGTGGAGATCCGGGCCATCGAGAAGGGCAAGGACGACGATTCCCTGGAGATCAGCAGCTACTAAAGAAAAGACGGCACAGTCCCATAAGGTCCCGTTCAAAGGACGGACGAATGGAACGAAAGGAGAGCGTGCGATGCTGTTTATTTGTTATCCCAAGTGCTCCACCTGCAAGAAGGCCCAGACCTATCTGGAGGAGCGGGGCATTCCCTTTACCCGGCGGGACATCAAGCTGGAGACCCCCACCGTGGAGGAGCTGCGGCGCTGGCAGCAGATGAGCGGACTGCCGCTGAAGAAGTTTTTCAACACCAGCGGCCTTTCCTATAAGGCTCTGGGGCTGAAGGAGAAGCTCCCCCACATGACGGAGGAGGAGCAGCTGGCGCTGCTCGCCGGTGACGGCATGCTCATTAAGCGCCCGCTGCTGGTGGGAGACGACTTTGTGCTGACGGGCTTCCGCCAGGCGGAGTGGGAGGCCTGGCTGGGATGAGGATGCGGGTGGACTTTGCCCCGCTGGACGGTATCACCAAGGTGGTGTTCCGCCAGGTATGGCACCGGCGCTTTGGCGGCGCGGACCGGTACTTCATCCCCTTTTTCTCCCCCACGGACCAGCATGTGGTCACCCCCCGGGACCGGCGGGAACTGGATCCGGAGGCCAACCGGGGGATCCCCTCCGTGCCCCAGATCATGACCCGCAAGGCCCCGGACTTCCTCTGGGCGGCGGAGCTGATGGAGGATCTGGGCTACCGGGAAGTGAATCTGAACCTGGGCTGTCCCTCCGGCACCGTCACCGCCAAGGGCAAGGGCTCCGGCTTTCTGGCCCGGCCGGAGGAGCTGGAGCGGTTTTTTGACGAGGTGTTCGCCTCCGTCCGACTGCCGGTGTCCGTCAAGACCCGGCTGGGGTATCAGGACCCGGAGGAATTTTACCGTCTGCTGGAGATTTACAACCGCTATCCCATCGCCTGCCTCACCATCCATCCCCGGGTGCGGCCGGAGCTCTACAAGGGCACGGTCCACCGGGACCTGTTTGCCTGGGCGGTGAGCGAGAGCCGCATTCCCCTGTGCTACAACGGCGACCTTCTGACGGTGGAGGACATCACCGTCGTGGAGCGGGACTTCCCCACGGTGGAGGCGGTGATGGTGGGCCGGGGCGCCGTAGCGGACCCGGCGCTGCTGCGCAAACTCCGGGGCGGCCCCGCCGCCACCCGGCAGGAAGTGGAGGAGTTCACCGGAGAGCTGTACCAGGCCTACCAGGACTTCTATGGACAGCCGGGCCACGCGGCCCAGCGGATGAAGGAGGTCTGGTTCTATCTGATCCACCTCTTTGAGGGCGGCGAAAAGCACGCCAAGCAGATGCGCCGGCTCCATACGCCCCGGGACTACGAGGCCTTGGCGGCGGCCATTTTCCAGGAGCTGCCTCTCCGGGACCACGCCGAGGGCCGCTTTGCCTGAGAAGGGGCGGCGCAGGGAACGCCCCGCCGGAAATTCTTTCCGATAAGCAAAAAACAGGCGGACCTTATTCCAAGGTCCGCCTGTTTCATTTTTTCAAAAGGTTCCCATAAGGCTTGTCCGGAGGGGGGTCAGAACTTCCAGAGATTGAGCCCGATGTCCTCACTGCGGACCCGGTCCACAGTCCCAGGCAGGAGCGTCACCACCATCTCGCAGGTAGCGCTGATGGCCGCCCGGTTCAGGTGCCCACCGAACACCCGGCCCTGATCGTCCCCGGCGCTCATGTGGAGATGACAGTAAAAGTCTCCGCCCATGGTGTCGATGGTGCCGGTGAGGGAGACGATCTCAAAACTGCCGGAAAAGTGGTTGGCGTAATACTTTTTCTCGTCCGTCTTGAAAACACCCACGGTGAACTCCTTCACCGCACCCAGTGCCTGCACGGCGGCCAGACGGATCTGCTCCTGACGGGCAAAGCGCTCCAGCTGCTCCAAAATCTCCTCGCCCGGGTCCATGCGCACGAGATAAGCCTCGCCTACTTTATGGTATTCCATATGTGGGTCCTCCTTGTCTGCGTTTTCCTCACCATACCACAGATCCGCACCCTGTGCAAGGCCGCCCCGAAACAGTGGATGCCAAAGTGACCCGCGCCCAATACCCAGCAGATCTTTTACCGTGATTTTATCGTGATTTTACCGGGAAGAGGTGGAACGGGGCAGTGGAAAATGGTATAGATCATCCGGGGAGGGATCGAGATGGAACAACTCAGACGCTGGGAGATCGCGTCCAGCGGGATCTCTTTGTTGGGTGCGCTGCTCTTCGGCATTCAGGTCTGGCTCCACGAGGTGCTGACCAGTCTGGCAATCCTGGGCCTTGGGGCGTTTTTGGCGGGGAACTTACTGGCGGTGATGAAGGTGCGCTGTCCGTTTTGCCACCACTTCCTGGGCCTCTTCGGCCCGACAGGAAAATTCTGCCCCTACTGCGGAGACCAGATCAAAAAGTAAATCAAGCAGCAAAACAGCAGCCCCGGAGAGGGACTGCTGTTTTGCGTTTGTCCAGAAATGGGCCCGGCCCCGATGCTCTGGAGCGCAGGGGGCCGTTGGAAGAGAACAGGAAAATCCCCCGGACTTTGCGTCCGGGGGATTCAGATCTTATGCCAGGGTCAGGTCTCCCTGCTTGACCCAACCGGCCCGGCAGCACAGCTGGTTGATGAGGGGGCAGAGAATGGCCGGCAGGACGAAACTGATGAGCAGCAGTCCCGCCCAGTCAAAGGCAGTGGGGGTAATGGCTGCGGCGCCGTTGGCCAAAGCGTCGGCGCTGGGAGAGATCCAGCCGGTCCAAACGCCCAGCTGGCCGCACAATCCGCAGGTGCCCATGCCGGAGTTGATGGCGGCGCCGTTCATCTCCAGGTGGAAAACGCAGGTGGCGATGGGGCCGGTGATGGCGGAGGTGAGGGTAGGGGCGATCCAGATCCGGGGATTTTTCACGATGTTGGGCATCTGGAGCATGGAGGTGCCCAGGCCCTGACTGACCAAGCCGCCCCAGCCGTTTTCCCGGAAGCTCATCACGGCGAAACCCACCATCTGGGCGCAGCATCCCGCCACGGCGGCACCGCCGGCAAGGCCCGTCAATGTCAGGGCAGCGCAGATGGCGGCAGAGGAGATGGGCAGCGTCAGGGCGATGCCCACCAGAACGGAGACCAAGATGCCCATGGCAAAGGGCTGCAGCTCCGTGGCGCGCATGATCAGCTGGCCGAAGGCACTGGCGGCGGTGCCGATGGGAGGTGCGATGAGCCAGGCGGCGCCGATGCCCACTAGAATGGTGACGATGGGGGTCACCAGGATGTCCACCTTGGTCTCCTTACTGACGGCCTTGCCGCACTCAGCGGAGATGATGGCCACAAACAGTACGGCCAGCGGGCCGCCAGCCCCGCCCAGGGTGTTGCAGGCGTACCCAACGGTCACCAGGGAGAAGAGCACCATGGGGGGCGCCTGAAGGGCATAGCCGATGGCTACAGCCATGGCGGAACCGCTCATGAAGGAGGCCAGGCCGCCAATGGTGTAGCCAACTTCATTGATGGTGACGATCTGGGCGGTGAGGAAGCCGATGTGGAACTGGGTGCCCAGCGTGTTGAGGATGGTACCGATCAGCAGCGAGCAGAACAAACCCTGTGCCATGGCGCCCAGGGCGTCGATGCCATAGCGCTTGGCGGAGATGACAATGTTTTTGCGTTTTAGAAAAGCCTTGCATTTTTCCATGGGAAGCACCTGTTTCTCTCTCAAAATAAATGTGGTATACAGGTGTCTTGACACCTGTATACCACATCTTACACGCAAGAGCTTTCGCTGTCAACCGTCATTTCCACGGAAAATCCGTTTTTTCATGGAGGCAGTCGGCTTAATCCGTCAAGCGTCCTGGTCGGACAGCAGGATGCCCAGTTCCCGCAGGGTCTGCTGGACCCGCCGGAAGGCCTCACTGTCGGGGCAGGACAGGGTGTGGAGATGGATGCCTTCGGTGAGGTTGGACAGGGGCTGGGCGTCGGCGCTGGCGCAGCGCTTCAAAAACTGCTGGACGTCGTAGCGGCTGGAGAGCTGCAGCGGGCCGGTGAGCTGGCCGTAAAGAGGATGCTCCACGATCACATCCACCACGGTGCAGCCCTGGTCCACCATGGCGTTGAGTTCTGCCTCCATACCGTCAGGGCCGTGCTGCACTGCCACCCGGCGGATCAGGCCGGTGGCCGCGGGCAGGATCACGTAGCCCCGGGGGGTGGCGGAGATGTCGGCTCCCGCCGCCCGCAGCAGAGCGATGTCCCCCACGATGATCTGCCGGCTGACGGAAAAGCGGCGGGCCAGCGCCGCGGCGCTGACAGGGATGTCGGTGTTTCTCAAACTGTCCAGAATAGCCCTGCGGCGTTCCTCGGCCTGCATAGGGGATCCCTCCTTCATAAAATCAGATGACAAAAAATAGGCTGTCCGGGGACGGACATTGCGCATCCGGCAGCCCGGCGCCGAAAGGTTCCGCAAATACCCGGGGCGGCTGGGCACTGAGAATATCGTACCACTCGTCGCCGGAAACCAGGATATAGTGGCGCAGCGCCTCTGCATCCACCCCGTCGTAATAAAGCCCCTGGTCCTTCAGGCAGTCGCAGAAGTATCGGGTGTAGCGGCACTGCAGAGCCAGGATGGGACGGCGATGGGGAAGGCCCGTCCGCTCCAGAAAACAGCCCAGTTCCTCCTCCTGGGCCAGGCTCAGGCTGTTGGAGCGCATCCGGAAGCCATACAGGGTGTCCTGGGGGAAGCGCACCCACAGCGACAGAGTCAGCGGGGTGAGATTGGTGCCGTTGTGGTAGTGCAGCAGTAATCCCCGGCGGTCCACCCGGACCTCCTCCAGATAGAGGAGCGGCTCCTCCGGGGAGAGGGCGGGGGTGAGGCAGTATGGCTCCACCGTCAGCCGGGGGTCCTGCTCGGGAAAGGTAAAGGCGTCGTACATGGCGCGTCTCCTTTTGCTGAGGTTCTCTTTGCAGTATAGCATTCCCTGCTGTGGAATGCAAAGAGAAAGAGGACCCGTCGGGGTCCTCTTTCTCTATACAAAGCGGATAAATTGATGGAAATATAGCAAAACGGAATGGCTCAGCCACCCAGATAGGCCTTTTTAATGATGGGAGAGGCCAGCAGCTCGGCACCGGTGCCGGTGGTGACCACCTTGCCGGTCTCCAGCACGTAGCCCCGGTCGGCCACACTCAAAGCGGCCTGGGCATTCTGTTCCACCAGCAAAATGGTGGTGCCGGCCTTGTGGAGGCTGCGGATGATGTCAAAGATCTGCTCCACCAGGATGGGGGCCAGGCCCATGGAGGGCTCATCCAGCATCAGCAGCTTGGGGTGGCTCATCAGCGCCCGGCCCATGGCCAGCATCTGCTGTTCGCCGCCGGAGAGGGTGCCGGCGGTCTGCCGCATCCGCTCCTTCAGGCGGGGGAAGAGCTCGTAGACGTGCTCCAGGTCCGCGGCCACGCCGCTGCCCGGCTTGGTGTAGGCGCCCATCTCCAGGTTCTCCTGGACGCTCATCTGCAAAAACACCCGGCGTCCCTCCGGCACCAGGGCCAGGCCCTTGGAGACGGTCTTGTGGCAGGGCAGGTGGCCCAGATTCTCCCCCAGGAAGGTAATGGAGCCGGTCTTACTGTGCAGCAGGCCCGCCACGGTGTTCAGCGTGGTGGACTTGCCGGCGCCGTTGGCGCCGATCAGCGTTACGATCTCACCCTGGTTGACCTCGAAGGAGACCCCCTTGATGGCATGGATGCTGCCGTAGTATACGTTGATGTTGTCGACTTTTAAAATGGGCTCCATGACTCACGCCTCCTTCTGCTTGCCCAGGTAGGCCTCGATGACGGCGGGGTTGGACTGGATGTCCGCCGGAGAGCCCTTTGCGATGACACGGCCGAAGTTCAGCACGCAGATGCCCTCGCAGATGTTCATGACCAGGTTCATGTCGTGCTCGATCAGCAGCACGGCGATCTCAAAGGTATCCCGGATCTTGCGGATGTTCTCCATCAGCTCCGCTGTCTCCGAGGGGTTCATGCCGGCGGCGGGTTCATCCAGCAGCAGCAGGCTGGGGTTGGTGGCCAGGGCACGGACGATCTCCAGCCGGCGCTGGGCGCCGTAGGGAAGGCTGCCGGCCTTGGCACCGGCCAGATCCGCCATGTCGAAGAGGCTCAGAAGTTCCAGTGCCCGGTCGTGGGCCACTTTTTCTTCCTTCCAGTAGCCGGGCAGGCGGAAGATGCCGCTCCACATGTTGTATCGCATCTGGGTGTCCATGCCCACCTTCACGTTGTCCTCCACAGTGAGGTCGTTGAACAGACGGATGTTCTGGAAGGTCCGGGCGATGCCTGCCCGGTTGACCTGCGCGGTGTTCATGCCGTGGGTGTCGGTGCCGTCCAGCAAAATGGTGCCCTTGGTGGGCTGATAGACCTTGGTCAGCAGGTTGAACACCGTGGTCTTGCCGGCGCCGTTGGGGCCGATGAGGCCGGCGATCTCCGTGCGGCCGATGGTGAGGTTGAAATTCTCCACGGCCTTCAGGCCGCCGAAGGTGATGCCCAGGTTGATGCACTCCAGAATGGGCGTCTTGCCGAGGTCCCGGTCCGGCACCATACTGCCGGAGGGGACGGGAACCAGTTTGGAAAACATATCAGGCGGCCTCCTTTTCCTTGGACGCACCGGGCCGCAGGCGGCTCAGCACAGAACGCAGCGTGGGGTTGTTGGTCAGCAGCATGACCAGGATCAGCACGATGGCGTACACCAGCATCCGGTAGTCGGAGAACTGGCGCAGGGCCTCCGGCAGGATGGTCAGCGCAGCCGCGGCGATCAGGGAGCCCCAGATGTTGCCCAGGCCGCCCAGCACCACGAACACCAGGATCAAAATGGAGGTGTTGAAGTCGAACTTGGAAGCCTGCAAAGAGGAGAAGTTCAATCCGTACAGCGCACCGGCAGCACCTGCCAGGGCGGCGGAGGTGACGAAGGCCATCAGCTTGTACTTGGTGAGGTTCAGACCGACGCTCTCGGCGGCGATGCTGTTGTCCCGCAGGGCCATGATGGCCCGGCCGGCCCGGCTGTCCTTCAGGTTCAGCACCACGAAGAGGGTGATGAGCACCAGCACGAAGCCGGCGGTGAAGGTGGAGATGGTGGCAGTGCTGGTGGCGCCCTGAGCGCCCTTGATGATGGCGATGCCCTCGGTCTCCAGGCCCAGATCGGCGATGGACTTGTCGCCGGTGAGGTTCAGCGCCACATGGAGGCCCCGGGAATCCCAGCCCACCAGCAGGCAGTTGACCAGTTCCTTGATGATCTCGCCGAAGGCCAGCGTCACGATGGCCAGATAGTCGCCCCGCAGACGCAGCACCGGGGTACCGATGACCACGCCGGCCACGGCAGCCACAGCGGCGCCCACGAGCATGGCGACTGCCAGACGCAGGGCGTCGGAGGGGATGGCGCTTTGCAGGCTCATGGCGGCGATGACGCCGGAGAAGGCGCCCACGCTCATGAAACCGGCGTGGCCCAGGCTCAGTTCACCCAGGATACCCACGGTCAGGTTCAGGGAGACGGCCATGGACATGTAGCAGCAGATAGGGACCAGCTGTCCGGTGAGGGACCGGGAGAGGCCGCCGGAATCCCGCAGGATCACCGTGGCGGCGAAGGCAATGATGACGCCCAGGTAGGTGATGAGATTGGTGCGGGTAGAACGCTTCATAGATCTGATTTTCATTGTGCGCACCTCACACTTTCTCCGGCACATACCGGCCCAGCAGGCCGGCGGGTTTGACCAGCAGCACCACGATCAGCACGGCAAACACGATGGAGTTTGCCAGGTTCGTGGAGATGTAGGCCTTGGCCATGGCCTCGATGATGCCCAGCAGCAGTCCGCCCAGGAAGGCGCCGGGGATGGAGCCGATGCCGCCGAACACGGCGGCAGTGAAGGCCTTGATGCCGGGCATGGAGCCGGTGGTGGGCATCAGGGTGGGATAGGAGGAGCACAGCAGCACGCCGGCGATGGCCGCCAGGGCGGAGCCGATGGCAAAGGTCATGGAGATGGTGGCGTTGACGTTGATGCCCATGAGCTGTGCAGCGCCCTTATCCTCGGAGCAGGCCCGCATGGCCTTGCCCATCTTGCTCATGTTGGTGAAGGCGGTGAGGGCCACCATGATCACGAGGCACACCACCACGGTCAAAATGGAGACATAGGGGATCTTCAGCGCGCCGCCGAAGAGGGAGAGGGAGCCGGAGATGATGGGGGTGTAGACCTTGGGTGCGGCGGACCAGACGAGCAGGGCCGCGTTCTGCAGGAAATAGCTCACACCGATGGCGGTGATGAGCACTGCCAGGGAAGGAGCTGCCCGCAGGGGCTTGTAGGCCAGACCCTCGATCACCACGCCCAGAACCGTGCAAACCAGCATGGCAAGGATGATCCCCACGATGCTGGGCAGGCCCAGGTAGTTCATAGCGCAGAAGGAGATGTAGCCGCCCACCATGATGATGTCGCCGTGGGCGAAGTTGAGCATCTTGGCGATGCCGTAGACCATGGTATAGCCCAGGGCGATGATGGCGTACACGCTGCCCAGGCTGATTCCGCTGATTAAATAAGAGAGAAATTCCATGAGACATATACCTCTTTATCTCTGGGATTGGATGGAATGGAAGCCTTCCATAGCAGAAATGCGGACGGAGCGGATGTTCCGCCCAGATTTCCGCCATGGAGACGGCGGGACGTGCGGCGGGCCGGCCGGAAATTTCCGGCCGGCCGTGCCGCACGGAGATCAGAAGGACGTGATCAGGGCAGAACGTAGGTGCCGTTTTCGATGACCACGGCCATGGGCTCCTTGGAGACAGCGCCGGAGGCATCCCAGGTCATGCCGGCGCCGGTCAGACCGTCCACAGACAGAGTGGGCATCACAGCCACAACCGCCTCGCAGATGTCGGTGGAGGACATGTCGGGGGTGCATTCGGCAGCTTCCAGAGCGGCCTTGAGGATGTACACGGCGTCATAGGCGTCGGCGGCGAACTGGTTGGGGGTGTCGTCGAACTCTTCCTGATAGCTCTTGACGAAGTTCTGGGTCCGCTCATCCTGGGCATCGGCGGAGAAGGGGGTCAGCAGCATGACGCCCTCGGCCAGAGAGGTGTCAAAGCCCTCCATGGTCAAAATGCCGTCCATGCCGTCCACGCCGAAGAAGGTGGGCGCATAGCCCATGGCGTTGGCCTGGTTGAGGATGACGGAGGCGGGCTGATAGTAGATGGGCAGGAACACCAGGTCAGCGCCGGCGGACTGGGCACCGGTCAGCTGCACGGAGAAGTCGGTGGCGGTGTCCTTGGTGAAGGTGCCCTCATAGACCACGTTCAGACCCTTGGCGGCAGCCTCGGTCACGAAGGTGTCGTGGATGCCCTGGGAGTAGGCGTCGTCGTTGCGGTAGATGATGGCGATCTTGGCGTCGGGCATGTTCTCAGCCATGTAGTCGGCGGAGCCGGTGCCCTGGTTGGGGTCGGTGAAGCAGACCTGGAACACATTGTCCTTGCCGTCAATGACGTCGGTGGAGGAGGCGGAGGGGGTCAGCATGAAGGTCCGGTCCGTGTTGGTCACTGCGGAGACCGCCTGGGCGGCACCGGTGGTGGTGGGGCCAACCAGCAGCTGCATGCCCCAGTCCATCAGCTTGTTGTAGGCGTTGACGGAGGTCTCACCGTCGGCCACGTCGTCCTGGCTCTGGAGCTCAAACTTGATGGAGCTGTCGCTGGCGTTGATCTCCTCCACGGCGATCTTGGCGCCGTTGGCGACGGCCAGGCCGTAGATAGCGTTCTCACCGGTCAGGGGGCCGATGGTGCCGATCTTGAAGGTGGTGCCGGAAGCGGAATCATCGCTGCCGGTGTCGGTGGTGTCGGCGCTGCTGCCGCAGGCAGCCAGGCCGAGGACCATGGCGGCGGCCATGACGAGACTGAGCAACTTCTTTTTCATCGTTCGTTTCTCCTTTTGACAATGGAATTTATACAAAAAAGCGGCCCCGCCATTGGGCGGAGCCGCATTTCTGTCCAAACAGTTATGCGCGCGTTCGCATCCAAGGCGTACGTTGTCTTCCAAAAATCACCAGCACCAATACCAGAGCCAGCAGGAAGTTTACCAGAACCAGATTGGATACCAGGGTAATCAGGCCAATCAGGGTTACCAGGGTAATAATAATGGACGCCATAATAATGGCGTCCAGAATGGAGATAATGGCATTGTGAGAGGCAGACTGCGTGCAGGCAGAAGCAGCCGCAGCGGTACGGGCAGAAGATGCACGCTGAGACATCGTGTAATCCATATGCATCTGCTTCATGGAAGACTGCATCATCGTGCTCAACTCCTTTTCCCGCCCCCGCGAATGGGGGGCCGCTCAAATAAGTTAGTCTTATTCTAGCGACTGAGGCGGGAGTTGTCAATTAGAAAAAACGCCCAGTCCAACCGGAAAACTTTAACGAATTAGAAAAAAAATTGTGCAACACAGACAAAAATGCTTAACTGCAACTGGGAGACTTGCCTGAAGCGCCTGAGGGTGGGGTAGTGAAAAAATGCTTTGGGCTTGTGTTTTTTTTCATGTGGTCCTATAATAAAACAAACCAGTACCATCTTCCGGCTGGAACTGAAAATGGAGGGCGTATATGACGACGAGTGAGAAAAAGCAACTGATGGCCGCCGCCTGCAAAGTGCGGATGGGCGCCATCAAGGGCGTCCACGCGGCCAAGGCCGGGCATCCCGGCGGCAGCCTGTCCGCGGCGGACCTGTTTACGTACCTTTACTTTAAGGAACTGCGCATCGACCCCAAGAACCCCAAGTGGGAGGACCGGGATCGTTTCGTGCTGTCCAAGGGCCACACGGCGCCGGGCCTGTACGCGGCGCTGGCGCTGCGGGGTTACTTCCCGGAGGAGGACCTGCTGACGCTGCGGCAGATCGGCAGCCATCTGCAGGGCCACCCCAACATGAACCTGACGCCCGGTGTGGACATGTCCACCGGCTCTCTGGGCCAGGGTGTCTCCACGGCGGCCGGCATGGCGCTGGCGGCCAAGTACCAGGGCAAGGACTGCCGGGTGTACACCCTGCTGGGCGACGGTGAGATCCAGGAGGGCGAGGTGTGGGAGGCCTTCATGTTCGCCCACCACTATAAGCTGGACAACCTGTGCGTCATCATCGACAACAACGGCCTCCAGATCGACGGCCGGGTGGAGGACGTCATGAGTCCCTATCCCATCCCCGAGAAGCTGCGGGCCTTCGGCTTCCAGGTCTATGAGATCGACGGCCACGACTTCGAGCAGATGGAGACCGCCTTCAACCAGGCCCGTGAGACCAAGGGCGTTCCCTCCGCCATTGTGATGAAGACCGTCAAGGGCAAGGGCGTGAGCTTCATGGAAAACCAGGCCGGCTGGCATGGCAAGGCGCCCAACGACGAGGAATTTGAGATCGCCATGAACGAGCTTTCCGCTCAGCTGGCAGAAGTGGAGGGAATGTAACATGGCAGACGTGAAGAAGATCGCCACCCGGGAGAGCTACGGCAACGCCCTCAAGGAGCTGGGTGCGGAGCACGCGGACCTCATTGTGTTCGACGCGGACCTGGCAGGTGCCACCAAGACCGGCACCTTCAAAAAGGCGTTCCCGGAGCGCCATTTCGACTGCGGTATCGCCGAGAGCAACATGATCGCCGCTGCCGCCGGCGCCTCCACCATGGGGCTTGTGCCTTTTGCCTCCAGCTTCGCCATGTTCACGGCGGGCCGGGCCTTTGAGCAGGTGCGCAACTCCATTGGCTATCCCCATCTGAATGTGAAGATCGGCGCCACCCACGGCGGTATCTCCGTGGGTGAGGATGGCGCCTCCCACCAGTGCTGCGAGGATTTCGCCCTCATGCGCTCCATCCCTGGCATGGTGGTGATGTCCCCTGCCGACGACGTGGAGGCCCGGGCTATGGTCCGGGCGGCCTACGAATACGTGGGTCCCGTCTACATGCGCTTCGGCCGGGCTGGTGTGCCCGTGTTCCATGACGAGGCGTCCTATACCTTCCAGATCGGCAAGGGCGAAGTGCTGCGTGAGGGTACGGACGTGGCCATCATTGCCAACGGTCTGATGGTGGCGGAGGCGCTGGCCGCCGCTGAGACCCTGGCGGGCATGGGCATCTCCGCCCAGGTCATCAACATGGCCACCATCAAGCCTCTGGACGAGGAGCTGGTGCTCCAGGCCGCCAAGACCTGCGGCAAGGTCATCACCTGCGAGGAGCACAGCGTCATCGGTGGTCTGGGCGAGGCTGTGTGCGGCCTGCTCAGCGAGAAGTGCCCCACTCCGGTGCGCCGCATCGGCGTCAACGACGAGTTCGGTCATTCCGGTCCCGCCGGCGCGCTGCTCAAGCAGTTCGGCCTGAGCGCGGAGCACATCGTGGAAGTGGCCAAGGACTTCTGCGGCAAATAAGGAAAACACAAAAAAACGGGCGTGCCTTCCCCCGCCTCCTAATAAGAAAACATGAGATAGTCCAGTAAAATCAATGTTTTCAGAGGCAAGGAACACGATGTGAAGTCAAAAAATCAAATACTGGCAGGATAAAGGGTGCTGATGTGAAATATCAGCACCCTTTTCCTGTCCCAAACGCCATAGGAAATCCTATGGCGTTTTTACTTTCCATCAAGTACACGGAAAACTGTATTGAAAGGGGTGAGAAATCGAAGGTATTTCTTCATGTAGGAAATGCAAATCAAGTGTCCATAGGTTTTCCCACATGGAGAAGCAAATGGGCACAGAATTGATTTTTTCCGAAAACGAACACTTTTCCAGACCGCCGGAGGGAGGTGAGATTATGGCGGTATTTCGCATTGAGAAAACCCGCGACTACACGGTGATGGCAAACCATCATCTGCGGAACACGGCACTGTCGCTGAAAGCGAAGGGGCTGCTGTCCCTCATGCTGTCCTTGCCGGAGGATTGGGACTACACCACCAAAGGACTTGCCCGGATATGCCGGGATGGAGTGGACAGCATTTGTGCTACGGTCCGGGAGCTGGAGGATGCGGGGTACATTATCCGTGAAAGAGTCCGTAACGCCAACGGGCGGCTTGGCAGCATCGAGTACACGATCCTGGAGCAGCCCAGACCGCCGGAACCTAAACCGGGAAAACCTGAACGGGAAAATCCAGTTCAGGTAAAACCAGTCTTGGATTCTCCTGTCTTGGGAAAACCTGAACAGGAAAACCCCGCACAATTAAATACTAAAGGATCAAGTAACCAAATATCAAATACTGATTCATCAAGTACGGAAGGATCAAATCCTATCCAATCAAGCCCCCAAACCCCCGCAGAGACCAAACGAACCGGACGGGACTGGATGCGGGAGCGAGAGAGCTATCGGGAACTGATTTTGGAGAATATCGAGTATGACTATCTATG
>CALXDH010000013.1 GCA_944387015.1 uncultured Oscillospiraceae bacterium
TATGCCACCCTGGAGGAGATCGCCCAGGACGAGGGGGCGGAGCACTATGGAGAGTTCATGCAGGTGATGGACTTCCTGTTCCATAGGCCAAAGCAGCGGGAGCAGTTCCGTACCGTGTGGCAGCAGTACTCTCATGCTCTGTGTGAGGTATCCGGAGAGAAGCTGACCGTTCTGATGGCCCGGAAGGCGGAGGCGGAGGAACAGCTCTACCAGGGAATCTGCCGGACGGAGCGCTTCAATACCGGAATTCTGGATGACAGCGGGGTCCGGGAAGTCCCGGTTTCTGAGGGAGATATTCTTTCCTTTGACGCCATGCAGTCCCTGCTGGATCAGGTGGCGGCGCAGGGAGGAAGGGGGGATCTGCTCCGGATCCGGAATGTCCCCATGGAGTATGTCAAATCCTCCCCCTATCTGCTGTCGTTTATGGAAAATTATCAGCTCAAGAAACAGCTCAGGGCCCATTTTACCCGCAGCTTTGACTTCGCGGCCACGGCGGGGCGCTCTGCATCCTACCTGCTGCTCAAGCGCAGCGCCATCCAGAATTACAGGCCCATCCCCTTTGCGCACGCCAAGTTGGAGCAGCTGGCTGAGACGGTTTTTCACCAGGAGCGGGAGGGGGCGGAGAACCTGCTGTGGATTCCTCCCTCTAATCCCTATTACAACACCAGTGGTGTATTTTCCAGACATCGGAATTACTCCAAGGTTCTAGTATTTTCATCCTGGGAAATGGTTCCACGGATGCTTTCCGTGATGCTCTCCTATGAGGCGGAGCGGCGCACCATTGGGAAGCTGTACCATGACGCATCCCTGAAATGGGGGCGGGGATATTTTGCCACTAAGGAGGAGCGCCGCTATGGCGTGACCCGTTTGCGGGAGGAGAGCGAAACGATCGTCACCCTGCCCTCTCCCACGCTGGCGGAGTGCTATTGCCCGGAGGAATATTTAGGCAGAGACATTTCCTATGTGCGACGGGAGGTAGGCAAAAAAGTAAGGGCACAGCTGGAGATGCTAAGAAAGGAAAAAGAAATTCCGGTGCGGGGGACGGCCAGCGCCCAGAGCCTTGCTGCCTGTATCCGCGCGTTGGATGGAGCGGAGAAAGGGGTTTCCCTGTCTGCCATTCCAACGGATGCGGCAGACATTTTAACCGACATGGCCATTGCTTCCCCGGCTGTGTGCGCTTACCGCCTGCTCAGGCGTAGTTGGCAGCCGGCGGAGATATCCCAGGTGCAAAAAACTGCCGGTGAGATTGCGGGACTCTTTGTAAGCCTGTTCAACAAGGCGGAGAGCGCGGCCATCCTGGATCTTCTATACGGAAGAAAGAGCGACGATGCCTATTATCAGACGGTGTTCCGCTACTGTGTGGAGGGCAATCTTCAGGCGGTATTGGATGAGTATGCCCATGTGCTGGTGGTGCCCGGGGCGGAACTGAAGCAGGCCATGGCGGATGGTTTTATTGATACGGCTACGCTGCAGATCGATACCCGGGAATCCTTCCCCGACCAGGAAAAGAATCGGGCTCGCATGCGCACCCACTTTGCGGTGGGTTATTTCAACGCAAAGCGGGATGAGGAACATGTAAACCGGACCGATAATATTCGCCGGGCGTTCAATTCGCCCTTCCGCCCCTTTGTACTGGCCACCACCTCCATTGGCCAGGAGGGCCTGGATTTTCACGCCTATTGCCGGAAAGTGGTGCACTGGAACTTGCCGTCCAATCCCATTGATCTGGAACAGAGAGAGGGGCGGGTCAATCGGTACAAATGCCTGGCGGTCCGGCAGAACATCGCCCAGCAGTATGGCGGAGAATTTGACTGGGAGCGGATGTTTGAGCGGGCTGGCCGGGAGAAAAAGGGGAATTTTTCCGACCTGGTGCCTTTCTGGTGCCTTCCGACAAAAGAAGGACAGCCCCGCATTCCGATTGAGCGCATCGTTCCTCTGTATCCACTCAGCCGGGACAAGCTGCGCTACCAACGTCTAATTAAGGTGCTGTCCCTGTACCGGCTGACTCTGGGACAGCCGAGACAGGAGGAATTGCTTGCGGTGCTGGACCAGGAACTGACCGAACAGGACAGCAAAAAACTTTTTATGGACTTGTCTCCCTATGACCGGGAACGGTCCCAGGAAGAGCAATGAAAAACATCCGGTGCACTTTGGAAACAGAGATTCCTGTGTTTGACCCACACGCTGACCCACACGGGGAAAGGACTGTACGGAAACAACGGAGCAAAGAGTGCCGCCGACCTCATCCTTTTGGAGCAAAAATGGTCGGAAAGCCTTGAAAATCAAGGGCCGGAAGGCTCCCAATCAGTTGGTAAGGATGAGGTCGGCGGTTCGAATCCGCCCAGCAGCTCCAGAAAACACCTGAAATCTTCGGATTTCGGGTGTTTTTTATTGCAGAAAATTGGCTTTTCATATACCTCAAAAATCACGACCCGCATTGTGACCTACATGAGGAAATGTGAGGAACGGTTTAAAGCGCACTGGATAGGAAGTTTTGCTTCCTACCCGGTGCGCTTTTTCTTCCTCCCTTTCGCAGTTTCGGACATAAACCGATTTTGCCTCCATCTGATGGCCAAGCGAATTTTGGGATGGGATGTTGCCTGAAATTATGAAATGGGCGCCGGAATTATCCGGTGCCCATTTTCTTTCCGGCAGAAGCGTCCTAATTCTATCTTAATGTCAGAGCACCATGATTTACGGTTTTATAGTATTGCGCATGATACGATAAAAAATAAAGATATTATCCTACGGGAAATTGCAGGAGGGTGAATGCGCATGGAGCGGACGAACCATGGCTTTGTAAGTTCTCCCTGTTGTGCGGAAGAGGCAGCTCCGCAGGGAAGACTGAAAATCTTTTTTGGCTATGCAGCTGGTGTGGGTAAGACCTATGCAATGCTGGAAGCAGCACATCAGGCAAAAAAAGAGGGCATTGATGTGGTGGTGGGCTATGTGGAACCCCACGCAAGACCGGACACATTGGCCCTGCTGACGGGACTGGAGGTCCTGCCCAATCAGATAATCGACTACCGGGGCATCCAACTTCGGGAGTTTGATCTCGATCAGGCTCTGCGGCGTAAGCCACAACTGATTTTGGTGGATGAACTGGCGCACAATAATGCCCAGGGGTGCCGGCATACCAAGCGGTATCAAGATGTGGAGGAACTTCTCCAGGCTGGGATCAACGTTTATACAACGGTGAATGTACAGCACCTGGAATCGCTGAATGACCTAGTCTCATCCATTACGGGGGTTACTGTTAACGAGAGAATTCCCGACCATGTGTTTGACAGGGCCAGTCAGGTGGAGCTGGTGGATATTGAGCCCGATGAACTGATAAAACGGCTTCAGACGGGAAAAGTTTATCGGGAACGTCAGGCCAAACAGGCGCTGCAACATTTTTTCACTGCGGAGAATTTGGCAGCCCTGCGGGAGATCGCCATGCGGCGGACGGCGGACCAGCTGAATCGCACTGCTGTACAGGGGGGAAATCAAAAAAGCGCCCGGGCCGGGGAACATATTTTGATTTGCCTTTCTTCTGCGCCCTCCAACGCCAAGGTGATCCGCACAGCAGCACGCATGGCAGATGCCTTTCACAGCGGCTTTACCGCTTTGTTTGTGCAAACACCGGAGACGAAAGAACTGTCAGGAGAAAATATGAAGCGCCTGCGTAGCAATCTGCATTTGGCGGAACAGCTTGGGGCGCAGATCTCCACCGTGTACGGGACGGATCCCACGGTGCAGATCGCGGAATATGTCCGGGCCAGCGGTGTAACAAAGATCGTCATGGGGCGTATCAACCATAAGCAAAATCCCATTACAGGAAAAAAGAGCCTGGCAGACCGGCTGATCCAGCTGACAGATCTGGACGTGTACATCATCCCGGATCGTCAGCCCCTGTACAAAAAGCCGATTGGGAAACTCCGGATCCCCGAAGCGCATTTTTCCTGGAGAGATGCAGCCATCATGCTGGTGTCGCTGCTGTTGGCCTCCGTGGTGGGATTTGCGTTTTATCATGCGGGATTCAGTGAGGCCAATATCATCACCGTTTACATTTTGGGCGTGCTCATGACTGCAGTATGGACGAACGGACCTTTTTACGGCGCGGTGGATTCCCTGTTGAGCGTGGCGGCGTTCAACTATTTTTTCACGGTGCCGCGATTTACATTTCAGGCCAACGACCCCAGCTACCCGGTGACATTTTTGATTATGCTGTGTTCCAGTATCATTGCCGGCTCTCTGGCCAGCCGGGTGAAAGCGCAGGCGCGCCTGGCGGCCCAGAAGAGCTATTATACGGAGCTTTTGCTGGAGAGCAGCCAGAAACTCCAGAAGGGACGCACGGAATGGGATTGCCTGCGCCTAGCGGCGGAGCAGCTGAACCGGATGTTTGCGCGCCCCATTCTTTATGCGCTCAATGAAGCGGAACAGGATCTGGCATTCCGTGTGGAGCCTGCGGATGAAAAGGGCGTGTTATCCGGGCTCAGTTCTCAGGAGATCGGCGTGGCCAAATGGGTCCGGAAAAACAATAAACATGCCGGAGCCACCACCAATACCCTGCCGGATTCCAAATGGCTGTTTTTGTCTGTGAGAGGTACACAGGGAGTTATGGGGATCGTGGGGATCCCAATTGTGGGTTACTCCGTTCCAGATGCGTTTGAGAAGAATCTGATGATCGCAATACTTGGTGAGTGCGGCCTCAGCCAGGAGCGCATTCGGCTGCAGGAGAAACGAAATCAGGCTGCGCTGCAGGCACAAAGGGAGCGTCAGTAGGCGCACGAAGCGGAAAGGACCCTTTATCTTTTGTTAATGCAGCACCTGCTTCCTTAATCCCCATTTATGATGCCGTGCAGTATGCTGAAACCGCAAAACAGGGATACCCCGTGTTTTGGGTGTCTGTCCGCTGTGAAAGGAGTCTCAGGTATGATGGATTGTTTGATGGCAGGAACTCTGGCGATTTGCTTTGGACTGGTATGGCTTTTGGCCAAGTGGTGCCAGAAGCAGATCGATGAACAAGAGTGACCGATAGGGAGGAAAAAGACATGATCGTCCTTGGAATCATCGTGCTGCTGTTGGGTGGATATCTGGTATATGCCCTGGCGCACCCTGACCGCTTTTAAAGACGCAAGACAATTGGGAGGAATTACATATGTTGCAGCTGGCACTGACAATTCTCATTTATTTGATCATTGTCATTCCGGTGGGGCGGTATCTATATCATATCGCCGCAGGAAAGCACACCTTCGCCGATCCGGTGTTTGACCGGGTAGACGGCGTGATTTACAAAATCGGCGGGGTCCATCCGGCACAGGGGATGAATTGGAAACAATATGCCCTCGCACTGGTTGGTACCAATGCCGTGATGGTGGCCATGGGCTACCTGGTTCTGCGGATCCAGAGCATCCCGTTTTTTAACCCCAACGGGATCGGGGCGATGGAACCCACACTGTCCCTTAATACCATCATCAGCTTCATGACCAACACCAACTTGCAGCACTATTCCGGCGAGAGCGGGGTGAGCTATCTTTCGCAGATGCTGGTCATTATCTTTATGATGTTTGTCTCTGCGGCCACGGGCTATGCCGCCTGTGTGGCCTTTATCCGAGGGCTTGCTGGAAAGAGCCGGGACAATGTGGGGAACTTCTTCGTGGATCTGGTTCGGATTACAACCCGGATCCTGCTTCCTTTCTCCATCGTAGGCGGTCTGCTGCTGGTATGGCAGGGGGTGCCCCAGAACTTTGAGGGCAACGTTGTGGTCAAGACATTGGAAGGAACCTTCCAGACCATTGCCATGGGTCCCATTGCCGCGCTGGAGATCATCAAGCACTTGGGCACCAACGGCGGCGGCTTTCTGGGAGCAAACTCCTCCACCCCGCTGGAAAACCCGACCATGCTCTCTGACCTGATCGAACTGTACGCCATGATGCTGCTGCCGGGGGCCTGCGTCATCACCTTCGGCAAGATGGTGGGAGACAGCCGAAGGGAGCGCATGAAGAATACGGCTCCCGGCCACGCACTGCCGGATCACCGGGAAGGCTTCACTGCAAAGATCTTCGGCCGCGAGGGCCGCAGCATTTTTGCCGCCATGGGGATTCTTTTCCTGATCGGACTGAGCCTGTGCTACTGGGCAGAGCTGCAGGGCAATCCTGCTTTGGCCGCCATTGGCCTGGACCAGTCCATGGGCAGCATGGAAGGAAAGGAAGTCCGCTTCGGCATTGCTCAATCAGCCCTGTTTACCACGGTGACGACCTCCTTTACAACGGGGACGGTCAACAACATGCATGACACTCTGACGCCCCTGGGCGGCTTGGTTCCTCTGCTGCATATGATGCTCAACGTGGCATTCGGCGGTAAGGGCGTGGGATTGATGAACATGATCCTGTATGCCATCCTGGCGGTGTTTATCTGTGGACTGATGGTGGGCCGTACGCCGGAGTATTTGGGCAAGAAGATCGAAGGCCGTGAGATGAAGCTTACTGCCCTGTGCATCATCATTCATCCCCTGCTGATCCTGGCGTTCTCCGCGCTGGCGGTGGGCACCGAGGCTGGCCGGGCCGGGATCACCAACCCCGGGTTCCATGGCCTGAGCCAGGTGCTTTATGAGTATGCCTCTTCCGCAGCCAATAACGGTTCCGGCTTTGAGGGGCTGGCGGATAATACGTATTTCTGGAATATGACCACAGGACTTGCCATGTTCTTTGGCCGCTATTTGTCCATCGTCATTCAACTGGCCATTGCGGGATCACTGATGAAGAAGAAGTTTATCAATGAGTCTGCCGGCACGCTGCAGACCAATACCTTCGGCTTTGCTGTGATCCTGGTGTTTGTTGTTTATATTTTTGCCGCGCTGACCTTCTTCCCGGCGCTGGCGCTGGGCCCCATTGCGGAGCATTCTATACCCATGGGGTCCACAATAGAACGGAATACCGGGCACATGAGCACATCCTGGTGTGCCTTTCCTCCGCACCTTCCAATGAGAAAATCATTCGTACCGCGGCACGAATGGCCAGTGCCTTTCAGTGCGGATTTACGGCGCTGTTCGTAGAAACGAAAGAATTTCAGTGGATGACCCAGACGGATAAAGAGCGGCTTCAGACCAATATTCATCTGGCACAGCAGCTGAACGCATCGATTGAAACGGTTTATGGTGACGATGTGGCGTATCAAATTGCGGAGTTTTCCCGCCTGTCAGGAGTTACAAAAATTGTGTTGGGCCGAAGCGGGATCCCCCGCCGGCCATGGTTTCATAAGGCATCGCTGACTGAGCGCTTGATTGAACTTTCGCCTGAGCTGGATATTCACATCATTCCCGATAACGGATTGAACAGTCAGCTTTCGGCAAAACGGCGGGAGATCATGCATATACCGTCTGTATCCGTTCTGGATCTTCTCAAAAGTGCGCTGATCCTTGCCGTTTCCACGCTGATCGGTTTTTTGTTTTACCACTTGGGTTTTACAGAAGCCAATATTATTACGCTCTACATTTTGGGCGTCATGTTGGTTTCAGTATCGACGAAGAGTTCTGTTTGCAGTTTTATTGCATCCATTGTCAGCGTATTGACCTTCAACTTCTTTTTTACCGTTCCAAGATTTTCCCTGCACGCCTATGACAGCGCGTATCCCGTTACGTTCCTGGTGATGTTTCTGGCCTCCCTGCTTACCGGGTCTCTGGCCTCCAAATTGAAATCCCACGCGAAACGATCTGCACAGGTGGCGTGGCGGACAAAGCTCCTGTTTGAAACGAACCAGACACTTCAAAAAGCCAGCAGCCAGGAAGAAATCGTTTGTGTCACCGCAAAGCAGTTATTAAAAATATTTCAGCGGGACATTATTGCCTATCGCATTGATCCGGAAGGGCAGATGAAACCGGAGCTGTTTCTTGTGGATGATATGGCTTCAACAGACTGTTATACCTCTGAAAAGGAACAGAAAGTAGCGCGTTGGGTGGTTACAAACAACAAGCGGGCAGGTGCGGGAACGGAGACCTTTTCTGATTCCATTTGCACCTATCTGTCTATCCGAACGGGAGATCAGGTATACGGAGTCGTTGGCATTGCGGCGTCGGACAAGCCGCTGGATTCCTTTGAAAGCAGCATTCTCCTGTCGGTTTTGGGAGAATGCGCACTGGCCCTGGAAAATCAAAAGAATTTGGAGGAAAAAGAAGCCGCGGCGGTCCTGGCCAAGAACGAGCAGCTTCGGGCCAATTTGCTCCGATCGATTTCCCACGATCTGCGCACACCCCTTACCTCGATTTCCGGGAATGCCAGCAATCTGCTCTCCAATGGAAATTTATTCGATACGAAGACCAAAGAGCAGATGTATACCGATATTTATGATGATGCCATGTGGCTCATTAACTTGGTGGAAAACCTGCTGTCCGTCAGTCGGTTGGAAGAGGGCAGGATGAATCTGCATGTCACAACAGAGCTGATCGATGAGGTGGTGGCGGAAGCGCTGCGGCATATCAACCGAAAGAGCGTGGAGTACCAGTTGCAGGTGCAGAATAGTGATGAATATCTTTTGGCGCAGATCGACGCGAAACTGATCGTTCAAGTCCTTATCAACATTGTGGATAATGCCATCAAGTATACGCCGCCGGGATCTGAGATCGCTATCAGCTGGAAGCGAAACGGGGCCTTTATTGAAATCTCTGTGGCGGATAATGGCCCGGGGATTTCAGATGAGGCGAAGCCGCATGTTTTTGATATGTTTTACAGTGCGTCCAATCGCATTGCTGACAGCCGGCGCAGTATGGGACTGGGACTGGCGTTGTGTAAATCCATTGTGAATGCCCATGGCGGTGAAATTACGGTAACAGACCATTTGCCCCATGGTTCCATCTTCACATTTTCCGTACCGGCCGGGGAGGTAGAGCTGCATGAATAAACCTTTGATCTTAGTGGTTGAGGACGATACACCGGTCCGCAACCTGATTACAACAACATTGAAGGCCCACGATTACCGTTTCCTGACGGCAGCAAATGGGGAATCCGCCATATTGGAAGCATCTTCCCATAATCCGGATATTATTTTGCTGGATCTGGGCCTTCCGGATATGGATGGTGTGGAGGTCATCCATAAAGTCCGCTCATGGTCTAATTTGCCGATCATTGTCATCAGTGCCCGCAGTGAGGATACGGACAAAATTGATGCGCTGGATGCCGGTGCCGATGATTATTTGACAAAGCCTTTTTCGGTAGAAGAGCTGCTTGCCCGGCTGCGGGTGACGCAGCGGCGGCTGGCCGCCCTGCAGGTTGGCACGATGAATACCGATGCAGTCTTTACAAATGGCAAATTAAAAGTAGACTATGCGGCAGGTTGTGCGTTCCTGGATGGTCAGGAACTCCACCTGACTCCCAGTGAGTATAAATTACTGTGCTTGCTGTGCAAAAATGTAGGCAAGGTGCTCACCCATACGTTTATTACCCAGCAGATCTGGGGAAGAAGCTGGGAAAACGACGTTGCATCCCTCCGTGTGTTTATGGCAACGCTGCGTAAGAAACTGGAAAAAGAGCCTGGATCGCCGCAATACATTCAGACGCACATCGGAGTCGGATACCGCATGATGAAAGTGGAATAAGGGGCGGTTTGGGTGCTTGTCATGTTTCTGGATCAGCTGACCACGTGCTTTTGCCGCCTGTCAAGGCCGGAAACAGTAAATTTACGAATCGGCAGAGATGTGCTGCGGGAACTTTTAAAGGGATTTACCCGTCTAAAAACCAACAACTGAAGGAGATGCGCCATGAGAAAGGCACATCGCATTCTGGCCTGTGCGGCAGCAGCATTGACTTTGAGTACAGCGGTACAGGCACTGGAACCCGCATTGGACCCGCTGCCGGACCTGTCGGCTTATCCGACCCAACTCCTGGTAGACGGACAGGCGGTTGAGGAGGGGGCCATGCCCCGGTATCTGTCCGGGACCGTACTGCTGCCGCTGCGCAACATTCTGGAGCAGGCAGGCTATGCTGTGGAGTGGGACTCCCGCGCCCAGGGGGCGGCATTCTCCCTGGATTCCGCTGGGACATATCTGCTGCGCATGGCAGACGGTGTGCTGACATTGGACGGGGAGACGCTCTGGACGGATCCCAAGGCAGTGGTATTGGAAGGGACCACCTATGTGTCCGCAGAGTTGTTCAACTATGTAGAAGGTGTCTCGGCGGACTGGGACGGTGCCACCAACACGGCGGTGGTTACCACTGATGCGCCCCGGGACAATGTGTACTGCTACGATCTGGGTGAGGGAACCATCACCCAGGGAACGCGGGAGATCCCCTATCGGATGCAGGGCGTCATCGGTGTGCCGGACGGGGAGAACTGTCCGGTGGTGATCTTCCTCCACGGCTCCCATCCCATCCGCTCGGCGGCGGAGAACCGCTATGATCTGGGCTTTTCCTATCTGGTGGATCAGCTGGCAGATGCCGGATACCTGGCCATCTCCATGAACGTGGGCATCAACTACTCCTTTGAAAATGGGGAACCCAGCGGATGCGAGCGCACGGTTCAGGTGGTGGAGCAGCAAAGCGCCCTTTTGAAACAGGCCATGGAAGGGAAAGAGGGGATCTTCCCCTGTGATCTGAACAAGAAAGGCAATCTGGATCAGGTGATCCTGGTGGGACACTCCCGGGCGGGCTACGATGTGTTTGAGGTGGCCGCCCGGACGGAGCTTCTGGAGGTAAAGGGCATCGTGTCGGCGGCTCCGGCGCTGGTGACGCCGCTTTCTTCGGACCCGGTGGATGTACCTGTGGGGATCATCATTCCCCAGTATGACGGGGATGTGACCAGCCTGGACGGCGGCACGCTCTTTGACCAGCTGGAAAATACGCCTGAGCGCAGCAGCGGAACAGACCTCATTTATCTGGAAAATGGCAATCACGGCGGCTTCAGCACGGCTTTGGTGCGCCCGGATCCCTTTGCGGACCGGGAGACGCTGCCCCAGGTGATGGAGCCGGAGAAACAGCAGGCGTTTTTCAGCGCTTATGTACAGGACTTTGTCAAGTCCGTGCTGGAGACGGGGAAAACGCCCCTTGAGACGGCTGCATCCATGCCGCAGCAGTATGAGGGGTATCCTGTTATGGCGCGGGTGGATACCGCAGGAACGGTGCTTTATCGGGCGGCGGCAGACTCCGTAAAGAGCCTGCAGACCAGCGGCGTTGCGGCGGAGGCGGTGAATGCCTGCAGCACGCTGGACCACACGGCCGGCTCCTTCCGGATCCCGGGGAGCTTCCTGCAGTATGACCTGACCCGCCTGCACTGGGACAGCGCCGGTTCCACGGCGACCATTCCGGTGTCGGCAGACCTGAAGGACGCGTCGTATTTGCAGATGGACCTGGCCCAGGACAGCGGCGACACGCGCAACCGTCAACAGGACCAGAGCCTGACGGTAACGCTGCGGGATTCTGAAGGCCGGGAGGCATCCGTACAGGTAAAGGCGGGGACCCCGGCCCTTACCTGGCAGGAGGGCACGGTGGAGACCATCCCGGTGGCCGGGCAGGAGGACCTGCTTCAGTATAGCACCTTTACGCCGCTGGGCACTGTACGGCTGGATATGGAGGCGTTTTCCGGTGTGGACCTGGGGAAGATCACCCAGGTGACGCTGACCTTCGACCAGTCCTCCGGCAGCATCATGCTGCGGGAGATCCAGACGGTGAAATAAGGCTGTATTGGAGGAAACCGGCTGGACGGCCGGTACAAAATGAGACAATGCAAAAAAGGAAGCTGGCCACGGCCAGCTTCCTTTTTTGCCTGAAGTTCAGGGCTCAGTCCCGGGCTCCACGCCCACCATCAGTTCCCCCATGGGCTTCATCTGCACAGTCTCCGAGGGGAAAAGGGATTCGATCAGAAGTTCCCCGCCGGCATTGCTCATCCACAGCGCCCCATCTCCCAGGAACGTTCCGTCATACCGGTAGGACAGGGGCTGGGAAAGAAGAGACTCCAGGGTTTTGACAAAATCCGCAGGGAGGATTTCCTCGTAATGCGCCAGGAAATCCTCTGCGTTTTCCAGTGTGCGCTCCTCGCCGTTTACCACCAGCGTTCTGGGGTAGCGGATCATGGATGCCACCGCTTCCCGGTCATCCGCCAGGGCCAGACGCACGAAGTCCTCCGCAAAGGCCTGGGCCTCCTCCTGGCGGATGCCGTTTACCTGATACATGGCATCCGCCCCGGAGAGTTCGTTGTCATTGCCCTCGTAGTAAGCAAGATAGCGGTCCTCCCGGGAGGCGAATACGGAGGCCAGGGTCACTTCGCCATCATACACCCGGGCCCAGACGGTACCTTCTCCCCAGCCGATGGCAGATCCCTCCTGGGTAAAGTCCGCCGGATCGATGGCTGCAAGCGTATCCAAAAAGTCCTGGGTAAACACCTGTTCGTAGTAGGGAAGGAACTCCTGGGCAGAGTTTACATAGGCCGGTTCCTCACCGGGCAGCTGCAGCTGCTTGGGATAGCGGAACATATTGGCGACTGCCTCCTGCTCGCCCGCCGCCGCTGCCTGCTGAAACGCTTCGAAAAATGACGTGGTGTCGGCTGTGGAGACGCCCAGCTCCTGGTAGAGGGCGTCATCGGCCAGGTCTTCCTGGGATGTCTGCTCCGTTTCGGGCGTCTCAGAGACCTCTACCGGCTGGGCAAACGTTCCGCACGCAACTGCGCCGAAAAGCAGCACCAGCAATGCCAGCGTCAGTCCGCCGGTCTTTTTATAATGCAGAATATTCATCACTCTGTATTTGATCCCCCTTTCACCAAATGCCACCGTCGGCAGGTTGTTCACACTTCTCCCAGCGGAGAGGGTCAGGAGCGACATGGAATATTCTTTGCGGATCCCACTGCCCATCCGCCGCAGAACGGCCTCATCACAGGCCCGCTCCATGTCTTCCGAGAGAACGTGATAGGCAAGCCATACCAGCGGGTTGAACCAGTGGAGCAATGTAACAGCAAACGCCGCCGGCTTGATAAGATAATCTCTGCGGTGCAGATGGATCTGCTCGTGAAGGAGGATATACCCCCGTTCCTCCTCCCGTAAAAATGCCGGCAGATAGATGCGGGGATGCAGGTACCCCATCACCAGAGGGACCTCGATGCGGTCGGTTTCATAGACGCCCGGCGCGATCTGCCGGGCGCCGTGCAGCTTCCGGGAAAACACGGCCAGCTTCCACCCGTTGATACACACCAAAATCACCGAAACTGCTGCCCAGACAACGGCCGCCAGCGGCAGGAGATCTGCCGGAACGTGCTGATTTTGTGCGTTCACCGCCTGATCTTGGGAAACCGGCGGATTCACTGCGGCCGGAGGCCCCTCCGGGGCATTGTCTGGCTCCTCTGTGGAGAGGACGGCCTCTGCGGCAGTTGCCGGGGCCTCAGTGTGATAGGGCACCTCCACCCGGAAGGGGAGCACAAGTCCCACAAACACCAAGATCCACAAAAGGTACAGGGCTGATCCTGGAATCCTGCGAATCAGAGTCCGCAGTACCCACAAAAAGAGGATCATGCCGCTCAATCGCAGGCTTTGCTCCGCCACAATCAAAAAAAGGTTTGTCATGGCTCCTCCTCAAACTGCTCGATCATTTCCCGGATCTGGCGGATCTCCTCGCCGCTGAGCTTACGCTTGCGGGTAAATGCCGCCAGAAAACTGGGCAGAGACCCACCGAAGCTGCCGTCAATAAACCGGCAGCCCTGAAGAGACTGGTACTCCTCCCGGGAGATCAGCGCCTCTACCTGGCCGTTTTCATTGCACAGCACGCCTTTTCCTTCCAAACGCTTTAAAATGGTATAGGTGGTGGACTTTTTCCAGCCCAGCTGCTGTGCGCACAGTGTCACCAGTTCACCAGAGGACAGGGGACCCCGCTGCCAGACCAGCTCTGCCACATATTCTTCCGCTTCCGTCAAATTCTGTTCCATATCCCATCCTCCGTCCGGACATTTTCTCACAGCTGTGGTCTACGTCTTGTAGACTAATTGAAGTCTACATCGTGTAGACTGTTTTGTCAACAGAAAAACCAAAATAATCGGCAGAAAAAAGGACCGCCCTCCGGACAGACTTTCCGGAGGGCGGTTTTCTGCGTTGGGCCGCTATTTATCCACAGATGTATTCCATCACCATTCCGCAGCGATTCAACAGATCCAGTTTCAATTCGTTTCCGGCGGTGCGGTTTTGCTTTGCGGGAAAATCGCCGCTGTTGTTGCCGTGCATCGCTTTGAAAAATAAATCGCGCCCGCCAGTGTCCCTGCTTCTGCGGCAGGAAATGCCAGCCACATGCCGTCCAGTCCCCAGATCTGCGGCAAAATGGCCAATGCAGCCAGGAGCAGGACGCAGGAACGCAGCCCGGTGACGATTGCTGCCCACCGTCCGAGTCCATAGGAAGAGAGGCGGATCGCCGTAAAAATATTAAACCCAGCGAACAGGTATCCGATGCTGTACAGGCGCATCCCCCGGACAGCCAGTGTATAGACCGTATCGTTTTTGGCAAAAAGATGGACTGCCGCCGGGGCGGAGATCAGCGCCAGAGCACACAATATGGGAGGGATCATCCAAAAGAAGCGATGGGCATATCGTTCCAGATCCCGGCACAGATCCAGCCGTCCCTGTCCCATAGCGTATCCCAATAGGGGAGATACCCCCATGGACCCGCCAAAGTAGACCCCCAGGAATACAAATTGGAGGTACATGATGATCGATACATCCGCGATACCGTTTTCACCGGCCAGATTTAGGGCGGTTCGGTTGAATACGATGGTAGTTACAGCGATGGCCAGCTGATTGACCAATTCGGAAGAGCCGTTCATTCCATACTGCACTGCCGCTGCGGGCCGGGGCCTTTGCAAGACCACGCGAAGGGAGGACTTTCGGCCGGCAAGCCAGAAGATCCCCAGTATGCAGGAGAGCGCCAATCCCATCACCGTAGCCAGACCCGCTCCGAAAACGCCTTGGCCCCATGCCCCGACAAAGAGCGCATCCAGGATGATATTTGTGATGCCGCCTGCCGCTGAGATAAAAAAGCTGAAGCCGGGCGCTCCATCGATCCGGATAAAATAGGCCAAAAGCTCTTTTCCAACCACTGCCGGGACACCCAGCAGCCAAAGAGCGGCGTACGTCCGGCAGTATGATAAGGTCGGCGTCGTGGCACCCAGAAAGTACAGGATGCGATCCAGCTGCAGCCAGCACATGAACGATGTACAGCCTCCCAAAAGCAGGCTCCAGAATATGCATTGGGAAAAAATAAGGCTGGCTTGCTCCCGGTTTTTGCTGCCCAGCGCGATGGCCGCCAAAGCATCGGTCCCCACGTAGGTTGAAACAAAAACCCCATCCATGATCGTATAGAGCGTGGTGAACAAAGAGGTAAGGTATGTGGGGAAAATAAAGCGGATGATTTTGCCGGGGCGGAGTTTTCCCCCGGCAAAGCAGCGTTCGACTTGCAGCTGGCATCCCTCCGCAAACAGAATAAACCTTAAAGCCGCTTGAAGGTCAAGAGGCTTTCGGGTACAATTCTGTACCAGGAGGGATGCAGGGTGGAGAAAACATTCCGGATCGGTGAAATTGCAGAGATTTTGGGGGTCCCCGCCTCCAGGCTGCGGTATTGGGAGAGCGTGGGGCTGCTTGACTGCGGCCGTCAGGCGGAAAACCAGTACCGGGCCTATGAAGCCGGGGACTTGATGCGGATCTCTGATCTGATGTTTTACCGCAGTCTCGGGCTTTCGATAAAAAGTATTTCCGAGATCGATGCCATGGAAGTTGAAGGACACGAGATCCTGTGCGCCGCCCAGGAGAGCGCGCTGGAGGCTCAAAAACTGCAGCTGGAGCGGCAGCTGCAGCGGCTGCGGCGCTACACCCAGGCCTTGGAAGTCATTCAGGAACTGCGCCGGATACCTTTTGCGGATGCTCAGATCGACACAGCGTGCATTGTGCCCTTTGAACTGGCGGATGCCGGTGTGCTCCGACAGTATATGGATGATCCCTACCTCTACTCCAGGGTACAGGATTCGTCGGATCTTTCCCGGGAACGCCGGGGACTGACCGTTGCCCCGGCGGCTGCTGCGGAGTATGCGGAGGTCCTGTGGCGCCATGGCGGAGGACGGTATGTGGCGGGGCTGATGCGGGAAGAAGTGCGGCCGGGGTATCCCAATGATCTGCCCGCTTTGCTGCGTGCAGTGCAGAGCAGATACCAGACCGGCGCCGTCATCAGCAGGTTTCTTACCCGCGCACGGGAAAATGGAACCGCATTCGACTTTTACAAGACTTACATCGAAATTTTATAAATAGTTTCAGAAGATAGCGGCAAATGATTGAGAGCGGAGGCTCCCGTAAAGGGCGGCGGGGCTCAAACCAGTATGCATGTCCGGCAGGATTTCGGCCAAACTATGAAAAAGGAGGGGATGATGATTCCGTTTTTGAAGCTATGCCTGACAACATTGGGGTCCTTCGCGGTTCTTTTTGCGGCGGCAAAACTGATCGGACACAAGCAGATCGCACAGCTGGATTTCCTTGACTATATCACGGGGATCACCATCGGCTCCATTGCGGCCGAAATGGCCACGGAACTGGAGGAGCCGTGGAAACCGTTTACCGCAGTCCTGATTTACGGCGGTGTTACGCTGCTGCTGAGTGTGATC
The DNA here is from genome assembly GCA_944387015.1 of uncultured Oscillospiraceae bacterium. GTDB lineage: Bacteria > Bacillota > Clostridia > Oscillospirales > Oscillospiraceae > Oscillibacter. The sequence continues at coordinate 16,591 of CALXDH010000013.1, forward strand.
ACCAACAAGATCCCAAGAACACGCAGATATTTTTACGGCGCTCCTACTATTTTGCTGGATCAGGGAAAACTTTATCGGGAAAATCTAAGGAAAGCCAAGCTGGATTTGAGCGAATTTATTGTGATGTGCAGACAGCAAGGGTATTTTGACCTTGCAAGCATCCAGACCGCGATTTTTGAATATAACGGGAAGCTGACCATCCTTCCGGTCAGCGCCCAGCGTCCTGCGACGCCCGCTGATCTGAATTTGGCACCGGAGCAGGAATTCCTGTACACGGAGCTGATTATGGACGGCCGGATCCTGGAGGCCAACCTCAAGAAGCTGGGTCTGAATCTGACCTGGCTGGACCGGCAGCTGAGGCAGCGGCATCTTTCCTCAGCCAGGGATGTGTTTTTGGCCGTGTGCGATAAAAACCAAAAGCTCGTCATTTTTGAATACGCCAAAATGTCTGGGACAGAATTCGGCACGTAAAGCGCAGAAGGCTTTTCGTGGGATTGGATTCGACTGATACAGGAGGAATTAAAATGGCAAAAAAAGGGATGGCACGTCCGGACTGGACCCATACGAAACCCCGGAATGAGGTCCCGCCGGTTCCGGAGATTCAGGGAAAGGCAAAGCACGGGAAACACCCGGCAAAATCCGCGGCAGACCGCGCTGCCTCACCGGAGCAGCGGCCCTCTCAGGATGACCGGGACGCCCAATAAGAAAGGCCCGCCCCATGGGGCGGGCCTTTTCGGCATTCGGTCTGATCCGGCATCACGGTTCGATTTGCATGGTCTGCATCGCCTCTTTGGTGACGCCGAATTTTTTCCCGTAGTTGATCCAGTAGGACGCGGCCGCCTTCACAAAAAGCCCTTTCGGCAGCGGCATGGTAGTCTGGAACGTTCCATAGGAACCCTTGGCGATGGAGTCCGCAAAGCGCCGGATCTTTCGGACCGCAAGAAACCGGAAAGGGGAGTCCAGGATTGCCTCTCCGCTGCCGATCTTTAAAACGGAGCCGAAGGGATAGTGATTTTGTCTGCAGAACAGGCGCATCATCTCCACGGCCATTTCGTTTTGCTGCGGCTCCAGAAAGCCGCAGTTGATGAGTACGGACACGGCGGGCTTGTTTTGGGGCGGGGCTGCTTCCAGCGATTTGAGAAAGTTCAGCAAAGTGACGGGGAGCCCGTCCGCATACAGGGGGAATACAAACAGCACGTGGGAAGTCCCGGCGAGCTTGGCACACAGCTCCGGGTGATTGCGCTTTGAGATGTCGAAATATTCCGTGTTTTCCCCATAGCAGGAGGAAAAAATCTGGGCATAGCGCCTGGAATTTGAGCGCGGAGCCCTGGGGCTGCCATTTAAAATCAAGAGATTCCCCATTTTGCCACCTCCGTTTGCACAAGGTCCGGCACCTGGTCTTCCCTGCAGAAGAGGACCCGGTACGATTGAAAGTTCATGTTATGCGCGTTTCTGGCGATCAGCTGCCGAAAAAGTGCCTGCTCTTCCTCATCCGAAGCGCCGTATGCGAGGATCACCGCGTCTTTGGGGACCACGCTGCGCTGCACGTGGTGCGTTTCTCCGTTTACGATGCGGATGAAGGCCTGCTGAACGGGGATCGCCCGCTCCAGCATGGTTTTCATGACGGTATCATATCCGCCGTATTTGATCCGGCTTACATACAGCACCGTCTCGCTTTGCGCAATGAGGGGGTAGACCTTGACGGCGTCGTCCCGGATGACGCATCGGCCGGGCGTTTTCGTCCAGCAGCCAAAACAGCCCACGCAGTTTGCGATTTTCAGCCGGGTGAGATCGACGCACACAACATCCGGGTGGTCGGAGAGCTCCAGTGGAAGAGGGCGGTCGCTTAGGATCAGTTTCATGTCAAAATACGCTCCATTTTGAATCTTGCATTCTATTATTCCAGAAAGCGGGACGCAGTAGTAGACTATTTTGTAAACTTTCCGGAATTTGAAGGGCAGCGTGCCGGCGTTGGCGATGCGGATGACGCCCGGATTACACCCGGTCACAGGTCTCCTGCCGGTACAAAACACAAAAGAACTTGTACGCAGAAAAAACGATCTGCCGATACATGTAAAGAAAACCTATTGCAGCGCTTTTGGGGATTTGGTACAATTTGTTTCAAATAGAAACGATCTCAGACGGCGTGGGATCAGGGGGAAACCACGCGGCGCCGCTTTTTCAGAAAGGTGTGAGTGTGAATGCAGTCGAACATCCATGTCCTGGGGATCGCACCCTATGAGGGGATCGCGGCGGTGATGTCGCGGGTGGCCGAAGAATTTCCGCAGATGGACCTGACGCTGCATGTAGGAGACCTGGAACAGGGCGTGGAGATCGCAAAGCGCAATTTTTGCGGGAATTACGATGTGGTGATCTCCCGGGGCGGCACGGCCAGGATGCTGCGTCAGCAGCTCTCCCTGCCGGTGATCGAGATCGAGGTTTCCATGTACGACCTTCTTTGCACCTTGAAACTGGCGGATCAGCCGGATCCGACGGTGGGAAGGACTGCCATGGTCTCCTACGACAACATTACCCGCAATGCCCAGATGCTCTGCCAGCTGATGAATTACAATATTGATATTCTCACCATCAACTCTCCGGAGGAGGTGGAGCCCACGCTGCAGCGGCTGAAGGCGGCCAGCTACGAGACCATTTTGTGCGATGCGGTGGCCAACACCACCGCCAAGCGGCTGGGACTCAACTCCTTTTTGATTACCTCCGGCATCGAAAGCGTCCGGCGGGCATTTGAGTACGCGCTGCAGCTGTGCGGAAGCCAGGAGCGGCTGCGGGACGAGAATCTGTTTTTCCGTCAGCTCATCAGCGGCCAGATCGGGCAGACGGTGGTGTTTGACGATGCGGGAGGGCTGTTTTTGTCCACGCTGGCGGAATCCTCCACAGAGCTGATGGCGCTGCTGCAGCGGGAATTGCCGGAATCCCGGCGGGAGAGCGAGCGGCGGATCGTCCGCAACCTCAACGGAATGACGTACTCCATTCGCTCACGGCGCATCACGTCCGGAAGATTGTCCCTGATTGCGTTCTTTTTCGTCGCCCGCAAAACGCCGCTGTCTCCCAACCAGGCGGGGATCCACTTCTCCACCCGGCCGGAGGCGGAAAACGCGTTCTACAACAGCATCTTCAGTTTTGCGGGCACCATCAGCGATTTCCAAGACGATGTGGAAAAAATCAGCCAGAGCAGTGCCCCGGTGATGGTCACCGGGGAGGACGGCACCGGAAAGCAGAGCATGGTCAGTGCTCTCTATCTGCGGGGGCAGCTGCGCAATAACCCTCTGGTGACGGTCAACTGCAGCCTGCTCAATGACAAGAGCTGGACGTTTTTGCTGGAACACCACAACTCGCCGCTGGCAGATGAAAAGACCACCATTTACTTTTCCAACATCGATGCCCTCCCCCGGGAACACGGACAGCAGCTGTTGGAGGCCCTTTCGGAAATGGAGATCTGCCGCCGCAACCGGGTCATGTTCTCCTGTGTCTGCCAGCCGGGGGAATATGTCTCAGAAGCGGGAGCGCTGTTCCGCGATAAACTCAACTGCCTCTCCCTGTACCTGCCTCCGCTGCGGGAGATGTCCGCCCGGATCCCGGAGCTGGTGCGGCTGTCCATCAGCCACTTGAACGCCAGCCTTCCCCGGCCCATCCTGGGGGCGGAACCGGAGGCCACGGCACTGCTGCAAAATTTCCGCTGGCCCCACAATTATGCCCAGTTCCGACGGGTCATGAGCGAGCTGACCGTAACTGCTTCCGGCCAGATCATCACGGCAGAGGATGTCCGGCGGATCCTGGGAAAAGAGCGGCATGGGGGCGCAGTTGCCTTTCAGGAGGAGAACTCGCCGGCCCCGTTGGATCTGAACCGCACCTTGCAGGAGATCGAACGGGATGTGGCACTGCGGGTGCTGGAGGAGAGCGGCGGCAATCAGACTGCCGCGGCGAAACGCCTGGGCATCAGCCGCACCACCTTGTGGCGGCTGCTGAAAAAATAAGGGCAGCAAAGGCTCCGGGATACGCAGCCGCATTTATCAAAACAGAGTATCAAAACGACAGGCGAAACGGCGCCGGTCTGAGAAGGATTCCCTTCCCGGACCGGCGCCGGTTTCTTTTTTTGTGCCTGCACCGGTGAAGCGCAGCTGCTGCCGGCGGACATAGTTGCAGGGAGTTTCCCATAAACTGAGGACTGGCAGCTCTGTCTGGGCGGAGGCGTGCGCAGTGGGAAGAATGGGAGGGACTTGGAGGGGAAAAACCGGCAAAAAACGACCGGATACGACAGGATTCTGAAAAAAACTGTTAAATTCGACACGAAATCTAAAAATCTTACCAAAAATTGAAAGGATTTTCATTCTCGGAACGTGAACATTGCTCTAAAATGTGAGTAACTCAACGCTCTGTGCCAAACGACAGATTTTACGGGAGGTGGTTATCATGTACCACTTGTTATCCTATCCCATTGAGGCGCATATGCCGGCCTGGCCGGACAGTCCGCAGCTCCAGTTGGAGAAAAAGCTGCAGATCTCCAAAGGGGATGTGGCCAACACTTCGATCATCAGTCTGTATAATCACGTAGGCACCCATTATGATGCACCCAACCATTATCTGGCATCGGGAACGCCCATCGCGGAGTTGGATCTGGACCGCTTCATTTTCGAGCGGCCGCTGCTGCTGGAGATCCCCAAAGGGGCCGGCGAAAAGGTGACGGCCGCGGATCTGGAGCCCTATGCCGGGGACATCGCCCGGAGCGACCTGCTGATGATCTACACCGGTTTTTCCCGCCTGCGGCTGGAAAACGAGGCGCTCTTTGAGCAGAACGGACCGGGCATCGGATCGGATTGTGCCGCCTGGCTGGTGGAACACGGAACCGGGCTGCGGGCGCTGGCAGTGGACTTTGTGTCCCTGGCGTCCTTCAGTGACCAGGAGGACGGAAACGAAGCCCACCGGATCCTGTTCCGAGGAAAGGACGGACGGTTCATCTGCGGCATCGAGGATGTCAATATGGCACCGGTGGTGGGAAAAACGCTCAAGCGGGTCTTTGCCCTGCCGCTGCTGGTGCGGGGCGTGGACAGTGCTCCGGTGACCATGGTTGCGGAGACGGAATAAGCAAATGTTGCAAAGAGGATCCCTGCCTCTTAATAAATTACAGGGAAATTGGAAGAGACGAAAATTGAGGAGGAAAGCGTATGAAGAAGTTAGTCTCGTTGTTGATGGCACTTTGCATGATGGTGAGTCTGGCAGCCTGCGGCGGTCAGGAGCAGACCACGGACGAGGGCGGCGCGGAGAGCGATAACGGCGGTTACAAGATCGCCTTCAGCAACTCCTACGTGGGCAACGCGTGGCGTACCGCCGCAGTCAACATTTTCGACGCGTACACCGCTGACCTGGTGGAGCAGGGCGTGCTGTCCAAGGCCTATTCTTCCAGCGCCGGCGACGATGTGCAGGCACAGATCAATGAGATCCGCAACATGATGTCCGAGGGCTATGACGCCATCGTCTGCATCGCAGCTTCCGCAACGGGCCTGCAGTCCGTTCTGGAGGAGGCCGCGGAGCGGGGCATCGTGGTGGTCTGCTTCGATACCACGGTGGACTCCGACCTGGTCTACAACGTCAACACCGACCAGTTCGAGTACGGCCGTCTTCTGGCCCAGTCCCTGGCGGACCGCATGGGCGGCGAAGGCAATATTTTGTGGATCAAGGGCATTGAGGGCAACCAGGTGACCCTGGACCGCACCGAGGGCATGCAGAGCGTTCTGGACAATTATCCCGGCATCAACGTCCTGGGCGACGGCTACGGCAAGTGGGATGACTCCACCACCGCTTCCGTCATGTCCAACCTGATGAGCGCCTATGCCTCCCAGGGGATCGACGGTATCCTCTCCGAGGGCGGCGGCGGTCACGCCATCGTGCAGTCCCTGGTGGAAAACGGCATCGATCCCGCAACGCTTCCCATCTCTGAGGGCGAGATGTTCAACTCCTTCATGAAGGACTGGGTCGAGATGGATCTGGACGCCTTCTGCACCGCGCAGCCTCCCTACCTGGCCGCGGCCGCGGTGGATGTGGCGCTGAAGGTCCTCAACGGCGAGGAAGTTGAGCCCATGACCTATGTGGATCTGCCCACCTGCTCCAGCAAGGAAGAAGCCGAGGAGAAATGGTATCAGCCCGATCAGGAAGGCGGCTTTGTCTGCGACTGGACGGATAACAACAACACTTGGAATCTTACCATTGAAGATGTGGCTCCCAACTGACAGGGTGCCCCAATAATTGGATAGTTCAGGGGAGGGGCTGTTTCAAAAGGAAAGGAGACGGCCCCTCCCCACGTTATGGATACAGTAGGGGGAGCTTTGTACATGAAACAGATTATTGAAGAGGGCGCCGCCGGCGCGGCGCCCGGGCAGGAGACCATGGTCCCGCTGATCGAGACCGCTCACATCAGCAAGCGGTTCGGCGGCATCGTGGCACTCAATGATGCCCAGATGAAGTGCTACCGGGGGGAGACCCACGTGCTCATCGGCGAAAACGGCGCCGGAAAGAGCACCATGGTCAAGATCATCTGCGGCGTTACCGCCCGGGACAGCGGCGACATCTACATGGAGGGGCAGAAGATCGACATCAACAGTGCCCAGGACGCCCAGGCCCACAAGATCGCGGCGGTGTTCCAGGAGCTGTCCTTGATCCAGGACCTCTCCGTGGCAGAGAACATCTTCCTGGCCAATGAGCCCCGGAACCGGTTCGGGCGGATCAACTTCCGGCAGATCTACGACAAGGCCCAGGCCTTTTTGCAGGAGATCGGGCTGGATCTGAATCCCCGGGTCATGGTGCGCAATCTGACGCTGTGCCAGATGCAGCTGGTGGAGATCGCCAAGGCGCTCTACAAGGACCCGGATGTGCTGATCCTGGACGAGGCTACCTCCGCTCTGGGCGAAAAAGAGGTCAAGTGGCTCTTTGACATGATGCACAAGCTCACCAAGGAACAGGGAAAGGGCATTTTGTTCATCTCCCACCGCATGGATGAGCTGCGCCAGGTAGCGGACCGGGCCACCATCTTCCGGGATGCCCGGTACGTGATGACCTTCCCCTGGGGAGAGCTGGAGGATGAGGAGATCGTGGAGCACATCTCCGGCAAGAAGAGCGCGGAGACGTCTCTGGAAAAGCCCAAGGGCAGCGAGACGGAGACGGCCCTGGAGCTGGTGAATGCCTCCAAGGGCACCTGCCTGCACAACCTGAATCTCAAACTGAAAAAGGGCGAGATCCTAGGCATTGCCGGCCTCTCCGGCCACGGACAGGTGGAGCTGCTCCACGCCCTGTTCGGCGACGGCGAATTCGACACCGGTGAGATCTACGTGGATGGCAAGCAGGTCCGCCTGCGCAACGAGCGGGAGGCCCTCTCCCACGGCATCGTGCTCATCCCGGAGGACCGGAAAAACGACGGGTTGATCCTCTCCCGGTCCATCGGCGAAAACATCACCATGATGTGCCTCAAGAGCATCTCCAACTCCGGCGTGCTTTCCGGGAAAAAGGAGAAGGGCGTGATCGCCGATGCTGTTGAGCGCATGAGCATCAAGGTACACAGCGCGGATCTGCCGGTGGGCAGCCTCAGCGGCGGCAACCAGCAGAAGGTGGTCATCGCCAAGGCCCTTTCCACCAAGGCGAAGATCGTGCTGCTCTCGGACCCCACCCGGGGCATCGACATCGGCACCAAGACCGAGATCTATCATCTGATGGCGCAGCTGACCCAGGAGGGATACTCCATCGTCTTCTATTCCACGGAGATGTCGGAGCTTTTGCTGCTGTGCAACCGGGTGCTGGTATTTTATGAGGGACGGATCGCGGCGGAGCTGGAGGGTGACCAGGTGACGGAGAAGAACATCATCACCCAGTCCATCGGCGTAGGAGGCGGAACCAATGAGAAATGAGAGAACGAAGCTGTTTTTGAAGCGGAACGCGGAGTGCGTGGTGGCATACTGCGTGCTGGCGGTGGTGCTGGTGCTGTTTGCTGCGAACCAGGCCGACTTTTTCACCGTGTATGGACCCCAGTCCATTTTCAACCAGGTCATCACGCTGTGCATCGCGGCACTGGGCCAGACGGTGATCGTCCTGACCTCGGGCATTGATCTGTCGGTGGGCAACCTGATCATTTTCACCAACTGTGTGGCGGCCACCATCTATATGCCCGTTACCAACGCCCTGGGCGGCTCCATCGTGGTGGGCGGCGTGGCCACCATCGTGATCGTGCTGCTGGTGGGCGTGCTGGCAGGCCTCTTCAACGGCTGCATGGTGGTTTACGGACGGCTGCAGCCCATCGTGGTGACGCTGGCCACCGGCTCCATTTTCAGCGGCCTTGCCCGCTATGTGCGGCCCACCCCCGGCGGCGACGTGCCCTCGGAGTTCGCCCGCTTCTTCACCGGACGGATCTTTGACGTCTTCCCCATGTCCGCCCTGATTTTGCTGCTGGCCATCTTCCTCATCTGGATCCCCTACCGGAAGAGCCGGGCGGGCCAGGCCCTCTACGCCATCGGCGGAAACGAGAAGGCGGCCTTCCTCAACGGCATCAAGATCAACCGCTCCAAGCTCATCGCATACTCCATCGCGGGACTGTGCGCCGCCATCTGCGGCGTGCTGCTGACGGCTCAGACCCGTTCCGGCGACCCCACTGCGGCCAACAACTTCACCAACAACTCCATCGCCGCGGCGGTGCTGGGCGGTGCGTCCCTGGCGGGCGGCAAGGGTTCCTACTTCGGTTCCATTGCCGGCGCGATGATCCTCTCCCTGATCGTGGGATTGCTGATCTTCTGGGGCATTTCCTCTTACTACCAGAACCTGGTCCAGGGCATCATTTTGATCCTGGCGCTGTCGGTGGGCTTCTTCACGGAGTTCTTTAAACAAAAGAGAGAACGGGCACAGGCTGTGGCCGGAAAGGAGGCCAACTGAGATGGCGGCAAAAAGTTTGGACTGGAAGGCAGTCGTAAAATCCACCGGCCTCCGGCTGGTCGTCATGATGGTGGGACTGTACCTGGTCTCCGGCATTCTGGAGCCCAACTACCTGCAGCCCAGCCACATCATGTCCACCCTGGTGCTGTGCTGCTTTTTGGGCATCATCTGCATCGGTCAGACCCTTATCATCCTCACCGGCGGCGCGGATCTGTCCGTGGCGTACAGCGTCACCTTCTCCGCGTGCGTGTTCGCCCAGACTACCAAGGAGACCGGCAACGGCTGGATCGGCTTTGCGGCGGCCATGCTGGTGGGCGTCCTCATGGGACTTTTCAAGGGTGTGGGCGTAGCGTACCTCAAGATCACGCCCATGGTCATGACCCTGGCCACCAACTCCATTTTGATGAGCGCCACGTTCCTCTACACCCAGGGCGTTTTGAAGGGCGAGTCCACCGCTGTGGTGACGGCACTGGCCAAGGACAGCTTCCTGGGCATCCGCTACTGCGTGCTGCTGTGGGTGGCGCTGGGCATTGCCACGATTTTTCTGTTGAAGAAAACTACGTTTGGCCGTAAGATATTCGCTGTAGGCTGCAGCCCCCGGGTGACGGACCTGTCCGGCATCAACACCCAGGTAGTGCTGGTGGGCGTGTATGTGATCGCCTCCGTGATGATGGCTGTGGCAGGCATTTTGCTGATCGGCCACCTGGGCTATCCCAACTACACCATGGGCGACAGCTATCAGCTGATCTCCATCGCGGCGGTGGTCATCGGCGGCACCTCCATCCTGGGTGGCCACGGCGGCTATCTGGGGACCATGGGCGGTGTTGTGATCATCTACCTGATCCAGAGCATCCTGATCATTTTGAACATTGCGGAGGCGGGCCGTGAGATCGTCAACGGCGCCATCATCCTCATCATCCTGCTGGCTTACGGCAGAGGAAAGAAACAGAGCGCGTAAACGCGCCCGTACAGAGTAGGAGGCATTTGAAATGAGTTTGCTGCAGCTGTGTGAGGCCGTCAAGGATATGGAAGTCGTGGAAGTGGGGCAGTACCTGGAGGAGGGGATGCCGGCCCATCCCAGCCACTCCCGGTTTTATAAAATGCGCTGGCATGGGTTCTGCCTGGGGGACAGCTGCAATGACTTCCAGCTGATCCTCAATGAGCACAACGGCACCCATGTGGATTCCTTTGGACATTACATTGACAAGCCCGGCTTCGAGATGATCGATGCCGTGCCCCTGGAAAAGCTCTGGGGTCCCTGCGTCACGGTGGATGCCACCTTCCTCAAGGACGGCGAGACGCTGGAGAAGGAGCACCTTTTGGCCTGGGAGAAGGCCCATGGCGAGATCCAGCCCGGCGACGGCGTTTTGATCGATTTTGGCTGGATGCAGTACTGGGACGTCCGGCCCAACGACCAGCGGTTCTGCCATGATTACCCCGGCGTGGGGGCATCTGCCGCTGCGTATCTGGTGGAAAAAGGCGTGCGGATGGTGGGCGTGGACACGCTCTCCGTGGATAAGGACCGGGCGGTCCAGGACCCTGCCCACAACACGCTGCTCTCCCATAAGATCCCGGTGGTGGAGAACCTGCGGAATCTGGGATTGCTGCATGAAAAACGCGGATATTTTGTGGCGCTGCCGCTGCTGATCCGGGATGGCTCTGCCTCCCCGGTGCGGCCGGTGGTGCTGGTGGACCGGACGTGATTTGACGGGAGGAGTTCCGAATGCGGAGGTTCAGACAATTTTTCCAAAATCTGAAAATCCGCAGGAAGATCCAACTCTTCAGCGCGGTTCTGGTGCTGCTTTTGTGCGTGGTGTTCGTATGGTTTTACAGCCTCCTGGCCTTCCAGACGGTCAAGCAGCGGACCCGGGAAACTGCGGAGCAGAACCTGGGAGAGATCGAGACCTATATTCTTGCGGTGGACCGGCGGATCTCCGCCGGTCTCAACCACCTGGGGACCAGCATCAGCTTGCAGAAGGTCCTGGAGCAGATCCGCAGCGGCGCCGGCACGGAGCAGGTCTGGACTGTGGATGCACTGCTGTGGGACCTTCAAAACGCCTCTCAGCTCCAGGGACTGGAGATCTTTACGCCGGAGGGGACGTTTGTTGCCGGGACCCTGGAAGAGCAGGAGACGGCGCAGCCGGCGCTGGAGATCTTTCCGCAGCTGCGGGAGCATCCGGAGACGAATGTCTGGTATGACGACGGGGAAAACACCAACGCCAGAACAGATCATATTTCCGTATACCGGGCGGTGTGCGGCCGGGACCGGCAAGTGGTGGCGGTTGTGCGGGCACGGCTGGATGTCTCGGCGCTGTCGGACATCTATAATTATGTGGGATTCAACCTTTCTTCGGAGCTGTATCTGTTCACCGGGCGGGGAAATCTGCTGCTGCCCAAGGAGGCGGAGCCCGCTGTGCTGCGGGTGGGCCGGGACAGCTTTGAGGACTATCAAAACGGCAGCTGGCAGGAGGAGAAAACCTATACCAATCGGGATGAGACCTATCTGGTACAGAGCCTCCCGCTGGAGACCCATCACCTCTATGTGGTCAGCATTGCCGGGTATTCCCAGATGAAAGAGGATGTGCAGACGCTGCAGACCACGATTTTGCTGCTGGGTCTGAGCTGCATTTTGGTGCTGGTATTCTATCTCTCCCTGATGGGAAAGGCCATTTCCCGTCCCATTGTGGAGCTGTCGGGGAAGATGGAGCGCGTCCGGGAGGGCGAGCTCTCTCTGCGGATCGGAAGCGAGAACCAGGATGAGATCGGGATCCTTTCCCGGAACTTTGACCGGATGCTGGACCGGATCGAAGAGCTGATGCAGGAGGTGGCCGCGGCGGAGAAGCGGCGCCATGAACTGGAGCTGATCTCCCTGCAGACCCAGATCACTCCGCACTTTCTCTACAACTCCCTGGACAGCGTCAGCGCCCTGGCCCAGATGGGGGATATGGAGGGCGCATTTGAGATGTCCAAGGCTCTGGGCAGTTTCTACCGCGGTGTCCTCAGCGACGGCCGCAGTGTCATCCGTATCCGGGAGGAACTGCGGATGACGGACAGCTATCTGCGGGTGCAGCACCAGCGGTACCGGGACGATTTTACCTATCACATTGATGTGGACCCGGCACTGCTGGAGGCCAGCATCGTCAAGCTGACGCTCCAGCCGCTGGTGGAAAACGCCATCTATCACGGGATCCGCAAGGTCCGGCGTCCCGGGCGCATCGAAATTTCCGGCCGCCTGGAGGAAGGCACGGTGATCCTCTCGGTCTGGGACAACGGACAGGGGATGCAGCGGGACGAGGGGATCCCGGAAAACGCGGAGAAGGGAGACCTGATCCTGCATCGGAAGGGATACGGTATGTACAACGCCGATCAGCGCATCAAACTCTATTTCGGCGGCGGATACGGCCTGCATGTGGAGTCGCAGCCGGGAGAGTGGACGCGGGTGGATGTGTATTTGCCTCTGCAGCCCTATGGAGAGTATCAACATGATTTCGGTACTGATCGTTGATGATGAATATTTGATCCGCAGCCTGATCCGCAATTCGGTCCGCTGGGAGGCGTACGGCATGGAGGTGGTGGGCGAAGCGGGAGACGGCGAGAGCGCCCTCTCCTTCATCCGCACGTTCCAGCCGCAGATCGCCCTGGTGGACATCAACATGCCCATCTTAAACGGACTGGAGCTGGCGCAGAAGGTGCGGGAGGGAAACTACAAGACCCACATCATTTTCCTCACCGGATACCGGGACTTTGAGTACGCCAAGCAGGCAGTCACCTACCAGGCGTTTGACTACCTGCTCAAGCCCATCGACGCGGATGAGCTGGCGGAGACGCTGATCCGGCTCAGCGGACAGATCGCCCGGGAACAGCGGCTGGTGGACCACGTTCAGAAGATCGAAAAGCAGAGTGACCGGGGAAAAAGACTGCTCCGGGAACGCTTTTTGCGCCGGTTGGTCTTCGGCAGGATGCACATGACACAGCAGCAGCTGACGGAGCAGATGCGCCGGCTGGAGATCTCCCTGGAGCCCCGGAACCTGGCGGTGATGGTGGTGGAGCTGGATCTGACGGACCGGAACGAGGACGATGGACTGTATGTCTATGCCGTTTTGAACATGCTGGAGGAGCTGCTTGAGGCCAGCGGCGGATTCTCCCATATCGAGGGGATCTCTGAGATCGATAACTGCGCGGTCGTGCTTTGCAACGCTGACGGAGAGGGGCGGGAGCTGTGCCGTCTCCTGCGGGAGGCCTGGCAGGAGCTGACCGGCATCGTAGGAGAACATTTTCCCTTTACGCTCACTGCCGGTGTGAGCCGCCGCTACCAGGGCTATGACCGGCTGGGAACGGCGATGCAGGAGGCGATGGACGCACTGGGAGAGAAGTTCTACCATTCCGATAGGAGCTTGTTTTTCCAGAGCGAGGCCCCGTCCCAGACCGGGAACCTCGCGATCTTCAGAAGCTTTAATTTTGAGGAACTGCAGCTGCATATCCACTCTGGAGAGCGGGAAGAGGGCCTTCAGATTTTCCGGGAGTTTTTCCGCCAGCTGCGGGAAGAGCAGGCTCCGGAGGCGGTCTCCAAGATGGCGGCCATGGGGTTGGCTGCTGTATTGTATTCACTTTCCGCAAAATACGAGCTGCCCCCGGAGATCATGCAAAGCGACGGAGAATCCGTGTCGCGGCGCATCGACAAAAGCTGTACCTGTGATGAAATGGAACGGGTGCTGACGGATTGCTACAATCGACTTATGGACTGGCTGCAGGAATCCAGAAAGGTCTCCAAGCTGGTCCATATGGCCAAAGAGCATATCCAGCAGAACTACACCTCCAGTGATCTCTCGCTGAAGAAAATCGCGGCGGCGGTCTTTGCCGCACCGGCCTATGTCAGCTCGCTGTTCAAAAAGGAGATGGGCCTTTCGGTTACCGAGTATATTACCGTCTGCCGGATGCAGCGGGCGGCGGAACTGCTCCACTCCCGGCCGGACAGCAGCCTTACCGCCATTTCCGAGCAGGTGGGGTATACGGATCCGTATTACTTCAGCCGGTGCTTCAAGCGGTATTACGGCGTGACGCCGTCGAAGTTCCTCTTCAGCCATGCCCAGCAGGAGCCGGCGGGGGACGAACGGCGGGAACGCCGGACTGAGGGCGGCACTTTGCAAAACTGAAAGAAAACGCAGAGGCGGGAGCCTGCATTTTGCAGGCTCCCGCCTCTGATCAATTATTGAGTAAACGACCGTGCCGCGGCGGCTGCCGCCGGCGTGGGAAAAGTGCGGGCAAGGCTGGAGACATCAGCGCGCCTTCACGCTGAAGCGGGTGGCCAGACGGGTGGAGATGGTGGTGCTCAACAGTCCCACCGAGGACATCTGGTGGGGGACCTCTCCGCGTCTGATCCGGCGGTCCAGAATTTCTACCGCCACCATACCCAGCTCTTCCTTGAAGGCGTGCACGGTGGTCAGCGGCGGATCGAGCATCTCACACATGGGAATATCGTCAAACCCGATGACGGAAACATCGTCAGGCACCCGATAGCCGTGCTTCTTCAAGACCCGGATCACAGCGGCGGCCAGAATATCGTTTTCCGCGAACAATGCGTCCGGCAGATCCGGAAGCTGTTTGATCCAGGCGTCAAAGTCCTGAAATGCGCCTTCGGAGGAGACATCCACCTCGATCGTGGCGGCCAGCGGGAAACCGGCGCGATCCAACGTGTCCCGGATGCCCTGCTCCCGCTCACAGAGATTGCGGATGCGCTGCTTGGCACGGACGTAGCCGATGCGGCGGTGTCCGGTCTGCAGCAGGTATTCCGCAGCGGACTTGGCTCCGCCGTAACTGTCATTGATCACGCAGTCCACCCGGCTTGCCAGCAGACTGCTGTCCACGACCACGACAGGGGTGCTGCCCAGGTATCCGAAGAGCTGTTCAATCTCCGGCAGCTGGGTCTCGGTGATGTCCGTCCCCAGGAAAATGATGCCGTCTGCATTGCGGATAAACTCCAGCGTTTGGGGATTGTACATATCCCCGGCATTGAGATAGCGCACCTGGGTGTTGTATCCCAGCTCCGTGGCCCGGGCCTCCACGCCCTGGAGAACGAAGGAGGCGAAGGAGGTGTGCTCCGCGATCTGCACGATCTTGCCGGCGTAGCGAACAAAACAAATGGTTCGGGAGGGGGAGCACAGGCTGGACGCGTCCGGGCGTGTGTAGCCCAGCTGCATGGCGGTTTCCAGCACCAGGGCACGGGTATTTTCGCTGACGCCCGGCTTTCCGTTGAGCGCCAGGGAAACAGCGGATTGGGAAATGTTCAGCTTTTCGGCAATATCTTTTGCCGTAACTCCAGGCATGACAAAAATCCTCCTTCTGATGCTGCCTTTATTATGCATCAAATCCAATAAAAAAACAACTAAAATATTCATATAAAATTTAGTGGGGAATTCGGGCGGTTTTCCAGGGGACCCCGGAAAACCGTTGGTAAATATGCACAAGCGTAATCGTTAAACTAGTGTATAATACGATGAAAAAAGAAATTTAGCACAAAATTTAATTGACATGTGACCTAAAATTATCTAAACTTTACTCAAGGACAGCGGGTGACTGGAAGGCCGCCGCTGAATTGAGATGAAGAGGAGACTTGAACATGAAAAAGATTCTTGCATTGTTGCTGACATTGTCCATGGTCTTTGCCCTGTCTGCCTGCGGAAGCAGCCAGGAAGAAGAGACGACCCCGGATGACTCCAGCACTGCGGGAGAGGGCAGCAACCTGGTCGGCGTGGCCATGCCTACCAAGGACCTGCAGCGCTGGAACCAGGACGGCGAGAACATGAAGGCCCAGCTGGAAGAAGCCGGCTATACCGTGGACCTGCAGTACGCCGCCAACGACATCCCCACTCAGGTTTCCCAGATTGAGAACATGATCGCCAACGGCTGCGAGGTGCTGGTGATCGCCTCCATCGACGGTGAGGCCCTGGGCACTGTGCTGGATCAGGCCAAGGCTGCGGACATCCCCGTCATCGCCTATGACCGTCTGATCATGAACTCCGACGCCGTCAGCTACTACGCCACCTTTGATAACTGGGATGTGGGCGTGAAGCAGGGCGAGTACATCGTCGAAGCGCTGGATCTCGAGAATGCCGGCGACAAGACCTACAACATCGAGTACATCACCGGCGATCCCGGCGACAACAACATCAACTTCTTCTTCGACGGCGCCATCAGCGTCCTGCAGCCCTACATCGATGCCGGCACGCTGGTTTGCCCCTCCGGCCAGACCGAGAAGCAGACCGTCGCCACCGCCAACTGGGCGACCGACGCGGCTCAGGCCCGGTTCGAGAACATCCTGGCTTCCTATTACTCTGACGGCACGCAGCTGGATGTGGTCCTGGCTTCCAACGACTCCACCGCTCTGGGCGTTGCCAACGCTCTGGCTTCCTCCTACACCGGCAACTATCCCATCCTGACCGGTCAGGACTGCGACATTGCCAACGTGAAGAACATCGTTGCCGGCAAGCAGTCCATGTCCGTCTTCAAGGACACCCGCGACCTGGCCTCCAAGACCGTGGAAATGGTGGACGCCCTGATGAAGGGCACCGAGCCCCCCGTCAACGATACCGAGACCTATGACAACGGTACTGGCGTGATCCCCAGCTATCTGTGCGAGCCCAAGGACTGCACCATCGATAACTATCAGGAGCTGTTGATCGATTCCGGCTACTATACCGAAGCTGACCTGAACGGCTGATTTCAGTACGGGTTCCGGTCTGCTGGAACGAATTGTTCGGGCAAGGCGGGAAATTCCTGCCTTGCCCGAAACCATGAAATGAGGTGGTATCTTGTCTGAAAACATTCTGGAAATGAGAAATATCACCAAGCTGTTTCCCGGAGTCCGGGCCCTGGACGACGTGAATTTGCAGGTGAAGAAGGGGACAATCCACGCGCTGGTCGGCGAGAACGGCGCAGGAAAGTCGACCCTTATGAACGTATTGAGCGGCATTTATCCCTATGGCAGCTACACCGGAGACATCGTCTATGAAGGCGAAGTGTGCAAGTTTGCCAAGATCACGGACAGTGAACAAAAGGGCATCGTCATCATCCACCAGGAGCTGGCTCTGGTGCCCTACATGACCATCGGAGAGAACATGTTCCTGGGCAATGAGCAGGGCAAGTCCTTCTCCATTGACTGGGACGGGACCTATGAAAAGGCCGATAAATATCTCAAGATCGTGGGCCTGGCGGAGTCCTCCCGTACGCTGATCAAGGACATCGGCGTGGGCAAGCAGCAGCTGGTGGAGATCGCAAAAGCTCTGGCGAAAAATGCCCGGCTGCTGATCCTCGACGAACCTACGTCCTCTTTGAATGAGTCTGACTCCAAGGCGCTGCTGGATCTGCTGCTGCGCTTCAAGCAGGAGGGCATGACCTGCATCATCATCTCCCACAAGCTCAACGAAGTCTCCTACGTGGCCGACGACATCACCGTCATCCGGGACGGCAAGACCATTGAGACGCTGCACAAGGGCGTGGATGACTTCTCCGAGGACCGGATCATCCGCGGAATGGTGGGCCGGGAGATCTCGGACCGCTTCCCCAAGCGCTCCGGTGTTGCCATCGGTGATGTGTGCATGGAGGTCAAGGACTGGACCGTGTTCCATCCCGTCTACCGGGACAAGAAAGTGGTGGACAACGTGTCCATATACGTCCGCAAGGGCGAAGTGGTGGGCATTTCCGGACTGATGGGCGCCGGCCGGACGGAACTGGCTATGAGCCTGTTCGGTCACAGCTACGGGCACACCGCCCATGGCACCCTGACGCTGGGCGGTAAGGAAGTCAAGCTGAAAAATGAGAAGGACGCCATCCGCCACGGTCTTGCCTATGTGACGGAAGACCGTAAGGGCAATGGATTGATCCTCTCCAATCCCATCCGCGTCAACACCACCCTGGCCAATCTGGAAGGCGTGTGCCACCGGGGCGTGGTGGATCAGGACATGGAGTATGCCGTGTCCGACGACTATCGGAAAAAGCTAAAGACCAAGTGTACCGGCGTAGAGCAGGATGTGGGCAACCTCTCCGGCGGCAACCAGCAGAAGGTGCTGCTGGCCAAGTGGATGTTTGCCGATCCGGACATCCTGATCCTCGATGAGCCGACCCGCGGCATCGACGTGGGGGCTAAATATGAAATTTACTGCATCATCAACGAACTGGTGGCCTCCGGAAAATCCGTCATCATGATTTCCTCGGAGCTGCCCGAGGTTTTGGGGATGAGCGATCGGATCTATGTGATGAATGAGGGCCGGATCGTCGGCGAGTTCCAGCAGGGCGAAGCCTCCCAGGAGAGCATCATGGCCTGCATTCTGAAATCCTCGAACAACTAAAGGAGCGTTTCCATCATGACAAAGACAAAAGTTTTGAACTGGCTCCAGAAAAACACCATGGTCCTGATTCTGGTGCTGGTGTTTGCGTTCTTCGCCTGGCAGACGGGCGGAAAGATCCTCAATCCCCAGAATATCACCAACCTGATTTCTCAGAACGCATACGTGTTCATCCTGGCTACCGGCATGCTGCTGTGCATCCTCACCGGCGGCAACATCGACCTTTCCGTGGGCTCCGTGGTGTGCTTTACCGGCGCCATCGGCGCACTGCTGATGGCCGGCGGCATGAATATGTGGCTGGCGGTGGTGATCATGCTGGTCATCGGCCTTGCCATCGGCGCGTTCCAGGCGTACTGGATCGCCTATGTGCGGGTCCCGCCCTTCATCACCACCCTGGCAGGCATGCTGATCTTCCGCGGCCTTTCCAACGTGGCCCTCAACGGCCGCACCCAGTCCATCTCCGACCAGATGTTCAAGGACATCTTCGGCGGCGGCGCCACCTGCTACATCCCCGACCCCTTCGGCGGCGAGGGACTCAACGTCTTGTGCCTGATCGTGGGCGTGGCCGTGTGCGTGGTATACCTCGCCATGGTGTTCCGCAACCGGATCAACCGGGTCAAGAAGGGCTATGAAGTCAAGTCCCTGACGGCTGTGGTTCTGCGCAGCGTGGTCATCGTGGCGGCCATCATGTTCTTCACCATCAGCCTCAGCCGTTATAAGGGCATCCCCACCGCTTTGCTGTGGGTGGCGCTGGTGATCTGCGTCTATGCCTATATCACCTCCAAGACCGCCATCGGCCGTCATCTCTATGCCGTGGGCGGCAACGAGAAGGCCACCAAGCTCTCCGGCATCAACACCAAGAAGGTGTACTTCTTCGCCTATGCCAACATGGGCTTCCTGGCGGCACTGGCCGGCGTTTTGACCATCGCCCGTATGGCTTCCGCGCAGCCCACCTACGGTGACGGCTACGAGATGGACGCCATCGGTGCCTGCTTCATCGGCGGCGCGTCCGCTTACGGCGGCGTGGGCACTGTTCCCGGCGTCATCGTCGGCGCCGTGCTGATGGGCGTTATCAACCTGGGCATGAGCGTCATGGGTATTGACCAGAACTTCCAGAAGGTGGTCAAGGGCGGCGTGCTGCTGGCTGCCGTGGTGTTCGACGTGCTCTCCAAGCGCGAGGATTCCTGATAAATGCCTTCTAAAGGCTGAAAGGGAGTTTGAGATGTATTACATAGGGATTGATTTGGGGACCTCCGCCGTCAAGCTGCTGCTGGTGGATGAAAACGGCGGGATCCTGAATACGGTGACGCGGGAATATCCCCTGGAATTTCCCCAGCCCGGCTGGAGCCAGCAAAACCCGGAGGACTGGAAACGCGCAGTCTTTGAGGGAGTCCCCCAACTGCTCCAGGGCTTTGACGGCGCACAGGTGGCCGGGATCGGCTGCGGCGGCCAGATGCATGGCCTGGTGGTGCTGGATGAGAACGACCAGGTGATCCGCCCCGCCATCTTGTGGAACGATGGACGGACCGCCGCTCAGGTGGACTACCTCAATGGCACGGTAGGCAAGGAGACCCTGGCCCGCCTGACGGCCAATATCGCCTTTGCGGGCTTCACCGCTCCGAAGATCTTGTGGATGCGGGAGAACGAGCCGGAGAACTTCGCCAGGATCCGGAAGATCATGCTGCCCAAGGACTATATCAACTATATGCTCACGGGCGTGCACTGCTGCGACTACTCCGACGCCTCCGGTATGCTGCTGCTGGATGTGGAGCACAAGCGCTGGAGCGAGGAAATGCTCTCCATCTGCGGCGTCACGGCGGAGCAGATGCCCCGGCTCTACGAGAGCTACGAGGTCGTGGGGACAGTCAAGCCGGATGCGGCGCAGCGCCTTGGCATTTCCGCCGATGTGAAGGTGGTGGCCGGCGCGGGAGACAACGCGGCGGCTGCAGTGGGGACCGGCGTCGTGGGAGAGGGCGGCTGCAACATCAGCCTGGGCACCTCCGGAACGGTGTTCATCTCCTCCAAGAAGTTCGGTATGGACCCCAACAACGCACTCCATGCCTTCGCCCACGCCGACGGCGGCTGGCACCTGATGGGGTGCATGCTCTCGGCGGCCTCCTGCAATAAATGGCTGTGCGACGACATCCTCAAGACCACCGACTACGCGGCGGAGCAGCAGGACATCACGCCGGAGAAGCTGGGCCGGAACCACGTCTATTTCCTGCCCTATCTCATGGGAGAGCGCAGCCCCATCAACGATACCAATGCCCGGGGGACCTTCATCGGCATGACCATGGACACCACCCGTTCCGACCTGGTGCAGGCGGTGCTGGAGGGCGTGGCCTTTGCCATCCGGGACTCCTTCGAGGTTGCCCGGTCCCTGGGCCTGGACATCCCCAGCACCAAGATCTGCGGCGGCGGCAGCAAGTCCCCCCTGTGGCGGACGATCTTTGCCAACGTCCTGGGTATCCCCCTGGAGCTGCTGAAAACCGAACAGGGCCCCGGCTATGGCGGTGCCATGCTGGCTATGGTGGGCTGTGGACAGTACGAGAGCGTACAGGCCGCGGCGGACGCCCTGGTGGAAGTGGCCGGCCGGGTGGAGCCGGATCCGGAGCTGACGGCCCGGTATGAGGCACGCTACCAGCAATTCCGGAAGATCTATCCTGCCCTCAAGCAGGTATTCCCCCAGCTGCTGTGACAGGGGGACAAAACCGCCGGACATTCCGGGAGTGGATCGTGCGGGTGGTGCTGCTGCTCATTGGCCTTTGCATCGCCCATCTGGGCGTGACGCTCTTCCTTCAGACGGAGCTGGGATCGGATCCCTTCAACGTGTTCGTGCAGGGGCTGTTCCGCAGCGTCCCCTGGCCGGCGTGGGCCGCGATGACCCACGGGCGGGTCCACCTGCTGGTGTCGCTTTTGATCCTGCTGGTGCTGCTGATGGCGGACCGGAGCTATGTGGGGGTTGGGACGGTGCTGTGTATGGCGCTGGGAGGACCCATCATCGATGTCTACACCCTCTGGCTCGCGCCGGTGATCCACGGCGGACTGCCGCTCCTCTGGCGGCTGGGACTGCTGGTGGCAGGATGCCTGATCCTGGCCTTCGGCATGACCATCGTCATCCGCTCCCAGGCGGGCACCGGCCCCAATGATCTGGTGGCGGTGGTGCTCAGCGACAAGCTGAAAAAGCCCTTCGGTCCCGTCCGGGTGGCAGTGGACTGCGCCTTTGCCGGCATCGGACTGGCGTTGGGAGGCGTACTGGGGATCGGGACGGTCGTGTGTGCGTTCCTGGTCGGCCCCGCCGCCCAGCTGTTTTTCCCGGTGAGTGAACAAATTTGTCAGATCGCTCTGCGTCAGTTTGCGGGAGAATCCTCCCGTGTTTGAGGTGAAAGTTTATGACGATTGAATCCGTGTTTGATCCTGCGTTTGCCCCGTACGGCAAGGTGCTGGAGGGGTATGACACCGCGGCGCTGCTGGAGACGCTGCAAAAGGTGACGCCGGTGCCGGAGGGTGTGGAATACGTGCCCTCCCAGCCGGAACTGGAGGCATTGCCCATTGCCGGGCAGCTCTCCGTCAATGCTTACGGCGGCATGCCCATCCAGCTGGGCTGGTGCAACGGACACAACACCAAGCTCAACTGCCTGGAATATCACCGGGACAGCGAGCTCAACTGCGGTGCCCAGGACTTTATCCTTCTGCTGGCCCGGGAGGATGAGATGGAGGGCGGTATGCTGGACACCGCCAAGGTCAAGGCGTTCCGGGTCCCCGCCGGTGCGCTGGTGGAGGTCTACGCCACCACGCTGCACTACGCTCCCTGCTCCGCCGCCTCCGGCGCCGGCTTCCAGGTAGTGGTGGTGCTCCCCCGGGGCACCAACGGTCCCAAGCCGGACCTGACGCCGCTCAACGGAGAGGACGAGACCCTTACCGCCTGCAACAAGTGGCTGCTGGCCCATCCAGACTCCGACGAGGCCAAGGGCGGCGCCAAAGTGGGGCTGCGGGGAGAAAATATCGACATCGCAAATCTGCTTTAAAAGGAAAAAGGAGAGAGCTGCTATGAATATTCCTGAAGTCAAACTCGGCATCATCGCCGTGTCCCGGGACTGCTTCCCCATCGCGCTGTCCACCAAGCGCCGCCAGAACATTGTGGCGGCCTATGGCGAGGGCATCTATGAGTGCCCGGTCACCGTGGAGAATGAAGCGGACGCCATGAAGGCGCTGGAGGATGTCCGGGCCAACGGCGTCAACGCGCTGGTGGTGTTCCTGGGCAACTTCGGCCCCGAGACGCCGGAGACGCTGCTGTGCCAGAAGTTTGACGGTCCCACCATGTACATTGCTGCCGCAGAGGGCGACGGCGACCTCATCAACGGCCGGGGCGACGCCTACTGCGGCGTGCTCAACTGCTCCTATAACCTGGGCATGCGCCACCTGAAGGCCTACATCCCCGAGTATCCCGTGGGCACCGCAGAGGAGTGCGCGCAGATGATCCGGGACTTCGTCCCCGTGGCCCGGGCCATCATCGGCGTGAAGAACCTCAAGATCATCACCTTCGGTCCCCGTCCCCAGGACTTCTTCGCCTGCAATGCTCCCATCAAGGGCCTCTATGAGCTGGGCGTGGAAGTGGAGGAGAACTCCGAGCTGGACCTGCTGGTCGCCTACAAGGCCCATGCCGGCGACGCCCGGATCCCGGACGTGGTTGCCGATATGAAGGCGGAGATGGGCGAGAATACCTATCCCGACCTGCTGGAGCGGATGGCCCAGTTCGAACTGACGCTGCTGGACTGGGCAGAGGCCCACAAGGGCGCCCGGCAGTTCGTGGCCTTCGCGGACAAGTGCTGGCCCGCCTTCCCGGAGCAGTTCGGCTTTGAGCCCTGCTATGTCAACTCCCGCCTGGCCTCCCGGGGCATCCCCGTGGCCTGCGAGGTGGACATCTACGGCGCTCTCAGCGAGTACATCGGCGCCTGCATCACCGGCGACGCCATCACGCTGCTGGACATCAACAACTCCGTGCCCAAGTACATCTACGACGAGGACATCGCCGGCAAGTTCCCCTATGACATTAAGGACACCTTCATGGGCTTCCACTGCGGCAACACCCCCAGCTGCAAGATGTGCGGCGGCTGCGCGGTGAAGTATCAGCTGATCCAGAACCGCCTGCTGGAAAACGGCGGCACGCCCGATTTCACCCGCGGCACGCTGGAAGGCGACATTGCCCCCGGCGAGATCACCTTCTATCGCCTCCAGTGCGACAGCGAGGGCGAGCTGCGGGCCTATGTGGCCGAGGGCGAAGTGCTCCCGGTGGCGACCCGTTCCTTCGGCGGTATCGGCATTTTTGCCATCCCCGAAATGGGTCGGTTCTATCGCCATGTGCTGATCCAGAAGCGCTATCCCCATCACGGCGCGGTGGCCTTCGCCCACTGCGGCAAGGCGCTCTTCGAAGTCCTCAAGTACTTCGGCATCAGCGACATCGCCTACAACCAGCCCAAGAGCCTGCCCTACGCAACGGAGAATCCCTGGGGCTGAGCGACGGACTTCCTTTCCGCGAAAAAGAAAAGAGCGGCGTCCCGAGAGGGACGCCGCTCTTTTGCTTATGAGGGCGGAGCGGTTCTGCGCCTCAGATCAGGGAAAAGGCACAGAGGGCGGCGGAACGCATATACTGCCGGTAGAGGAATTTGAAGGGGATGGAACGGCGTGAGGAGAGGGGGCAGGGGATGGGAAAAAAACAGGGGTGGATTTTCAGGCTGCGCCGGGGCTGGTCCCGGATCCATCCGGTGGATAAGAGCTTGCTGCTGATCCTGGGGGGACTGCTGGTCCAGTCGGCGTACAGCATGTTCGGCGGTGGCGGCGGTCAGCTGACCCGGGACATCGATATTGCGGTGCGGACCGCCTCGGCCTCCATTTTCGGATATTTTCTCAGCGGCAGTTTTCGCAGCTGCGGTCAGGAACCCAGACGGGCCATCCGGCATAAACTGTCATCGGCGGACCTCACGGCGGACAGCAAAGCGGAACAGACCGACGCTGCGGAGTGCTGCTGCCCCCGGAATTGGGGGCAGTCGGGCTCGGACCCGGCAGAGGAAGGCGCTGTGCCCGCACCGGTGTGCGGGCTGCAGGTGGGTGTGGCGACGGGAATCGGCATATTCTGCCTGGCGGCGCTGCTGCTTCTGCGGAACGCGGCACGGTGGGATCCCGCTTTGGCACAGTCCGACGCGGCTTCCGCCGCAGTGGTGCAGTTCCGGGACTTTGTTTCCGGCTGCGTTGGGTTTTTGATCGGCTGTCCCGTCCGTGGGACCGACCGGTCCACATCTTCATGATTTTCAGGAGGATTTTTTATGGCGGATATTAAGCAGGACCTGCTCAGCTTGCAATACAGCGACAACTTTGTGATCCAGGGCCTACAGGAGGCGAACATCGATCTGGAATTGCCTCCTGCGTCCGCCTCTGCGGCAACCGTGTACGGTGTAGTCACCGACGGCACGGCACCCATTGCCGACGCCACTGTAAAGCTCTTTGACAACAATGGTCTGCCTTATAAGCATACCCTGACGGATGCCTCCGGAGCCTACTCCATCACCGGCGTTCCGGCGGGAACGTATAGCCTGAGCGCCGTGAAGGAGGGGTATCTGCTCAGCGACGCCGCGGGAGTGACGCTTTCCGACAGTGCCACGGTTCAGATGAATCTCGTCTGCACGGCGGAAGCCTCCTTGTCTCTGGGGGCCATTGCCGGCATCCTGACAGCCACGGATCTGAGCGGTGTGTCCGCGCCGCTGGCCGGGGCGAAGATCACCCTGCAGTCGGGGATCGATACCGTGGTGGCCACTACGTACACGGCATCCGATGGAGAATTCGCGTTTTATGATGTGGCCGACGGCGTCTACACGCTGCGCGCCTCCGCAGAAGGATACCGGGCAGCGTCCACGATGACGGTCACTGTGACAGGCGGGTCCATTGAGAATTTGACCATGGCCATGACGGTGGACTGCCGGACGTACAACGGAACGGTCAGCGGTATGATCCGCAACGACGCCGGCCAGGCGGTGGCGGGCTGCTTTGTGGGACTGTATCAGATCGTGACGGATCTGAGCGGGAAAAAGGAGCTGCTGGTAGCAACCACCAAGACCAATGAGGCGGGGAAGTATCTTTTTGGCGGTGTTGTGGGCGGCGAATACGTGGTCAAGGCCAAGCTGGACCGGTAAGGCGGGATGACGGCAGTCTGTGGCGCAGCGGCTGCTTTTGCCTGGGGAGCGGGCGGGAGGCGGACGTCTCTTTGTGCCTGGTATCTGCCTACCGCCGATGCGGTATGCGGGTCGTTGTGGAGGACGCCCGTCCGCTGGACTGCGTAACCCTCTGCCCCTGGGGCGGCGCAGACAGCTGGAGCCATCTCTTTGCCTGCGGCGATGAAGCGGTCTTTGCGGGGCTGTTTCCCGGCTGTTACCTGCTGACGCTGGAGCGCCGGGGATGCCGACCGGTGCGGCTGGCCGTAGGGCTGCCGCCGGGGGCCAATGTGACGATCCGGGGCTGCTGGAGCACCCGGAATTGGCGGTGGCGCCCGGAAAGGTTCCACTGTGCCTTTAACCGCAAAGAGTGGCAGGGACGGTAAGCGCTGTAAAGAAATCGGGCGGGGCCGCAGATCACTGCGGCCCCGCCTGGGAGCTCATGGAGAAGCGGGGGATTCGGATCCGTTTTCCGCCTGCCGTGGGGCGCTGGGTCCCATGCCCAGCTTTTCGCGGATATATTCGCCTACGGTCCGGGGGCCGAGCTGCAGGGAGAAGGCAAATTCCTGCTCGATGGTGGCCTCGGCTGTTTTCAGGGCCTGGGCGTCCGAGGAGGACAGCCCCTTTGGTTCCTCCTGGGCGTGCCGGTAGAGACACGCTGCCAGCAACAGAAGTTCCTCCGGCTTTCGCTCTGTCAGGATCCGGTGAAACAGTTCGGTGCGCTGTTTGCGGTCCTTGATCCAGGCAAGACGCTGCCCTTTTATATTGGAAAGGACCTGGTCGATGTCCTCGGGCGAGAGGACAGGGCGAATCCGCCCTGTCAGGCGCGGGTTATTGACCGGGACAAAAATGCTGGACTGAACCTGGGCGATTGGATGGAGCACATAGTACTCCCGAGCATCACTGCACCCTTCGAACCGGATGGAGCGGATCGCTTCGATCTGACAGATCCCCTGCGTCCCATAGCTGACATATTCGTTTGCGCGGTGCATGCGACCCCTCCTTCCTGAAAAAGCGGCGCCTGTATCCGCACCGCTTTTTCTATATCTTAAGTATAGCAAACAAAGGGACCGTGGTTCAAAAGCGGTTTTGCACAAAAAACCACGGGAGAAGATTTGTGCATAATTACTATGGGCAGCAAGCTGGTGCCGCGGGCAAGTGCAAGCGGGCGGCAGCGGGAAAAAAGGGGCTTCGGCAAAAGGCAAAGCCTGCAGTCGGTGGACTGCAGGCTTTGCATGTTCCGCAATGCGGCTTGGACGCCATTCGGGAGATCACAGATCGATGCTGCCGCTCTCCTTGTCGTTGATGACATAGTAGGCCTTGCCCTCTTCGGGCTTTACGTACACGGACAGCTTCTTGATCCCGGACGCGCGGTGGCCCTGTGCCAGATAAGCGGCTTTCGCCCGCTCGGACAGATCAGCGACCTTCCACTCCTCGCCACCGAACTGCACATAGACCTCTTCCACGACCGGGGCCTTGGCAGGGGCTGCCTTTTTGACGGGAGTCTTCTTGACGCTCTCAGCGCCTTCCTTTTTTGCGGTGGACTTCGTAGGCATGTTTGTTTCCTCCTTCCGCGGTGCTGAATCTCCCCGCTTGTGGGGAGCAAAACACCTTACTTCTTGTATTTTACACGGCTTTTGCAGGTTTTCAAGGGGTTTGAACGTTAGAAACTTGCAATTTTGCTGCTTTTTATGACGAAAAAGGTAATTTTCATGGCAGACCAGAGGATATGGCGGGGAAAAACAGGCAGCCGCTCTGGCGGTGAGGCACCGGGAAATGGCTCCGGAGGCGGAGCAAAATCGGCTGCCGGATCTGAATTAAAAAGAGGGTTCCATCCATTGGATGGAACCCTTTTTCAAAGATCTGTATTTCCCATGCGGGCGAGGACTTCCTGCCGGGCAGGCATGGCGGGAATGGCGCCCCGCTTCTCCACACAAAGCGAAGCCACCGCATTTCCGAAACGGGCAAAGCGCTGAAAATCGGACATCGTCAGCGCGGAAAGCGGCTTGCCGCTCTCACTGACGCAGGTGAGGAATCCGCCCCAGAAGGAGTCCCCGGCACCGGTGGTATCCACCGGGCGGGTGGGAAATCCGGGGACCATCACCGTGCCCTCCCGGGTGGCCAGCAATGCTCCCTCACTGGAGATGGTCACCGCCACGCAGTGGATGCCCCGGTCCACCAGCAGCCGGGCACTCTGGGCAAGATCGTCCACCCCGGTGAGCAGCGCGATCTCGTCGTCGGAGACCTTCAAAAGATCCACTGTGGAAAGGGGACGGCGCATCTGCTCCATGGCCTGGTCCCGGCTCTCCCACAGCAGCGGACGGTAATTGGGGTCGTAAGCGATGATGGCGCCGGAGGACTTGGCAAGCTTTACGGCAGCCTCTGTGGCGGAGCGCACCGGCTCATCTGTCAAAGAAAGCGAGCCGAAGTGAAAAATGCCGCAGTTTGCGATCAGATCCCGGTCCAGCTCCTCCGGCGTGATCTGGGTATCCGCGCCGGGCTTGCGGGCAAAGGAAAAGCTTCGCTCCCCGGTTTCGGAGAGTTTTACGAATGCCAGCGTGGTAAAATAGCGGGGATCCACCAGCAGCGCCCGGGTATCCACACCGATGCGCTGGAGCGTCTGCGCCAAAAAGCGCCCCTGGAGATCGTCGCCGACCTTGCCGACAAAGGCGGTGCGGCGCCCCAGCTTTGCGGCGCAGGCCAGCACATTGGCCGGCGCGCCGCCGGGATTTTGCTCAAAGACTGCCATGCCGGCATCGGAGTCCGGCAGAGGGGTGTAGTCGATCAGAATTTCGCCCAGCGCCACAATGTCTGCCGCCTTGGCGGACTGCTGCGCCGGGCAATGGGGAACGTGGTCGTTCATGGGTTTTGGATGCTCCTTTTGCCCCGGAAAAATCAGTATCACACGAACGTGGTACACGGTGAATTCTATATTAGCGGCTGCTGCAAAAAAAATCAAGACCTTCCGGTGTTTTCGGGGAAATCCTTCACGGTTTTTGACACAAAAATCTCAAAAATGGACTTGCGAAAGTTTTGCGGCGGGTGTAGCCTATATCTGAATTGCTGCCGGGAGGTCCGGAGAGAGGAGACGTGGCATGCGGCTTTTGATCGTGGAGGATGAACGGGGAATGGCCGAAGGCCTGCGGGGTCTGCTGGAGCACCAGGGCTATGCCGTGGACCTGGCAGCGGACGGCGTAGCCGGCCTGGACTGCGCCCTGACCGGGCTTTATGATCTGCTGATCCTGGACATCATGCTGCCGGAGCTGGACGGCCTGGAAGTGCTGACGCAGCTGCGCCGGGCGGGCATCGAGACGCCGGTACTGATGCTGACGGCCCGCAGCAGCGTGGAGGACCGGATCCGGGGGCTGGACCACGGCGCGGACGACTACCTGACCAAGCCCTTCGATACCGGGGAACTGCTGGCCCGGGTCCGGGCGCTGACCCGGCGGAAGGACATGCCGCTGGAAGAGGACCCGTCCTTCGGGGACATCCGGCTGGATCACCGGCGGCTGGAGCTGTGCCGGGGAGAGGAGCGCATCCGGCTGGGCCCCAAGGAATTTCTGGTAATGGAGTGCCTTTTGGTGCATAAAAATCAGATTGTGCCCCGAAACCTGCTGTGCGAGAAGGTGTGGGGACTTCTGAGCGAGGCGGAATACAACAACGTGGAGGTCTACATCTCCTTCCTGCGCAAAAAACTCCGGGCGCTCCACTCCGAAGTGCAGATCAAAAGCATCCGCAACGCAGGGTATCATCTGGAGGTGCAGCCATGATCGCACAACTGCGGCGCAAGATCGTGTGGATGACGGTGGGCGTGCTGTTTTTGCTGGTGCTGCTGGCCAACATGGTGACCCATCTGTCCGTGGTCTACACCTGCGGCCAACTGACGGAGCAGCTCCTGGCCGTCCTGGCGGAAAGCGACGAGGGCGTACGGGGCGAGAGCCAGATCAAACTGGAAAAGGGACCCCTCCTGGGGACGCTGATCCTGGACAAGGAGGCACTGGTGGCGCTGACCAATACGCCGCTGTACGGCGCGGAGCTGGACCGGGAGGGACAGCTCCGCGTTCTGACGGATTTTCGGGGGGAAGAGGTATCTCCGGAGACAGCGGGGGTGGAGAAAGTGATCCGCCAGGCGGCGCAGCGGGCCGTCGGCGGCGGTAAGTGCGGCGGATTCCGGTATTATAAAGTGGAGAAGCCCTACGGCTATTACGTGGCCATGATGGACAGCAGCCAGGGACTGGAGACGCTGTTTTCCCGCCATCTGCTCAAGGCAATGGCTATTTTAGGAGTGCCCATCCTGCTGGTCGTGATCCTGATAAGCATCTTTCTCTCCAAGCTGATCCTCCGGCCTGCCGTGGCGGCCTTTGAAAAGCAAAAACAGTTCATCTCCGATGCCGGACATGAGCTGAAAACGCCCCTTGCTGCCATCAGCGTCAACGCTGCCGTGCTGCAGGATGAGCTGGGGGAGAACAAGTATATGGACTGTATCCGGTCCGAGGCGGAGCGGATGCAGGGGCTGATCCGCCAGATGCTGGACGTGGCCTGCCTGGAGGACGGCGCGGAAACACCGGAGCAGCGGATCCGCTTTTCCCTGTCCGAGGTGGTCTATCAGTCCGCACTGCCCTTTGAGAGCATGGCCTTCGAGCAGAATATCCGTTATACCATGGAGATCCCGGAGGGATGCGGCTATACCGGCGACCCTGCCCGCATCCGGCAGCTGATGGCGATTTTGCTGGACAATGCCTTCAAATACGGCCGCAGCGGAGGCGAGGTGTCCGTGAAGCTGCAGCGGGAGGGGAGGCGGTTTGTCATCGAGGTCTACAACACCGGCCAGGGGATCTCCCGGGAGGACCTGCCCCATATCTTCGAGCGGTTTTGCCGCTGTGACAAGGCCCGGCCCGGCAACGGCAGCTACGGCTTGGGGCTGGCCATTGCCCAGTCCATCGTCCAAGGCTGCCGGGGGACGCTGACGGCAGAGAGCGAATACGGCGCCTGGGCCCGTTTCCGGGTGACGCTGTGACGGCGGGAAAAACTTTATGATCTGTTTCAATCTTGGCTTAAACTTGACAGCGTAAAGTCAAAACGCTGTGAAAACATACAATGGAGGAGTGTTATGATGCGGAAGCGAATCCTGGCCTTTGTGCTGGCGGCGGCGCTGATCAGCTCACTGCTGGTCACGGCGGCCGTGGCGGAGGAGGACGGCGCTCCGGCGGAGGCCGCCCAGAGCGAAGAGAGCGCACCGACGGAAAATCAAAGCAGCGAAACGACCGCCGTGACGGACGGTGAGAGCACTGCCGGGGAGACTGAGGAGCCCCAGCAGGACGCCGAGACCGAGATCCCGGCTCCAGACCCGGTGGGACAGCTGTCCTTTGCCAACCTGGAGAGCCGGATGCGGGAGAACAACCTGACGGTTTTGATGCTGGAAGAGAGCATTGCGTCCATCGACGAGATTGACTTTGACAAGATGCAGGAGGACCTGCGCGATCAGCTCAATGACATCGCAAAGCTGCAGTATGTCTCCATCGCCTATCCGGAGGCGGCAGGCGGAATGACCTTTGATTCCCTGCAGTCCAGTTACGACGCCCTCAAGGAGCAGTTTGACGATCTGAAAGAGGGCAAGATTCAGGACGACTACGACGCTGTCGTCCGCCAGCTGCGCAACACGGAAGATCAGATGATCAAGACGGCGGAGACCATTTACATCAACATCCTGGAACTGCAGAACACCGACGAACAGCTCCAGCGGTCTCTTGCGGCCATGAACCGTACGGTGCAGGAAATGGAGCTGCGCTATGATCTGGGGCAGATCTCCGCCCTGCAGCTTCAGCAGACGGAGAGCGGCCGTACCCAGCTCAAAAGCAACCTGGAGACGGTGGAGATGAATCTGGACAATCTCATCGTCCAAATGGAAGTGATGATCGGCGCGGAGCAGACCGGTGCACTGAAGCTGGGGGAGATCCCGGACGTCACCGATGAGCAGATCGCCGCCATGGACCTGGAAAAGGATCTGGCCGCGGCCAAGGAGGTCAGCTATGCCCTCTTCGACGCCCAGAAGACGCTCAACGACGCCAAGGAGACCTATGAAGATGCCATTGACGGCAAGGGCATCAGCTCCTACCAGCGAAAGTCTGCCGAGCATACCTGGAAGGCGGCACAGTACACCTATGAGGCTGCCGTGCAGTCCTTTGAACTGAGCTTCCGCACGGCGTTCAATGCCGTGACGGACCAGCAGCAGATCCTCAAGGCCTCTCAGACGGCCCTGGCGCTGCAGCAGGATACATACGCATCCATGGAACTCAAGTACCAGCAGGGAAGCATTTCCAAGAACGCGCTGCAGGACGCCAAGGATGACCTGGACGACGCGCAGACGGCGGTGGACACCGCCCGGCACAACCTGTTTACTGCCTATCGGACTTATCGCTGGGCTGTGGACAGGGGACTTTTGAATACCTGATTTCGGAGGCAACGCATGAGTAAGAATAAACAATGGCTGGCGGCTGCACTGGCAGCTGTCATGGTACTGGGCCTGACCGCCTGCGGCAGCGGTGAGGAGCAGGAGAATACGGAAAGTGAACCTGCCGCCGGCACCGCTGTGCAGGTACAGTCTGTTACGCTGGACAGTATCGCTACGGAGAATACGGTCTCCGGCCAGGTGACGGCGGAGGATACCTCCACCATTTTTGTCTCTGTGGCGGCAAAGTGCACCGCGGTGAATTATGAGGCAGGCGACATTATCAACGCCGGCGATGTGATCTGCACCCTGGACCTGGGAAGCACCATCTCCTCCTACAATGCGGCAAATATCAACTACCAGTCCTCGGTCCAGAGCTATCAGGACCAGGCGGCGGTGTTCCAGTCTCAGATCGAGCTGTATCAGAAAAACGTGAACGACCTCAAGGCACTCTTTGAGATCGGTGCCGCCTCCCAGGCGGAGATCGATCAGGCGGAGCTGCAGCTTCAGTCCGCCATCGCCACCCGGAACTCCACGCTTGCCCAGCTGGAGGCCGGGATGGAGAGCGCCAAGTCCAGCGTGGAGCAGCTGTCCACCGCGCTGGAGAACGTGGACGGTGCCGGTAATGTGATCGCTCCCATGTCCGGCACCCTGGTGACCATGAACGCCGTGGAAAAAAGCTTCATCTCCACCACCATGCCGGTGGCGGTGATCGACGGCGCCGACCAGATGAAGGTCACCGTCTCCGTGGCGGAGACCCTGGTGCCCAAGCTGACCATTGGGGACAGCGCGGACGTCTCCGTCAGCGCTGCCGGCCAGACCTTCACCGGCACCATCCGGGCGGTGGAGCGCTCTGCCAATCAGCAGACCAAGCTCTATACCGTCACCCTGGGCGTGCCTGCGGACGTCAGCGGACTGCTCTCCGGCATGTCCGCGGAGGTGACGTTCCACACGGACCGCTCCGACAACACCGTGGTGGTGCCCTCGGAGTGCATCCTCAGCAGCGGCGAGAGCCAGTATGTTTACATCGTGGCGGACGACGCCGCCAAGAAGGTGGAAGTGACCACGGGACTTACCAGCAGCGGCGTGACGGAGGTCACCTCCGGATTGCAGGAGGGGGACCAGCTGGTCGTGGTGGGCCAGGCTTATCTGGAGGACGGCGCCCTGGTCCGGATCGTGGACGGGGAGGACTGACAGCGGATGAGTGCGGCAAAGTTTAGCATCCAGCACAAGGTGACCACGCTGCTGGCGGTCATCATGATCAGCGTGTTCGGCGTGATGTTCACCACCCAGCTGCAGATGGCGCTGCTGCCGGACATGGAATTTCCGGCGGCGGTGGTCATGTGCTATTACAGCGGCGCCAGCCCCAGCGATATGGAGGAGCTGGTGACCCGTCCCCTGGAGGCGGCCGTCATGTCGGTCCCCGGCGTGGATGAGGTGCAGTCCACCTCTTCCGACGGCGTCAGCCAGGTGCAGATCACCTACGTGGACGGTACGGACGTGGACATCGCTGCCACCAAGCTGCGGGAGCAGTTCGACATGCTCTCCCTGCCGGACGGCGCCATGGACCCCGTTATTGTCAATATCAATGTCAGTGACCTGATGCCCACCGCCATGATCGCCCTGATGGGCGAGGACCTGGCGGACCTGCAGTCCCTGGCGGACGACGTGGTGGTGCCGGCGCTGGAGCGGATCAACGGCGTGGCCTCCGTGGATGTTTACGGTGGTGTAGACCAGCAGATCGCCGTGGAGCTGGATGCCGCCCGGACCGCGGAACTGGGCCTTTCCAACAGCTATGTCTCCCAGATCCTGACGGCGGAGAACCTGCTCTATCCCGGCGGCGACCTGCAGAGCGGCTCCAAGAAGCTGACCGTCAGTACCGACGCCAAGTTCCAGTCGGTGGAGGACGTGGCCAATATGCTCGTTCCCCTGCCCACCGGCGGCACGGTCCGCCTG
The DNA here is from genome assembly GCA_944387015.1 of uncultured Oscillospiraceae bacterium. Classification (GTDB taxonomy): domain Bacteria; phylum Bacillota; class Clostridia; order Oscillospirales; family Oscillospiraceae; genus Oscillibacter. The sequence goes on from CALXDH010000013.1 coordinate 50,469, forward strand.
GGCGAGGTGGCGAACGTGGCATTGGAGACCACGGACCCCGACACCATTGCCGACATGAACGCCACCAGCTGTGTGCTGCTGCAGATCTCCAAGCAGTCCGGCGCCAATGAGGTGGCCACTTCCGAGGCGGTGGTGGAGCGGCTGGACGAACTGGCGGCGGAAAATCCCTCCGTCCACTATGCGGCGCCCTACCTTGCTTCGGATTACATCAATCTCTCCGTGGAGTCCGCACTGCAGAACATCGTGCTGGGCGTGGTGCTGGCGGCCATCGTGGTGTTCTTGTTCCTGCGCCGCTGGGGTGCTACCATGACCATCGCCATCTCCATGCCGGTGTGCATCCTGACGGTGTTCATTTTGATGAACGTGTTCGACCTGACGCTGAACATGATGAGTCTGGGCGGCATTGCCATGGGCGTGGGCATGATCGTGGATAACTCCATCGTGGTGCTGGAAAACATCTACCGCTTTGCCGCGGAGGGCCATGACCGGCTCAGCGCCTGTGTGGAGGGAACCAAGGAGGTCACCACTTCCGTGGTGGCGTCCACGCTGACCACTGTGGCGGTGTTTTTGCCCCTGGGCCTCTCCGGCGGCATCGCCGGGATGATGTTCAAGGACTTCTCCCTGACCATCGCCTTTTTGATCCTGTCGTCCCTGGTGATCGCCCTGACGCTGGTACCCCTTTTGTGCTACATGCTGCTGGACGAGAACAAGGTCCGCCAGCAGGCGATGAAGAAGGGCCAGCGGCCCGCCAACCGTCTGGTGGCCCGGGTCGGCGGATGGATCGCCCGGCTCAGCAGCCTCTACCAGCGGCTGCTGCGGTACTTCGTCTACCACCTGAAAACCGGAATGCTGGTGTCTGTTGGCATGGTGGCGATTTTTGCGGTGTGCTGTTTGTCCACCAATATGGTCCTGATCCCGGAGATGGACCAGGGCACCGTTTCCATCAGCGTGTCCATGCCCATCGGCTCCGAAGTGGAGGAGACCAGCGCCATCACCGACCGGATCACCGGCATCGTGGAGCGGGACGTGCCGGAGCTGGAGAGCATGTACGCCATGTCTCAGGCGGAATCCGCCACCATCGGGCTGAACCTGGTGGGCAAGAGCGAGCGGAGCCGCAGCAGTTCGGATATTGCAAACGATCTGCGGGTGGCGATGCAGGACATCGCCGGCTGTGAGATCACTGCCAGTGCTTCCCAGATGACCGGCATGACCAGCGGCGACGACATCAGTGTGGAGATCACCGGCGACGACTACGACACCCTGGCCATGGTCGCCGGGGACCTGACGAACCAGATCTCCGCGCTTCCTGACGCCGTGGACGTTACCAACTCCCTCAGCGAGCAGGTGCCGCAGGTGAAGGTGACCATGCGGCGGGAGGCGGCTGCCCAGTACGGGCTGACTGCCGCTGCGGTGGGCGCTGCCGTCCGGGCGGAGCTCACCGGCGCTACTGCCACCACCGTTACCATCGATAACCAGGAGCTGGACGTGATCGTCCGGGGCGACGGAGCGGCCTCCGAGAGCCTGGATGCCCTGCGCTCCATGGCCATTGCCTCCAGCCGCGGCGGCTATGTGCCCCTTTCCGCGGTGGCGGAGGTTTCCGTGGAGCAGGCCCCCCAGAGCATCAACCGCTCCAATCAGTCCCGGGTGGTGACCATTACCGGTGATACCATCAGCGGCAACACCACCGAGATCACCAAGCAGATCACTGCCATCCTGGATGGCTACACCATGCCCGAGGGCTATACCGCCCAGATCACCGGCAGCTACTCCGATATGATGGAGAGCTTTGGGGATCTGCTGCTGGCGCTGCTGGTGGCGCTGGGATTGGTGTACTTCATCCTGGCGGCCCAGTTTGAGTCCTTTGCCATGCCGGTGATCGTGATGATGATCTTGCCGGTGGCCTTTACCGGGGCGCTGTTTGCCCTGCCGGTGACGGGCCGGGACCTGTCCATGATCTCCATGGTGGCCCTCATCATGCTGGCCGGTACGGTGGTCAACTCCTCCATTATCCTGGTGGAGTATATCAAGATCCGCCGGAATATGGGCGAGAGCCGGGAAGAGGCCATTTTGAAGGCCTGCCCGCTCCGGGTGCGGCCGGTGATGATGACCACGCTCACCACCGTCCTCGCCATGGTCCCCATGGCCATGGGCTGGGGCGACACCAATGAGATGATGAGCGACATGGGCATTACCATGATCAGCGGCATGGTGATCTCCACCGTGGTGACGTTGCTCTTTACGCCGGTGTACTACTCTGTCATCGACAATCTGGCCCACCGCCGTCCCCGCCGCAAGCAGCCCCCTGCGGAGGGCACCGCTGCGGAGACGGGGGCAAGGGAACTGCCCGCCGGCGTGTAAGTGCCGGGAAGGGTCCAAAATGAGAAAGCGCCTCTGTCCCTTGGGACGGAGGCGCTGTTTTCGATGGAGGACGTCAGGCCCGCTTCCGGGCGGTGGAACTGCCGATCCCCAGTTCCAAGCGGTACTTGGCCACTGTCCGTCGGGCCACCTGGACGCCCTGGGTGCTCAAAAGCTGGGAGAGCTTCTGGTCACTGAGGGGGTGGCGGGGATCCTCTTTCTGGATCAGCTCCAGCAGCCTGTGCTTGACGGCCTGGCGGGAGGGGCCGGATGCCCCCACAGCCAGACTGAAAAAGTATCGAAGGGGGTAGGTGCCCTGCCGGCACTGGAGGTATTTGCCCCGGGCGGTACGGGACACGGTGGAGGGGTGGACGCCCAGCTGGTTTGCCAGGGCGGAGAGGCGCATGGGGGAAAGCTCTGTGGACTCCCCGGTGAAGAAGGGGCGCTGAGCCTCCAGAATGGCCTCGGCGCACTGGCGCAGCGTATTGCCGCGGCGCTCCAGACTGCTCAGCAGCCATTTGGCCTGCTGCATCTTCTCCCGGAGATAGGTCCGGGTCTTGGCGTCATCCGACTCCTTGAGGAGCCGGGCGTAGTAGGTGCTGATGGACATGCGGGGCAGGTAGTAGTCGTTGAGCACCACCTTGAGCTGTCCATCCAGCTCCACGATGAACACATCCGGCTGGACGTAGACCGTAGGCTCCGCCGGCTCAAAGGCGCGCCCCGGGTGGGGGTCCAGTCCGGCGATGATCTTCTCCGCTGCCTGGACCTCCTCGACGGTGATGCCCAGCGCCCGGGCGATGGGGCCGTAGTGCTTGCGGCCCAGCTCCGGCAGGAACCGGGAGGCGATGTCGATGGACACCTGGCAGGCACCCTGGCGCCGCAGCTGCAGCACCAGACACTCCGAGAGATCCCGGGCGCCCACCCCCGGCGGGTCCAGGGACTGGAGCTCTGTCAGGGCCCGGTCCGTCAGGTCCCGGGGCAGCTTCAGCTCCTCCAGCCCCTCCAGATCCTCCGGTGTCAGATAGCCGTCCTCGTCCACCAGCTCTGCCAGATAGGTACACAGCGCCAGCAGGGGCTTGTCCAAATGCAGCCGTTCCAGTTGGTCCCGGAGAAAGGCGGCGAGACTCTCCGTCTCCCGGTCCGCGGCGCCCCGCTCCGGTACGGTCCCGTCCTCATGGAGAAAGGTGCCGCCCTGGGGACCGGCGTCCAGCCAGCTGGCGGCCCGGCGCAGCTGGGCGTAGGCGTTTTGCAGACTGGCGGGGCTCTCTGCCTCCAGCAGGGGGTTTTCCTCGCTGGCCCGGCTGAGATATTCCGCCAGGTCCTGTACGTTCATCTGCAGAACTTCCATGGACTGGAGCAGCTGGGGCGTGAGCTTGAGCTCCTGCCGCAGTTCGGTTTTTAATGAGACCAGGCTCATGTGGCGCTCCTCTCTCCGCCTTTGCCGCTGACGTACTTGGCCACTTTTCGGGCCGCGGTGGCCTGGGAGATTCCCAGCTCCTTGGCGACCGCCACGGTGGTGCCGCAGCGGCGGTAGGTATCCCGGATGATCTCGCCTTCATAGGCGTCCATTCGCTCCGCAAGGGACCCCCGCTGGGCCAGCAGCTCCGCCGGGGGGACCGCGTCGCCGGTGTATTCCACCGGCAGGGCCGTGGTGTCGATGATGGGGTCCTGGACAGTGATGACCAGCCGCTCGATCAGGTTTTCCAGCTGCCGGACGTTGCCGGGCCAGTCATATTGCTCCAAAAAGGCCAGAAAGCGGGGGCTGAAGGTGAGATTCTTTCCATACTCGCCGCTGAAGCGGGCCAGGAACTGGTGGGCCAGGGGGAAGATGTCTTCCTTCCGGGACCGCAGGGGCGGGATGTGGATGCGGATGACGTTGAGCCGATAAAAAAGATCGGAGCGGAACAGCCCCCGCTGCACTTCCTCCTCCAGATTCCGGTTGGTGGCTACGATCAGCCGGAAGTCCAGGGAGATCCGCCGGTTGCCGGAGAGGCGCTCGATGGTCTTTTCCTGAATGAGCTGGAGGAGCTTGGACTGGATGTGGAGGGGGAGCTCGCCGATCTCATCGAGAAACAGCGTGCCGTGGTTTGCAAGCTCGATCTTGCCGATCTTGCCGGTGGAGGAGGCGCCAGTGAAAGCGCCCTTCTCGTAGCCGAAGAGCTCCGACTCGATGAGGTTTTCATGGAGCACGGCGCAGTTGACCTCGATGAAGGGGCCGTCGGCCCGGTTGCTCATCTTGTGGATGGCCTTGGCAATGGCGCTTTTGCCCACGCCGGTCTCGCCGGTGATGAGGATGTTGGCCTTGGTGTTGGCGGTATTCTGCATCAGCGTCCACAGCCGCTGCATGGAATTGCTCTTGAAGACCAGAGAGGTGGAGGTGGCCCGGGTGCGCAGCTCCGCGATCTCCTGGGAGTACTGCTGCAGGGAGTCCTGGAGATGCTGGTAGTTGCGCTGGATGGTGTTGATCTGCTCCAGAGAGACGGTGTTGAAGCACACCACATATTTCAGCTCCCCGCTGCCGTCGCAGAGGGGGATGCCTACGGTCATGACATTTTTATGGGTGTGGTTGATGGTCTGGGTGGTGACGATCTTCTTCCGCTGGCGGATGACCTCCGCCGTAATGCAGGGCTGGAAGGTGCCGTCTGTCTCCAGATCGAAGGCGGATTTGCCTACGATGGAGCCGTGGGCAAAGCCAAAGTTGTGCTCATAGGTCTCACTGACCCGCAAAATGGTGCCCTTGGCGTCGGAGAGCATCATGTCATCTGCCAGGACCAGGTTGTTTTCGGGGCTGAGGATCTCGAAAAGCCCCTTCAGATTGATGTCCTCGTCCAGGAGGTGGCTCAGATGGGTTTCCTGTGACATGTGTTGCCTGCCTTTCTCCGCCAGAGACGGATGGTGTCTATTCAAAAATGAGTATACCATATTCAAGAATGAATAAAAAGAGGCAATTTTCAAAAAAGTTCGCCGCAATGCGCCGGAACTGGCAAAAAATGGAATGGAATTTGGAAGCTCCCACAAAAAAGCATCAGGGACCTGCCGGACAGCTCCCTGGGGAAGCTATTCATTTTTGAATAACGGATGCGAGCGAGTTCCAGCGCCGCTGGTAAAGTAAACAAAAACAACTGAATTGTTTTGGACAAAACATACAGAAACCGGCGGCGAATTCCTAAAAAAGCGGGAGAAAACTTGGCACGATAATTGCTTATATTTTTAAACGAGCAAGTATGCAGCGGCAGCAAAAGCCGCACTCAAAATAAAAGGAGGAATACTTCCATGCCGACCATTCGTTATGAGAAGCAGGACAACATTGGAATTATTACCATCAACCGCCCCGAGGCGCTCAACGCGCTGAACACCGCCGTGTTCAACGAGCTGGAGCCTCTGGTGGGCGAGATCGAGCGGGACGCCACGCTGGCCGCGCTGATCATCACTGGTGAGGGCCGTTCCTTTGTGGCCGGCGCCGACATCGGCGAGCAGTGCCCCATGGATCTGGAAGCCGGCCGGAAGTGGGCCCGGAGAGGTTCCTCCGTGTTCCGCCGCATCGAGAAGCTGGAGATCCCCACCATCGCCGCGGTGAACGGTTTCGCCCTGGGCGGCGGCTGTGAGCTGGCCCTGGCCTGCGACATCATCCTGGCTTCCGAGAAGGCCAAGTTCGGTCAGCCCGAGGTGGGCCTGGGCATCACCCCCGGCTTCTCCGGCACCCAGCGGCTGCCCCGTCGGGTGGGCATCGGCAAGGCCAAGGAGCTGATTTTCTCCGGCAAGATGATCAAGGCCGACGAGGCCAAGGCCATCGGTCTTGTCAACGAGGTCTATGCTCCTGAGGCGCTGATGGACGCCGCTCTGGAGATGGCCCGTTCCTTCACCAAGAACGCTCCCATCGCCGTGAAGTATGCCAAGGCTTGCATCGACCGGGGCATGCAGATGGATCTGGACGACGGCATCGCCCTGGAGAACGAGATGTTCGCCATGTGCTACGCCACCGCCGACCAGAAGGAAGGCATGACCGCGTTCCTGGAGAAGCGTCCTGCCGTTTTCCAGAACAAGTGAGCACCGCCGGGCAGACATGAGAAAAACACCGGTTCTCACCCCTCAGGAGGCCGCCCTGCTGGTGCGGGACGGCGATACCCTGGCCTCGGGAGGGTTTGTGAGCAGTGCCTGCCCGGAAGCATTGTCCTCCGCGCTGGAGCGGCGGTTTCTGGAGACGGGGCACCCCCGGGACCTGACGCTGTTTTTCGGCGCCGGGCACGGAAACCGCAACGGCACCGGCGGCGACCATTACGGCCATGCGGGCATGGTCCGGCGGGTGGTCTGCGGCCATTGGGACCGCACCCCGCGTCTGGGGGCGCTGGCGCTGGAGGGAAAAATCGAGGCCTATAACCTGCCTCAGGGCGTCATCACCCACATGTACCGGGACATCGCCGCCCATAATCCGGCGACGCTGTCCAAGGTGGGATTACATACCTTTGTGGACCCCCGGCTGGAGGGCGGAAAGCTCAACGGGCGGACGAAGGAAGACCTGGTGAAGCTGGTGGAGGTGGAAGGGCAGGAATGTCTGCTCTACCGCTGTTTTCCGGTGAACGCCGTCTTTCTCCGGGCCAGCTGGGCCGATGAATACGGCAACTGCACCGCCCACCGGGAAATCGGGCCCACGGACCTCACTGCCATGGCCCAGGCTTGCCGGAATTCCGGCGGCAAGGTCATCGTGCAGGTGGAAAAAATCGTCGCCGGCGGCACGCTGGACCCAAAACTGGTGGTCATTCCCGGTATCTATGTGGATGCCATCGTGGTAGGATCAGAAGCAGAGCACCAGCAGTGCATGGACGCCGCCTATGACGGCAGCCTCACCGGGGAGTTCCGGGCGCCTGCAGATGCGCTGGCGCCGCTGCCGCTGGACGCACGGAAGGTCATTGCCCGCCGGGCAGCCATGGAGCTGCGGCCGGGAGCGGTGGTGAACCTGGGCGTGGGGATCCCGGAGCGGGTGGCCCGCGTGGCGGCGGAGGAAGGCATCTCCCAGGAGATGACGCTGACGGTGGAGGCCGGCAGTGTCGGCGGGGTACCCAGAGGGGGCACCCAGTTCGGCGGCGCGGCCAATCCCGCGGCCATCCTGCCGCAGAATGTGCAGTTTGACTTTTATCACGGCGGCGGGCTGGACATCGCCTGCCTTGGCATGGCCGAGATCGCGCCGGGGGGAGACGTGAACGTCTCCCGGTTCCATGGGCGGCTGGCCGGCTCCGGCGGCTTTATCGACATCAGTCAGAACGCCGGCGAAGTGGTGTTCTGCGGGACCTTTACCGCCCACGGGCTGGACGCCGTCTGCGAGGACGGCAAGCTGGTGGTGCGGCGGGAGGGAGACGTGGGCAAATTCGTCTCCGCCGTGGAACAGGTCACGTTTTCCGGGGATTACGCCGTCCGGCGGGGCCAGCGGGTGCTGTATGTTACGGAGCGGGCAGTGTTTGCCCTGCAAAGCGGCGGCGTGACGCTGACCGAGATCGCACCGGGCATCGACCTGCAGACCCAGATCCTGGATCAGATGGCATTCATGCCCCGGATCTCCGAGGATCTCAAGCTGATGGACGAACGGATTTTCCAGCCGGGCCTCATGGGGCTTGGCCGGGGAGATTTTTGAAATTACGAACCCCCATTGTGTAAATGTTTGCATAAAAACAAAAGGGAAAAACAGGAGGAACAGACAAAATGGCACTGAAGACACCCCAGGAGTACATCGAGAGCCTGCGTCAGCTGAAAACGCGGGTGTACATGTTCGGCGAGAAGATCGACAACTGGGTGGATCACCCCATGATCCGTCCCAGCATCAACTGCGTCGCCATGACCTACGCCCTGGCCCAGGATCCCCAGTACGCGGATCTGATGACCGTCAAGTCCAGCCTGACCGGCCACACCATCAACCGCTTCACCCACCTGCATCAGTCCACCGAGGACCTGATCAACAAGGTGAAGATGCAGCGTCTGCTGGGTCAGAAGACCGCTTCCTGCTTCCAGCGCTGCGTGGGCATGGACTCCTTCAACGCTGTGTTTTCCACCACCTTCGAAGTGGACGAGAAGTACGGCACCCACTATCATGAGAACTTCAAGAAGTTCCTGACCATGGTCCAGGACAACGACCTGACCGTGGACGGCGCCATGACCGACCCCAAGGGCGACCGCTCCAAGGCTCCCCATGACCAGGCCGATCCCGATATGTTCGTCCACGTTGTGGAGCGCCGCGCTGACGGCATCGTGGTCTGCGGCGCCAAGTGCCACCAGACTGGCTCCATCAACTCCCACTGGCACATCTTCATGCCCACCATCTCCATGAGCGAGGCCGACAAGGACTGGGCGGTTTCCTTCGCCTGCCCCACTGACGCCGAGGGCATGTATATGATCTACGGCCGTCAGTCCTGCGACACCCGTAAGCTGGAGGAGGACGCCTCCATCGATGTGGGCAACGCCAAGTTCGGCGGCCAGGAGGCCCTGGTGGTGCTGGACCACGTGTTCATCCCCAACGAGTACATCTTCCTCAACGGCGAGTATGAGTTCGCCGGCATGATGGTGGAGCGTTTCGCCGGCTATCACCGTCAGAGCTACGGCGGCTGCAAGGTCGGCGTGGGCGACACCCTGATCGGCGCCACCGCTCTGGCCGCTGAGTACAACGGTGTGGAGAAGGCCAGCGCTGTCAAGGACAAGCTGATCGAGATGACCCACCTGAACGAGACCCTGTATTGCTGCGGCATCGCCTGCTCTTCTCAGGGCTTCAAGACCAAGGCGGGCAACTATCAGATCGATCTGCTGCTGGCCAACGTCTGCAAGCAGAACGTCACCCGCTTCCCCTATGAGATCGTCCGCCTGGCTGAGGACATCGCCGGCGGCCTGGTGGTCACCATGCCCTCTCAGAAGGACTTCCACTCCGACACGGTGGTGGGCCGCAACGGTGAGACCATCGGCGAGATCTGCAACAAGTTCTTCGCCACCCGCGAGGGCGTCAGCACCGAGAACCGTCAGCGCATCCTGCGCTTCATCGAGAACCTGTGCCTGGGTGCCGCCGCTGTCGGCTACCGCACCGAGTCCATGCACGGCGCCGGTTCTCCCCAGGCCCAGCGCATCATGATCGCCCGTCAGGGCAACATCCAGGGCAAGAAGCAGCTTGCCAAGGACATCGCCGGCATCACCGACTGATTTCCCATTCCTGCCTGCGGGGAGGATCCCTCCCCGCATCCAGGTCCTCTGTTCCTTTCTGTTCGGGGGCCGCGTCCCGGCCCCCTTTCCCCTGGAACAGATTTGAAAAAAGATTCCACTATGCGGAATCTTAGAAAACTTGTGATCCTGCCAAATTGGCGTTTCAAAATTTGACATAAAGGAGTATAGATCATGGATTTCAATCTGAGCCGTGAGCACCAGCTGATCCGGAAGATGATGGCTGAATTCACCGAGAACGAAGTCAAGCCCATCGCCGCCGAGACCGACAAGACCAGCCAGTATCCCCGGGAGAACATCGAGAAGCTGTTCAACCTGGGTGTCATGGGCATGTGCGTGCCCAAGGAGTACGGCGGTGCAGGCGCCGATCCTCTGGCCAGCGCCATCTGCATCGAGGAGCTGTCCAAGCAGTGCGCCTCCACCGGCGACATCGTGGCCACCCACAACGGCCTGTGCTGCGATCCCATCCTGACCCACGGCACCGATGAGCAGAAGGCCAAGTACCTGCCCATGCTGACCACCGGCCACAAGGTTGGCGCTTTCGCTCTGACCGAGCCCAACGCCGGTTCCGACGCTTCCAAGACCCAGACCACCGCGGTCCTGGAGGGCGACCACTATGTGATGAACGGCTCCAAGATCTTCATCACCAACGGCTATGTTGCCGACGTGTTCGTGGTGTTCGCCATGACCGATCCCTCCAAGGGCACCAAGGGCATCTCCGCCTTCATCGTGGAGAGCAGCTTCCCCGGCTTCTCCGTGGGCAAGCACGAGGAGAAGATGGGCCTGCACGGTTCTCCCACCGCTGAGATCGTCTTCACCGACTGCATCGTTCCCAAGGAGAACCTGCTGGGCAAGGAAGGCAAGGGCTTCAACATCGCCATGCAGACCCTGGACGGCGGCCGTATCGGCATTGCTGCGCAGGGCCTGGGCATCGCCGAGGGCGCCCTGGAAGAGGCCAAGAACTACACCAAGGGCCGCGTCCAGTTCGGCAAGCCCATTTCCAAGTTCCAGAACACCCAGTTCACCCTGGCCGACATGGAGCTGGGCTGCGAGGCCGGCCGTCTGCTGACCTATCAGGCCGCTATCATGAAGGGCGAGGGCAAGCGCTACACCAAGCAGGCCGCCATGGCCAAGCTCTTCACCTCCGAGCATGCGATGAAGACCACCACCAAGGCGCTGCAGATGTTCGGCGGCTACGGCTACACCAAGGACTATCCCATGGAGCGCATGATGCGCGACGCCAAGATCACCGAGATCTACGAGGGCACTTCCGAGGTCCAGCGCATCGTCATCTCCGCCAACATGGGTCTGTAAGAGGAGGAAGAAACGAACATGAAGATCATTGTTTGCGTCAAGCAGGTCCCCGATACCTCCGGTAAGGTGGCTGTCAATCCCGACGGCACCCTGAACCGTGCATCCATGCAGACCATCACCAACCCCGACGACATGAACGCCGTGGAGGCCGCCCTGAAGCTCAAGGACGCCACCGGCTGCAAGGTCATCGTGGTCACCATGGGCCCCGCTCCCGCTGCCGGCATGCTGCGTGAGCTGATGGCCATGGGCGCCGACGAGGGCGTTCTGGTTTCCGCCCGTGAGTTCGGCGGCTCCGATACCTACGCCACCTCTCAGATCCTGGCTGCCGCCATTTCCACCATCGGTGTGGAGAGCGACGACATCGTCATGTGCGGCCGTCAGGCCATCGACGGCGATACCGCCCAGGTCGGTCCCCAGATCGCTGAGAAGCTGCACCTGCCCCAGGT